>CAWCMG010000015.1:0-129532 GCA_963796575.1 uncultured Solirubrobacterales bacterium | reverse complement strand
GGCCGCGATCGCGCGCGTGAGCGCGATCGCGCACCGCCGCGCCTGGTCAACGAGGACGAGTTCGGGATCACCGCACAACTCCGTGCGGGCACGCTCCAGCGCCCGCCCGATCCACGCGCCGGTCTCATACCCCAGCTCGTGCGCGTGGGTCTCCAGCGCGCGGTGCGCGAGCCGCAGCGCGCCGGCAGCGATCTCGGAAAGCCGGAAGGTCACCAGAGGCGGGAGCGGCTCGATCGTGGGGTCCTCGTCGAGCGTCTCCAGCAGATGCGCGTACAGGTGGAGGTCCGGCAGCCGCAGCATCGCCAGCGTCAGCAGCCGCAACGTCCCGCACGCGCGCTCCTCTCCGGGCGTGCAAAGGGTGTTGGCGGCGCCGTGCGAGACTGCCTGCCCGTAGAGCGACCCCAGCTCCCTCCGATCGGCGGCCGCGGCGATCGCGACCGCCCGATTCACGCTCATGTTCATCTCCACGCGCCTTTCCTCATCGCTCACAGATCAGGTACCGAGCCCGGGCCGCGTTGGCCCCCACCGCCCCACCGCACTGTCCGTCAGAGCCCTCCGCAAGGACGCCCGCGATCGCGCCACTCGCGACGGCCTCCCGATCCGTCACCACGGCCGTCCGCGACCCACCCGCAGGCCGTGCTGAGCCTCGACGCCGTCTATCGCCAGCTCGCCCGCGCGTGGCCGGACGACGAGCTCGCCGAGTGCTACCACGCCGCCTACAAGCGCGGCGCCGACGACCTACCCGCCGGCGAGGAGCCCCCCGAGCGCCCGATCACGCTGCTGGCGACCGCGATCCCACGATTGATCAGCCTCGCCGTCGCCGCCAACGTCCTGCACCTCCTCCCGCCGACCACGCAGCGTGGTGCGGATGTCGTCGGCGAGCTGATCGCGACGATCAACACCACCGCCACCGGCGCCCTTCACCGCTGCCACCTCGCCCTCGAATTCGACGGTGAATCCCGTGGCTACGACGCCGATGAGTGGTTGCCGCTCGCCTACGAGCAGACCGCCGACTGGCTCCAGCACGCCTCACCGGCAGCCGACCCGCCACCCCTGATCGAGCACGCCCAGCAGGCCGGCCGGTTCGCCGCGCTGGCGATCGGCTCCCTGGACCGCGACGCACCCAGCGTGCCCGAGGCGATCACCGACTGCCTTGCGCACCTCCTGTTCACCTGCGTGTTCGCCGACGCCGCCCGCTCTCGACCCGCCCGGTAGCAAACCCCCGGAGCGGTCCGGGCTCAGCTGGGCGACGGCTACGAAGCCAGGAACCGGGGCCGGGGCGAGGTTCCGGCGCTCGCTCTGAGCGCGGGCGCCAAGCGGTCAAGCGATACCATGAGGACCCCGCTCTCGGTCCCCTCAAACCCGCGGGCGCGGACCAGGCACAGCACCGGGAGCGCTCCTCGTCGGCACCAGCGCCGCCGATGCCGATAGAGCCACGCCGCCGTCTGCCGGGCGTGGGCCAGGTGGCGTTGGTCGAACGTGCGCGTCTTGGACTCGATCGCGAACGCGAGGCCCGTTGGGGCGATCGCGACACTGTCGATATCGCCGGGCCCGCCACACGGGAGCGAGTGCCGCAGCCTCCACCCCTCCGCCTCCAGCGCGGCGAGCTCTCGGCGAACCTCACCCTCGGACCGGGCGCCGACGCGGCTGCGGGCGGCCAGGCGGACCCAGCGACGAGCGTCGAGCACCAGCGCGGCCATCACCAGCGCCAGCAGCCCGGCAAGAGCGGCTGCTCCGACGCTCGCGGCGGTCACCGCCAGCGCGCCGGCGACAATCGCTGCCGACCCGCTCGTGGCGGCTCGGCGCAGTCGCCGGGCCTGCTGACGGCGCGGAAAGCTCAACGTGAACACCGGCACAAGCTTGCACGCGGTTCGGACACGCTGGCGCCTCCCGGATCCGAGCCTGCGCGGCGGTCTGAGCGGGGTCCGTGTGACCCGTTGCGTGACCCCTCTGGGCCTATCGATGGGGGACGCTGAGGGCCGTCGACCCCGCAATTTGCGGAGATTGGGGACGCTCGGGGACGGTCCAGACCGGTAGGTGCGGGGTTCGAATCCCCCCCTCTCCGCTGTCAAGCCGTCGGTGCGCCTACATAGGCCCTGCCCGTGCAGCAATCCTCCGTGGGGCCATGGAGCGGGCGGCAAACCGGACCTGGTCGGCACGGCGGTTCAGGCCACTCGAGACTCCGAACCCCCCACCTGGGGGGGGCCAAAGCGGAATTTGAGGAGAGATATTGCCCATTCGTGGGTATCGCTCGGAAAAGAGGAGTTGGAGGAGCGTGAGGAGAGGGATTTGCCGCAATTTGCATGCGCAGCATCGCGTGGATCGGCGCGGAGTAACCTGGGGAGGGCGCGGCCTATTCGTCCAGACACGGGCGGAAACTTCACAGTCGGCCGAAAAAGAGTCGACCGGCCTTACAAGTTGCACAAATGTTTGGCGGCGGCTTCCGTTCAGTCAAAAACAGAGTTAGCATCCGTTCAGGGGCAATGGGGACACACACCAATTCTCGTCCAGCACTAAGACTCGTTCAACCGGCAGTAGGCCAGCCGGTCGAATTTTCGTGGTTCTGCGGCCACTGCGCGGCCCCCGCGGAAGGCGATCAGCCGCCGGCGCCGCTGGCGCGGGTCTGCCGTTCGTGCGGCCTCGGGGTCATGCTCGAGACGCGGGCGGACATCGCCCCGAGCCACCGCGACGCGTTTCTGGTGATCGACAGCTCGCTGCTCGTCCAAGCGATGTCGTGGCGGGCTGAGACGCTGCTCGGGGTGACCGAGGACAGCGCCGTGAACCGTCCCGTTATGCAGCTGCTCGTACCAGCCGATGCGGAGGCCGGCCGCCCGGCGCGGTTCGCCGCCGCTCTCGTCGAGGCCGCCGCCGGCGCCGACGAGCCCGTGAGCGCGTTCGTCCGCCCCTGGAACACCTTCGGCGTGCGGCTCCGGTCCCGGGTGGCGTCCTGCGGACCGCCGCGCGCCGCGCTCGTGGTGCTCGACCAGCAGGCGCGCCCACTCCGCGTCGTCAGCTAAGCATCCGACGCCCGGAGTCCGGGGGCGGGTCGGGAAGAAACTCGGACATAGTCAGAGAAACTTCCCAAGCGGCCTGGCTCACGTCGCCGGCGGCAGCACCTCCGGCGCACCGGCCGCCACCAGCGGCGCCGGCAGGCGGACCGAGCCGTCTTCCTGCTGCCCGTTCTCGAGCAGCGCGATGATCGTCCTCCCGACCGCGACCGCGGTGCCGTTGAGCGTGCATACGTGCTCGGGCCTGCCGCCGGCGGCGGGGCGGTAGCGGATGCCGAGCCGCCGCGCCTGGTAGTCGGTGGTGTTCGAGGTCGAGGTGAGCTCCCGGTAGCGGCCCTGCCCGGGGAGCCATGCCTCGCAGTCGTACTTCTTCGCCGCTGAGGCCCCGAGGTCGTTGACCGCTATCGCCACGACGCGATAGGGGATCTGGAGCTCGGAGAGGATCGACTCCTCGATCGCCAGCAGGCGGTCGTGCTCCGCGGCCGCTTCCGTGGGCGCGACGAAGCTGAACATCTCGACCTTGTCGAACTGGTGGACCCGGAAGATCCCGCGCGTGTCCTTGCCGGCGGCTCCGGCCTCGCGCCGGAAGCAGGTCGAGAAGCCGGCGTAGCGGAGCGGCAGATCCGCCTCGGAGAGGATCTCGTCGTCGTGGAGCGAGGCGAGCGCGACCTCCGAGGTACCGACGAGGTACAGGTCGTCGTCTCCAAGCCGGTAGATCTGCTGCTCGGTGTCGGGCAGGAACCCGGTCCCGTATAGCGCCCGCTCGCGCACCAGGACCGGCGGGACGACCGGCTCGAACCCCTCGCCGCGCAGCTTCTGGAGCGCGAACCGGACGAGCGCGAACTCGAGCATCACGAGGTCACCGCGGAGATAGGCGAAGCGCGAGCCGGACAGCCGCGCCCCACGTTCCATGTCGATGCGGTCGCCGGCGAGCTCCAGGTGGTCCTTGCCGGTGGCGCCGGCCTCCCCGACCTCGTACAGGACCGTGTCCTCGTCGGGAGCGTCATCCGCCGGCAGGTTCGGCAGAGACGCCAGCTCGCGCTCACGCTCGGCCTGCACCGCCGTCTCCTCGTCGCTGAGCGCCCGGCCGCGAGCGGCCAGCGCGGCGAGCTGCTCGCGCTCCTCGGGGGTCGGCGGCCCCTTGCGGCCCTTGCTGGCGCGGTTCTGCTCGGCGCGAAGCTCCTCGAGCTCGGCCCGGATCGCCCGCCACCGCTGATCCAGCTCGAGCACCCGATCCACGGCGGCGGCCGCTCCCTCTCCGCGACGGCGGAGCGCCGCGCGGACGGCGTCCGGATCGCGGCGGATCAGCTGGATGTCAAGCACTCGCGCTCCTGGGGATGAGCGACCCGGGCGGGGCCGCTAGGGCGTGGACGACGGCGTGCTCGACCCTGTGACGGTCCCGGGCGACCCGGTCGGTGCGGATGACCCAGCGAGCGCCGACTGGATCGACCCGATGGGGACCTGCTCGCATGGCACGACCCCGGGTATCTTCGGCGCCGATCGTCCGGAGTAGGTGGCGACGAACTGCGCGACCGCCAGCGCCTGCTCGCCGACAACGATGTTCTGGGGCATGATCGCCCCCGAGAAGCCGCCGTTCTGGATCGCGTACAGGACCCGCGCCACCGGCCGCTCGCAGCGGACGTCGAAGTTCGGGCCGTTGTTGAACTGCGCCGTGCGGACGTTCTGGGCCGAGCCGTGGGTAGCCGCGTAGGACAGCGTGTGGCATCCCGAGCAGCGCTGGTTGAACAGCACCGCGCCCTGGTAGAGCACGGGCTGCGATTTCGGGACGGAGATCTTCTGGGTCCCGCACGCGCTCGACAGGACCGCTACCGCGAGCAACGCGCCCGTTATCAAGACCTTGGCGGGTCGGCTCATTCGGGGCGGGATCATACGGAAGGACCGCCCGGCGAGACCCGTCCGTGGTCGTCTCGGCGACTCAGCGGGCCACGGGCGTTCGTTCGCGCAGCCGCGCGCCGTCGGTCTCCCGCTCGTACACGGGGCGGGTCCGCCGGCGCACCAGCCGACTCGAGCTCGTCGGCCCCGCTCCGATGACGCCGCTCGCGCGCCAGGTCGTCAGGCAGGCGCCGGCTCAGCGCGAAGAAATAGCCCATGAAGTCGGGCCGCAATCAGGCAGGAGCCACGGGCTCGGCGCCGAAGCTCTGCCCAATCCCGGCGCCGGCCGGCATGACGTTCGCTTCAAGCAGCCCCCAAGTCGCGATCGTCCCCACGGCGGCAACCAAAGGGGCCGGCGCCGGGTCACGCGACCTACCGCGCAGCACGGCCCGCGCGCACTCGACGGCGCGCTATAACGAGCGGCGATGACGGTCGAGCCCGGTCCGGAGCTGTTCCGCGAGGTCTTCGGACGCTTCGCAACCGGTGTGGCGGTCGTCACCAGCGCGACACCGACGGCGTCCGGCGGGATGACCGCCAACGCGCTGTGCTCGCTGTCGCTGGATCCGCTGCTGGCGCTCGTGTGCTTCGAGAACAACGCGCGCACGCTCCCGATCGTCCGCGAGGCCGGCCGCTTCGGGGTCAACGTGCTGAGCGCCAGACAGGAGGAGGTGGCGGAGGTGTTCGCCTCGAAGCTGCCGGAGTCCGAGAAGCTCGAGGGGGTGGCGCATCGCTTCGAGGATGGGGTCCCGATCATCGAGGGCGCCCTGTCGTGGGTGGTGTGCATGCTCCGCGAGCTGATCGCCGGCGGCGACCACACGATCGCGATCGGAGAGATCGTCGCGATGGGCCTCGGCGACGGCGACCCGCTGCTGTGGTACGGCGGCCAGTACCACGACGTCGGCCTGGTCGCTGAGCGCTGACCCCGGGGGAATCCGCCGCATCCAGAATTCGCACCCATTACGGCGTTGCGGCGGATTCCCCAGGGACGCCGCGAAGCGGCCCAGCCGCCACCGGACGCTCGCCAAAGCTGCGAAGGTGCGTGTCCCACTCGGGTGCCTCGCGCCCGATACGGCGGCCAAGGAGCCCGTGCGGCCGGCGCACGGGCACCCGATGCGGACACGTACCGGAGCTAATGCGTCATGGCCGCCCGGGCCAATAGCACCGTGTTCACCAGCGCTGCCAGCGTCATCACGCCGAGCTCGCGCCGCATGATCGTGACCACGATCTCCTGCTGCTGCTCCTGAGGCAGCGCGCCGACCTCGTGCGCGGACTCGAAGCCGGCCTTGTCGAGCACCATCTGGGCGGTCGAGACCCTGAGCTGCTCGGCGATGAACGACACGAACAGCGGCAGTACGCCGTACAGCGTGTGGAGCCCCGGGGACTTGTGGCCGAGCAGCAGCAGGACGCCGCCGAGCGCGGCCTCGACGACGATCGCGACCTGCGAGGCGCGGAGCAGCCACCAGAACCACCGGCTGTTCTGGACCCGCCACCAGCACCACGCCCCCCACGCGGCCGCGGCCCCCGACAACACGATCGTCACAACTCCGACGACGAGATGAATCTGCTTCATTCGTTAGCCGCAATCATCACTAAGTAACACAGTGTTACAAGGTCCCCATCAGCGGTGATATAACGGTCAGCCGTGCTTCGCGATTATCTGCCTGCGATCGTGTTCCTGATCCTGGGATCGGCGATCGGGCTGCTGTTCGGCACGCTCAACATGATCGTCTCGAGGCAGGTGCCGAATCGATCGAAGGTGGAACCGTACGAATGCGGGCTCCCCTCTGAGGTCCAGCGCGGCTTCCGTTTCGGGATCAGCTTCTACCTCGTGGCGATGCTGTTCATCCTGTTCGACATCGAGGTCATCTTCCTGTTCCCGATCGCCGTCCAGCTGCGCGCTTTCGGGACCTTCGCGATGTTCGAGACCGTGACGTTCGTGGTCCTGCTGATGATCGCGTTCCTGTACGTGTGGCGCCGGGGAGCGCTCGAATGGAGATAAAGCGCGAGCGGCTTACCGATTTGCGCGTGCGCCAGCTGAAGGCGGAGGACATGCTCCGCGGCATGGACGACGAGCAGCTTGAGCGATACGTCGAGCAGCGCGTGCTCACGACCACGGTCGACAAGGCCGTCGGCTGGGCGCAGGGGAACTCGCTCTACCCGCTCACCTTCGGCCTCGCCTGCTGTGCGATCGAGCAGATCCACATCGTCGCCGCGAGGGTCGACATCGCGCGCTTCGGGTTCGAGGCGTTCCGCGCGTCGCCACGGCAGGCGGACCTGATCATCCTGTCCGGCCGCGTCTCGATGAAGATGGCCCCCGTGATCCGGCGGATCTGGGACCAGATGCTCGAGCCCAAGTGGGCGATCTCGATGGGCGCCTGCTGCTCGTCGATGGGCGTGTTCAACAACTACGCGCTCGTGCCCTCGGACAAGTTCATGCCGATCGCCGTCCACGTGCCGGGCTGCCCGCCTCGTCCGGAGGCGCTGATGCACGGGATCCTCAGGCTCCGCGACAAGATCCAGGGAAACAGCCCCGAAGGTTGGCGCCAGCGCTACGAGGCGAACGGCACCGAGGAGCTGCTTCCCGACGGGGCGGCGCTAGATAGCGCCGACATCAGCGTGTTCAAGCCCGGAGACACGTCAGGTGCCTGACGCGACGGAGCTCGAGCTGACGGCCCAGGAGCTCCGCGACGCGCACAGCGATTCGATCCTCGACACCGAGTTCCACCGCGGCCGGGCCGTGCTCGTCGTCAACCCGATTCGCATCAAGGCCGTGCTCGAGCATCTGCGGGGCAACGGCTACAGGATGCTCGCGAGCCTCCACGGCGTCGACTACTACCCGTACGAGCCCCGCCTCGGCGTGCTCTACGAGCTGCTCGACCGCCGGCGCGTCGACCGGATTTCGGTCAAGGCCAGGGTCTCGACCGAGGATCCCCGGATCGATTCGGTCATCGACATGTTCCCCGGCGCCGACTTCCCCGAGCGCGAGGTCTACGACATGTTCGGCGTGGTGTTCGAGGGCCACCCCGACATGCGGCGGATCCTGATGCCCGAGGACTACGAGGGCCACCCGCAACGGCGCGACTTTCCGGTCGGTGGAGAACCGGTCCTGTTCACGTACAACGAAGAGCAGAGTTACGGGAAGTACATGTGACCGTCACGGACTCAGGCACGGGCGGCGGGGAGATCTCGCTCAGCCCCGAGGACTATCGCAAGCGCGAGGAGTCGATCACGCTCTCAAGCTCGCCCGCAGGGGTGGGCGAGACCCACGAGCTGCTGACGCTCAACATCGGACCCCACCATCCGTCGACCCACGGCGTGCTACGGCTGATCGCCACGCTCGAAGGCGAGGTCGTCCGCGACATCAAGCCGATCATCGGCTACGTCCACACCGGGATCGAGAAGACCGCCGAGGACAAGGCGTACTGGAAGGTGATCCCGGTGGTCGAGCGGATGGACTACCTGAGCTACTACTTCAACGCGCTGGCGTACTGCGGCGCGGTCGAGGCGCTGCTCGACATCGAGGTACCCCCGCGCGCGCAGTACCTGCGGGTGATCCACCTCGAGCTCAACCGGATCGCCTCGCATCTGGTGTGGCTCGGCACGAGCGCGCTCGACCTCGGTGCGATCTCGATGTTCTGGTACTGCTTCCGCGAGCGGGAGCTGGTACTCGACCTGTTCGAGATGTCCTCGGGGCAGCGGATGCACACTCGTTATTTCCAGGTCGGCGGCGTGATGGAGGACATCCCGCGCGGCTTCGAACAGAAGCTGCGCGCGTTCCTGAAGATCATGCCAACCCGCGCGGACCAGTACGCCGACCTGTTCGAGAAGAACCAGATCCTCCTCGAGCGGCTTCGCGGCACCTGCCCGCTCGACAAGGAGACGCTGCTCGAGCTGGGGGTGACCGGTCCGCTGCTGCGAGCGGCCGGGGAGCCTTGGGACCTGCGCAAGGCCCATCCCTACTCGAGCTATGACCACTTCGACTTCAAGATCCCGGTCGGGACCGTCGGGGACAACTACGACCGCTATCGCGTCCGCCACGCCGAGTTCTACGAGTCGTGCAAGATCATCGAGCAGGCGCTCGACGCCCTGCCCGAGGGCCCTCACATCACCACTGATCGCAAGGTTGCGCTCCCGCCCCGTCACGAGCTCGCGACCTCGATGGAAGCGCTGATCCACCACTTCAAGCTCGTCACCGAGGGCTTCCGCGTGCCGCCGGGCGAGGCGTACTACCCGATCGAGAGCCCGCGCGGAGAGCTCGGCTGCTTCGTCCGGTCCGATGGGTCGGCCAAGCCCGCCCGCGTGCACATGCGCGATCCGAGCTTCGTGAACCTGCAGGCCCTGGCGCCGATGGTCAAGGACAGCTACATCGCGGACCTGATCGCGACGCTGGCCATGCTGGACCCCATCCTCGGGGGTATCGACCGGTGAGCGCTACCAGGCGACCGGTACCGCGGTTCGGCCACGGGTCGCGCGTCCCCGGATGGGACCAGGCCGTTGACCTGACGAAGGATCCGGCGACCATCCCCGACCCGGCGACGACGCCGGTCGCGCCCGGACTCAAGGAGACGATCGAGACGGCGATGGCCAAGTACCCGGACCGCCGGTCGGCCGCGATCCCGGCGCTCCACGCCGCGCAGGAGGTGCATGGCTGGTGCTCGCCGCAGGCGATCGACGAGGTGGCCTCGGTGATGCAGCTCACCCCGGCGTATCTCACCGCGGTGGCGACGTTCTACGACATGTTCTCGACCGTTCCGAAGCCGCGGAACGACGTGTACGTGTGCACGAACATCTCCTGTTCGCTGCTCGGCGCCGACGAGTTCTTCGCAGCGATGCTGGACGCGGCCGAGGGCGACCCGGACGTCGACGTCCGCTCGTTCGAGTGCCTGGGAGCATGCGACATCGCGCCGATGGCGTCGGTCAACGGCGAGTACGTGGGGCCGCTCGAGCTCGACGACGCCGCGCGGATCGTCGAGGACCTGCGCGCCGGGCGGGCCGTGCTCGAACACAAGCAGCTTCGCTACCGGCGTAGTGCGGACCGGATTGGGACAGGAACGGCGGCGCCTGACGGCGGCGCCTCGGAGGTGGCCGAGGAGGAGACGGACTTCGGCCCGCCGGATCGCGACACCACCGAGACGGCCGATACTGCCGGGCTCGGCCCCGAGGGCGACACCGAGGACCGTCCGGGGCCGACCGCCGCGATCGAGATGACCAGCGAACAGCTCGACGAGCACCCGGAGCCCGACGCGCACACCGACCAGGATCAGCACCCGGCCGGCCAGGACTCGGATCAAGCGGAGGACGCCGAGTGAAGATCCTGTTCGACCGGATTGACGAGCCCGGGCTGAACACGTTGCCGGTGTACGAGCGGCGCGGCGGCTACCAGGCGCTCCGCAAGGCGCTGCTGGAGATGACGCCCGACGAGGTCCTGAACAACCTGATGGACTCGGGCATCCGCGGGCGCGGCGGCGCCGGTTTCCAGATGGGTCGCAAGATCTCGTTCCTGCCCCACGGTGACATGGACAAGTACCTAGTCTGCAACGCCGACGAGTCCGAGCCCGGGACGTTCAAGGACCGCGAGATCATGCAGAAGAGCCCGCACATGCTGATTGAGGGCATCCTGATCGCCTCGTATGCCGGCGAGATCAGCCGCACGTTCATCTATATCCGCGGTGAGTACGCGCACCAGGCTGACATCCTCGAGGCGGCGATCGCCGAGGCGCGCGACGCCGGATATATCGGTGAGCGGATCCTCGGATCCGAGCATTCCGTGTCGCTCGTCCTTCACCGCGGCGCGGGCGCCTACATCTGCGGCGAGGAGACCGGCCTGCTCGACTCACTCGAGGGCAAGCGCGGCAACCCCCGCCTGAAGCCGCCGTTCCCGGCGATCGAGGGCCTCTACCACGGCCCCACGCTGATCAACAACGTCGAGACGCTCGCCACCGTGCCGGCGATCATCCGGATGGGCGGCAAGGAGTACGCCGAGCTCGGGACCGAGACGTCGACCGGCACAAAGGTCGTGTCGATCTCGGGAGACGTGCAGCGGCCCGGCAACTACGAGATCGAGCTCGGGGTCCCCTCACGAGAGCTCATCTACGGCCTCGCCGGCGGCCCCGAGGAGGGGCGCGAGATCAAGTTCTGGTTCCCCGGCGGCTCCAGCTCGCCGGTGCTGACCAAGGACGACCTCGACCTCCCCTACGACTTCGACTCGATGGCGAAGGCGGGATCGATGCTCGGATCGGGCGCGATCATCATCGTCGACGACTCGCACACGGTGCTCGAGGTCGCGCTGAAGGTGGCCAAGTTCTACGCGCACGAGTCGTGTGGGAAGTGCGTGCCCTGCCGTGAGGGCACGAACTGGACAGTCAAGATGCTCGAACGGATCCAGTCGGGGGAGGCAACCCCGATGGATCTCGACATCATGGCGTCCGTGCAAGAGCAGATCATCGGCAACTGCCTGTGCGTTTTGGGCGACGCGATGGCGATGCCGATCGGTTCGATGGTCGAGAAGTTCAGGAGCGAACTCGAGGACGAGATCGAGGCAGCGCGCGAGCGTGCCGAGGGGGCGGATTTGGACGACGTGATCCCGATCGGGGTCGCCGACGAGCACGCCGGTCCCTTCCCTGTGCACTGATCCCCCTCGATGCCCCGTCCCCAAGAGAACATCATCCAGCTGACGATCGACGGCCGCGAGGTGCGCGCGCCGGAGGGGATGATGCTGGTCGACGCCGCCAAGGAGGGCGACGTCGAGATTCCCTACTTCTGTTACCACGCCAAGCTCGGCGCTCCGGTCGGCGCGTGCCGGATGTGCCTGGTCGAGATCGAGGGGATCCCCAAGCTTCAGACCTCGTGCTCGACCCCGGTCAAGGACGGGATGGTCGTCCACACCCAGACCGAGCGGGTCCATCACGCCCAGAACGCGATCGTCGAGTTCCTGCTCGTCAACCATCCGCTCGACTGCCCGGTGTGCGACAAGGGCGGCGAGTGCCCGCTCCAGGACATCACGTTCGGGTGGGGCCTCGGGCGGTCGCGGTTCATCGAGCCCAAGCGCCACTTCGAGAAGCCGCTGGCGCTGTCGCCGCTGATCGCGATCGACCGTGAGCGGTGCATCCTCTGCTACCGCTGCGTGCGGTTCTCCCAGGAGATCTCGGAGGACTACCAGCTGATCTTCACCGAGCGCGGGGCCCACACGTTCGTGGGCACGTTCGACGGCCATCCGTACGTCGCGCCGTTCAGCGGCAACATCATCGAGCTGTGCCCGGTCGGGGCTCTGACATCGCAGCCTTACCGGTTCCGAGCGCGGCCGTGGGACATCGAGAATGCGACCGGGATCTGCACTCTGTGTCCCTCGCAATGCAACGTCGAGTTCACCGTGCGCGACGAGAAGGTCATGCGCGTGCTCGCGCGCGAGCCCAAGCACGAGGGCGTGGACGACGGCTGGCTGTGCGACAAGGGCCGGTTCGCCTATCAGGCGATCCACGTCGACGAGCGGATCACGCAGCCTATGGTCCGCGATGGCGGGAGCCTGCGTCCGGTGTCGTGGGATCGGGCGCTGGACGTCGCGGCCGGCCTCGCGCGCCACCAGGGCGCGGTCGGCACGCTCGTCGGCGGTCAGGCCACCAACGAAGAGGGGTTCCTGATCGCGCGGCTGATGCGCGAAGGGCTCCGGTCCTCGGACGTCGACTCGCGGGACGGCGAGCGCCTGTCGCCGGATCTGATGCGTGCACTTGCGGCCCCGTCACTGCAGGCGACCGTGGTCGACCTCGAGTTCGCGCACACGATCCTGATGGTCGGGTGCGAGCCGATCGACGATGCGCCGATCTTCGACCTGCGGATCCGCAAGGGGGTTCGGCGCCGCGGCGTCAAGCTGGCGATCGCGACCTCGCGGCCCAGCGCGCTCGACCCGAACGCGAGGCTCTCGGTGCGCTTTCCACCGGGCGGCGAGGCCGAGTTCCTGGCCGCGCTCGATGTGGCGCTCGCTGGCGGTTCTGACCCAGGCGCGGACTCCGACTCCGATGTGGGGCGGGTCGCCGAGCTGCTACGCGACGGCGGCGAGGACATCGTGATCCTGTGGGGCGAGCGGTCGCTCTCTGAGGAGGCGCTCGGCACGCTGCTGAGCATCGCGGGTCGCCTCCGCCTCGACGGACGTGACGGCGCCGGCCTTCTCGAGATCCCCGCCGGCGCGAACGGGCGCGGACTGCGTGAGGCGGGAGCGGTGCCCGGCACAGGTCCCGGCTATAGAGACGTCGCCGCGAGCGAGGTCACCATGCCGGGTCGCGGCGGGGCAGAGATCGCGCGGGCCGTGGTCGACGGCGAGATCACCGCGTTGTGGCTGTTCCAAACCGATCCGATCCGCGACCGTTCCGACCGGGCCCTGTGGGAGCAGGCGCTTCACCGCGCTGGGCTGGTCGTCGCGCACGCCTCGGTCCTCACCGAGGGCCTCGAGGAGCACGCCAACGTAATCTTCCCCGCCGAGTCCTACGCCGAGAAGGAAGGGACGGTCGTCCATCCCGACGGCCGCCTCCAACGGCTGCGGACCGCGATCGCCCACCCCGGCTCGGTCCGCGCCGGCTGGTCGGTTATCGCCGAGATCGCCAGGCGCGCCGGCCTCGACACCGGCGTGCTGACCTCACCGATGGCGTTCGCGCAGCTCGTGCAGGCGGTCCCGTTCTACCGCGGGATCACGCTCGAGGCGATCGCGGGCCGCGGTGTTCGCTGGCCCGAGCTCGACGTGGCCTCAGAGCTGCCGGCGCCGGCGTCAGGTCAGGCCCGGCACGCGCGGCCGGCGAAGTCCGCCGCGGCCATCGCTTCTTCCAACGGGGCGCTTCGGCTCGGGACCTACCGCTCGATCTGGGCGGCACCCGAGGTCGAGATCTCGCCGGCGCTCAAGTTCACCGTCGCCCGCCAGCAGGTCGAGCTCTCGCCCGAGGACGCGCGTCGGCTCGGCATCGGTAACGGAGATGCGATCGACGTGGCTCAGAACGGCACGCGCCTTCGCGGCAGTGCCCACGTCCGGTCCGGCGTCCCCGCCGGCACCGTGTTTCTCGCCGACGGCATCGCTGACGAATCAGCCAACGCCCTCACCGAGCGGGTCGTGGAGGTCAGCAAGCCGTGATGATCACGCTCGCGGACGTCAACTACTTCGAACCCTGGTGGGTTCAGATCATCAAGGCGCTCGTGATCTTCGCGGTGATCTTCGCGATTCTGCCGATTTTGATCGTCTACGAACGCAAGCTTTTGGGGCGCTTCCAGGCTCGCTATGGACCCAATCGCGTGGGCCCGTTCGGGGTGCTCCAGCCCCTGGCCGAGATCGTCAAGTTCGCGATGAAGGAACCGTTCCGCCCCACCACCTCGGTCGGCTACCTGTTCCGGATCGCGCCGATGATCGCGATCATCACCGCGGTCGCGGCGCTGGCGATCATCCCTTGGGGCGACGTCCAACACATCTTCGGACAGCAGGTCGGCCTGTACGGGATCGACGTATCGATCGGCCCGCTGTACGTGTTCGCGCTTGCGGGGATCTCGTTCTACGGAATCATGCTCGGCGGTTGGTCGTCGGGCTCGAAGTACTCGTTCCTCGGATCGATGCGCGGAGCCGCGCAGCTCATCTCCTACGAGGTCTCACAGGGGCTCTCGATCTTGGGAGTGATCATCACCGCTCAGACGCTGTCGCTGACCGGGATCGTCCACGCCCAGGAGGGCATGTGGTTCTTCATTCCCCAGTTCGCCGGCTTCCTGATCTTCCTGACGGCGTCGTTCGCCGAGACCAACCGTGCTCCGTTCGACCTGATCGAGGCCGACACAGAGCTCGTTGGCGGCTACTTCACGGAGTACGGCGGCACCCCATTCGTGGCCTATCTGTTCGCCGAATACGCGAACATGATCGTGGTGTCCGGCATGGCCGTGACGATCTTCTTCGGCGGCTGGTTGCTGCCGTTCGGGATCGACCCGCCGGGCTGGGTCGACCCGTTCGTCGTACTGGCGAAAATCGTGCTCGTCTTCAGCTTCTTCATCTGGATCCGGGCGACGCTTCCTCGCCTCAGGTACGACCAGCTGATGTCGTTCGGCTGGAAGATCCTGCTGCCGCTGGCAACCCTCAACCTGGTGGTCACCGCGATCATCGTGGCCTCATGACCCCGTACGACGTCAGCGACGACGTGATCGAGGTGATCCGCTCCCCCGCGCGCGGCCCGACGGCCGGCGCCTACCGGACGTTCGGCGAGACGCTCAGGGGCCTGAAGACCACGTTGGCGCGGGTCGTCGAGGGTCCCGTGACGATTCAGTACCCCGAGGAAAAGACCCCCGTCTACCCGCGGTTCCGCGGCCGCCACAAGCTCCACCGGTTCGAGGACACGGGCCTCGAGAAGTGCGTCGGCTGCTCGCTGTGCGCGGCGGCCTGTCCGGCGGACTGCATCCGCGTGGTCGCCGCCGAGAACACGCCCGAGAACCGCATCTCGGCCGGCGAACGGTATGCCGCGGTCTACGAGATCAACCTCAGCCGGTGCATTTTCTGCGGCTATTGCGAGGTCGCGTGCCCGTTCGACGCGATCACGATGGGCCACGACTACGAGATGTCGGACTACACGCGGTCGGACCTGATTTTCACCAAGGAGATGCTGCTGGCCGAGGCGATCGAGCGCACGCCGCTGCGGCGGGAGGGCGAGTAGCTTTGGCCGCTTCCGAGGGTGGTTTGCGCGGGCCCGGTCCGGAGAGTGGTCCGTGACGTGAGCGCGGTTCTGTTCTTCATCGCCGCGATCGGCGCGATCACCGGCGCGTTCGGGGTCGTGATGCTGCGCAACCCGTTCTACAGCGTGCTCGCGCTCGCGTTTCATCTGGTGTCGCTCGCCGCTCTGTTCCTGCTGCTGCGCGCCGAGTTCGTCGCCGCCGCGCAGGTGATCGTCTACGCCGGCGCGGTGATGGTCCTGTACGTGTTCGTGGTCGCGTACGTCGGCGGGGGCGAACAGCTCGCGACCCGCGGGGCGCTGCGCGTGCTCGGCCCGCTGTTCGCGCTGGCGCTCGCGATCGAGTTGTGCATCGCGATGCTCGGCGCCGGCCTGAAGGGCGTCAACTCGAGGGGGGCCGCGTACGTGCCCGGCTTCGGCGCACCCCGCTCGATCGGCCAGCTGTTCCTGACCAAGTTCCTGTTCCCGTTCGAGATCGCGTCGATCCTGCTGCTGGTGGCGGCGGTCGGAGCGGTCGTGCTGGCCCGGCGTCGGCGCGGGCTCGAGCCCGACGAGCGGACGGAGGCGCGGATCCACCAGCCGCGTCCGGCGTACACGGGGACGATGGCCGAGGCCGCCGGCGTCCGCCAGGTCGTCCACGGTGAAGCTGTCAAGCCGGATGTCGAGCCGGTCGGGACCCTGACCGGTGACGGCGCTGGTTCCGCGGGTTCTGCTGGTTCCGAGCACGAGGGCGGCTGGTAGTGAACATCGGCTGGTACCTGGCCGTGTCCGCGATCATCTTCTGCATCGGCGCCGGCGGCGTCCTGGTCCGGCGCAACCCGCTCGTGATCCTGCTGTGTCTCGAGCTGATGCTGAACGCTGCGAACCTCGCGCTGGTGGCGTTCGCGCGGATGTGGGGGAACGAGGACGGTCAGGTGTTCGCGCTGATTGTGATGGTCGTGGCCGCCTGCGAGGTCACGGTCGGGCTCGGGCTGGTGGTCGCGATCTACCGCCGGCAGCTGCCGATCGACGTCGATGAGCTGAACGAGCTACAGGGATGAGCGCGACGACCTTCGGCTGGCTCGTCCTGGCGTGCCCGATCGCCGGCACGATCCTGATCGGGTTCGGCTACGCCCGCTGGCCCGGCCGTAGCGCCGGCTGGATAGCGACGTTCGCGATCGCGCTGTCGTTCGTGTTCTCGGTACTCGCATTCATCAAACTACAGGGCCTCAGCCCCGACCACCGGCAGTTGACCTCGTCGCTGTGGGACTACGACTTCTCGGCCGGCGTCGACGCCAAGCTGCAGATCCTGATCGACCCGCTGGCGATCTTCATGATGCTCGTGGTCTCTGGGGTGTCAACGCTGATCCACCTGTACTCGGTGTCGTACATGACGCTCGACGAGGGGTTCTCGCGCTTCTTCAGCTATCTGAACTACTTCGTGTTCTCGATGCTGCTGCTGGTTGAGGCCGGGAACTTCGTGCTGCTGATCGTCGGTTGGGCGTTCGTCGGCGCGGCTTCGTATCTGCTGATCTCGTTCTGGTACCGGCGGACGACTGCGACCCGCGCCGGGATCAAGGCGTTCGTGATCAACGTGGTCGGCGACGTGGGGCTCGTGATCGCAACCTTCATCATCTTCGATCACACCGGCACCGTTCAGTTCCTGCCGGTGTTCCACGCGGTGCCGCATACCTTCGTGCACAACGGCGCCCCGATCGTCGTCGCCTGCCTGCTACTGCTCGTGGGCGCGTTCGCCAAGTCGGCCCAGGTGCCGCTCCACACCTGGCTCCCCGACGCGATGGAGGGCCCGACGCCGGTCTCGGCGCTCATCCACGCCGCCACGATGGTCACCGCCGGCGTGTACCTGATCGCGCGCATGCACGTGCTGTTCGAGTGGGGGCCGACGGCGGCCGACGTCGGCGCGATCGGCGGCTGCCTGACGCTCGTGATCGCGGCCACGATCGCGGTGGTGATGACCGACATCAAGCGCGTGATTGCGTACTCGACGATGTCCCAGATCGGCTACATGATCATGGGCGTCTGCGTCGGGGCGTACTCGGCCGGCCTGTTCCACCTGATGACGCACGCGTTCTTCAAGGCGCTCCTGTTCATGGCGGCCGGCTCGATCATCGGGGCGATGGCGGGCGACCAGTCGCTGGACCACATGAGCGGCTTCCGGAAAGCGCTGCCGTTCACGTTCATCTGCTTCATCGTGGGTGGGCTGGCCCTGTCGGGGCTGCCGCCGTTCAGTGGCTGGCTGTCGAAGGACGACATCATCGGCTTCCTCGACTATCGCGGCGGCGGCTTCGAGGTGCTCGGCATCGTCGGCTACTTCGGCGCGCTGATGACCGGCATCTACACGTTCCGGATGATCTTCCGCGCGTTCTACAACGAGCCGTGCGAGGAGGCGCGCGAACTCGAGCACGGCCACCTCCACCACGCCGACGTACCGCGCAACCCGATGACCGGCGAGGAGGAGGACACCGACGTCGGCTTCCCCGGTCCCGGGCACTTCATCGCCGAGCGCGAGCTGCCCATGAAGATCGCGATGAGCGCGCTCGCGGTCCTGGCGGTACTCGGCGGCCTGGTCCAGGTCCCCGGGATCGACGACGCCGTCACCAAGTTCCTCGCGCCTTCGTTCGCCGACTCCAAGTACGCGCACCTCGAGGTCGCGACCCGCTCGGCCTGGATCGGCCTCGTGATCGGCGCTCTGATCGCGATCGCCGGCATCACGATCGCCTATCGCATCTGGGTCGCGCGGCGCGGCACTTCGACGCAGCTGCGCGAGCGGTTCTCTGGCGCATACGTGTTCCTTTCGAACAAGTGGTACTTCGACGAGATCATCGACTTCGCGATCGTCCGGCCGACGGCGTGGCTTGGGCGCGTGGTCACGACGACGTTCGAGCGCAACGTCATCTCGGGGATCACCGACGGCACCGCGAGCGCGGTGCGCGCCGGCGGCGCCGCGGTGCGCCGCGCGCAAACCGGCTACCTGCGCTACTACGCGGCGCTGATGATCGTTTGCCTGGGCGGGGTCGCTCTCTACTTCCTGATCTCGAGCACCTAGCTGATGCGCTTCCCATTCCTCGGTTCTTCCACTTCTCCCCGGAGCATCAGTAGCTGATGCGCTTCCCATTCGGTTCTTCGACTTCTGCCCGGAGCATCAGCCAGTGACGCTGTCAATCCTGATCTGGCTCCCGCTGGCGATCTCCCTCGTCGCCAGCGTGTTCCCGCGCGAGGTGGTCGGGCGTGTGGCGGCGGTTGGGAGCCTGGTCACGCTCGGGGTCGCGATCTCGTTCGTCGCGCGGTTCAAGCTGGGGCACGCGGGCCTTCAGTTCGTCACCGACGACGTGTGGATCTCCGCGCTCGGGATCCACTACAAGCTCGGGTTGGACGGGCTGAACGTCGTGCTGGTGTTACTCACGACCGTGCTGTTCAGCGCGTCGCTGTGGTGGTCGTCGTTCCGTGAGTGGGACCGTCCGCGGAGCTTCTACTTCCACTTCGGCCTGGCCGAGAGCGCGGTGCTCGGCGCCTTCTGCGCCCAGGACCTGGCGCTCTTCGTCGCGTTCTTCGACCTGATGCTGATCCCGTTCTACTTCCTCGTCGGGATGTGGGGCTCGGGCGAGCGGGTACGGGCGACGACCAAGCTCGTGATCTACACGCTGGTCGGATCGTTCTTCATGCTCGCCGGCGCGGTGGCCACGGGAGTGCTCACCTCGAATCAGACCGGCGGGTCGTTGACATTCGTGCTCTCGTCGCTGCAGCAGGTGCACCTCTCGCACAGCTCGCAGGACTGGATCTTCTTGTGTTTCGCGCTCGCGTTCCTGGTCAAGATGCCGCTGGTCCCGTTCCACGGATGGTTGGCCGACGGCTACAAGTCGATGCCGATACCGGCGGTCGCGGTGTTCTCCGGCGTGGTCTCGAAGGTGGCCGCCTATGGGTTTCTGCGAATCGTGCTTCCGCTGTTCCCGTACGCCTCGGTGCACTTCCAGATGCCGATGCTGGTGCTCTGCCTGATCTCGATCATATGGGGGACGCTGGTCGCGTTCACGACGACAGACTCGAGGATGGTCGTCGCGTACTCGAGCGTCGCGCAGCTCAGCTTCATCACGCTCGGGATCTTCTCGCTGAAGCCGACCGGCGGCCAGGGCGCGCTCCTGCAGATGGTCAACCACGGCCTCGTGACCGCGCCGCTGTTCTTCATCGTCGCGGCGTTGGCCGTCCGGGCCGGCGGATCAGAGGATCTGCGTGACATGGGCGGGATCGCGTTCCGCGCACCGGTACTCGCGTCGCTCGCGCTGATCGTCGCCCTGGCCACGCTCGCGATGCCCGGCTCGTCGAACTTCATCGGCGAGTTCATGATCCTGCTCGGCGTGTTCCAAGCCAAGACCGCGGTCTCGGTGATCGCGTTCCTCGGAGTGATCGGCGCGGCCGTCTACGCCCTGCGGCTGTTCATCACGGCGTTCCACAACCGGGTCGGGCGTTCGGTGGCCTCGCGTGAAGTGGCGTTCCCCGAGGCGGTGGCGATCGTCCCGATCGTGCTCGTGATCCTCGTGCTCGCGCTCTACCCGCAGTTCGGGCTGAAGCGGTCGGAGCCGACGTTGCGCGCGACGATCGCGCCGGCGCAGATCCAGGCGGCGAGCGGGCATGCCTTGAGGGTGGCTAGCCGATGACCCCGCTGCTGCTTGCGGCCGCCCACATCAAGGGCCCGCACATCGACTGGAAGGCGTTCTCGCCGCTGCTGTGTCTCGGCGTCGGCGGCCTGGTGGTCCTGCTGGTCGGCCTACTGCGGCCCGCGGCGATCCGGGAGAACGTCGTGCCGGCGCTGACCGTGATTGTGTTCGCGTGCACGCTCGCGGCGTGCATCTGGCGCTTCCACCATCCGGCGTCGATCATCTCCGGGGCGCTCCGGATCGACGACCTCGCGCTCGAGCTCGACATGCTGTTCGCGGTCGCGGGGATCGCGACCGTGCTGATGTCCTGGCGCGCGATCGCGCCACGGGAGTCCGGGCACGGCGAGTACTTCGCGCTGCTCTTGTTCAGCGTGCTCGGAATGGCCGTGTTCGTCTCGGCCCAGAACCTGGTTTCACTGTTCCTCGGGATCGAGCTGCTGTCGATCCCGCTGTACATCCTGTGCGCGTCCGAGACCCGCCGCGAGGGCTCGCTCGAGTCGGGCCTCAAGTACCTCGTGGTCGGCTCGGTGGGCTCGGCCACGCTCGTGTACGGGCTGGCGCTGGTGTACGGCGCCACCGGCTCGACGGACTTCGCCGCGATCGGTCACGCGATGTCGCTGAACAAGCTCTCCGGTGGCGTGCTCGGCAACGCGATGGTCCTGACCGGCCTCGGGCTGACCATCGTCGGGTTCGCCTTCAAGGCATCGGTGGCGCCGTTCCACCAGTGGACCCCGGACGTGTACGAGGGCGCCCCGACGCCGATCACGGCGTTCATGGCCACCGCCACCAAGGCGGCGGCGATGGGAGCGTTCATCCGCTTCTTCGACTTCGCCGCGATCGGGGCCCAGGACACGTGGGCGCCGCTGCTCGCGACGATCGCCGCGATCACGATCATCGTCGGCAACGCCGGCGCGCTCGGGCAGTCGTCTTTGAAACGCATGATGGGGTACTCCGGGGTGGCGCAGTCGGGCTACATGCTCGCCGGCGTGGTCGTCGGCACGCGTCTCGGGATTCAGGCGACGGTCTTCTATTTGATGGCGTACCTGTTCATGAACCTGGCGCCGTTCGCGGTGATCGTGTGCGAGGAGCACGAGCGACCAGACGGGGACTACCTGAGCGCGTTGGCGGGATTGGGGGCGCGAAACCCGTGGCTCGCCTGGCCGATGACGATCGGGATGCTCGCGCTCGCCGGCATCCCCGGCACGGTCGGCTTCATCGGTAAGTTCCAGCTGATCGACGCGCTGGTCTCGGGCGACTACACGTGGCTCGCGATCGTGCTCGTGATCGGCTCGATGATCTCGTTGGGGTACTACCTGCGGGTCGTCGCCACCGTGTGGATGCGCCCGGCCGTGCCGGCCCCGGCCGTGGTTCCCCCCTCGCCCGGTCCGGGCGAGCTCGCCCCGATCGCGGGCGGCTCGCTCGAAGCCGACGAATGGGACGTCGGAGGCCCGGCCTCGGCGGGCGCCGCGCTCCGCTACCTCGAGGTCGTGTTCGTGGCGGCCGTGTTCGCAGCGGCGACGATCGTGTTCGGGATCTTCCCGTCGCCGCTGTTCACGCTGGCCACGCACGCGGCGAACGCGCTGCCCGGGTTGTTCTGAGACCGGCCGGGTCGAGGCCGCCAGGCCGCGGATCGAGGCCGCCGGACCGGGTCGAGGCCGACGGACCGGGTCGAGGCCTCCGGACCGGGTCGAGGGCGCCGGGCTGGCACCGCGGGACTGGGTCCCGGACTGGCTCGCACGGTCCCACGGACGCTTGGCCCAGCGCGCGGCCCATGTATTTCGTCGCAAAGTCCCCCGCGGCGGCCCCCCTAGCGCCACATAAGCACGTCCACCGTGCTTATGTGAGCGAGGGCCCCGGCAAATGCCGGGCTTTGGCCACTTATACATAGGCCGGCGGGCTGGCCCCACCAACCGGGAGGCGGTCGCGCTATTCGAACACGCTGAACTGCTGGGAGGCTTCGAGCAGGCGGTCGGCGGTCGTCGCGAGCTCGGCCAGCGAGGCGCGAAGCTCCTGGGACTGCGCGCTCGTCTCCTGGGTGGCGGAGGACATCTCCTCCGCCGAAGCGGATGACTGCTCGGCGACGGTCGCGATCTCGGTCGAGGTCTCGGTCATGCCGCCGACGCTCTGCGAGATCTCGACGATCGCCTCGCCGATCTCGGCGAACGCCTGCTGGGCGCGCTCGGAGCTCTCGACGCCGTGATCCGCGAGCTGGGCGCCCTGCTGCACGAGGTCGACGACGCGGTCGATCTCCTGCTGGATCTCCTTGACGAGCTCGGCGATCGTGTCCGCCGATCCGCCTGACTCCTCGGCGAGCTTGCGGACCTCCTCGGCCACGACCGCGAACCCGCGGCCGTGCTCGCCGGCGCGCGCGGCCTCGATCGCCGCATTGAGCGCCAGCAGGTTCGTCTGGTTCGCGATGCCCGTGATCGTCTCGAGGATCCCGTTGATCTCGCTCGACTTGCGGGCGAGCTCGCCGATCCCGGCCTGGGCCTCCTGTCCCGAGACCCTGACGCGCTGCATCACGCCGTTCGCCTCGCCGGCCGCCTCGACGCCCCGCTCACTCAGCTCCTGGGCACGGCCGGTGGCGGCCGAAACCTCGTCGGCCAGCTCGCGGTTGCGCTGGAGCATCATTGCCTGGCGCTCGGCACCCTGGGCGACCTCCGAGCTCGCCGCAGCGATCCCGGCCATCGCGTGCGTCGTCTGGTCGACGTTGTCGCGGACCTGCGAGAAGATCGAGTGCACGCTGTGCGACGAGTCGATGAACAGGCGCATCGACTCGTGCACGGTTGATTTCAGCTCGAGCCCATGGTCTGAGAGATCGCGCTCGGCCCCGCGGCTGCGGATCGCGTCGAGGTCGACACCCATGGTGGCGAACGTGTCGAAGTAGAACGCGTCCGTGATCGCCTGGAGGTCGTAGTTGAAGACGATTCCGATCGCGCGCTCAGCCTCGGCGAGCACCGCGGGATCGACGCCGGCGTCGCCGCGCCGGCGCAGGCCCCGGCGCACATCCCGCTCGCCGGCGATCTGCGGCGGGTTCTCACGCAGTTGCCGGCGCACCGCGTCGAGATACGCCGGATACCTCCCGAGATACCACTTCATCGGCAGGTTGATCCGGTTGTACGCCGATCCGGCTTCGAGCAGCTTCGCGAAGTACTCGATTCCGAACGGCCGGGGCTGGCCCGGTTCGGCGAAGATCCTCCGCCAGTGGGCGGCACGATCGGCGTGCCACTGTGCTCGGAAGGCGTCGAGGTCGAGCCCCCTCTCCGCGGCGCAGCTGCCGAAGAAGTCCGCGGTCGCGGAGAACTGCAAATGGTGCTCGGCCAGGTCCGCGGCGACCGCGTCGGCAACGTCGTCGGCCCACGACTGAAGCTCTGCCAGCAGCGCGACCACCTCCCCGTCGAGACCGATGAACTCACGGCGGAGCGCCAGGTTCTCGGGCGTGATGTGGTACAGCGCGGCGAGTGAATCCATGAAGAGGTTCTCCCTACGATCGTCGTCGGGCACGCCGAAGTTGCGCTGCCCCCAGCTCCTGGCACCTAGATCGTCCAGTACACCGGAAAGCTTGAGAGCGGCGGGATCGCCGGTTCCACAACGCCGCCCGGATCGACCGCATCAGCCGCTACGCTCCGGCGTCCGTGGACTATCCGGTCGAGAGCTTCACAGAGGCCGAGCGCGAGCGCCTCCGCCCCCACTTCACCAACCTCGACCGGCCCGTGTTCGCGCTCGTCAACCTGCCCGAGACGGTCAAGGCGGCGCTTTTTGCACGGTATTCGCGCTATCCGGGGACGCTGCGGCGCCTGTTCCTCGAGGAGTTCGCCGACGACCTCCCGGACGCCGCGGCGCTGATCGATCAGGGCGAGGGCAAGCGCGCCGCGGAGCTGTACGAGCGCATCTTCCTCGGCTACGGCGACGACTCCGTGGCGCAGCTCGGCGGCGCCCACGTCGCCTGCGAGTGGGTCTCGAACGTCCTCACGAAGATCCTGCAGCGGCCTCGCCTGGGCGCCTACCTGGAGCAGTCGACGCGCTACATCGCCTATGACGCGCCGATGCCCGGATCAGATCCCGCCCACCCCAGCTACCGGTACTACCGCGACGAGTCCCTCGGCCCCGCCTACGAGCGCGCGATGCAAGAGCTGTTCGAGATCTACTCGGGCTCGCTCCCGCGCGTCTGTGCCTGGGCGGAGACCGAGTTCCCGCGCGCCGGCGACGAGCCGGCCGCCGCGCACGCGCGGGCGATCAAGGCGAAGGCGCTCGACCTGCTGCGCGGCCTGCTGCCGGCGAGCTCGCTGTCGCATATGGGCATCTTCGCCACCGGCCAGACCTACGAGCAGCTGATCCTCCACCTGCTCGCGCACCCGCTCGAGGAAGCGCGGAGCTACGGCCGGATGATCCTCGACGAGCTCAAGACTGTGATGCCGAGCTTCCTGACGCGCGTCGAGCGCCCCGACCGCGGGGGCCAGTGGATCGGCTACCTCGAGGAGCGCGAGCGCGCCGGGGAGCGGTGGGCGGCGCGCCTCGGCCTCGACGCCGCCCAGGGTCCCGAGGGTCCGTCGGTCACGCTGCTACGAGTCGAGGGAGACGAGGACGACCTGCTCTCGGCGTTGGTGTTCGAGGCCGGCGCCACCTCCGAGGAGCAGCTGCGGGAGGCGATCGCCGCGCTCGACGCCGACGCGCGCGCCGAGCTGCTCGCCGACCTCGCCGGCGAGCGCGCCAACCGGCGCTACCGCCCGGGGCGCGGCCTGGAGGCGCTCCGCTACCGGTTCGAGATCGTCGCCGACTACGGCGCGTTCCGCGATCTCCAGCGCCACCGGATGCTCACGGTCCAGTGGCAGTCGCTGACGCCCGACCTCGGCGCGGACATACCCGAGCAGGTCGAGCTCGCGGGCTGCGGGGACGAGTACCGCCGCGCGCTCGAGCTCTCGCGGCGCGAATACGAGCGCCTCGCCGATCGCGGCCTGACGACCGCCGCGCCGTACGCGCTCTGCCTCGGCTACCGGATCCGGTTCGTGCTCGACGTCAACGCGCGCGAGGCGATGCAGCTGATCGAGCTGCGCTCGGGGCGCGAGGGCCACCCGAGCTACCGCGCCGTGGCGCACGAGATGCACGCGCAGATCAGCGCCGTCCATCCCTCTGTCGGAGCACTTATGACCCACGTCGACCGCGACACCGAGCCCCGGCTCGAGCGGATCCTGGCCGAGATGCGCAGCCACGCGCACGTCGGCGCGAGCTAGCCGGTCTTCACAACCAAGCGGAGCCTGGTCCTGGGGCCGCGCGACCCGGTCGCCACGAGAACGAGGCGGACAGTTTTCAGCCGGTGCGACTTCGCGCTGGCCGCGACCGCCGGCGTGACCGTGATCACCGGAGGGCCGATCGTGATCCGGACCGCGCCGGCGGCACGCGCCAGCGCGATCGTCAGGGCCTGCCCCTTACGGGTGGCTGAGAACCGGACCGCCCGATTACGAACTCGGACCGCCATCTTGCCGGCGCTGGACAGCCGCAAGACGCCGGGAAGCTGGACGGTGACGCTCCGCAGCGGCGGCTCGCGTGGCCCGGAGGTAACGGTGAACGTGAGCTTCGGCCTTCGCTTGGACAGGCCAGTCAACGACACCCGGGAGGCCGCCACCGCCACCAGCGGTCTCACCACCTTGGTGGCCGCCGAGGTCGCGTCGGGTGACTCCCCGGTGATGTTCGCGGCCCACTCCTCGACGCGGATCCTCCGCCCTACGTCGGCCGTGGCGAGCACGTACGTCTGCCCGGTCGCACCCGGAATCGCCCCGCAGGCGCGGCCGGCAGGGTTGCATCGCACCCACTGATAGCGGTACGAGGTCGGGGCTTCGGACCACTTCCCGTGTCGCTCGCTCAGGCGCCGACCCTGCGTCGCCGTGCCGGCGATCGACGGCGACGCTTGCCTCGCCGGTGGCGGCGGTAGCGGTCCGCTGGACCCGACGAACGCGTCGCCGGGTGCGTCGACCGCCACGCACTCGAGCGCGGATGGGCACGCCAATCCGCTGAGTGCCCCGCCGGACGCGAGCCCGCTCGTCGACCACGCCCCGATCGCGCGTGGGTCGCCCTCGACGGCGCGTCCGGCGGCGTCGATCGCGACGCAATCGGTCGGGGTCCGGCACGCGATCGCGTTCAACTGCTCGGCCGGATCGATGACGGCGACCGAGGGATCCGACGGGGACTGCGGATCGAACGTGGCCCGCTGTCCGGCGGCGTCGACGGCGGTGCACTGGCTCGTCAGCGGGCACGCGACGGACACCGCCGGGCCCGGGTCGACCGGGACCACGGGCGGCGCGCCGGGCGCCAGCGGATCGAACGTGATCTCGCTGCCGGCGCCGTCGAGCGCCGTGCACTGCGAGGTCGTAACGCACGCGACGGTCGGCAGCGCGTTGCCGCCGTCGATCGCGACCGGCGTGGGAGCACCGGGCGCCAGCGGGTTGAACGTGACCTCCCGACCGTCGGAGTCGACCGCGGTGCACTGCGAGGTCGTCACGCACGCGACGGCGAACAGGGCGTGGCCGGCGTCGATCGCGGCCGGCGTGGCGCCTCGCGGCGCCTGCGGATCGAACGTCGCCTCGCGTCCGTCGCCGTCGACGACTGTGCACTGCGCCGCCGACGGGCACGCGATGCCGTAGACGGCGCTGGTGCCGGAGTCGACGGTCGAGATTGCCGGCGGCGCCGGGGCGCCCGGATCGAACGTGGCCTCGATCCCGCTGAGGTCGGTCGCGATGCACTCGCTGGCCGACGGACAGGCGAGCCCGCTAAGCCGCGTTGTTCCATCGATCGCGACCGGCGTGGGCGTGCCGGGAGATTGAGGATTGAACGTGACCTCGTTGCCGTCGACGTCGACGGCCGTGCACTGGCTCTGGGACGGGCATGACACCGCCGTGAGGACGTTGCCGGCGTCGACTGCGCCGGAGAAGATCGTGGCCGAACCCGATGGTCCGGGGTCGAAGGTTACCTCGTTGCCGTCGACGTCGACCGCGGTGCACTCGTTCCCCGAGCCCCCAGCCGGGCCGCCTGGGTAACACGCCAGCGCGCTCAACGAGGTCGACCCGTCGAGCGGAAACGTTGACGACAGGCCGGGACCGAACCCGCCGCCACGGCCGCTGCTGCTGACCTCCACGCACAGGGTTGTCGACGGGCAGGCCAACGCGACCGGCGAGGACAGGAGTGTCGACGCCGGCGCGGGGGCATTCGATGCCGAGGCCGGATCGAACGTGACCTGCCTCTCGTTGCTGTCGAGAGCCGTGCACTCGCTGCCCGAGGTCGTGGCGGCGTCGGGATAGCACGACACCGCCACCAGCACCTGGCCGGGGTCGATCGTCGTCGGGGCCGCGCCGGCCCGGGACTGCGGATTGAACGTGAGCTCCCCGCCGACGACGTCGACCGCGGCGCACAGCGTTGCCGACGGGCAGGCGACCGAGGTGATCGGAACGCCGGGGTCGATCGTGCTGGGGGTTGCGCCGGCCGGCGACTCAGGGTTGAACGTCACCTCCTCCCCTCCGAGCCCGACCCCGGTGCACTGCGTCACCGCTGGACACGCGACGGATGTGAGGGCGGCCGCGCCGAGCGAGGCGACGGCAGCGCCCGCGGGCGACTGCGGGTTGAACGTGACCTCCTGTCCCTTGACGTCGACCGCGGTGCACTGGGCCACCGCCGGGCAGGCGACGCCGGTCATGGCGATGCCGGCGATGTGGTGGTCGAGCGTCACAGGCGGCGACCACGACAGGCTCGCGGCGGCTGCCGCGGGCGCGACCAGCGCCGCGAGCACGCACGGGAGCAGTCCCCTCGTAAGCAGGTGCGCGCATCGTCTCCGCATATCAGTGGACGGTGTCGGCGAGTCGCTGCCGCTCCCGGTCGATCTGCGTCGAGAGCTCCGCAAGCTTCTCGGACTGGGCGTCGTAGGCCCGGATCGAGGCGATCTGCGCCTTCTGGACGGCGCGACTCCGGGTGCTCAGAGCGGCGCGATCAAACTCCGTCAGCAGCTGCTGGACGTCGCCCGGTGCCCCGCCGTCGAGCGCGGTTGCGAGCTTGCCGGCGCTGGCGCTCATGCCGGCGAGCGCCGCGAGCTGAGCGCGATAGCCGGACTCGGACACCGCAGGCGGGCGCAGGTGCTCCAGCTGGCCGCGAATGGCGTCCACGGCCCTCTGAAAGCGTCGTAGCGCCGTCGCCTTGCTCGCGTAGGCGGCGGCCACGGCAGTGGCTCCGTAGGCGCTCCGCTGTGACAGCGTTACCTCGAGTCGCTGTGTAGCCGGGCCGAGCAGCGCGAGCGCCGCCGCGAACCGGGGCACGAACACCACGAGGCTCGCCACCTCGCGGGTGGAGCGCGCCTCGAGGTCGGTCAGTTCGAGCAGCATCGTCCGCAGACGAGCGGCCGGCGCCGGCGCCTGAACCGCGGCGAGACGACGGCGCAGCGACTCGATCCCCGCCCACGCGCGCAGCAACGTGTACTCCTCGGAGTTACCCAGCACCCGGCCGCCCGAGGTCGCCTGACTCCCGCTTCGGTCCGAGGCGAAATCGGCTCCAGCCTGGGTCACGGCGGCGAGCGGCGT
Organism: uncultured Solirubrobacterales bacterium; assembly: GCA_963796575.1. GTDB lineage: Bacteria > Actinomycetota > Thermoleophilia > Solirubrobacterales > Solirubrobacteraceae > Palsa-465. Next base: position 100,742 of record CAWCMG010000015.1, on the reverse strand, counting down.
GGCCATCTGCGCCTCGATCTCACCGGCCTGCTTGATGTACTGCGCGACCGCGCGCCGCTGGCTCTGGCTCCGCTCACCGCCGCACCCAGCGACCAGGAGGCCGACACAGCCGGCGGATAGAACCGCCGCCAAGGCCGCCGGCATCACCCGTGCCTGCATCGCTACCTGATCAGCTCTATGACCGAGGTGCTCCCGTCGCGGTGTTGAAACACCAGCTTGACGAGGCCACGACCCGGCGCGAACCACATCGTCCGGACGCCGCTTCCGAACGGATGGCCCGGCTGTTTGAGGACGCTCCTGATCTCGAGCGCGCGGAACCTACCCGCCGGGACGCGCACCCAGCGGACGCCGACGAGGGCAGTCGTGCCGCTGACGCCGTAGATCTTGAAGTCACGCGGGTCGCCACTCTTCCAGCTGCTGCCCGGCACCGGATAGGCGGGAAGCAGCGGGTTGAAGCCGTACGTCATCAGGTCGATCGGCGTGAAGAAGTGGCGGCCATGACCGAGCGACGGAAACTTCGCCAGGCTCGCCGCCGACGTCGAGCCGAAGATGTTGCGCACGCCGTCGAGTCGCGCGGTAAAGCCGTACGAGCCGACGACCCGGATCGGGCCAGAGACGCTCTTGACGTCGATCCGGGCCGAGCGGTTGCTGACCGCATCGATCGAGACCTTCTCGATCTCGGGCTGGCGCAGATGCCTGGAATTCGTCCACCTGTAGGTCCCGGCCAGTCCCTGAGTCAGCGGGAAGTAGTTCTGGTCGGGCAGCGTCGGCATCGGCGTGAGGTTCGTCTGGAGTAGGGAGACGTCCGAGACGCTGCCGTCGACGTGATCGAACTCCACCTTGACCGGCCCCACTCCGTACACCCACCACGTCGTACGCGTCCCGCTGCCGTAGTCGTCTCCGAATGTGCCTCCGAGCGCGATCTGCGACCGGACCGCGGCGGCGACCACGCCGCTCGGAAATGCAGGCACCTTGACGAGCTCGAGGCCCAAGTAACTCGAGGTGCTCGTGACCTCGTTCGAGGCGCCCCCCGTGCTGCTCCACGTCGTCCCCTGCAGCAGCGGCTCGGACAGCACCGGGGAGCGGCTGCCCCAGATCACGTTGTAGAGGGCGCTCGCGAGGCTGTTCGGGCAGCCGCTCACGGTCGCGCACAGGATGGGCATGTCGGCCGGCGGTGGCGTGCTGCTCCAATCGGTGTTGACCACGCCGAAGTCCTGGTCGGCGAAGCACGCGGTACCGCTGTCGGGCAGGCCGGTCAGCGAGGCGCTGGGCGCCGACCACTCCAGCGTCCAGCCGCAGCCGCTGGGGTCGTTCTCGCTCCCGACGGTGACGTCTTCGACCGTGCCGCCGGTGTTATAGGTGCTGTCTGTCCACACGTACTGCCACTGCGCACTCGACGGATGCGGGTACCAGTTGTCAGCCTGCGCGGGCGCCGCAGCAACGAGCGCAGCACAGACTGCGCCGACGACCACCAACCTCCTCGAAAACCGTCCGAGCCCCACCACCACCAAGATTACCGGAGAGGGTGCGACCGCCGCGAGCCGGGCCGGGTGTGACACCGCCGGTTTACTGAGGTTAAGAGAGGTTCGGTGAGTCAGTTCGCGGACATTCTCCGGTCCACCGTGCGCAACAGGCGAAGCTCGAGCGCCCGGGGCGGTGGTTGCTCGAAGCTCGAGAGCACGACCTCAGCGATCGTCGTGCCGCGCCCGACGACGAACATGTCGAGGTACACGTCGATCATCTGGTCGGGCAGCGACGCGGTGCCGCTGACCCGGTAGCCCGCTGCCGGCGCGGGCAGCGCGGGCAGGCTCAGGGGTCGCTGGGCGCTAATCGTAAAGCTGACGCCGTCGCCGCCACCGTGGCGCAGGCTCGCTGCCGCGCAGCGGACGAGGCGGGGTCGTACGAGCGCCCGCCAGACCGTGCCCTGCTCTCCGGTGGTGGCGTACGCGTGCGCATCTTCGGACGCGAAAGGGCCGCTGGGCCCAGCCGAGTACGTCGGCGACGCCGCCGCGCCGGTCTGCACTGCGCCGGCGAAGCGCGGGTCAAAGGCTGGACAGGTGAGGCTCGGGATCTTGCCCGGCGCCGGCGATTCCTGACTCCAGCCGTGCCCGAAATCGCCGCGGTGCAGCAGCGCCGTGCGGGCGGCCGCCGCGCCGGCGGGGGTCGAGCCGGCCGGGGTCGAGCCGGCCGGGGTCGAGCCCGCGGGGGTCGAGCCGGCGGGGACACCGGACACGCCGATGGGCGCCGCCCCCGCAGGGGCGGCACCGGTCCAGGCCGCGGCGGCGAGGACCGCCGCGACCGCCGTCCTGATCCGGATCACGGACCGCAGATCACATACGCCTGAACCGTCGCGGAATCGCCGCTGAACATCCGGCTGATCGCGGCCACAGCCGTGTAGGCGTTGGCGCCGGCACCTGCGGTCGGCGCGGTCGCGGGTACCTGGCCGGTGACCCCCACGCCCGGATAGGACGACTCGGTGGCGACGATGTCGGGCACGCCGGTGGTGGGGTGGGTGACGATCACCACGCCGCCGCCGTAGGCCTCCCGGTTGGCGCCGTTGATCGCGTGGTCGCAGCCTGCCGTTGAGGTAGCGATGCTGCCGGTCGGCTCGTTTCCGGAGAGGGTGGCGGTCGGGCCTTGAACGACCTCGGTGTTCGCGGGACCCGTTGGACCGGGAGGTCCGGCCGGTCCGATTCCGCGGTTGTCGAGGAGCACCGACTTCTCCGAGCCCTTGCATTTCGCCTTCAAGCCGACCACGCGGACCGCGTCGGTCTTTTTGTCCACGCACAGGTGTAGCCGCTTGGTCACGGTGGGTTTGGGCGCCGCCTTCTTCGCGGCGCTTGACGAGGCGCTGGTCTTGGCGCCGGCGGCGGAGAGTCCGATCAGGCACCCGAGCAGCACACACGCGAGGGCGAGGAGCCACGCGCGGAATTTCACAGGCGCGAGTCGTGAGGGTGGAGGTCGGTGCATGCTTGCTCCTTACTTGTCTGTGGACGTAATGCCCGGCAGGTCTGTGTGTCGGCTGCTCAGATGGCCGGCCCCCATCGGAGCTAATGCTTGGACCCCGGCTTGTGCTTTTTCGGCTTGGGCTTGGCTTTGCCCTTGCCCTTGGGCTTGCCCTTGGGCTTGCCCTTGGGCTTCGGCTTCTTCTTGCCCTTTGGCTTGGGCCTGCCCTTCTTCTTCTTCTTCTTTTGCTTCTTGGCCTTCGGGTTGGTCCAGGTGTGAGTCTTGGTCGAGTACGTCGCCTTCCCACCCTTCGGAACCTGAAGGTAACCAGTCGGCGCCGATACGAAGTTCTTGCCGGGCGACAGCAGCACGACGCCCTTGGTCCCAGCCGCTCCGCCCTTTCCGGCGATCGTAATCCGATCGGTGCCGCCAAACGAGGTGTACAGGGCCTTTACTGCAATCGGCTGACCCTTGGAGTTGTAGTCGATCTCGCCGTTGGCGGCCACGATCACGCTGTCGCCGGCCCCGACCTTGATCGTGTTGTTGCCCGAGCCGCCGATGATCTGCGAATTGCCGGCGCCAGTGATGATCGTGTTGCCGGAGAGTGGGTTGTGCGCGGAGACCGACGGATCGGTGCTGATCGCCTCGGCGATGTGGCCACCGGAGAAGCGCACGAAGCCCTCGTTGCCGATGATCACGGCGCCGCCCTTGGTCTCAATGAAGTTGTTGCCGGCGCCGCCGATGACCACCGCCGGCCCTCCGCCGATGAGCACGCGGTCGGCACCGCCGTATTGCGGGTCGGCCGAGCTCACCAGCGCCAGGTTCGAGTACCAGCCCCCGATCGTCTGGAACAACTCGGGCTGGGCGAAGTTGACCACCCCATCATCGGCGATGACCACGCTCGGCTGGGAGCTTCCACCGTACGCCAGGTCGATCAGGTCGTTGCCGTCGCCGGCGATCACGATCGCGCTGCCCGCGCCGCCGTAGATCTGATCGTTGGCCAGGAAGAACGGGTCGGTCGAGTAGGCGCTCGTCACGCCGCCCGTGCTGAGCAGCCGGTTGATGCCCGGCGCCTGCTGGATCACGCCGTGGTGGCCGATGATGATGTCATTCCCCGCCCCGGCAAAGATCGTCTGCGACGAGGCGTTCAGCGGGTCACTCGTGGGCGAGTCCCCCGGGACAGGGTCGTTGATCGGCAACAGGATCTGCGTCCCCTGGGCGACGCTCTGCGCGAGCGACCGAGACAGATCGAGGTTGAACCCGCCGTTTCCGTAGATGTCGTCGTTGCCGGATCCGGCGAAGATCACGTCGGTGCCAGAGCCGCCAGCGATCTGGTCGCCGCCCCCACCGCCGTAGATAGTCACGTCGCCGTTCCCGCCGTACAGCGCAACGCTGTTCGGGTCGCCGCGGGCGTCGAGCACGCTGCCGCTCGGCGAGCCCGCGTAGATCCGCCCGCCGCCGGTGAGACTCGTGCTCGTCGAGTTGTAGAAGCTCCCGTCCTGGCTGGTTCCGGCGAAGAGCACCAGCGGCGCCTGCGGACCGCCGCCGCCGTCGGCCTTGAGGTCGTTGGCGCCGCCGCCGCCCTGGACGACCGTGATCGACCCGGGCACGGTCCCAGTCACCGTGAACGTGTCGTTGCCGCTCCCGAGCATTACATCGACGACGTCGACGTTCAGGTAGGAGATGCCGCCTCCGGCCATGCCCAGACCGCCGATCTGCCCGACTGCGCTCGATGCTGACAGCGTGCCCGTCTGCCCGCTCGCGTTCAGGTCGTCGAAGACGTTCAGCGTCGCGACCTGCTGCGGGTCGGGCTGGGCGGAGCTGACCTGCGGCAGCGGCGTGTCGACCTCGGTCGGCAGGCGGGCGCCGGGGTTCGGCGCCCCGGGAGCCGGCACGGCGCCGTCGATCGTCAGCGTACCCGCCACCACATCGACCTGGTGCGGGCCGGCGGCCGCCGGTGGCGGTGCTCCGGTCTGGACTGGCTCGAGTACGTCGCCCGCGATCTCGAACGTGTCACTGCCCGAGGTTCCTCCGTCGAGCTCCGTTGTCGTGCCAGCCGCCGTGCTCACCACCGTGAACGTGTCGTCGCCGGCGACGCCGGCGACGTCGAGGTGGTCTACGTTCGAGTAGGTGACGTTGAGCCCGGCGCCGAGCACGGCTCCGCTCGACACCACGTACTGCTCGGAGGCGGGGGTGCCGATGACGTCGAGCGAGCTCTGGCCGGCGCCGCCGGCGATGTTGAGCAGGCCTTCGGTTACCCCGAACGACCTGGCCACGAACGTGTCGTTTCCGCTGCCCGCCTCTAACGTTAGGCCGCTGGCGCCCGAGGCGCTCTGCGGCGCGTTTTCCGCGTAGACCAGGAACCTGTCGTTGCCCCCGCCGGCGATTACCGTTGTCGCGAAGCTCACGCCGTTGCTCATGTAGCCCCACGGCGTCGCGGTGGTAGTGACTGTGTCGCCCGTCGCCACCGCCGACCCCGCTGACTGCTGAGATCCGAACAGCTCGCCGAACTGGAACGTGTCGTTCCCGCTGCCGGCGTTCACCGTCGTGTTGGTGCCGTTGTCGACGAAGTCATACGTGTCGCCGGCATTCCCACCGTCGAGCACCAGGCTCCCGATCGACGAGTCGTAGTTGACACGCTCGACGCACGCAGACGGACCGCCGCTCGGATCCGGGCACGACGCGCCGTCGAGCAGTGCCACGAACCCGGTGCGCACGAGCAGCGTGTTCGCGACCGTCGGTGGCGCCACGAGGGACAGCGTTGCCGCATTCGACGCGCGCACGATGTAGTCGCTCGTCCCGGTCATGTTGACTACGATCGCGTCGCCCGACCCACCGCCGCCGGTTACGTCGACCATGTCGCGCGCCGGGAGCAGAACGCCGTCGATTGTGCGCGTCGTGCCCTCCGCGGCCGTCCCGTTCACGAGCGAGGCCGGCCCGCTCTCACCGGTGAATACCTTGTCATTCAAGTCGATCGACGGCAGGGTCAAGCTGATCGTGTCCGTGCCGGTCCCGCCAAACACCTGCGTGTAGCCGGTCAGCACGGCGGGCGCGAGCGTGATTTGGTCACCACCATCGCCACTGAACACCTGGATCAACGGCGACTTGAACTTGCCCCGGAGCGTGAGCGAGGCCGCCGCCCCGCCGATCCCGCCGTGCACGGTCGCAAGAGTTCCTGCAGTAACCGAAGTATCCGTGTTGGTCGTGAAGTCCCCGCCGGCCGCGGATCTAAAGACGCCGGCCGCCTGGAGCGTGGCGCTTGTCAGCGTGGTCGCCCCGGCAGAGGTAAGAAGTAGGTCTTGTCCAGCCATGACCACCGGATCATCCGTGACCGTCAGATCACCGTCGCTGGCCGTCAGCTGCACCGTCCCGGCGGAAGACGTGAGGGTCGAATCGGTAACCGACAAATTCGTCGCCGCGCCCGCGCTTATACCTCCGGCCCCCGCGACCGAGCTCGCCTGCGAGATCGACAGATCGCCACCGTCGGCGGTCAACTGCGCCGTCCCAGTCGAGGCGGTGAGCGCCGCGGCGGTCACCGAGAGACCAAGGCCGGCCGAGAGAGTCAGGTCTCGCCCGGCGGTCACAGCGGCGCCGCTTACCGTCACTGCCCCGGCCGCGATCCCGGTCACGTCGACCCCGGCAACGACGGAGGTGGTCGCGCCGGCATCCTGCGTGACCGTCAGATCCCCATCGTTCGCCGAGAGCGCCACCGACCCGGAAGAAGCCGCCAACGTCGAGTCGGTGAGCGCGAGACCCGCTGACGCGGTTGCGGTGATCCCCTGAGCCCCGGAAACCGAGCTGGCCTGCGACGCCGTGAGGTCGCCACCGTTCGCGGTCAGGTCCACCGAGCCGACTGTCGCGGTCACGGTCGCGCCCGTCAGACTGACCGCTTCGGCCGCGGTCGCGGTGATCGAGCTGCCGGCCGTGACGCTCCCACCGGTGGCGACGGTGAAGTTGCCCGGGGTCTGGAGGGTCACCGACCCGCCGGGTGCGGAGATCGACGCGGTGTTGTCGACCAGGAGCAGATCCTGATCGGAGGCGCCCGAGTTCGCCACGGTCAGATCCACATCGCCGGCCATCGAGCTGGCGGTCGAGATCTGCAACGGTCCGCCCGTTTGCGTCAGGTGGATTCCGCTCCCGGCGGTGATCGCGCCGATGTCGCCGGCGCCGGTGTGGTCAATGAGGAGCGCGTCGGTGCTCGAACCGATCGCGTTCGTCGCCGACAGCAGGATCTGGCCCGCGGTCACGTCGACCGAGGCGTCGTTGCCCGTGTCGAGGATGGACCCGCCGGCCATCACCGTGGCCGTGCCGGTCCCGGCGTTGAAGCTCCCGTTGGCGGTGAACGAGATGTCGGCGCCAGCAGTGGCGTTGATCGACCCACCGTCACTTGTCACCGGGGCGTTGACGACGATCCCCTGGTCGGCCGTCAACACCTCCGCGAAACCGCCGGAGTCGACGGGCTGGTTGATCGTAAGCGTGCTGTGCAGCGTCAGGTGCAGTTGACCCGCGCTGGTCAGGCCTTTGATCCCGAATCCGGGGATCTGGTCGACCACGAGGTCGCCGTAGTTGACCATCCACATGTCACCGAGCGAGAGCACGTCGAGCGTGCCGAGCTTGGTCTCGAGCGGATCGGTCTGGGTCCCGATGCCCACGCCGGCCCTGAGCACAGCGCTTGGCGCAGTGATGTTCGGCACCGCCGAGGCGTCGGTGGTCGGCGGCGGCTCGGGGTCACCCACCTCATAGATGCCGTCGTCGGCGAAGATATCGACCGTTGCACCCGCGACGATTGACGCGACGGTCGTGTCTCCCTCGACGATCAGCGTCACGGGGCCGCTGGCGGCATCGATGCTCGCCACGTTCAGCGTGTTCGGCGTCTGCGTCGTACCGAGTGTGCCCAGATAGACGCCCTGTGGCGCCGTCACGTTCACATCGCCCGACACCTTCACCTCGACTGGGTCGGTGGAGCTGCCGACCGCGCCGGACGCAGTCACGGACAGAGTCGGCGTCGTGATGTCCGTGATCAGGGGCGTGTTCTGGAACAAGCTGCCGTCCGGCACCAGCAGCATCGCGTCGGTCGCGGCGGAGACCGCATCGAACGTAAGGTTGCCGGTGACCTGCTCGAGCGAGAGGTGACCACCCGAGCCGCCCGAGCTCAGAACCCCGCCGACCTTGATCATCAGCGGCGAAGGCACTCCCGCGGACACGGCGGCGGCGATGTCGCCGCCGGCGAGCAGCCTGAGGTTGCCGCCGGTCATCACCTGCACGGGTGAAGTCCCCGCACTCGAGATGCTCCCCGGTGCGGTGATGCTCGCGTCGGTTCCGGCGATCACCGAGTTCAGGCTGAGGTTCTGGGTCGTGCTCTGCACGAACGCCGAGGCGCCGGCGTTCGCGGTTAGCGCGCCGAGCGCGCTGACGAAGAACGGCGCGGTCTGGGCCACGTCGACCTGGGTCAGCGTCACACCGTTGCCGGCGCCGTCGACGCCGACCAGGCTTCCGTCGACCGCCTCGCCCGTAATCGTGACCGCGCCGGCGGCGCCGCTGACGCTCTCGACGCTGAAAGCGCCGGTCGCCGGGTTGAGAACGAAGCTCACCGGCCCGGCGATTCCGGAGTCCGTGCCCACGAGGGTGACGTCGCCGGGCGCGGTCGCGAGCGCGAGCGCACCGATCTGCTCGCTCGTGAGGGTCCCGCTGCGCAGGTCGGCGAGCGTGATCTGCGCCGACTGGGCGAGGCGGCCGATCGACGCGCCGGCCGTGAGCGTCACGTTGCGACCGCTGACGTTCGGCGTGCCGACGCCGACCGGCGTGCCCGTGCTGGCCCCGAGTCCGGCCTGGTCGATCGCGTAGCTCAGCTCGTTCTGGGTCCACACCGCGTCGCCCATCAGCGCCGTGCTCTCGGCCGTCGACGGCGTGAACGTGAAACTCGGGTTGAAGGTCGTGAAGTCAGGACTCGACTGCCAGCCGACCCCGAGCAGCGGCCCAGAGAAGCCCGGCAGCGGGGCCCCCACCTGCGCCAGCGTCAAACCGTTCCCGTCGGGCTCCTGGTAGCCGCAAGGGTTGACCGAGCCCGTGCAGGACTGCGATGGACCCGGCACGTTGTTGAAGAAGTCGACGGTCTCGGCGTATAGATAGGCGGCGTAGCTCGCCACTTCGGCATTCGTCGGACTCGCGATGTCGAGCGCGGTCGAGGTGTCGGGCAGGAACAGAGCTACCGAGGATGCGCCGAGCGTGTACGTGCCGTCCGACGCAACCGTGCCGTTCAGCAGCAGGCGCCAGTACTGCGCGTAGTAGCGCTCCACCTCATTGTCGAACGAGGTAGTTGCCGCGGTCCCATCCATCAACCCAAGCGCCTGCCAGATCGCCTGGATCTGACTCGGCGCGAGCGTCTGCGCCGCGGTCTGACCACTCGCGTCGAGGGTTGATCCAGCGGCCTGGAGTGACACGTCGCCGCCGCTCGAGGCGATCGCGCCAACCAGCAGGTCACCGGCGACCTGATGGAGGCCGATGTCGCCCGGCGCGCTGGCGTTGACCACGCCGCCGATCGCGGCTCCGTTGACGGCCGTATCGGAGTTGGCGTCGATCGGGAACGGATTGCTAGTCGAGCCGATCGAGCCTGTGTCGGTGGTCAGCGTGATGCTGTCGCCGACGATCTGGCCGCCGCCGACGGAGGTGAGGCTGCCGTGGGCCGAGACGACGACGTCGCCGTAGCCGCCGGCGTCCTTGGCGACTATCCCCGTGATCGCGGCGCCGCTGCCGAGCTTCACGTAGACGCCGGCCGAGCCGCCCGTGAGGCTCAGCGTTCCGCCGGTCAGAGTTATCGGGAGCGGTGCCGACGACATGCCGATCGACCCACCGCTGGCGATCATCGTCAGCTGGTCGGAGGTGATCGAACCTCCCAAGCCGTTGGCGCCGCCGGCCGTCGCGATGATCGAGCCCGTGGCGGATATCGTCGTTGTCCCTTCGGGGTTCGTGATCGCCCCGACCAGGGTGACCGGGGCATCTGAGGTGACCTTCACCGTGCCGGTCGACTGGCCGGAGAAGTCAACCGTGATCGGGTTGCTCGCGGTCACCGACATCAGCATCCACAGCTGCGCGAAGTCCGGGTTCCAGTAGGTCCAGTTGGCGCACGGTGAGTCACCGGCACAATCGCTGCCGGATGCGTTCTGGCTGAACCCGAAGTGACACGTGGGTCCGCAGCCGTGGTAGGAGATCGTCCATCCGCTGTAGGTCAGGTTCACCGATGCGGTGATCGTCTGATCGAACACGCTCGAGTCGCTCGAGCCGGTGACCAGCCAGCCCGCCGGCTCGTTGGTCACGCTCGCGCATGCGGAACTGGTGCAGTACTGCCACGGGCCGCCCTGTGCGGAGTTGCTCGAGGTCCAGTTCCACTGCCCGACGCTGTAGTTGTTGCTGTCGCCGAAGCCGCTGATCGGCCGGGACAGGGTGGCCGTCAGCTCCCAGTCCCAGCGCTGCCCGGCGAGCGGGTCGTAGGTGACGGTGGTGCCGCCGCTCGAGATAGCGGTGCCCTGCTCGAGCTGGCTGGCACTCTGGAGCGGGTTACCCTGGTTGTCCAGGCCTCCGATGTAGGTCGACACCTGACCGTTCTGGTAGACGTAGACCGTGTGCCCGGTCGACTGGCGGCTCGAGCCGACCAGCGCGGTGTCGATGATCTCGACGGTGCTGGCGACGCTGCTGGCGGTGCTGCCGGCGTACAGGTTCTGGACGGTCAGCGGTATGCCGGTCTGGTTGTCGATGTTGATCGTCCCCAGCCCACCATTGACGTGGATGTCACCGATCGGGTTGGTGCTCATCAGCCCACCGTCGATCACGATGCTCGATGAACCAGACGACGCGTTCACGTCGTTGACGATGATGCGGCCGCCGTTGCGCGCGTCGTAGGTGGCGCCGATCTGCTCGGTCCCGACGTCGGCGCTGACGGGCAGCGCGACCGTGGGCCCGACGACCCCGAGCGCGTAGAAGAAGTTGTACAGCGTGATGAACGAGTCGAGGCTGCTCGGGAGCTCGAGTGACCAATCCGTCGACTGGCCGGCGACGATCTTCGCGTCGAGGTCGATGATGTTGCCGGTGATCGTGACCCGGCCGCCGTAGATCAGCGTTCCCTCGGACGCGAGTTGGCTCTGGATGTTGCCGTAGCTCGACAGCGACATGCTGAGCGGCTCCGCGGGTACGAGCGGGAACGAGCGCTGGTCGAAATCGCTGTTCGAGATCACCTGCGATCCGCCGATCGGGCTCAGCGAGTTGGCGACCCCGGCCGGGCAGGTGGACTGCAGATCCGAGGAGTCGGCAAACGCGTTGCAGTAGCCGTAGAACACGTAGCTCGCTTGCTGGCCGAAGCCGTCCGTGCTTCCCGCGAAGCCGATCAGGTCGGAGGTCAGCGTCGACGCGCATGGAGCGGGATTCGACGCACAACTGGCGCTCCAGACGCTCGGGAACTCGTAGTTGGCAACCCACGCAACCGCCAGGTTCGGGTTCGGATTGAACTCGTTGCCCGGCCAGATCAGCTGGCTCATCCATTCCGAGTACGGGTTGCTGCCCACGAAGGGCGCGGCTGGATCCTCGGGCAGCACGACCTCCCCGTTGGGGATGTTCATGTTCACCGACTGGCCGAAGATGCTCGCGTTCGGCGCTTTGAAGAACGACCCGGAGTCGTTGATGATGTTGATGGCGCCACCAAGGTTGTTGAGATCGCCGGTGTCGTACAGGGCCGGCCCGAGCGGTGAGCTTCCGGTCGGCGGGGTCCCGATACAGGTTGGGGCGCCGACCACGCACTGGAAGGTGTTCTCGATCGTGATCGCTCCCTGCTGGGCGGAGCCGGTGCCGTTCTGCGCCGTGCAGTTCGGCGTGCAGGTGATCCCGGCGGTGGTCGCATTGGTGCCCTGGGCGGCTCCGGTGAAGACGACGGCACCGCCGGGGATATCGGGGATTGTCGCCAGGCCAGTGATCAGGTAGTACGGGCTCTCGTTGTTGACGGTTATCGACGGGGTTCCGAACGAAGTGAGCGACCCGCTGCCGTTGATCGAGCCGGTGTCGACGGTCACGAGCCCGCCCGACGCGAACAGCGGGCCGAGCATGATCGCGCCGACGTCCGTGGTGGACACTCCGGCGTTCACTGTCGGCACGAGCGACGCCGGGAACAGCGAGGCATCGAATAGATCGGGCGAGAAGCCGCCGGTGTCGTTGCACGCGGTCATCGATGGGTTGGCCGGATTGCAGAAGCTCGACAGGAACGGGAACCCGCCGGGCGCAACCGACACCGGGTTGCAGGTCGTGTTCGAGCCGCAGTCGGTGATCGTGATCGACAGCACGTGGTAGACGCCGGCCGTCGCGGTGCCGTTCATCGTGAACGTCGCGCTGCTGCCGGAAGTCGAGGTGTTGCCGTCGTGGTTGGTGACCGGGATGAACCCGAGCTCGTAACCGTGCGCGGTGCCGTCCGAGACCGGGCTGAGCACGCCTTCGGTCGCCTCCAGCGTTGTGTTCTCGCCGCTGATGATCGTCACGCCATGATTCACGGTCAGGGTCGAGACGCTCGTGATGTTGCTGTGCGCGGATGCCACCGGGATCGCGATCAGGCCGCGCACGTAGCCCTCGGCAGCAGAGTCCGCAGACAGCGTGGTCGGGAACGAGCCGGCCGGATCGCCGCCGGCGGTGAGCGTCGCGTTGCCGAGCGCCGAGATCATCTCCGGGCCGCCGATCGTGACGGTCTGAGTGGCGTTGACTGTCGTGTTGGCGTGGGTGACGCCGACCGCCGCCAGCCCCCACGTGTCGACGCCGGCCGACGTCGAAGCGGTGCTCGTGGCGTACGTCCCGAGCGCGACGTTCCCATTCGACACGAGCGACCCGCCCGAGTCGATCGTCACCGTCGGGGTCTCGTTCACGGTCAGGTCGGCCTCGGTGCCGGCGCCGTCAATGGCACCGCCGGTGCTGAGGTCGATGCTGTCGTCGACCGCGGCCGTGTTCGACGCGCTGATCAGGATGCCGTCGGTCGACAGTGGCGACGACGACGCGATGTTGAGATTGACCCCGCTCATGATGTGAACGGTCGTCGTCCCAGTCAGCGTTGTGCTCGAGATCGCGGCGGTCGCAGTGATCCCGCCTCCGGAAGCGGCCGACACCGTGTCAGCGGTACTGGTCAGTCGCACGAACCGGTTCTCGGCCGTGATCGCGATGCCGTGGCTGGCGAGGATCGTGATGTTCGAACCAATATCGGTCTCGACGGGCGTGGTGGCGGTCGCGGTGGCGGTCGCGCCGCTGCCGCCGATCACCGACGCCTGCACGGAGTTGGCGGTGGCCAGGTAACCGCTGATGTGCGACGCGTCGACCGTAACCGCGCCGGTGTTGATCGTCTCGTTCCCGCTCGCGGGCCCGTCGACCGTCGCGGTCACGCTCGAGGTGTCCCCGGTCGTCCCCTCGGAGGCGTTGCCGGAGACCACGCCGCCGCTGCCCGCCATCGTGTTCGCGGTGTTGTAGTCGGTCCCGGCAGCCTGCACGGCCAGCGATCCGGTGCGGCCCATGCTGGTTACGGGGCTGGCGCCGAGCGTCGCGGAGGTGATGACCTCAGAGGTTGCGTTGGCGATGCTCGCGCCGACCCCGATCACGCCGGCGGCGACTCCGGAGGAGTCGGCCTCCTGGCTCGTCGTGTCGGTTGCGTTGACCGCTACGTCGCCGTTCGGAAGCGTCACGCCGCTTCCGATGCTCGCGGTCACGTTCCCGTTCCCGGTGGCCGTGGCCTGCGACGCCTGGACGCCGATCAGCGCTCCCGAGCTCCCGGAAGCGTTCGCGTGCGAGCCGTCGGTGCCGGTGCCTCCGGACAGGCCGCGGGTGGCGCTCACCGACAGCGAGCCCGCGTTGATGTTCGCGCCGTTCGCGACGGTCGCGGTGACGTCGGCGGTCGTGGTGCTCGATGCGATCGAGGCGCCAACGCTGACGCCTCCGTACGCGCCGCCGAAGGCGGTCGCGTACGACCCGAGGTTGAACGTGGATTGGACCTCGACGGCGCCCGTGACCGTGATCTCGCCGCCGCCGAGGTACGCCGTCGCGGCCGGGTCGCCGTTGCCGTCGGCGACGGCGTTCGACGTCGCGCTCGAGCCCGCACCGGCGACGATGCCGCCCGAGACCGCCAGGGCGCTGGTCTGCGGCGCCTCGGTGTTGAGTGCGGTAACGGTCAGCGAGGCGCCGCCACCGATCGCACTCGACACGTAGGCCGCCGTGGTCCCGTTGGAGGTGGCGGTCGCGGTCGACGATCCGACCCCGACGGCGCCGCCGGCGACACCGGTAGTGGTCGCCGACGGCGCAGAGTACGAAGCCGCCAGCACCGTGATCGCACCCGACGCGGCCGGCGAGCCGCCGCTTATGTATGTCTGGACGCTGGCGCTGTCGGTGGCGGTCGCGTTCGCGCCGCTGCCGGCGGCCAAACCACCCGAGGCGGTTTCGGCGTACGCGACCGCGCCCAGCGGCGTCGAGTTGGTCGCCGCGCTCGAGCCGTCGGACTTGGCGTTGTACTGCGAGGTCAGCGAGATGCCGCCGCTGGTGCTCGTGACCGAGTTCCCCGATATGAACGTCTGGATCTGCGGCGCGATCGTCGCGCTGCTGTTCGACCCCGCCGCGGCGAAAGCCCCGAACGAGTTGCCGAACGTGCTCGCGTTCGCATAGTCCATGGCCAGAGAGGACAGGGCGATGTTGCCGGCGGCCGTGACCGACGAGGTGTCGATGGACGCCTGGACGGTTGGAGTCACGCTCGCGGTCGCGACCGCACCCGCCGCTGAGAAGCCGATGCTTCCGGCGGTCGCGGACACAGTCGCCGACGCGCTCGAGGAGTCGCTCGCGCCGATCGTCAACCCGCCGCCCAGGCTGAGCGTGCTGCCGGTGACGCGCGCCTTGATCGTGTCGTTCTCCGTCGCGCTGTCGCTGGCGCCGCCGCCGGCCAGCGACGGGCCGATCGCGACCGCGACGGCTGCCGCCGCCGAGGTCGAGGAGATCGACGCGGTCTCGCTCGCCATGATCGAGAGCCCGCCGGTCGTGGTTGTGACCTTTGCGTCAGAGACGTATGCCTCGATGTCGTTGGAGACGGTGTTGATCCCGACCGCCACGCCGACCGAGGCCGCCCCGCTGCCCATCGGCCCGAACGCGGCGGAGATCGCCGCCGCGATGCCCAACGCCGTGATCGTCGAGCTGTCGCTGGCGGTCAGGCTGACCGCGCCACCGGCGGTCACGCCGCTCCCGGTGGTGTTCGAGATGTAAGCCTGGACCTGGGTGTCGACGAGGTTCGTCATGCCCTCGCCGGCGCCCGCCCCGGCGACTGCGATCGAACCGCCCGCGATCGCGACGGCGCCGGCGGCCACGTTCGCCGTGATCATCGAGCTCGAGGTCGCGCTCAGCGTGACCGAACCGCCGGCGCCGACGCTCGATCCCGTGATGTAGGCCAGCACCCGGGCCGGGTTCTGGGTCTGGTCGGGGTTGTAGCCGATCAGGTTCTCGGCCGAAGAGGAGCCGATCGCGGCGCCGCCAGCGCCTGCGCCACCGGCGAACGCCGCCGACACGGACAAGACGGTCGCGGTGATGCTCGCCGTGTCGGACGCGCTCAGCGACACGCCGCCGGTGGTCGTGACGTTGCTCGCGTTGATGAACGAGCTTGTCTGGGTCAGGATCACGTTCTGCGCGTTTGCGCCCGAGGCGGCAAAGCTCACCCCGACGAAGCCGCCGCCGATCGCCGCGCTGGCGGCGGTGGCGGTCGCGCTGATCGTCGCGCCCTCGGTCGCGGTCGCGGTGATGCCGCCGAGCGTCACCGGCTGCCACAGGCTCGTGTTGCCGTAGTTCTGCGCGCCCAGGTTGAGCGTCGCGGCCGGGCCGGTGTACACGTACGCGTTGCCGACGGTCCCGATCACCTGCTGCCAGAGCTGGGTGTTCGTGTAGTCCTGGGCATTGAGGTTGAGCCCGTGGCCCTGCGCGGTGCTGCCGACGAACAGGTAGCTGGCGCCCGAGGACCCGCCGATCAGCGTCCACGCGCTGGTCGTGTAGTTCTGCGTGGACAGATTGAGGGTCGCGGTGCCCGTGCCGCCGTACGCGTAGGTGGCCCCGGCGGTGCCGCCGCCGCTGTAGCCGGGCAGTAGCGTCACGCGCGTCCCCGGCGAGACCGTGCAGGACTCACAGTCGGTGGTGAAACCGCCCGCCGCGTACGTCGAGCTCAGCGTCACGACCTGGCCAGGCGTCACGTTCACGACGTTGGGGCCGCCCGCGGTCGCCGTGAAGTTGGCGGCCGGGGCTCCGGTCAGCAGCACGGTGTCGCCCGGCGCGATGTTCGCGGCGGTCTCGGTGTTGGTGTGGCCGGCCTGGGTGCTGACGCTGGGGACGCCGTCGATCGACGTCGTGACCTCGTTCGAGATCTCGTTCTGCGCGCTGTCGGCGCTCACCGACACCGCCACGCCGGCCATCCCGAACGCCGCCGCGAGCGCGGCCGACCCGGCGACCGCAGTGATCGACGAGCTGTCCGTAGCCGACTGTGAGATGCTCGCGACGTGCACGCCGGAGGTCGCGCCGGTGATCGTCGCGGTCGTCTGAATTGCGATCTCGTTCAGCACGCCCGCGCCGGCACCGCCGAGCCCGACCCCGGCGTCGGCCCCGCCGGCGATCGCGACCGACCCCGACTCCACGGTGGCATTGATCGTCGCGCTGTCCGTCGCGGTCTCGGACAGCGCTCCGCCGCTCCGGATCGTCGAGCCGGTGACATTCGCGCCCACCGCAACGGGAGTCCGGGTTCCGCCCGTCGTCCAGCCGATCAGGTTCTGCGCAATCGAGGCGCCGAGCGAGGCGCCGACGCCGGTGCTCCCTCCGCCGCCGGCCGCCACCGACGCGGCCGCGACGATGGCGGTGATGTGCAAGCTGTCGGTCGCGCTCAGCGACACCGCGCCGACACTGTGCAGCGTGCTGTCGTCGACGTGCGCAAGCACCGAGCCGAGGATCACGTTGGTGGCGTCAGTGCCGGCACCGCTGACGGCGATCCCCGCGGTCCCGCCGATCGCTGCCCCCAACGATGCCGCCGCGCTGGTGGCGCTGATCGTCGCGCTGTCCGTCGCGGTCAACGAGACACCGCCGGTATCGGTCGTCAGTGAGGGGACGCCGGAGATGTAGGCCTCGACATCGTTTGTGATCTGGTCGATGGCGATCGCGACACCGATCGTCAGCGCCCCGCCGCCGCCGCCGAATCCGCCGGCGATTGATGCCGCCCCGGTCACGATCGTTATCGACTCCGAGTCGGTCGCGCGGAGCGTCGCCGAGGTCGCGCTGACGGAGGTGCCGGTGTTGCCCTGGATGTATGCGTTGATGGTCTCGGCGATCGTGTTCTGAGCGCCGGCGCCCGCGCCGGAGGCTCCGATGCCGACCGTTCCACCGGCCACCGCCACCGAGCCCGCGATCACGGTCGCCAGGATCGAGCCGGTGCTGTTGGCGGTGAGCGATAGCGCCCCGGTCGCGGTGATGGTCGAGTCCTGAACGTAGGCGAGCACCTGAGCGGACGTCTCCACCGGCGGGACCAGTTGCCACAGCGTCGTGTTGTCGTAGTTCTGCGCCGTCGGGTCAAGGTTGACGCTCCCCGTCAGCGGCGTCCCGACGTAGCGATAGACGTCGCCGGTGTTAGCCCCCGAGACGAGACGCACGGTGGTCCCGTCGCTGAGGCCGTTGACGGTCTGGTCAGAGGTCTGGTCCGCGCTCACCAGCGTCGGGTCCCAGCCGATGAAGTTGCGCGCGAGCGCCACGCCGAGCGATGCCCCGACGCCCGCGGTGCCGCCCCCGCCGACCGCCGCCGAGGCGGCGACGATCGTGGCGGTGATCGACGCACTGTCGTGCGCGGTCGCGGACACCGCGCCGTCGCCCACCAGCGTCGAGTCGAGCACGTACGCCTCGTCGGCGGTGAGGATCGTGTTGAGCGCTGCCGCGCCGGCCCCGGAGACCGAGACGCCGGCGGTGCCGCCGATCCCCACGGCCAGCGAGGCCGCGGCCGAGGTCGCCTGGATCGTTGCGCCCTCGTCGGCCTCGAGCGTGATCCCGCCGGCCGTGGCGTTCGCCGTGTCCGCCGTGTTCGCCACGTCGGCGATATAGGCCTCGACGTCGTTGGCGACGCGGTTCTGGGCCAGCGCGACCCCGATCGAGAGCGCGACGCCGGCGGTGCCGGCGACCGATGCCGCGATCGAGGCGGCGCCGGCGACCACCGTGATGCTCGAGGTGTCCCGCGCGGTCAGCGAGATCGAGGTGCCGGCGATCCCCGTAGTGGTGGCGCCCGGCGCGCTGTCGCCGTCGATGTACGCCTTAACGTCGGTGGCCATCTCGTTGACCGTCCCCACGCCCGATCCCGACAGCGAAACGCCGACCGTGCCCCCGCCGCTGATCGCCGCCGACGCGGCGACCACGGTGGCGTTGATCGTCTCGCCCGCGGTCGCGGTCGCCATCACGGCGCCCCCGGCGTGGATGCTTGAGTCCTGCACGTAGGCGAGGACCTCGTCGCGCCGCATGCTGCCGTCGGTGTCGAACCCGATCAGGTTCTCCGCCAGCGACGCGCCGATCCCCGCGGCGACGCCGCCGGTCCCGCCGCCGGCACCCGATACCGCCACCGCGGCGACAGTGGCCGTGATCGACGAAGAGTCGCTAGCGGTCAGGGTGACCGCGCCGGAGGTCGACACGACGCTGTTCGTCACGTACGCCTCGGTGTCGCCGAGGATCACGTTGGTGGCGCCCGCGCCTCCGCCCGCCACCGACACGCCGGCGGTGCCGCCCCCGCTGACCGCCACCGACGCGGCGACGACGACCGCGGTGATCGTGGCATTGCGCGCCGCGGTGAGGCTGACGAGGCCGCCGGCCGGGTGGAGATGGTTGTCGATGCCGGTCAGGTAGGCCTCGACGTCGTCGCTGATGTGGTTCAGGGCCACGGTCGTGCCGATCGCCAGCGCGGCGCCGCCGGTGCCGCCGCCCGAGCCCGAGATCGCCCCGCTGATCGCGAGCACGCCGATCGTTGGCGTGTCCTGCGCGGACAGCTCGAGGGTCGCGGCGGTCTGGATCGGGGCGCTGTCGACGTATGCCTTGACGGTGTCGGTGATCGTGTTCGTGGCCACCGAGACACCGAGCGTGGCCGCGCCGCCGCCGGTGCCGCCGCCCGACCCGGCGACCGCTACACCGCCCGCGTCGGTGGTGATCTGAGCGGCGTTCTCGGCCGTCAGCCAGAGCGAGCCGTTGAGCGCCGAGGTGCCGCTGGTCACGCCGGCGGGGTCGTGGATGTAGGCCAGGACGGTGTTGTCGATCGTGTTCCCCGATCCAGCGCCCGCGGCCGCGCCGGCGACGCCGACGCCGCCCCCGCCGCCGGCGGCGATCGCACCGCCGATGGTGAGAGTGTTGATGGTGGCCGATTCGACGGCCGAGAGAGCGACATTGCCGGCGGCGCTCACGCCGGAGCTGTCGATGAAGGACTCGGTGGTGTCGGTCACCGAGTTGACCGCGGCGGCGACGCCGAGCGAGGCGCCCACGCCGTTCGAGCCACCACCGCCGACGCCGATTCCGAGCCCGCCGCCGTTGGCGACGATCGTGGCGCAGTCGGTGGCGCTCAGATACACATCGCCGTCGGCCCCCGGAGGGCCGCGTGCCTGGCCCGAGCTGCACGCGGCGCTCGGCGGGTTGGGCGTGATGATCGGGATGACACCGCCACCGGTCTGGTCGGTGGTCACGGTGCTCGAGTTGTCGATGAAGGCCTCGATGTGGTTCGTGATCGTGTTGCCGGACCCGGCTCCCGCCGCGCCGACGCCGACCCCGTTCGATCCCCCGCCGCCGACGCCGACCGCGCCGCCGATCGTGAGCGCGTTGACGGTCGCCGCCTCGGTGGCGCTCAGGTCGACCTCGTGGCTGGTGCCGCTCGGCGCCTGCGCGGTGACCGCGGAGCCGGAGATCCACGCCTCGACGGTGTTCGTGATCGTGTTGACCGCGGCCGAGAATCCGACGGTCACGCCGACGCCGTTGCTGCTGCCCGCGCCGACCGCGACGCCGACGCCACCGGCGTTGGCGGTGATCTGCGAGCTGTCGGTGGCGCTGATCAGCACCGGTCCGTCATTCGCGGTGAGGCCGGTGATCGTGGCGGCGTCGACGTAGGCCTCGACGTCGTCGGTGATCGAGTTATCCGACGCGGCGCCGGCCGCGGCGACGCCGACGCCGTTCCCGCCGGTGGACGCGCCGACGGCGACCGCGCCGCCGATTGTCCAGGCGACGACCGACGCAGCCTCGGTCGCGGTCGCGGACACGCCGCCCGCCGAGTTCACGGTTGAGTTCGCGACGAACGCCTTGACCGTGCTGTTCACGGTGTTCTTGGCGGCGGCCACGCCGATCGACACGCCGACGCCAGTACTGCCTCCGGATGCGCCGACCGCGATGCCGAGACCGCCAGCAAACGCTTGGATCGAGGAGCCGTCCATCGCGGACAGCGTGACGTCGCCGCTCGTGATCGTCGTGGCCGTGCTCGAGTCCTCGATCGCCGCTTCGACGTCGTCGGTGACGCCGTTGCCGGAGCCCGCGCCGGCGGCCGCGCCGGCGCCCGCGCTCTGACTGCTCACCCCGACGCCGATCGAGCCTCCGACCGTCAACGCCCAGATCTTCGACATGCCGCTGGCGCTCAGCCCGATGTCCCCGTTCGTAGCACTCACGTCGGAGTTGTCGATGGTCGCGTACACGGTGTCGGTGACGGTGTTGAGCGCCGCCGACTCGCCTACCGTGGCACCGACGGCGGTGCCGCCGGAGGAGTCGCTGACCGCGATCCCGAGTCCGCCGCCGTTGGCAGTGATCGTCGAGGCGTCGGAGGCCATCATGGTCACGGCGCCGTCCTGCGCGGTGAGGCCGTTCGACGCCCCGTTGGTGTTGCTGTCGAGTACGTAACTCTTGACGGTGTCGTCGACGGTGTTCAGGGAGTCGGCGCCGGCGAGCGCCACAGTGGTGGCGCCGCCACCCTCGGACTGGGCCGCCGCGACCGCTCCCCCGACGGTGAGCGCCCAGATGCTCGCCGCCTCGGTCGCCTTCAGTGCGGCCGTGGTGCCGGCCGTCACGCCCGAGTCCTGGATGAAGGCCAGGACGGTGTTCGTGATGTTGTTGTACGCGAGCCCCACGCCGGCCGAGACGCCGGTCGAGCCCTGCTGGCCGAGGATCACGCCGATGCCGACGCCGCCGGCGTTGGCGACGACCTTCGAGGTGTCGGCGGCGGACAGGCCGAACGCTCCGCCGGCGTCGACGGTCACCGCACCACGCAGGTACGCCTCGACCGAGTTCGTGATCGTGTTCCCGGTTCCGGCGCCGGCGAGCCCGACCGCGTTCCCGCCACCGCCGCCGCCTCCGGCGCTGGCGGCCGCCAGCGACCCGCCGATCGCGAAGGTGAGGATCCCGGTGTTGGCCTTGGCCTCGAGGCTCACGGCCCCGGCCGCGTCGACGGTCGTGGCCGTCGGCGTGGTCGGCAGCGCGCTGCCGTCGTCGAGGTAGCCGATGTACGCGTGGACGCGGTTGGTGATCAGCGTGACCGCGGCGGCGAGGCCGACGGTCACCGCGTTGCTCGAGGTCGAGCTGCCCGCGGTCGAGCCGTCCTCGGCGTCCTGGTCGGACGACGGGCCGGGGTTGATCGCGACGCCGATTGCGCCGGCGACGCTAAGCACGCTGATCCCGGCGTTGGCCTGGAGGGTGACTCCCTGCGCGGGCGCCAGACCGGTCACTCCGGAGTTGACCGTCGCACCCGGCGCGATGTACGCCTCGACGTCGTTGTTGATGTTGGCGACCGCGGCGGAGCCGGCGACCGACACCCGCTCGGAGCCGACGCCGCCGGCGCCGAACACGTACAGGTTCTCGGTGGCGGCGGCGTTGACCAGCACGCCGTTGCCGCTGATCGTGTTCCCGGCGTTGGCGACCTGAGCGCCGTCGCCCTTGGCCACGATCGTCGCGCCCGAGCCCACGTACGCCTTGACCACCAGCGTGAGCTGGCCGTAGCCGACGCTCGCGCCGATGCCTAGGTTCTTGCCGAACGCTCCGGAGCCGCCGACGACGATCATCATGTTCGTGTCGGTCGCGTCGATCAGCAGGTTCCCGTTGGTCTTGACCGTCGCGCGAGAGTCGACGTAGGCCTCGACGGTCGGATCGAGGAAATCGACGGCGGCGGCGCCGACCAGTCCGAGGTTCTTCTTCGCGATCGCGAGCTGAGCCGCGACCGAGATGACCGTCTCGTTCCCGCTCGCCGCGATCTCGACGTTGCCGGTCGGCTCGATGTCGCTACCGGTGCCGATCAGCGCCTTGACCGTGTCGTGAACGATCTCGACGTCCGCGCCGGCACCGATCCCGTACTCGCCCGTATACGCGGCGCCGCCGGCTGCGGACACGAGGAAGATCGAGCTGCCGGCCTTGATCGTCACCGTGGCCGGGGTGACTCCGTCGCCGGCGGTGTCGGCGGTGCTCTCCAGCGCCGCAAGCGTGTTGAAGTCAAGCTGGTCGAGCCCGACCGAGCCGATCAGCGCGACGTTCCCGCTGCCGCCCGCGAGCGCGCCGCCGACTGCGAACGTGAACAGGTTCGCGGTGTTGCTCGCGGTGACCGACAGGTTCGTCGCGTGCAGCGTTACACCGTTCGCGTACGCCTCGACGATCCGCTCGTTGCCGTTCGAATCGGCCCCTAGGTCGTCCCACGCGAACGAGCCGGCGAGCGCGCTGCCGTCGCCCGAGGTCTTGTTCTTGGGGTCGGCGGTGGCCTTCGAGCTGCCGCCGGCGATCGTGATATCGAGCAGCGTGGCCGTGGCGTTCAGGCTGAGCGTGCCGCCGGCGACTACCGTCACACCGTTCGCGATATAGGCCTCGGTGGCGTCGTTGTGGAGGTCGTTGATCGAGACCGCGCCCGAGATCCCGACGCCGCCGTGCTGCTCGGCGTCCTCGGCGGGGGCCTCTTCGCCGTTCGGCTCGGTGGGCGTGTCGCCGGTCTCGTCGGTCAGCATGCCGGCGATCGACTCGCCGTCGGTGACGTCGTTGCCGGCGCCGCTCGAGTCGATGTTCGAGAACGCGCCGTTGTCGGTTCCTGGACCCGACGCACCGCCCTCGTCGCCCGATTCGAGCCCGGAGCCGTCGCCGGCGTTCTCGCCGCTCGAGGTCTCGCCGCTCGTGCCTTCGGCGTGGGCGTGGCTGCCGCCGGTGGCCGCCGTGCCGGCGCTGGTGAAGCTGGCCACGATCTCGGAGGTGGTCGCCTCGACGGTGACGTCGCCGGCCGCCGACACCATTCCGGCCGGCAGGTTGCTGGAGTCGCCGGCCGGAGTGGCGATGAACGCGCGTGTGTCGTTGGTGAAGATGTTCCAGCCGAGCGAGGCGCCGACCGCGAGCGAGGCGCCGCCCGAACTGGCGCGCGTGAACGTGACTCCGAGCAGCGAATAATCGGAGGTCACGGCCACGTTACGCCCCGCGTCAACCATCGCCGATGCGGCGATGTACGCGTAGCCGTGGTTGGTGAAGTTCGTGTACGCCGCGCCGCCCTCGACGCCCCACGAGTGCGCCTCGCCACCCTGGAACGTGAAATTGATCACGAGCCCGGTCGTGTTCGTCGCCACGGTCACGTCCGTGGCCGAGTTGACGAGCGCACCGTCGGCGATGTAGGCGTCGCCGGAATTGCCGAGCGACAGGTACACGACGGTCGCGCCGATCCCGGCGCCCTGGCTGTGCAGGTTCGCGCCGAACGTGCCGCCGAACAGCGACGAGGCCGCCCCGATCAGCCCGAACGGGAGCGCGGTGATGCCACCGGCATTGATCGCGTTGACGGCGTCGTCGGACTGCACGCTGACGGACTGGTCGGTGATCAGCGCCGAGTAGGCGTCGATCAGCAGCAGGTGGTTGAGCGTCTCGAGTTGCTCGGCCGTCGGGTTGTTGACGGCCATCAGCGCCTTTGTGGCGTCCGACAACGTGATGTTCGTGAAGTCGGCCTGCGTGTTCAGAGCCTTGCCGTCGGTGATGACCGCATTCAGACCCGCAACCAGCGTCGACGTGATCTGGGCGGGCGTGGAGCTCGCGGACTGGAGCGTCGCCTGCTGCGCCCGGGTGAGCGAGTTCCACAGGTAGAACGAGACCGGGTCGGTCGTGCTCGTTGGCTGGCCCGCCTGCGCGACCAGCTTGTGGGCGAGGGTCGTCGGGTCGAGCAGGTTGAGGCTCGAGAGCACGTCGGTCGGCGGCGCGTACGCCGGGTTCTGGTTGACCTTTGCGCCGGCGCCGATCCACGCCTTGCCCGCGTTGTCGACCGACAGGTAGTCGAACGTGGCCGAGATCGCGACCTTACCCGGGAATTGCGTGTTCCACGGGTCGGTGGTCCCGGAGACCGACGCCGCGCCGACGTACGTGGTCGTGATGTTCTCGGGCGCGCCCAACTCGGCGCTGATGTACGAAAGCGGATCCCCGGCGATCCCCGACGCGATGTCCGCGCGGCCGAGGTACTCCTGGAGCAGGTCGGCCTGCTGGGCGTTGAGGTCGCCGCCGAGCAGCTGCGTGCCCACGGTGAACAGCGTCTGGAAGAACCCGCCGACCGACAAGCCGAGCTGATCTCCGGAGGGATTGATCAGGTTCGGGCCGTAGAAGTCCTCGACCAGCAGCCGGTTGAACTCGACCAGGTCGCCACCCGTGGGGAAGCTCGTCTTGACGTCTCCCGGCTGGAACGACGCGGTCTGCGTGAGACTCTGGGAGCTGCCGACGCCCGGGGCGGTGAGCGGGATGTAGATCGGCACCGGGGCATTCGTGAATCCGGGCACGTCGAACGCGATCGTCTGCGGGTCGATCACGTGGATGACGTACGTGGAGCCGCTGGTGAGCCCGCCGATTGCGGTACCCCCGGTGCCGACGTTGTAGGTGACGGTCTCGCCGTCGACGAAGCCGTCGGCGCTCGCGAACTGGAGCTCGTTGCCGCCGACGATCGTGGCCTTCGAGGCGTCGAACGTCAGGCTGTCGACGCCGTCGTTCTCGGTCAGCGTCTGCGTCCCGGCCGATCCCTGCGTGAGGTGGATCGCGATCCCGGCGAGCGCGTTCGCCTTACTGGTCGCCAGTTTGATCGTGCTGTTGTCGATCTTGATGACGTAATACGGCGTGTTGTTGGTCAGCTGCGGGATCGCGGTGCCGCCCGGAGCCACCGTGTAGACCATCTCATCGCCGGTCGCGAGCGGGGTCGCGTTGACCGCGATCGCGTCGAACTTGTCCAGGTAGGCATCGGTGGCAGCCGAGAAAGTGACGCCCTCGAACAGCGTCGGGTTGTAAAGCGCCGTGCCGTTGTCGATCACGCCGTTGATCGCCTGGGCGAGCGTGGTCTGGAGCGTCGCGTTGTCGGGGACCGCCACAGGGACGAACCCGTTCGCGGTTGCCATCGTCGTTGATCCCACGAGCGCGGTGGCGGGGTACGCCACCTTGCCGGCGTTGATGTCCGCCTGCGTCACCGTGTACGTACCCGCGCACGTCAGCGACTGCCCGGGAGCGAGCGTCGCCGGCGACCCCGAGCAACTGAAGTTCGTCAGCGTCGGGTCGGTGATCGTGACGTTGTTCAGCGTCGTCGTGCCGTCGTTGAGCGCGGTGAGCGTGTAGCTGAGGACGTCGCCCACGTTCGCGAACGTGAGCGTCGGGGTCGCGGACTGCGTCGTCGTCCCCGAGGGCGGCGTCGGCGCCGCGACCACCGGCGCGGTCGGGTTGCCGGCGACCTTGGTCAGCGTGATGTGGGAGATCGGCGTGTAGTTGAAACCGCCGGACCCGTTCGACGTGGCCAGCGGGATCGTGCTCGAGTCGCCGGCGGTGACCGTGCTGTTGTTGGGCGCGGTACCGGTCGCGCTCGGGTTGTCGGTGACCGAGCCGGCGGTGACGTCGGTGGCTTTGACGGTGTAGGTGCCGGTGCAGGTGAGGACGTCTCCCGGGTTGAGTGTGGCCGGGAGCGTCGCCGGGCCCGCGGCGTTCGTGCATCCCAGCGTCCCCAGCAGCGGATCGGTGACCGTGACTCCGGTCAGGGTCACGTTGCCGTCGTTGGTCAGCGCCAGCGTGACGTTGATCTTGTCTCCGGCGGCCTGGAAGAACGGGGTGTGCGTCTCGGTGAGCGTGAGGTGCGGCGTCGAGGACGCTGACTCGAGCAACGTGTTCCGCTCGGCCGTCGTGAACTGCTGGAACAGCGTCTGCGAGAGCGGATCGGGCTGCGCGGCGGTAAGATCGCTCACCAGGGTCGGGGCATCGACGAAGTCGCCGGTGGTGAACAGCGCAGCACCAGGCGATGACTCGTTCTCGATGAACTCCTTGAGCTGCTGGTATTGCTGGATCGGGAGGACCGCCAGCGGGAGGTTGGCGTCGCCCTCGACTTCGAGCCTGCCACTGACATTCACTCCAACCGTGCTCTCGACGGAGGCGTTCGAGTGATTGGTCTCCGTCGCGACGGACACGGCGCCGCCGATCGCGACCTCTGACTCGGTCAGGCCGGCGCCGATCGCGGCGGCGCGGATCGGATCTTCGGAGTCGGATGTGACCGACAGGCTTCCGAACACGTTGACGGCTGCGCTGGTGCCGATGTGGGCCTCGGCGTCGTTGTTGCTGTGGACGTAGGTGATCGCGGCCGAGGCGCCGAACTGGCCCGGGTTCTGGCGGATGCTCGAGAGGTTGAACTTCTCGTTCTCCCACACCGCCGTGTTGCGGATCACCGAGGTGGCGATCGTGTTGTCGGTGTGGTTGTCCGACAGTGCCCCGAGCGTCGCGCTGCCGGTGGCGTTGACGGTCCCGTTGATCTCGGCGGTGGCGTTGGAACCGAGATCGCTGACCGCCACCCCGATGCCCTGGCCCTGGTTGGCGCCGCTCTTATTCGGGTCGCCGCCCCCGAGTGTGTCGCCGTCGAACGTCGGGCTGAACAGGCCCGGAGCCACCTGCGAGCTGCTCGCCGTGACGTCGAAGTCGTTGGCGTTGTTGGCGGCGATCTCGACGCCGGCGGCGTTGACGGTCGCGCCCGAGTCGATCAGCGCCGATGAGGTCGAACGGGCCTTCCCGTACGAGACCGAGATCGACGGCCCGGGGACCTTCACGCCGGTGGTGTCGAACTTCGCATTCGCGAGCGTCGTCAGGAACGGGAAGATCGTCCCGGATTCAACGTTGACGTTGGACGCCATCGTGTTCGTCACCTGCGCGAGGAACGTGAAGTCGCCGCCGGCGGTGATCGTCGTGCCGGTGCTGAGCTCATTGGTCGCGGTTCCCTCGGAATCGGCGTAGGTGACGCCGACGTCGAACGCGCCGAGCAGACCCGGGGTCTCCGCCTGCGCGGTCGCGACACTCGACGATTCGATGTCAACACCGCCGGCCGCGTCGATCGTGGTCGTCCCGAGCGTGAGGACGTTGCTCGCGGCGGTCGAGGTAGCACCGAAGAACGGGTTGATCCCGGGCGGCAAGAGGAGGTTCTCGAGCAGGTTGGCGCTGACCGCGAGCTGTCCCAGGCCGGTCAAGAGGTTCGAGGCGGAGATGCCACTCTGGGCCTGAGTCGGGCTCGTGCCGGTCGTGTCGTATTGGCCGTTCGGCCCGACGGTCATGACCGGGGTTTGCTGAGGCAGGATCGACGACAACACCTGTTTGATCGTCGCGGTGCCGTGGTCGGTCTCGTCGACCAGGCTCTCGTTGGGCGCGAGCGTGATCGTCGACGGCGTGACGTTGGCGATCGTGTAGTCGTTGGCGTCGTTGTACTGCGAGCCGATGATCGCGATCTGCTGGCCGATCTTGAAGGAGTCGGCGATCCAGTCGCCCTCCGAGCGCGTGATCGTCGATCCGTTGCCGCCCGGCCCATCGGTGAACGTCAGGTCGGTGGACGCCGGGTTGGTCTCGTCCCCGACGTTCATACCGGCGACCAGGCTGGCCCAGCCGTCGCTGAACACGTCGTATCCGGCGAAGGTGTTGGTCGAGGCGCTCGCGAACACGCTGATGTCGTTTCCCTCGAGCGTCACCCCGTCCAGGGTCACGCTGGCATTCGCAGTGCGCACCTTGTACGGCAACACGTTGACCAGGCTGAACACGAACGCGACCGCGGCGGTGGCGTTCAGCTCGACGTTGCCGGCGCTGAACGCCGAACCGGAAGCGTCGGCCCGCAGCTGTGTACCGGGGCCGAGGATGATCGTCGGCGCCGCGAGCGTCAGCGGTCCCGAATTGCCGGTCGAGGCGGCCGTCGTCGGGTTCGCGCCCGGCGCCACCGTGCGGGTCGAGATGATCGCGGCATTGGTGCCCAGCACGGTCACCGTCAGCGGATCCCCGACGTTATCTGGGTCGTCGAACGTCACCGTGTCGCCCTTCGCGTACCCGGTCCCAAAGCTCATCAATGCGGCCGTCGGGTTGCCGCTCGCGTCCGTCGTGATCTGCACGGTGATGCCCGTACCGCCGCCACTGGTCGATGCGGCCGCGACCCCCGTGTACGTCTTGCTCGGCGTCCACGCCTTGCCCGGCAACTGGGTGATCGTCCCCAGGAACGTGTACGTGGCCATGATCGGATCGGCGGTGTTGCCGTGGTCGCCGCTCACCCCGACCGCGGGGAGCGAGTCGAACACGAGCGCATCCCCGGGTGGTAACCGGTACCGGGGTCGACCAGGGTGATCTGCGGCGTCCCCTGGCTGTCGGTCGTGATGTCCACGGTGAGTCCGGTCCCGGTCCCAGATTCGGTGCTCGCCGACACGTCGTCCCACGTCTGGTTGGGTAGCCAGTTGACGTTGACCTGCTGCGCGTACTCGGTCGCGGTGATCGTCGCGGTGATCGGGCTACCGATCCCGTCGGGCGGGTCGAACGTAAACGTGTCGCCGATCGAGTAGCCGGTGCCGAGTACAGGCCCAACCGTGAGCGTCGGAATCCCGTTCGAGTCGACGGCCACGCTCGCGGTCATCCCGCTGCCCTCGCCCGAGGTGCCCAACATCGCCAGCTGCGTGTAGTTCTGACTCGGCGTCCACGGCACGAAGCCCAAGGGGAGCACGGACTGCGTCAGCACGACCGGGGCGGAGATGATCGTCGCGTTGATCGGATCGCCGATCCCGTCGGGTGGGTCGAACGTCACGGTGTCGCCGACCGCGTAGCCGGTGCCGATCACCGCCCCCAGGCTGAGGGTGGGGATGCCGCTCGCGTCGACGGTCACGCGCGCGGTCATCCCCGTGCCGGCGCCGGACGTGCTCGACATGTCGACCTGGGTGTAGTTCTGGAGCGGCGTCCATGGGAGGAACCCGGACGGGAGCTGGGACTGCAGGAGCACGGGCTGCAGCTGCACCTCGAGGGGCGTGCCGACCCCGTCAGGCGGATCGAAGAACATCTCGTCGCCGAGCGCGTAGCCGATCCCGGTCTGATCGATCGTGGCGATCGGTTGGCCGTACTGGTCGACGGTGATGTCGACCGTCATGCCGGTGCCGGCGCTCGTGCACGTGACCCCGCTCGACGCCATGCAGTCGGGCGCGGAGCTGGTGGCCACCGGCGCGACGCCCGTGTAGTTCTTGGACGGCGTCCACGAGGAGTAGTTCACCGGGACGTTGTTCTGGATCAGCTCGGGGACGTCGGCGACCTGGACCCGGATCGGCGTGCCGGTTCCGTTCGGCGGGTCGAATACGACCACGTCGCCGATCTTGTAGTTCTGGCCGAAGCTGCTGAGCGTCGCGGTCGGCAGCCCGCTGGCGCTGACCGTGATGTTCACGGTCATGCCCGAGCCGTTGGCACTCGTGCTCGCTCCGACGTCCTCGGGCACCTTCGTGTAGCTGGCGTTCGGCGTCCAATCGACACGCGGCGCCTGCGTGTCGTCGCTGATCCCCGGGCCGGCGCTGATCTGGTTGACCGCGGTGGCGGTGAACCCGTTCGGGCGTTGATCGTTCCCAACGTCAGCGTGTCGCCGGAGTTGATCGTGATCGTCGCCACGAACGACGTCTCGAGCGGATCGACAGCAGCGGTCGACGTACCGGTGCCCGGGTCCACCTCGACCGACGACACGCCGATGTTGGCGAACGTCACGTCGGAGAACGTGCCGTTGTCGCTGTGGATCGTGGTCTGCCCGGTGCCGGCGTCGATGAACTGGATCTCGTCGCCGTTGTTCGTGCCCTTGACGATGATCTTGTCGTTGCCGCCGCCGCCGTTGAACGTCAGCGGCAGCGCCGCGCCGCCGGAGCTCATGTCGACCGTGAGCGCGTCCTGCTCGCTGCCCGCGTCGATCGTCAGGCTCGTGATGCCGGAATTGAGTGATATCGCGCTGCCGTTCACAGTCAGCGTGACGCTGCTCGAGGTGATCGTGACGGCGATCGGGCACGGGATCGGAACACCGGTCGCGACGCAGTCCGATGTCACGTCGACGGTCTCGGGGTTCGTGTTCGCCCCGGCTACGTATGTCGAGAAGTGGGGAAGGCCGGCCGAGACGCTGCCGGTGCCCATGTTGTAGGTCGACGCGATCGGCTGGGCGCCCGCGGTCGGGCTGAGGTAGTAGATCTGAGACCCGGGCTTCGAGCCGGCCACCGCAAGCACGGGCGGCGAGTCGAACTGCTCGATCCGCGCTCCAGTGCTCACGTCGATCGCGGTGAGGTCATAACCCACCGACGAGCCGTAGACCGGCGTGCTCAGCGTGACGGGCGTGATCGACACGTACGCGTCGGCGGGCAAGCTGCCCGGCGCGAACATGAGGGTCGCGGGCCCCGAAGTGACCATGCCGCCCTCGGCGGCTGTGATCAACACGGAGCCGGGAGCCGGAGGGCCTCGACCGCTGCCCGGCACCGCGGCCGGGTCTGTCGCCGACGGATCGACGCTGGTGAGTGTGGTCGCCCCGTCGGACGGCGGCGGCGCGATCGAGTCAGAAGCTGCGGTTGAGGGCGAGTCGGTGCCTCCCGGGTTGCCGGTAGCCGGCGCCGCGGACGTCGTCGCGGAGATACTCGGCGACGAGTCGGACCCGGCGACGATTTCGGGTTCGGCCGCCGTCGTGGCGGCGGTCGAGATCGTCGTGGGTGCCCCGGGGGCCGTGGCGCTGACCTTGAAGGTCGGGGCCGCCGATGCGGCCGAGGCGAGCGTCGCGGTGGTGGTCGTGGTCACGACCGCCGTCGGAACGCTGACCGTCTGGGGCGTTTCCATCGTGGTCGTGGTCGATACCACCGTGGTCTGCGTAGAGTCGGTGACCGTCTGCGCTGGCAGCGCGACCGACGTCGTCGGCGACGACTGGATGCTCGTCGCCGCGGGGGCGGAGCTGATCGGGGCGCTCTTGGACGTGCCTATCCGGGCCGGCGCGACGGTGGGGGTGTTGGCGGCAGGGGCGGGCGCGCCGCTCGACGCCGGGGTCAAGGCCGGAGCGCTGCTCGGAGCCGGCTGCGAAGGCTGTGACTGGGACGAGGCCCCCTGCGAGGGAGCAGCCGCCGAGCCATCCGATGAGGCAGGCGAATCCGTGGTCGACGAATCCGTCGTGGTGGTCGCTGGGGCCGGCGTCGACGGGGCAGCCGGCGCGGCGCTCGCGCTCGTGGTCGCCGGCGCTGACGCCGCCGCGGTCGTCGACTCCGAGTCCGTCGTCGCGGCGGAGTCGGTGCTCGCCGAGTCGGAGGTCGCGGTAGCCGCCGAACTCGCGCTCGAATCGCTGGCCGTGTGAGCGGCAAGGCGAATCGAGGATGAGGACGGCGACGCCGGCATCGGTGGCGTCGGAGGGGCCGGGCTCGTGACGACCGGGGCGCTGGCCACCGCCTGGGCGAGTGCGTTCGCGGCCGCCGAGCCCGGAGATTGTGCGAAGGGCTCGCCTTGTGGCTCGGGGGCACGGTCGAATAGGAGCTGTTCACGACCGGCACGCTGATCTGGCGGACGACCCGCGTCCCGGTGACCCGCTCGACCCGGGTCGTCGTCACGGTGCGGGTCCGCGACGTGGTCGTCGCGGCCGTGCTCGTGGTCGCCGTCGACGTCGGCGTGGGAACGCGCGGAACGGCGGGCGCCGGCCGCAACTTGGGAATCGCGATCTGCGGGAAGCGGGCGACCGGCAACGTCAGCGCCGGCATCGACACCGGAACCGCAGGTGCGTCGACCTGTGTCCGGACGACGGCGGTGAACAGCACGGCATACGGAAGTGCCAGCGCGAGCAGCCCGGCCATGCCGAACCAGTACAGCTGTCGGCGCGTGCCGAGGCTCCCGAGCCCAAACGCTCGGTTCGCGCCGGAAGCGCCCGCGTACGCAGGCGTGAGCACCCTACTCATGTAAGTGTCTATTCAGATTCAGGGACCACCGACCCCCGTTGCCTGTCCCCTGGCTCCAAGCAACCCGACCGATCCAGTCCCCCCCGGACCGGCGGGGGCAACCTGCCACATCGGGTAGCCGCTGTCAAGCCATCGCGGCGGTGATGTTCGAATCTGAACCGCCCACGCGGCCAAGGGCGTGCATTACCGATGCATTACCCGGGGTCGGCGCCGCCAGCCCGCTCCTGCTCGCTCTGGCGAAGCTCGATCCGGCGGATCTTTCCCGTGAGGGTTTTGGGGAGATCGGGCACGAATTCGATCACGCGAGGGTAGGCGTACGCGGAGTGCCGGTCGCGCACGAACGCCTTGATCTCGTCGGCGAGCTCGTCGGAAGGATCGTGCCCAGACGCGAGCACGACGAACGCCTTGACCACGTAGCCGCGCCGCTCGTCAGGCGAGGCGACCGCCGCCGCCTCGGCCACCGCCGGGTGTTCGAGGCACGCCGACTCGACCTCGAACGGGCCGATCCGATAGCCGGCCGAGATGATCACGTCGTCGGCCCGGCCCTCGTACCAGAAGTAGCCGTCGTCGTCGGCGCGGGCGGCGTCCTTCGTGTGGAACCAGTCGCCGCCGAACGCCTCCGCAGTGTCCTCCTCCGGCCGGTTCCAGTACCCGAGCGGGTAGTGCGGGTTCGACCGCGCCTTCAAGCAGATCTCGCCGCGCTCGCCGGCGGCGACGGGTCGCTCGTCCTCGTCGAGGATCGCCACCTCCCAGCCGGGCATCGGGCGCCCCATCGAACCCTCGCGGACCTCCATGAACGGGTAGTTCGCGCACAGCGGATAGGACTCGGTCAGCCCGTAGTAGTCGAGCACGGTGAGCCCGTACTGTTCGCGGAACCAGCGGATCGCCTCGGGATTGACCGGCTCGCCCGCCGAGCACACGATCCGGAACTTCTGCGGGTAACGGGTGCCGGCGTCGGAGATCGACATCATCGACCGGATCGCGGTCGGCGTGCCGAACACGTTGTTGACCCCGTGGCGCGACAGGAAGTCCAGCTGCCTGGCGGGATCGAATCCACCTTCGCGCTGGTAGACGGCCTGCACCGCGCCCAGGCGCCACGGACCGAGCAGCGGGCAGATGCCCGCCGCCCACGCCCACTCGCCCATGCCGTAGAACAGCTCACCGTCGCGCAGGTCGTGGCAGTAGGTGAACTCCTCGTGGCCGAGGATGTACCGGTGGGCGTGGAGGATGCCCTTCGCCAGCCCCGTCGTGCCCGACGAGTAGTAGAGCTGGGCCGCATCGTCGGCCGCGGTGTCGACGGGGTCGAACGCCGTCGAGCCTCGCCCGAGCAACTCGTCGTCGAGGATCAGCAGGTGCTCGACCATCGACCGGTCGATACGACCGGCGTTCTCGGCGTTGGTGAGCAGCACCTTCGGCCTGGAGTCACCGACGCGGTGGCGGATGCCCTCGTCGCCGTACAGGACGGACATCGACAGGAGGATCGCGCCCGCCTTCCACACCCCGAAGAACGCGGCCGCGGTCTGCGGCGTCGCCGGCAGCAGCATCGCGACGCGGTCGCCGGTGTCCACCCCATGGGCCCGCAGGACGTTCGCGAACCGGTTGGAATCGTCCTGGAGCTCGCCCCAGCTGATCTCCTGGATCCGCCCCCGGAAGTCCCCGTGGATCATCGCCAGCTTGTCGCGCGGGTGGCGGTCGCACACGTCGACCGCGATGTTGTATCGCTCGGGCACGTCCCAGCGGTGCTGCTCGCATGCCTGCTCATAGGAGGAAAAGTTGGTCGTCGAGCTCATGCCCCCATCATCGCGCCCGCCGGCAACCCTCACAAGGTCAGCGTGGAGTCCGGGTCGGCGGCTAACGTCAGATCGCGGACCGGGCCGAGTAACAACCGTCACAAGCATCGCTAACCTATTAAAGGCTCACCATGGATCTGGCCCTGGGCGTAGTACTTGGCATCGGGATAGCCGCATCGCTCACCGCGGTGTGGAGAGCGATGCGCGGTCCCCGTATAAGGGGCATCCCGGAGGACGCGATGCAGGCCGCCCTTCACGCCGCCACCGCCACCCTTCCCCATCTTCGTAGGGGGCTGAACAACCGGACCGCCGAGCGAGCGGTCCCGAATCTCCGCGAGCTGACCGGCGCGGCCGCGATCGCGCTGGCCGACACACGCGCCGTGCTGGCGATCGAGGGCGAGGGGCGCGAGCAGGTGAGACCGGGCGATCTGCTCTCGCGCTTGCTCGAGCGCGCCCGCGACAACCGCCTCCACATCGTCCCTCGGCTGGTGTCCTCGGATCCCACCTGCCCGCTCAAATCCGCGGTGCTGGCGCCGCTCATCGCCCAGGACCAGCGGATCGGTACGCTGATCGCCTTCTACAGGTCGGTCGGGCGTCCCAGCCACCACGAGTTGCGAGTCGTCCAGGAGGCCGCCAGCCTCGTATCCGCGCAGGTGGAGCTGTCGCTGGTGGCCGCGCAGGAGGAGCGTCTCGCCCAGGCCGAGCTGCGAGCGCTGCGGGCGCAGATCTCCCCGCACTTCATCTACAACGCGCTCGCCGCGGTCGCCGGCGACATCCACGCCCGACCCGAAGAGGCCCGCGACCTGCTGATCGACTTCGCCGAGTTCACGCGCTACCTGTTTCGCGATGGCCGGTCGTACGTCACGCTCGGCGAGGAGATCGAGCACGTGGAGAGGTACCTGCGCCTGGAGCAGGCACGGTTCCGCGGGATCCTGCACGTGACGGTCGACGTGCCCGACTCGACCCGCGGCGCGGTCGTGCCGGCGATGTCGGTGCAGCCGCTCGTCGAGAACGCCGTGCGACACGGGGTCGAACGGGGAGCGGGCACGGGACGGGTGACGATCACGGCCCAGATCGTCGGCGGGGACGTCGAGCTGCGCGTCTCCGATGACGGCGTCGGGATCGAGCCCGAGCGCCTCGAGGCCGTGCTCGCCGGGGCCGGCGGGGGCATCGGCGTGTCCAACGTCGACGCCAGGCTCCGAGCCACGTTCGGCGAGCGATACGCGCTCAAGATCGAATCCGCCGTGAGCGAGGGGACGACCGCGGTGATGACCGTCCCGAACCTGCGCGGCGAGGTCCCGGCTCCCGAGCTCGCCTGGTCGACATGAGCTCGGACGGGCTCACGATCCTCGCCGTCGACGACGAGCACACGCCGCTCCAGGATCTGGCCAGGCTGCTGCGGAGCTTCTCGAGCGTGCACGACGTGGAGTGCGCGTTCGGCGGCCACGACGCGCTGCTGAAGGCCTCGAGCCAGCCCTACGACGTGATCTTCCTCGACGTCCGGATGCCCGACCTCGACGGCGTCGAGCTGGGGCGCGTCCTGCGACGGTTCGCCTCCCCGCCGCAGCTCGTGTTCGTGAGCGCCCACGACGCCGCCGCGGTCGACGCGTTCGAGCTGCGCGCGGTCGACTACCTCCGCAAGCCGGTCAGCCGGCGCCGTCTCGAGGAGGCGCTCGAGCGGGTCGCCGCCGCGGTCGAGGCAAGCGAAGCCCAGACCGACCGGAACGGGCGCCGTCCGCGCTCCCAACCTGCGGCCGAGAGCGAGATGATCGCGGTCTCAGGGGCGCGCGCCGGCTCGACGCGGCTGATCAACCGCGGCTCGATCCTGTACGTCCAGTCGCACGGCGATTTCGTTCGCATCGTCACCGAGGACGGGCGCTACCTGCTGCGGACGACGCTCAACGACGTGGAGCACCGCTGGGAGCCGTTCGACTTCGTCCGCGTGCACCGCCAGTTCGTCGCCAACCTCGCGCGGGCGGTCGAGCTTCGCCCCCTGTTCGGCGGCACGGCCGAGCTGGGGTTTGCCGGCGGCCAGTCGATCCCGGTCGCGCGCCGGCACGTGACCGACCTCAGCCGGCGCCTCGGCGTCTAGTCCGCGCGGTTGTGAGTGCGGCTCAAGTGCGGAGCCGCTCGGGATCCCAGCCCAGGCAGACGCAGCCGAAGCGCCGGCCGTGCACGTACAGGGGGACCGACAGGGTGGTCAGCACCGCGCCGGTGTCGCGCGCGTAGGTCTGCACCAGAAACGAACGGTGACCGCCCGCGGGCTCTCTGAGCTGGGCGCCGGCGGCACTGATCTGCGCGCGAGTGAGGATCTCCTCAGGGAGGTCGGCGCCGAGCTCCATTCTGGAGGCCCGGGTCAGGGCGCCCGACTCGAGGAAGAAGCGCTTGGTGCGATTTCCGACCAGATCCTTGGCCGGATCGCCGGTGATGTCCTGCGAGTAGACGCTGTTGTGCGCGGGCGCCCAGGCGTTCAGATCGAACGGCAGCGCGAACGTCAGCTTCGGCTCGGCCGCGAGGACTGCGTCCATCCGCTCCATCATCGCGCGGTCCACGAGTGCGTCGTAGGCGGTGTGGTACTTCGGCGGCGAGAATCCGGACGGGTCTGCCCGCGTGACGTCGAACAGCCTTCCGAACCGGTCGATCAGCGGTCCGGTCGCCTCCTGGTAGCGAAGCTCGAGCACCTTGCTGAGGCTGACACGGCGCTCGTCGACCGCCGCCTCGAGGACCATGCGCAGCTCGTCGGCCAGGTCTTCGCAGCGGACCCGCAAGCGCGAGATCAACCCGCCGGTGTCGAACCGCGCGAGCGTCAACGAGGCCCGCTCGGTGCTCGCCGACAGATTGAGCTGCGCCTGCGCCACCGACTCTGCCTGCTGCTCGATCTCGGCGCTGCCGGCGGTGATCGCGTGCAGGTTGACGTCGATCTCCTGGACGTCGGCCAGCTGCTGGCGCGCGAGCGCCGCGATCTGAGTCGCGGTGTCGTTCGACGAGCCGATCAGCCCGGAGATCCGCTCCAGGATCTCGCGGCCGGCGTCGGCGTCCTCGCTGCTCTTGGCCGTCTGCCCCCGGGCCACGGCGGTGGCGGCGACGACCTCGTCCATCTGGGACCGGGTGCGGGTCACGGTATCTCTGATCTGCGATGTCTGCGACGCGGTCTCCGAGGCGAGCTTGCCGACCTCATCGGCGACGACGGCAAAGCCGCGCCCGTGCTCCCCCGCACGCGCCGCCTCGATCGCGGCGTTGAGGGCCAGCAGCTTCGTCTGGCTCGCGATCCGGTGGATGATCGCCGAGAACTCTTCGATGCTCGCAAGCTCGTTAGCGGCGAGGGTCTCGACCAGCTCGTGCACGCGCACGACCCGGTCGCTGATCTGCCGGATCGCGTCGATCAGCGGACCGAGCACATCCAGGCCCCTGGCGCTCTCGACCGAGAGCTGCTCGAGGAGTTCGGCCGATGCGCCGGCCGACTCGGCGGTCTGCGCCGAAGCCTCGCGCAGCGAGCCCGAGCTCACGCTCAGCCCCTCGAGCTGGTCGCGCAGGCGCTGCATGTTGTCGCTGATGACCGACACCGCGAGCGAGCTGCGCGCGGATCCGCACGAGAACTCCGATGTCGTCTGCGCGAGCTCGTCGAGCGTATGAGCGACGTCGCGACTCAGCTCACCCAGCTCGCCACCGCGCTCCGACAGCGCGATCAGCGGCCACGTCGCTTCGCTGTCCCGCGGCGGCGCTGGATCGGTGTGGTCCCTGCTGAGTTCTTCGATTGCCATCGCTCGCGGCTTGGAGGAGTCCCCACGATGATCGGCGACGGCTCCACGTTCTTTAGAGGCCGGACTAGGCGGCGCGCGCCAGGGCGGGAACGCGCGGCGTGGCGTCTATCTCCACCTCGACGCCGTGCGCATCCCAACGGACCTCGACCGGATAGCCGCTGCGGTCGAACACCGCGCGCATCGCGCGGTTGCGCGGGAGCACGTCCGCCACCAGCGTCGTGACACCGTTCAGCTCGGCCGCACATACCAGACCTGCGAGCAACAGCGACCCCAGGCCGCGGCCCTGCCACTCGTCGGTGACCAGGAATGCGACCTCCGCTCGACTCGTCCCGAGACGGAACGAGGCCGCGTGCGCGACGATCTCGGGCGACGAGCCAGCATCGAGCCGTCACGAAGCACCACCCGGTCCGAAAGCCCGGCGGAACGGATCTCGTGGACGACGCTCATTCATCCGGCATCGACCGATCGTCCGCCGCATCGAGCGATCCCACCGGATACGGACGTATGACGGTCCGTATCCGGAGGGTTATGGCTCATAGGCCGCTAGGCCTCCTCGTGCTTCTGCTCTTCCTGGACCTTGCCCTCGAGCTGGTTCATCACGTCGGGGTCGCGCAGCGTCGTGACATCGCCGAGCGCACGGCCCTCGGCGATGTCGCGGAGCAGCCGGCGCATGATCTTGCCCGAGCGCGTCTTGGGCAGATCGTCGGCCCAGATCACCCGCTTGGGCCGTGCCAGCTTCCCGATTCGCTTGGCCACGGTCTCGTGGATCTCAACGATCAGCTCATCCGAGCCTTCGTCGTCGCCTTCGAGGGTCACGAACGCGCAGATCGACTGGCCGGTGTCCTCGTCGGCCTGACCGATGACCGCCGCTTCCGCGACCTTGGGATGTGCGACGATCGCGGACTCGACCTCGGCTGTGGACATCCGGTGCCCGGACACGTTCACGACATCGTCGATGCGCCCGATGATCCAGAAGTCGCCGTCCTTGTCCTTGCGCGCGGCGTCGCCGACCAGGTAGGTCTCCTTCCCGAACCTCTTGAAGTACGTCTCTACGAACCGGTCGTCCTCCTTGTAAAGGGTTCGTAGCATCGATGGCCACGGACGCGTGAGGACGAGCAGTCCCTGGCCGTCGTCGAGCGGCTTGCCGTCGCGCTCATCGACGACGTCGGCGAAGACGCCGGGGAACGACCGCGTGGCGGAGCCCGGCTTGGTCGCGACTATCCCCGGCAGAGGCGTGATCATGATCGCGCCCGTCTCGGTCTGCCACCAGGTGTCGACGATCGGGCAGCGCTCGCCTCCGACGACCACGTAGTACCAGAGCCAGGCCTTCGGGTTGATCGGCTCGCCGACCGTGCCGAGCAGCTTCAGTTTCGACAGGTCGTGCTTCTCGACGTGCTCAACGCCCCACTTCATGCAGGCCCGGATGGCCGTGGGCGCGGTGTAGAACTTCGTCACGCCGTAGCGTTCGCACAGCTCCCACCAGATGCCCTTGTGCGGGTAGTCCGGCGCGCCCTCGTACATCACGCTGGTTGCGCCGTTGGCCATCGGACCGTACACGATGTACGAGTGGCCGGTAACCCATCCGACGTCGGCCGAGCACCAGTAGACGTCCTCCTCCGGGTGCAGGTCGAACACATAGCGATGCGTGGACGCGATGCCGGTCAGGTAACCGCCGGTCGTGTGGACCACGCCCTTGGGCTTGGCGGTCGAACCGCTCGTGTACAGGACGTACAGCGGATGCTCGGCGTCGAGCTCCTCGGCCGGACACTCATCTGTCGCCTTCTCGAGGATCTCGTGGTACCAGACGTCGCGGCCGTCCTTCATCTCGCAATCGGCGCCGGTTCGCCTGACCACGACGATGTGCTCGAGCGACTCCAGGTCGCCCATCTCCTCGTCGACCGCCTGCTTGATGTTTGCCGTCTTGCCCTTGCGCCGGGCGCCGTCGACGGTGACGAGCGCCTTGGCCGCGGAGAACTCCATCCGCTCGCGAACCGAGCCGGCCGAGAACCCGCCGAACACGACGTTGTGCGGCGCGCCAATGCGAGCGCACGCCAGCAT
Organism: uncultured Solirubrobacterales bacterium; assembly: GCA_963796575.1. Classification (GTDB taxonomy): domain Bacteria; phylum Actinomycetota; class Thermoleophilia; order Solirubrobacterales; family Solirubrobacteraceae; genus Palsa-465. The sequence continues at coordinate 60,986 of CAWCMG010000015.1, read as the reverse complement.
CGCGACGATCACCTCGGGGATCATCGGCAGGAAAATCCCGACGATGTCGCCCTTCTCGATGCCGAGGTCCTTGAGCGCGTTGGCGAACTTCTGCACGTCGCGGTGCAGGTCGGCGTAGGTGAGGTCCTCCTCCTCGCCTTCCTCGCCGCGCCAGTGGAACGCGACCCGGTCGCCGTTTCCGGCCTCGACGTGGCGGTCCAGGCAGTTGTAGGAGGCGTTGATCTTGCCGTCCGCGAACCACTTGAAGAACGGCGGGTCGGACTCGTCGACGTCCTGGCTGGGCTCCTTGAACCAGTGGAGCTCCTTCGCCTGCTTCATCCACCAGCCCTTCCAGTCCTTCTCCGCCTCGTCGTAGACCGACGGATCGCTCAGCAGCGCGTGCTTGGCGAACTCCTCCGGAGGCTCGAACGTCTCGACCTCGAGCATTTCCTCGAGCTTGGACTCGAGGGTCTGGTCGGACATATGGGTCGTTGCCGTGTCTGTCACAGGATCTCCTTCCTCGTGCTCTCTCTCGGTGTACTACCCAAGGGGCGAGCGGAGTATCCGAGACACTCGCGTGGTCCCGTCAAGGCGGGGGCCGCGCCCGGTCCCGAGGACCGGGCGCGGTATCGGCTGTGGCAGGCCGGCGGACTGTGGCTACTCCGCGTGCCCGTACGCGGCTATGTCCGCCTTCTCCTGCTCGGAGAGCTCGCGCGGGACGTCGCCCTTGGCCGACTTCTCGGCTTGCACGTGGTGACGGATCTCGTCGACGATCTCGGGATTGGCGAGCGTGCTCACATCGCCGACGTCGGCGAAGTTCGAGACCGCCGCGATCACACGCCGCATGATCTTCCCCGAGCGGGTCTTCGGCATGTCCTTGACGATCCACACGTTCTTGGGCCGGGCGATGGCCCCGATCTCTCTGACGATCGCGTCGGATACCTTCTTATCGATCCCGGCATCTGCGGGTACCCCGGGCTTCAGTGAGATGTACATCTCGACGATCTTCCCGCGCACCTCGTCGATGACCGGCACGGCGGCGGCCTCGGCCACCTCGTCGACGGTGATCGCTGCCGACTCGAGCTCCTTGGTCCCGAGCCGGTGCCCGGCGACGTTGATCACGTCGTCGATCCGCCCGAGGATCCGGAAGTAGCCGTCCGAAGACTCCACGGCGCCATCGCCGCACATGAACGGCCAGTCCCGCCAGTCCTTGCCGCCCGCCTTCGAGAACTTCGCGTAGTAGGTGTCGATGAACCGCTGGTCCTGCCCCCAGACGGTGAGCATCCTGCCGGGCCACGGATTGCGCACGCAGATGTAACCCGCCTTGCCGGAGCCCCGTGGAATCTCCTCGCCGTTCTCGTCGAAGATCACGAGCTGGATTCCGAGCGCCGCCGGCCCGCAGCTGCCGGGTTTCATCGGCTGAAGCCCCGGGAGCGTGCTGCCGAGGAAGCCGCCGGTCTCGGTCATCCACCACGTGTCGGTGATCGCCGCCTCGCCCTTGCCGACGAAGTGGTAGTACCAGCGCCACACGTCGGGCTCGATCGGCTCGCCGACCGTGGTCATCGTCTTGAAGTGGTAGGTGTACTTCTCCGGCTCGTCCGGCCCGACCTTCCTCAGCATCCGGATCGTCGTGGGAGCGGTGTGGAAGATGTCCACCCCGAGCTTCTCGGCGATCCGCCACGGGCGCCCCGGGTCTGGGTAGGTAGGCACCCCTTCGTACATGACGCTGGTCGTGCCGAGCGCCAGCGGCCCGTACACGATGTAGGAGTGTCCGGTGATCCATCCGATGTCGGCGAAGCACCAGTAGGTGTCGTCGGGGTGGATGTCCTGGTAGTACTTCGAGGTCCCGGTCACGTAGCTGAGGTAACCGCCGATCGGGTGCTGGGCGCCCTTCGGGCGGCCCGTCGTGCCGCTCGTGTACATGAGGAACAGCGTGTCGTCGGCGGCCAGCGACTCGGGCTCGACCTGCTGCCCGCTGTAGTCGCCGAGCAGGTCGTCGACGAAGTAGTCCCGGCCCTCGACCATCGGGCTCTCGGAGTGGTACTCGCCGGGGATCCTCCTCCACACGAGCACCTTCTCGACCTCGATCCCCTCCTTGCGTGCCTCCTCGATCGCCTGGTCGGCCTTGACCTTGTGGTCGATCAGGTCGCCGTTGCGGTAGTAGCCGTCGATCGTGACGAGAACGGTGCTCTTCGCGTCGGCCATGCGCTGGCCGCAGGCCGCGCCGCTGAAGCCACCGAACACCTCGGAGTGGATCACGCCGAGCCGCGCGCACGCGAGCATCGCCACCGGCAGCTCCGGGACCATCGGCAGGTGGAACGTGACCCGGTCGCTCGTCTTCACTCCGGCGAAGTCACGCAGCAGCGCCGCGAACTCGTTGACGCGGCGGTGGAGCTCCGCGTAGGTGATCTCCACGGGCTCCACGTCTTCGGGCTCGGGCACCCAGATCAGCGCGTTTCGGTCGCCGCGGGTCTCGAGGTGCCGGTCGACGCAGTTCACGGACGCGTTGAGCCGCCCGCCCACGAACCACTTGAAGAACGGCGGCTTGCTCGTGTCCAGCAGCGTGTCCCACTTCCGGTCCCAGGTGAGCATGTCGGCGTACTCGATGAAGCACTCCGGGAAGTTCTTCTCGCTGAAGCGCTCGAGGATCGCCGGATCGTTCGCGTTTGCCTGCGCGGCGAACGCGGCGGGCGGCTCGAAGTACTCCTCCTCCCGCCAGTGAACCGCGATCTGCGCCTCGGAGGCCGCATCCTCGGCGGTCTCCTCCTGAGCCGGCTTGGTCGTGTCAGCCATTTAGTTCTCTCTCCTTCCAACGCGGCGGCAACCGGGTTTGCTGACAGCCCAGAGCGCCGGCGTTGCCGCCGGCGCTCCATGGTTCTTCGATGTATTCGATGACTCCGTCGCTAGTTCTACTCGAGAGCAGCGTATTGGTGGGCTTTTCTCGTGTTAGCGACTCAACGGAACGACCGGCGCCACCACTCGCCCGAAGGTCGAGTTGATGACCGCGGCGAACGATGCATACCACGCGACGATCGCGGTCGCGATCCCGAAGTAGCCACCCAGCTTGATCGTACCGTTGGTGGCGCTGAGGGTGCCGGCGAGCGCCGAGTTGCCGATCCCGAGAATGAGGAACGTGATCGCCAGCAGCAGGAACACCAGCGCGACCGCCCCGGTCGTCCGCAGCGACGCGATGAACATGTAGGCCGTGAAGATCCCCCACATCCACAGATACAGCCCGAGCCCGCTGAACACCTCGGTCGGCGCGTTCTTGCCGACGGATTGGACGATGAAGAAGAACGAGATCCAGAACGCGCCGTACGAGCAGAATGCCACGGCGCCGAACGTATTCCCGGTCCGGAACTCCCAGAGTCCCGCCACGAGCTGAGCGATCCCGCCATAGGCGAGCGCTAGCGCGGCCACCATCGGCAGCAAACCGCCGCCTGGCAACTTCTGCGTGCCGACCAGACCGGAGTTGATCAGGCTCAGCATGAACGTGGTCCCGGCGAAAGCGGCCAGGCCGAGCGGCCCTGGATCCGCCGGCGTCCAGCCGGCGAGGCGTCCGCCAGTCGGATCGGCGGCCGGCGCGACGTCTGCTTCGCGCCCACCGATGTTTGCGGCTTCCATCTAATCCTCCTATGAGGGGTTGATAGTCGGCGCGAACGTTTGCACCCTGCTCGCGTGCTCCTCAAGAGGCAGATCGGTGAGCGGCGGACTTCTGGCTATGAGCGGTCGCCCGGGCACGATGAACGGTGACCGCCGGACGGCGTTTGGCCGCCCGGCGATCACCAACTCGAGCCCGCACAGCCCGGGATCCGGATTCCCGACGCCCCAGGCGAGGTGCCCCAGGACCGGACCAGAGCTGAGTTTGTTACGCCCCTCCAGATACGGCTGGCGAAGCGAACCTGTCCCGGCCCCCGGCGTGGACAGGAGCCGGGACAGCTAGACCCGTGATCGGCAACCGGACCACCGGCGGCGCCCGCGGAGACCGGTTGCGGACGGATGTCTGATCGGTGCCGAAGACCGGACCGCTACTTGCGGCGCTTGCGCTTGCGCTTGGAGGTCGTCGAGCGAGTGGTCGCGGGCGCCGGCGCGCCCACCGGCTCCGCCGCCGGCTCGGGGGCCGGGTGGCGGCGCCCTCGTCCGAGCAGCGGCTCCCGAGCCGACCGCTGCCGCTGGGATCGCGGCCACGGCTCGGCGCGGCCGCTGGCCCACGCCGGCGGAACGCCGCTCGGCCAGCGCCCGCTGAACAGGTACGCGAGCGCGAGCAGCCAGTACGCCTCGACGATCGGGATCGGCACCAGCGGGATGATCGTGAGGACGCCCGCGATGATCCCGAGATAGCCCATGAAGCGGGTCAGCAACCCGACCCTCATCGCATTGAGCGACACCATCACGTAGCCGACCGCGACCAGTAACAGGCCGAAGTCATTCGTGATCTGCGGGATCACGAGAGTCGGCTTGGTCAGCAGCGCGTTGGCCTCCGGATACGTCTGGCTGCCGTGGTCGACGAAGTGGTGCGCCTGGATGCCGTAGTTGGCGACGTACGCGACCACACTCACGCCGGACAGCACGCAGCCGATCACCGCCAGGATCCCGATGAACCGCGGCTTGACCTTCGGCTCGCGCGCGACCGTGCTTCCCCACAGGTACCACAGCGTCGCCGCCAGCGCGAACGAGCCGAGCGCGCTCGCGAACGAGCCGATGAGATCACGCGTGGCGCGCTTGGCCTCCGTGACCAGCCCCAGCGTCTGCTCGTTGACCTTTACGTGAGGCCCCCCGATCTGGACGAGCACGGCGGCCATCACGAGCACGCCCGCCGCAGCGGCGAGCGCGACCTGTCGCGTGCTCACGCGGGATTCGTATGCGACGCGGTCCTCGTGGTTCATCAGATCGCCAGTCTAAGTGCTGTCAGGCTCTTCGGAGTCCTCCCGACCGCCCGGGCCGGGTACCATTGAGCCCATGGAAGGAAGTGGATTCGGAGGCCTGTTCGGCGATCCCGACGAGTTGCAGCGCCGCCTCGGCGAATTCGCCGAGCAGATGCAGGGCGCTCAGCGACTGGCGTGGGCCGACAACGCGATCAAGCTTGCGGTCGACCTGACCGTCGCGGCGATGAACCGCATCAACATCCAGGGGACGACCGAACAGCAGGCGGAGCAGCTGCGGACCGTCATGGCGCACATCTTCCCCGAGGCAGTCACGCTCGTGCGCGAGGCGCGCGAGGGTCTCCAGTAGCGCCGGAACGCCTCGCGGGATCGTCCCTCGGCTGTCTCCCTGAGGCGGCCATTCCGTTCAACTTGCTCCGCAAAACGCCCAGTCTTCGAGCGAGGCGGGCCCAGGGGCGTGTGCGAGGACTACGATCGACGGCGGTCCCGAACCGTCCACTCGGCCGCGGCACCGTGCCCTGCTCGGCGCCCGACCATCCGATTGGGGAGTCAGATGGCAAAAGTTGCCTGTCGGCGAACGACGGGGGCCTCGAGGCTCGATCCCGAGCGGTCTCGCCTGGTGGAGAGACACGTTCGACTCGCCGAAAAACTCGCACTCACGCGTTGCCTGTGGGGACGAGACGATCCAGACGACACGCGATCGGACGCGTTCTGGGGCCTGACGCTCGCGGGCTGCGCGTTCCAGCCGGACAAGGGAAGCTTCGCGGCTTACGCCGCGTTACGGATCGAGTACGCGATCCGGCGTGGGCGACAGATCCGGAGCGGGCTCCCGCGCTCGGAGTGGGAGCGGGGCGGCTGTCCAACGCCTTTGTCCCTCAACGCCACGGTCCGGGACGGCGGTGCCGAGCTAGTCGACCTGCTCCCCGGCCCGCCCGACTTCGAGGGGGAGTGGGTGGAGGACGCGCTTCGGCGATTGCCCGCACGCGAGCGCTTGGTCCTCAGGCTTCGCTACTACCACGGTTTTACGCAGTCGGATGTCGCGCCGATTATCGGATGCAGCCAGATGCAGGTCTCGCGGATCGAGCGGGCAGCGCTGGCGAAGCTTCGCGACCTCGGCGTCGATTAGCCGGCTGCGGTCAGGACGCGCCCAGCGCGCCCAGCACGAGCTCGTCGTGCTCGGCGGGCTTGACGCTCCGGAACACGTCGCGGATCGTCCCGTCCTCCCCGACCACGAACGTGGTCCGCTCGTTGCCCATGTACGTGCGACCGTAGCGGTTCTTCTCGACCCACACCCCGTAGGCCTCGGCCACCGAATGGTCCTCGTCTGAGAGGAGCGGGAAGCCCAGGCCGTACTTCTCGTCGAACTTGGCGATGGGCTTGACCGGGTCGGGCGAGACGCCCAGCACCACGGTGTTGGCGTTCGCGTAGTCGGCGCGGTGGTCGCGAACGCCACAGGCCTGCGTCGTACAGCCCGGGGTGTCCGCCTTCGGATAGAAGTACAGGACGACGGTCTTGCCGCGCAAGCCCGACAGCTTGACCGGGTTCCCGTGCTGGTCGGGGAGCTCGAAATCGGGGGCCTTGTCGCCGGGCTCGAGTGCCATGGGCGTGGGGATCCTACAAGGGCGGTCCTATTTGAGCAGGCGAGAGAGCCGCCGGTCCTTGAGCAGCTTGCCCTCGGTCTGGCAAGTCGGGCAGTAGCACATCACGTAGTCCTCGTAGAACACGGCTTCGAGCTGATCGCCACACCGCGGGCAAGGCTGGCCGTTGCGGCGGTGGACGGTCAGCGGCATCGGCAGCTTGTCCGGGATCGGAAGCGCCAAGGCGGACTCGTAGTGGGCGATCGCGTCGCCGAGGACGCGCACGGTCGTCTCGCGCAGCTTGTCGGCCTCGTCATCATCGAGATCGGACCCGCGCTTGAACGGCGAGATCATCGCCGTGTGGAGAATCTCGTCGACCCACGAGCGGCCGATCCCGGCGATCACGTGCTGATCCCGGAGCAACGCATACAGCGGGCGCGGCTGGTCGAGAAGCTCGGCGAACGGCGGCGGATCGGGCCAGGCCTCGGGGCCCAGCTCCGCGATCGTCTCCTCCGCGGCTAGATCGGCCGCGTGCAGCGCCTTTACCCAAGCCCGCTGGCGGGTGCCGAACTCGCGCAGGCGGAGCTCGCGCCCGTCGTTCAGACGGACCAGGAACCGGGAGGTGCGATCGCGCAGCGAGGCGCGCGTGTCGAACAGCTGCAGGCGGCCGGCCGACATCAGGTGGATCTCGAGCGCCAGATCACCGTCGAGCTCGATCACGAACAACTTCCCGCGGCGCCCAATGCGCTCGAACCGGCGCCCCTCGAGCGCGGAGAGGGGCGGGTCGAACGTCTTCAGCGCGTTGATGCCCGGCGACAGCGCAGACTCGATCTCGGCGCCGGCGACGGCGGCACCGATCAGGCGGGCGGTGATCTCGACCTCGGGTAGCTCGGGCATTGCTCTCCATGTCGAGATTAGCCGTCGCGCGCAGGTCCGCCGGTACCCTGCTCACTCCATGCCCGTCACGCTCGCCCCCGACGACATCGTGCGCACCCACGCCGCCGCGGCGGCCAACTCGCGCGAGCCGCTGCTCGTGCTCGAGCCGTTGATCGAGTTCCTCGGCGCGCACGGCCTCGAGGCTCCGGCCGACCTGACCGCATCGCCGATCGGCGACGGTCACTCGAACGTCACCTTCGTGCTGTCGACCGGACCGGTGCTCCGCCGGCCGCCGCGTGGACCGTTGCCGCCGAGCGCGCACGACGTGCTCCGCGAGGCCCGGCTGCTCGGCGCGCTCGCTTCGACGCCCGTGCGCGCGCCGAAGGTGCTCGCGGTCTGCGAGGACACCGACCTGATCGGCGCGCCGTTCTACGTCATGGAGCGGATTGCCGGGAGCGTCATCACCGACTCGGTTCCCGATCAGCTCGACACCCCCGAGGAGCACGGCCGGATCGCCGACGAGCTGATCGACGCGCTGGTCGAGCTGCACGGCACCGACTGGGAAGGCGCCGGCCTGGAGGGTTTCGGCAAGCCAACCGGCTACCTCGAGCGCCAGCTGCGTCGCTTCAACGGGCTGTGGGAGCACAACCGCACGCGCGAGTTGCCGCAGGTCGAGGAGGTCGCCGCATGGCTTCAGGCGAGCATCCCCGAGTCGCCACCCGCGACGATCGTGCACGGCGACTACCGGCTCGGGAACACGATGTTCGCCCCCGGAGCCCCGGCGCGGCTGATCGCGATCTTCGACTGGGAGATGGCGACGATCGGCGACCCGCTCGCCGACGTCGGCTACATGCTCATGCAGTGGACCGAGCCAGGCGACACCCTGGGCAAGTTCAACCTGAACAACGTGACGCTCCGGCCCGGGTTCCCCACGCGGGCGCAGCTGACCGCCCGCTACGAACGGCGGTCGGGCCGCTCGGTGCAGTCGCTGGACTGGTACGTGACGCTTGCGCTGTGGAAGGCCATCGTGTTCATGGAGGGCAACTACAAGCGCGCGCTGTCGGGCTCTACCGACGACCCGTACCTGAAGACGTTCGGTGACGGCGTGGTCGAGATCGCCGACCGCGCGCTGGCGGTGACACGACATGGCTTCTGAGAACGGGGGCTACCGCGGGCTGCTGATCGACTACGGCGGGGTGCTCACGACCGACGTGTTCGCCTCCTTCAGCGCCTTCTGCGAGCGCGAGGGACTCGCGCCGGACGCGATCAGCCGCGCGTTCCGCGAGGACGCGGAATGCCGTGAGCTGATGGTCGGCCTCGAGACGGGCGCGGTGGCGCAGGAGCAGTTCGAGCCAAAGGTGGCCGCGCTGCTCGGAGTGCAGCCCTCAGGCCTGCTCGACCGGATGTTCGGCGGCACGAGGCTCGACGAGCGGATGCTCGAGACCGTCCGCCGCGTCCGCGCCGGCGGGGTCCAGACCGGGCTCCTGTCCAACTCCTGGGGAACGATGCGCTACCCGAGGGACCTGCTCGGGGAGCTGTTCGACGTGGTCGTGATCTCCGCAGAGGTCGGGATGCGCAAGCCAGGCCCTGAGATCTACGTGCTCGGCGCCGATCGTCTTGGGCTCCCGCCGGCGGACTGTGTGTTCGTCGACGACCTGCCGGGCAACCTCACGCCCGCGGCAGGGCTCGGAATGGCGACCGTCCACCACCGCGCGACCGAAGACACGATCGCGCAGCTCGAGCGACTGTTCGGCGTGAGCCTTCGATGAGTCGCGTCGCGATCGCGGCCGCCGTGCTTGCGGTCGCGGGCTGCGGCAGCTCGTCACCGTCGGCGAGCCGGCTCCGCCAGCAGGCAACCGTCATCTGCCAGCGGGCGGCAACGCAGTCAAACCAGATCACGGCGCCGGCGCTCCCGTCGGACACCGCGGCGTTCCTGCGCCGCGGCGCCGTCGTGCTCGCGCCCGAGCTCGCCGAGTTGCGGATGCTGAAGGCGCCGGCGGACGCCGCCTCGTCTTACCCGGCCGCGCTCGCCGCCATGTCCCGTCAGCTGAACCTTCTCGACGGCACAGTCCGCGACCTCGACCATGGAGCCGATCCACTGAGTGTGATCAAGACGCTCCAACACCGGCTCGCGCCGGCCGAGTCCGCCGAGAACGCGGCGTGGCGCACGCTGGATGTCCCGGCGTGCGCCAGCCGCTAAGCGGAGTGACTCTCACCTGCCTATTGCACCACGTATGCATTACCGAACACACACGGGCCCGGTCGCATCCGCGACCGGGCCCGCCAGACATGGTTCGTGTCAATCGGTCAGTTGATCGAGTTCAGTGTGTTTTCGTCGGCGTTGACAATCGACTTCGGCAGCGGCGAGAAGTCCAGCGAGGGCCCGAACGACTGTCCGCCGGTGATCGCGTAGCCGATGAACGACCGCAGCAGGGCTCCCTGCGGGGCGTTGGTCGGGACGAACGCGTAGGTGAACGTCGAGATCGGATACGCCTTCTTCTTGCGCTTTGGTGGGTCGACGATCGTGACCTCGTTGCCAGGCCCCGGGCTGACCCCTGACGCCGCGGCCGCGATTGCGCTCAGGTTCGGAACCACGTAGTTGCCGGCGGCGTTTTTGATCGCCACGGCCGGCAGCTTGTTCGCGATCAGGTACGAAACCGCGATGTAGGCGATGCCGCCGTTCGTGCCCTCGACCGCCTGGGCCATACCCTGGTTGCCCTTCGCACCCACGCCGACCGGGAAGCTCACCGTCGTGGAGGCGCCGACCTTGCTCAGGAACGTGCCGGAAACATCCGACAGGTACCGGGTGAACGCATACGTGTCTCCGGATCCGTCGGAACGCCAGAACACCGTGATCCTCGTATGCGGGATCTTCACGCCCTTGTTCAGGTTCCTGATCTGCTTGTTGTTCCAGGTGGTGATCTGGCCAAGGTAGATCTGGGCCAGCACGGACCCGGTCAGACGAAGGACCGAGCCGCGCGGCTTCAGGCCGTTGAGGTGATAGCTCACGCCGGTCGCGGTGAGCGCCCAGGGGATCTGGACGATGCTCGAGGAGACGCCCGGATACACGGATAGCGGCGCGTCTGATGCGCCGAAGTCCACCAGGCCGGCGGCGATGTCCTTCTCGCCACTCCCGGACCCGACGGGGGAGTAGTTGACCAGGCTGCTCGTCGACGTGTCCCATACCGCGGCCCATTCGGCCTCGATCGGGGCAACCAGCGTCGAGCCCGCGCCGTTGAGCGTCGGCGTGGCTGCGGACGCCGCGGCGGCGCTTAGGCCCAAGACACAGGCCGCCAGCAACCCGGCACACGTGACGCTTACGAACCTCTTGAAGAGCACAGCAGTGATCCTTTCCTTGTGGGAATTCCCGAGAAGCTCTCGACGTGGCCCGGCCGCCCCTCGCGAGATAGCGGTAAGCATCTCCGTGCCGATTTGGCCACTTGTGGCCAGTGTGTAACCACGTTGTTGAAAAGTTGTGAGCGATGGGAGGGGGACCAAATGCGCGTCGATCGATTTCCGTACGCTTGCGCGCCGTGTCGTCGAGGGCGAGGCTCACACCGGCGTGGGGCGGTTCCCGCGCCCGTGCAGGGAGGCAAACCCGGCCGCGACGCGCCGGCCGGCTGGGCGACCGCGTTATGTTCGGGCTGTGCGCACTGGCCGGCCTGCTCGTCGTCCTGACGCTCGTCGACCTCGTCTACCAGCTCGTCAGAAACGGCCAGCCGGCGATCTCGAAGTTCGGCCTCGGCTTCATCACAAGCACGGAGTGGAAGCCCAACTTCAGCATCGAGGGCGTGGGGGCGATGCTCTACGGGACCGTGGTCAGCTCACTGATGGCGGTCGTGCTGGCGACGCCGCTCGGGATCGCGATCGGCCTGTACCTGAGCATGATGGCGCCCGCGCGGGTGCGGGCGGTCGTCGGGCCGCTCGTCGAGCTGCTCGCGGCGGTTCCGAGCATCATCTACGGCTTCTGGGGACTGGTCGTGCTCGTCCCGTTCGTCGATAGGCTCGAGCCCGGGCTCCACAGCGCGCTCGGCGTCATTCCGCTGTTCGGACCTGCCTCGCCGATCGGGATCGGCGTGTTCACCGCCGGGCTGGTCCTGACCGTGATGATCCTGCCGATCATTTCGGCGCTGACCCGCGACCTGTTCCTGACCGTCCCGACGGAGCTGAAGGACGGCGCCGCGGCGCTGGGCGCTACGCCGTGGGAGGTCATCCGGGGCATCGTCCTTCCCACCACCGTGTCGGGCGTCAGCGCCGCCGTGGTCCTCGGTCTCGGGCGGGCGCTCGGCGAGGCGATCGCCGTCTCGTTCGTGATCGGCGATGTGACCGCGATTCACAAATCACTGTTCGAGCCCGGCTCGACGATCCCCGCGGAGATCGCCAATCAGTTCACCTCTCCGGTCAATTCTCTGCACACGGCCGCGATGTTCTATGCCGGTCTCGTCCTGGTGGTGATCGGCATGCTCACGAGCGTCGCAGCGCGCATGATCGCCGGGCGGTTCGACGTGACCCAGAGGGTCATTTGAGCGCCGCGGAGACAGCCCTGTCCGAGGGAAGACCGTTCGACCCGACAGCGCCCCTCACTCCGTCGGGCAATCTCCGTCGGCGCATTGCGGTGAGCCGCTTCGTCCAGATCACCGCGACGGCAGGGGCCGTGTTCGCCGTCGCCGTGCTCGTGATCGTTTGCTACGGCGTGGCCGTCCGCGGTGCCTCGGCTCTGAGCTTCAGCTTCGTGCTCCAGAACCCCTCCGGGCTGGCCGGCGGCGGAATCTTCAACGCTCTGATCGGCACGCTCGAGATCGTCGCCTTCGGAGCCCTGATCGCACTCCCGATCGGGATCCTCACCGGGCTGTACCTGACCGAGTTCGCGGGGCCGCGATCACGGACCGCGCGTACGCTCCGGTTCGCCCTCGACATCATGGCGGGCTTGCCGACGATCATCGTCGGGCTGTTTGTTTACGGCCTGATCGTCATTCCCCAGCATCGACAGTCGGGATTCGCCGGCGGGGTCGCGCTCGCGATCGTGATGCTGCCCCTGATGGCGCGCTCCAGCCAGGAGGTCCTGCTGCTCGTCCCGGGCAGCCTACGAGAGGCTGCCGACGCCCTCGGCGTGAGCCGCTGGCGCACCGTCCTCAGCGTGATCCTGCCGGCCGCTTTCGGCGGGATCCTCACCGGGGCGATCCTCGCCACCGCCCGAGCTGCCGGCGAGACCGCGCCGCTATTGATCTGCGACTCGATCTTCAACCCGAACGCAACCCAGCTGAACCTGTTCCACGGTGTCCCCAGCGTGTCGATGTTCATCTTCACGTCGTACGACCTGCCCTTGGCTCAGGCCGTGACCCGCGCCTGGGGGGCGGCGTTCGTGCTGATGATGCTGATCCTCATAGCCAACGTCCTGGCTCGCGTGATCCTCGCTCGCAGCCGTGGGAAGATGGGCCGATGACCGATTGGGACCGGACAGCGAGCCAGATACGCCGCGCCGAGGACGCACGGCGGCGGATCCGGATCCGGACCGAGCCCGTGCTTCCGGTTATCACGGCCCCGCCGGCCGGCAACGGGGCGGCGGCTCCCCAGGAGCACTCCGTGGTGTTCGACATCCGCAACATGTCGGTGTACTACGGCAACAGCCGTGCTCTGGCCGGGGCGTCGCTGAAGATCTACCGCAACCAGGTGACCGCGGTGATCGGCCCGTCCGGCTGCGGCAAGTCGACTTTCATCCGCAGCCTTAACCGGATGAACGACTCGATCCCGGGATTCCGGATCGAAGGCCAGGTCCTTTACCACGGTCACGATCTGTATGGGAGCCGCGCCAACCGAGTCGAGGTCCGGCGCCGGATTGGGATGGTGTTCCAGAAGCCCAATCCGTTCCCTAAGTCGATCTACGACAACGTCGCCTGGGCCTCCCGGAACCTGGGGATGAAGGCGCGGCTCGACGATCGTGTGGAGCAGGCACTGCGCCAGGCCGCGCTGTGGGAGGAGGTCAAGGACCGCCTCAAGGACAGCGCGCTCGGGCTGTCGGGCGGCCAGCAGCAGCGGCTGTGCATCGCCCGCGCGATCGCGATCGAGCCCGACGTGCTGCTGCTGGACGAGCCGGCCTCGGCGCTCGACCCGGTCGCGACCGCGTCGATCGAGGATCTGATGCACAACCTCAAGCATCGATTCACGATCGTGATCGTCACCCACAACATGCAGCAAGCGGCGCGGGTGGCGGACCGAACCGCGTTCTTCAGCCTCGACACGACCGGTCCGGCCCGGGTGGGAACACTGATCGAGTACGGCGACACCGAGACGATCTTCCGCGGCGCCGCCGATCCGCGCACGCGCGATTACGTCGCGGGGAAGTTCGGCTGACGGAGCGACGCCCAGCTGGGGGGCGGCCTCAGCGGAAGATGGAGTCGGTCGAGACCTGCTGGAGGATCGGCTGGCCGCACTGCCAGCAATACGACGCGCCCGTGCTGTGCGGCGCCCCGCACGATGCGCACGCGCCGGCGGTGGCGCTGTGCTCGAGTCGCAGGATTCGTTCGATCTCCGCGAGCTCGGAATCAGCGTCCTGGAGCAACGCCGCCCGCTTGATGAGCACCTCGACGTGGATCCGATCACGGATCGCCATCTCGTACACGAGGCCACCGAGGTCCCACTGCATCTCGGCGACCCGCGCCTTGAGCGTGTCCCGCCGACGCTCGAGGTCGACAACCTGACTTTCTGTCGGGCTCGCGCCTGACGCCCCTTGCGGGGGCGGCGCGACCGGCACGCCGGCGGCAGGGGACGCCGTGGAACTCGCGGGGGTCTGGGCCGGCACGGAGTTCTGGCTTGTCGCACCGCGCTTGCGCAGTCGCACTCTACGGTCCTTTCATTGGCCGAAGAAATTCCCGGTGAAATGGCCGCCCGAGCAGCCCGACTGGCCGTTGCTACAGGAGCCGCCGACCTTGACTGTCGGCGAAGCCAGGTGGCTGGAGTTGCCCAGCACCTTGCCGGCGGCCTGGGTGGCCTTTCGCTGGACCGCCTTGGGTGGTGGCGCCGTAGACTGCGCGGCCGCCTTCAGCTTGCCGCTCAAGCCTTTGGGCGCCTTGGTCGCGGCGGTGGTCGTGGTCGGCGTCGTGGCGGCGGCGGCGGTGCTTGCCGCTCCGCCCCCGCCCTGAACGGTCACGACCTCCGGGGCAGCCGCCTTCTGGGGAGCGGGGTTGTTGTGACCGAGGCGGCCGATCAGCACACCCAGCCCGATCGCGAGCAGCAGCACGCCCACTCCCGCCACCAGCGTGGTGCCGGATGAGACGCGTTGCGTGCGCGGCCGCCGCGACGTGCGAGCTCGACGCCCCTGCGACTCGGCCGCCGGCTGTGCCGTGGGGAGCCTGGACTGGCCTCGGCGCTCCCCGCACTCGACGCAGTAGCGCTGATCGTGCGCGAGCGAAGCGCCACAGGCGCCGCAGCGGTCCTCCGACGCGGTCACGGGGGCCGCGGGCAGCTCGCGGGTCGGAGCATCGGCTCCGACCCTGGCGCCGCCCCTGCCCCCTCCCTCGCCGCTCCCTAGATCGGTCGCCAGCGGTTCGTCTCCGTATTAGTCGTTCGTGCGGTCGCCACGGGTCCCAGTATCCGGCGCAGCGTTGTGAGAGTTGTGAACGAGGCGTGACCGAAAACCCCCGACTCGACCCAAGTGCAGGGGCCAAGCCGGGTTTCAAGATGTTCACAACTGAGAGGGTTACGGATACCACACTGGGCTGACCGGCAATGAGCACTTCGGACCCCACGGCTACCGAGCCGAGCAGCATGCTCCGATGTGCTCAATGTGGCGCGGCGCTGGCGCACGATCAGCGCTACTGCGTCGATTGCGGCGCCCGGCGAGGGCCGCTGCCGCCCGAGATCGCGGCCTTGGTCGGCGCGATCCACGAACAGGGCCCGAAGCCGGACCTTCCCGCTGGGACGCCACTGGCCGAGTCGTTCGCCGAGACCGACCGCAGACCCGCGGCGTTCGGGGTCGCGATGCCCGGACCCCGCGCCGCCGCGGCGGCCGTGATGTGCATGCTGGGGTTCGGCGTGATCGTCGGCTCGCTGGTCGGCGGGACCAGCGTCGCGACCCTGGCGAGCGCGCCGCTGATCGTGGTCGGCGTGGGCCACCAGTCGACCACGCCGGCGGTGCACACAGTGCTGGCCTCGCAGGCCAGCGGATCGGACAGCGGCGGCGGCGCGGCCGCGGGCGGCGGCAGCGCCGCGGCGGCGGCGCAGACAGATGCGCAGGCATCGGCCTCGCCGACCACGTCGCCTACATCGACCACGGGCACCGACACCACCTCGGCGGGCCTCAACGGTCTTCCGCCCGTCAAGCACGTGTTCATGATCGTGCTTTCGGACCGCGGCTTCACGCAGTCCTTCGGCGCTTCGAGCGGGTATCTCAGCGGCGCGCTCCGGCGGCAGGGAGAGCTCGTCCTCAACTACTACGCGGTCGCGGGCGCGCCGCTCGCGAACGAGATCGCGCTCGTCAGCGGACAGGGGCCGACCGTGCAGACAGCCACGGACTGCCCGAAGTTCACGCGCATCAATGACGCCAGCAAGGGTCCCAGGGGACAGGTCATCGGCATCGGGTGCGCATATCCGGACACCACCAAGGCGCTCGCCGGCGAGCTCACCGCCGCCGGCGACACGTGGAAGGCGTACGTGCAGGGAGTGCCCTCGAACGCCAAGTCCGCCTGCCGGGTCCCGAAGGTCGGCAGCAAGGTACCCCAGACCGCAGGTTCCAAGAACGGATACCTGGCGTGGCGCAACCCGTTCCTGTACTTCCGCTCGTTGACCAGCGGCTCCGCGTGCCACGACAACGAGGTCGGCCTCGGCCACCTCAAGACCGATCTGAAGAGCGCGAGCACCACGCCCTCACTCGCCTACATCATCCCGGCGGCGTGCTCGGACGGGAGCGAGGCGCCGTGCAAGCCGAATGCGACACCGGGTCTCGCCGGCGCCAATCAGTTCCTGAAGACGGTCGTGCCGGAGATCAGGAAATCGCCGGCCTACAAGGACGGCGGGATGATCGCGATCACGTTCGACCAGGCCCCACAGACAGGACAGTACGCGGACCCGAGTGCGTGCTGTGCGAGCCCGGCGGCTTATCCGAACCTGCGCGGCCTCCCGTCTGGGACGCCGGTGGCTCCGGCGGGGGCGACGGGACCCGCCGCGCCGGGGACCACGTCGACTGGAGCGACGGCAGCCGACACAACGACCATCGACACGACGACCACCGACACCACCACGACCGCGCCAACGACCGCCGCGGGCACGACCACTACCGACACGACGACCACCGACACGACGACCACCGACACGACGACGACCGGAACGACCACCACCGACACGACGACAACCGGAACGACCACCACCGACACGACGACAACCGGAACGACCACCACCGACACGACGACAACCGGAACGACCACCACCGACACGACGACGACCGCGCCGACAACGACTACCGCCACGACGACGACCGGAACGACCACCACCACGCCAACGACCACAGCCCCGGTCTCGCTGGGCAGCGGTGAGACGACGCCGACCGGCGGTGGCGGACAGGTCGGGCTACTGCTGATCTCGCCCTATGTCAAGGCCAACAGCTTCGACGCCGTTGACTACTTCAACCACTTCTCGCTGCTCGCCACGATCGAGAATCTGTTCGGGCTCCACCGCCTGGGCTACGCCGGCGCCCCCGGTCTCCCGCTGTTCAGCACCGGCGTGTTCAACAACTACGAGGGGTAGGGCCGGAGCGGTCAGTGGCGGAACCCCGATAGCCCCGCACTCGACACTCCACCTTCGGGTGAATGCGGATTCACGCCGCTCTGGCACCGACAACTCCGATCTCGGCGCGGACCGGGCGTCGAGTGTGGAGTTATTGGTCCTCGCGCGGACCGCAGTTGCTAGTCGAGATCGATCGAGTTGATCACCGGCGGATCGATCGGACGGTCGTTCGCGCCCGTCTGGACGCCCTCGATCGCATCGACCGTGCCCATCCCGTCGGTGACCTGGCCGAATACGGTGTGCTTACCGTCCAGCCACGGCGCGGCGTCAGCGGTCACGATGAAGAACTGTGAGCCGTTCGTGTTCGGTCCGGCGTTCGCCATCGCAAGCGCGCCCCGGACCACCTTGTGTTGGTTGAACTCATCGCCGAACGTGTAGCCGGGACCGCCGCGTCCGGTTCCTTCGGGGTCGCCCCCCTGGATCATGAATCCGGAGATGATCCGGTGGAACATGACCCCGTCGTAGAAGTTGTCGCCGGCCAGCTTGCGGAAGTTGGCGACGGTCTCCGGCGCGTCCTCGTCGAACAATTCGAACGTGATCGCGCCATGGCTTGTGTTCATTTGAGCAGTTGACATGGTCCGCAGCCTACTGCGCTGCTGCCGCCGTCGTCAGCTGTTGCTCGCGGTCTGGAGCGCGCTGATCGTTGTGTCGACCATGACCGTCGGCGCCGTGCTCGGATTGGCCGCGGTATCGCTGCAATCCACGGTCGCCGGCTGGATGCTCGTCGACGACGCCACCGGGAGCACGAGCGGGATCGTCGCGGCCTGCGCGCTCGGACCGAGGTCGACCGCGAGGCTCTTGGTCGTGGTCGTCGGATTGGCCGGCGGCGGCGTCCCCGAACCCGAGGGGACCGAGAGCGTGCAGTCGACCTCCACGTGCTGGCCCGCGGTTCCGCTGATCACCGCGTGCGGATAGGCCAGGACGAGGTACGACGACCCCGGCGCGAGCGACTGCGACGCCACCTGCGTCGGGCCTGCGCCGAGCGTCGTGGCCGCGGTGTTCGACCCATATTCGTTCGGGAGCACCGGCACGCACGTCACGTCTCCCGACTGGGCGATCGACTGCATCGCGCCGTCGGTGCACGGACCGGCCACGCGCAACTGCACCTGGCTCGAGTTCACCTGTCCGGCGCCGACAGCGCCGGGAATGATCTTGCCCGTGCCGACCGAGAACGGCCTGAGCTTCGCGTTGCCGACCGAGAAGTTCTGGAGCTGCGCGTTGCCCACGCTGTGCGGCGGCAGGTGGATGGCCGCCCAGCTCACTCCCCCGAGCGCGACGAACAGGGCCAGGAATGACACCGCGAGCGGCGCCGACGGGCGCGGTAGACGCATCGCATTACCTCCCACATCTGCGGTCCCGACCACGACGGCCGGCTGTCCACGCCAAACGCTACTCGGGCGAGCAAACCCCGCGGCCGGCCTCGCGCGCCCCGGTCGCGAGGCCGGCCGGTTTCCCTTGGGACGGGAAGACGTCAGTTGTTGTTGGCGGTCTGGATCGCGCTGATCGTGGTGTCGACCTTGACCGTCGGCGCCGGCGTGCTCGGATTGGCCGAGTCGGTGCAGTTCACGGTCGCCGGCTGGACGCTCGTCGACGAGGCGACGGGCAGCACCAGCGGGATCGTCCCGGCCGCCGGGTTCGCGATCGACGTGACATCGACGGCAAGCGTCTTGGTCGTGGTCGTCGGGTTGGCCGGCGGCGGCGTCCCCGAGCCCGCCGGGACCGACAGCGTGCAGTCGACCTCGACGTGCTGACCCGTAGAACCGGCGGTGATCACCGCGTGCGGGTACGCCAGCACCAGGTAGGAGGACCCGGCGGCGAGCGACTGCGTGGCGACCTGCGTCGCGCTCGTCCCGAGCGTCGTCGCCGCCGTGTTCGATCCGTACTCGTTGCCGAGCGTCGGCGTGCAGGTCACGCTCCCCGACAGCCCGACGGCCGAGATCGCGCCGCTCGAGCACGAGCTCGAGACGCGGAGCTGCAGCTGAGAGGAGTTCACCTGCTTGGCCCCGACCGAGCCGTTGATGATCTTCTTCGCCCCGACCGCGTTCGACTTCAGCTTCCAGTTGCCGACGCTGCCGTTCTGGAGCTGGGCGTTGCCGACGCTGTTTCGAGGCAGGCTCACGGCGGCGTAGCCGGCGCCGCCGAGCGACACGAACAGGGCGATGAACGAGACCACCATCGGCGCCGAGGGGCGTCGTCGGACGAGCGATTTCAGACGCAAGATCCGTACCTCCAAGTGTTAGGTTCCCGGCCTAACAGCCGGCCTATAGGACGCAACACACCGGCGCGACCCGAAGTCGCGCCCCCTTCCTGGGGAGCTGACGGAGACCTGACACGAAGCCGGAGCCCGAAGGCGGCCGGATCCGCCTACGTCGCAGCCGGCTCCAGCTGCACGGACTGACCCAGCAGCTCGGTGCCGCTGACGCGGTCGACGACGCGATCCAGGTCCTGCTCGGGCACCTCGAGCAGTGTGAACCGCTCGAGCACCCGGACGTTGCGGACGTGCTCGCCGTCCAGGCCGGTCGCGGCGGTGATCGCGTGGATGATGTCGGAGGGCTCGAGGCCCGAGCTGCGTCCCATCGACACGATCACCTTGCGCGCGCGGCCGTCGCCGTCGGACGGGTCGTGCGGCTTGGAGTGGCGACGCGGCTTGGCGGTCACCGGGGTCGGAGCAACGTGCGCGTGCTCGACCCAGGGCGCGAGCGTGACACCGGCGTTGTTCTCGAGCGCGCGGAGCTCGCGCCGCTGCTGAGGCTCGACGAACGTGATCGCGCGGCCGCTGCGGCCGACGCGGCCGGTGCGGCCGATCCGGTGGACGTACACGTCGGGCGAGGTCGGGACGTCGTAGTTGATCACGTGCGAGACCCCCGAGATGTCGAGCCCGCGCGCGGCCACGTCGGTGGCGACCAGCAGCGGCAGGCGACCGTCCTTGAACGAGATCATCACCCCGTCGCGGGCCCCTTGGGTCATGTCGCCGTGGATCGCCTTGACGTTCATCCCGCGGTCGCGAAGCGTGCGGTACAGCTGCTCCGTGCGCACCTTGGTGCGCACGAACACGATCGCCTGGTCCGGTCGCTCGGCACTGAGCACCTCGACGAGCTTGTCGGCCTTCTCTCGAGCACGTACCTCGAGCGCGAACTGCTCGACGGTCTCGACGGTCAGGGTCGCCGCCTGGACCCGCACGGTCACCGGGTCGTACAGGTACTGATCGGCGAGGCGCCTGATCTCGGGCGGCATCGTTGCCGAGAACAGCGCGGTCTGGCGGCTTGACGGGGTCAGCGACAGGATCCGCTCGACGTCCTCGAGGAAGCCGAGGTCGAGCATCTCATCGGCCTCGTCGAGCACGATGAAGCGGCACCCATGCAGCATCAGCGAATGGCGCGAGATCAGGTCCTTGACGCGCCCGACCGTTCCCACGACCACGTGGCCGCCGGCGCGCAGCTGCGCCTGCTGGGAGCGGATCGGCGCCCCGCCGAACACCGCCACCACGTCGACGCCCTTGCGCCGGCCGTACGCGCGCAGCGCCTGAGTCACCTGGATGCACAGCTCGCGGGTCGGCGTGAGCACCAGACCCTGGACGTCGTGCTCGCCCGGGTTGACGTACTGGAGCATCGGCAGCCCGAACGCCGCCGTCTTGCCCGATCCGGTCTGCGCCTGCCCAATGACGTCGTGGCCCTGAAGCAGGGGCGGGATCGCCTCCTCCTGAATCGGGCTCGGCGACTCGTATCCGACGTCGTGGACGGCCTGGAGGATGTCGGGGTCGAGTCCAAGATCGGCAAAACTCGGCATTACCACTGAAGATAGACGGAGAAGGGAGATCGGCAGTGTCTGCCGGGCCTTCGGGGTTCTTGACACGAGATCATTCGGAGCCTAATGTTTCGGCACCGATGAATTTCCAGGGAGTCGAGCTCGCGTGAGCGCCGGCGAAGAGGCCGGCGATCCGATAAGCGCGCACGTCTGGCGCACGAGCGCGGTCGTCGTGATCGGATCGATCATGTCGATCCTCGACACGACGATCGTCAACGTCGCGCTGGCGACCCTGAGCCGCGAGCTCCACTCGACGATCGCCGAGATCCAATGGGTGGTGACCGGCTACATGCTGGCGCTCGCGGCGGTGATCCCGGTCAGCGGCTGGGCGGCCCGGCGATTCGGCGCCAAGCAGGTGTATCTGGTCTCGGTCGTCTTGTTCACCGCCGGATCCGCGCTGTGCGGGCTGGCGACCTCGACGACCGAGCTGATCCTGTTCCGCGTCCTCCAGGGCGTCGGCGGCGGCATGATCCTGCCGGTCGGGCAGCTGATGATGGCCGAAGCGGCCGGGCCGAAGCGGATGGGACGGGTGATGAGCGTGGTCGCGGTCCCCGCGATGCTCGCGCCGATCCTCGGCCCCACGATCGGCGGGCTGATCATCCAGAACACGAGCTGGCGCTGGATCTTCTACGTGAACGTCCCGATCGGCGTGATCGCCGTCGCGGCAGCGCTCCGCTATCTCCCGTGGTTGAAGCCCGAGAAGGCCGACAAGCTCGACGTCCGCGGCCTGATCCTGATGGCGACGGGTCTCCCGCTTTTGACCTACGGCCTCGCCGAGATCGGCGTCACCGGCAGCTTCACCTCGGTGAAGGTGATCGTCCCGATCATCCTCGGGATCGTGCTGGTCGCGGCGTTCGTGCTCCACGCGCTGAAGGTCCCGAAGCCGCTGCTCGACATGCGGCTGTACCGACGGCCGACGTTCTCCTCCGCTTCGTTCGCGATGTTCTGTCTCGGCGCCGCCCTGTTCGGCGGGATGATCCTGCTGCCGCTGTACTGGCAGGGCGTCCGGCTCGAGAGCGTCGTCGACACCGGGCTTCTGACCGCTCCCCAGGGGCTCGGGGCAGCATGCGCGATGCCGATCGCCGGCAAGCTCAGCGACCGCTACGGCGGTGGCGGGCTCGCGCTGTTCGGAGTGATCGTGTGCACGATCGCGACGATCCCGTTCGGACTGATCGGCGCCCACACGTCGATCGTATGGCTGTCGTTCGCGATGTTCGTGCGCGGGATCGGGATCGGCTTCGGCTTCCTGCCGGCGATGACGGCCGCGTTCGCGTCGCTCGAGCGCTCCGAGCTCTCGAGTGCGACCCCGCAGCTGAACGTGATCCAGCGCGTCGGCGGGTCGATCGGCACGGCCGTGCTCGCGGTCGTCCTTCAGCGCGCGCTGACCGGCGCGCACACGCCGAGCGCCGCGGCCGCGGCGTACGGCACGGCGTTCTGGTTCTCGGCGGGGATGACGGCCCTCGCGATCATCCCGTGCGTGATCCTGATGCGCGCCGAGCGCGCGGCGCGCGCCCGAAAGGGAGCCGCAGCGCAATCGTCCGCCGAGACGATGACGGAGGCGATGGCGGCGTGACCCCCTCCGCCGGGCAAGGCCTATCGGCGCTTGGAGACGTGGTATGCGAGCGCGAGCACAGCGACTCCGCCCAGGAGGTTGCGCGAGCGTTCAAGCGAGCCCTGGCCGCCCTGCGACGGATGCGCGGACGCGAGACCCACTGCCCGGGCGAGCTCACCGACGCGCAGTACAGCCTGCTGTTCTGCCTTCGCGACCAGAGTCAGATGTCGGTGCGCGACCTCGCGGAAGCCGCCGATCTGAGCCCGGCGAGCGTCACCGAGATGCTCGAAGGACTCACCGCGGCCGGCCTCGTCGAGCGCCATCGCTCCGACCGCGACCGGCGCGTGGTGCTCACCTCGCTCACCGACAGCGGGCGCGGGCTGGTGGAGGAACGCCGTGCGCGCTTCGAGCCGCGCCTGCGCGCCGCACTCGAGCCGTTCAGCGAAAACGATCTGTTGACCGCCGCCGCCGTGCTCGACCGGCTGCGCGACATGTTCGACGAGGTCGCGGAGGAGCGGCTCGGCGATCACCGCCTCTAGCGGGGGCTCGCGATCGATCTCGATCAGTTCCTCGAGCAGCCCGACCATCGCGCGGTGGTCCTCATCGGACCAGCGGCCGCGACGGGAGCCCCGGCCCGCGACCGAGCCGACCACGTAGTAGGCGATCTCATCCCGCAAGCCTTCGGGATCGGGCGACACCCGGAGTTTGGAGCCCCGGCGCCGGTAGCGGTCCGAAGCCCACGCGAGCGCCACGTCGGCACGGCGGCGCTGCGCGTGGTAGTCGCGGCGAGTGTCGACGGTGTCGGCGGCGAACCTGTAGAGGTCCTGCCGGCGGCGCTCGTCGACGTTGTCGTTGTACGCGCGCAGGATCGCCCCGATCACTGGGCAGACCGACACCGGCCGATCGCCGAACCGCTCGCCGGCGAGCATCGAGGCGAGCTCCATCACGCACACGACCTTGCCCGGGCGAGGGTGGCGGCCCGGTCCGAGGCGTACGTTCTGATGCGAGATTGCCTGGGGGCACGCCGTTTGCGACATTGCCCACGGTTATCGGCCGCCCTCGCGAGTCTTTAGGTGAACGTGACGCGACCGTCGAGGTGCGACTTGCCGTTGGCCGGGTCGCGAACCCCGAAGTCGATGCCCCCGGCGGCGGCTTCGGCCTCGCAGAACTCGACCGTCCCCGGCAGGAGGATCGGCCGCTTGAACGCGACCGCGACGGTGTATGCGTCCGGCAGCTTCGGCTCGAGCGCCGCCAGGCACCGCGCCTTGGTCCACATCCCGTGTGCGATCGCCGACGGGAAGCCGAACAGGCGGGCGCTCACCGGATGGATGTGGATCGGGTTGTAGTCGCCCGACACCGAGGCGTACCGCCGCCCGAGGTCGCCCGGAAGCCTCCAGGTCCCGGTCACCGGCAGGTCCCCGGCGCGCGGCAGACCTCCCGGCTCCGACGGTGGACTCGAGCCGTCGCCACTGCCGCGCTTCAGGTTGGTGGACACTTCCTCCCACACCAGCTCGTCCCCGGACCGGACCTCGGATCGCAACGAGAACTGCTTGCCGCGCGGGTGGTCTTCGACGGGCGTCGCCCACACGTCGACCTGGAGCCGCTCCGCGCCGCGAATCGGCCGGTGCTGGGTGATCCGGTTGGCGATATGCACGAGCCCGATCGCTCCGAACGGGAAGCTCGGATCGGTCATCAGCGAGAGCTGCAGCGGAAACGCGAGCAAGTGCGGGTAGGTGGCGGGGAGGACGTCCTTGAGCGCAAACCCGCATACCCGGTCGTAGTCCGCAACCCGTCGTACGTCGACCTGCACGCCCCTCAGGCGCAGCGTGAGGTCCGGGATCTCCCCGCCGCCGCCGCTGACCATCGGGCCGACGAAAGGCAGGTGCGGGGCGCCGGGGATCATCGCCAGTGCCGCGCGCGCGAACAGCGCCGTCATCGACGGCGAGCTGGTCAGTTCTCGCGTCGCCACGTCATGCCCCGATCAGGCTCTGACCGCAGACGCGAACGACGTTGCCGTTGACGCCGCCGCTCGCCGGGCTCGCGAACCAGGCGATCGTTTCCGCGACGTCGACCGGCAGGCCGCCCTGGGCGAGGCTGCTCATCCGTCGGCCCGCCTCGCGCGTGGCGATCGGCATCGCAGCGGTCATCTGGGTCTCGATGAACCCGGGAGCCACCGCATTGATCGTCAATCCCTTCTTGGCGACCGGCACGGCCATCGACTCGACCATTCCGATCACCCCGGCCTTGGAGGTCGCGTAGTTGGTCTGGCCGGCGTTGCCGGCGATGCCGCTCATCGAGGACACGCACACGATCCGTCCGTTCTCGCGAATCACCTCGCGCGCGAGCAGCTCGTCGTCGATCCGCTCCTGCGCGGTCAGATTGATCGACAACACCATGTTCCACCGGTCCTCGTCCATCCGCCCGAGCGTCTTGTCGCGCGTGACGCCCGCGTTGTGGACGACCACGTCGACGCCACCGTGATCCTCCACCAGGTGCGTCGCGATCCGCGCCGGGGCGTCGTCGTCGGTGATGTCGAGCACGAGCGTCGACCCGCCGAGCTCGCCGATCGTGTCCTCGAGTTCGCGCTGGAGCCCAGGGACGTCGAGGCCGATGACGTGCGCACCGTCGCGCGCGAGCACCTTGGCGATCGCCTTGCCGATGCCTCGCGATGCACCGGTGACGAGCGCGAACTTGGCGGCGAGCGGCAGCTCCCAGTCGATCCCCTCGGCGCTGGGAGCGCTCGCGGCGATCCGCACCACCTGCCCGGACACATACGCGGACTTCGGCGACAGGCAGAACCGGAGCGTCGACTCGAGCCGCGACTCGGCCTCCGCGCCGACATAGATCAGCTGCGCGGTGGCGCCCTTGCGGACTTCCTTGCCGAGCGACCGCACGAACCCTTCGAGCGCCCGCTGGGCGGTGGCCTGGCGCGGGCGCGTGCAGTCGGCGGGCGTCGTCCCGAGCACGATCACGCGTCCCGACTTGCGGACCCTGCGGACGGTCGGAGCGAAGAACGCCCACACCTCACGCAGCTGCTCGCTGTCCTCGACACCGCTGGCATCGAACACGAGCGCCTTGAACGTCTGGTCCTCTGGCGCGGCGTCGGGGTTGAAGACCTTCGCGTCGAGGCTCGCGTCGGCCGCCGCGGTCCGCACGTGCTCCTGGAGCGGCGTGTGGACGTCGGCGTCGATCGCGGCGAGCACCTTCGCGGTGGCGGCGGCAAGCCGTCCCCCGGGCGCGGCCCCAAGCAGGACCGGACCGCTGATGACCGGCTGCCCGCGCTCGTAGCGCTCGAGCGCGACAGGGCTGGGGAGACCGATCTGCTTGGAGACGATCTTCCCGATCGGAGTGTTGACCAGTTGCTGGTAGCGGTCGCTCATGCTGCTGCCTCCATGATCGCAGTGACGCCGAGGCCGCCGGCCGCGCAGATCGAGATGAGCCCCCGGCCGGGGCGGTGGGGGTGGGCGGCGGGATCCAATTCCGACAACGTCTTCGCGAGGCTCGCGACGATCCGGCCGCCGGTGGCGCCGAACGGGTGACCGGCGGCGAGCGAGCCCCCGCGGGTGTTGAGCTTGTCGACGTCGATCTCACCGAGCGGCCCCTCGAGCTCGAGCCGCTCATGGCAGTAGACCGGGTCCTTCCACGCCTTCAGCGTGCACAGCACCTGGGACGCGAACGCCTCGTGGATCTCGTAGAAGTCGAAGTCGCCGAGGGCGAGGCCGTTGCGGGCGAGCAGGGTCGGCACCGCGTATGTGGGTGCCATCAGCAGCCCCTCGCGCTTGTGCACGTGGTCGACCGCGGCAGTCTGGGCGTCGACGATGTAGGCCTGCACAGGCAGGTCGTGCGCGGCCGCCCACTCCTCGCCGGCGAGCAGCACCGCCGACGCGCCGTCGCTGAGTGGGGTCGAGTTGCCGGCGGTCATCGTTCCCTGCTCTCCGCCGAACACCGGCTTCAACCGCGCCAGCTTCTCGACGCTCGTGTCGGGGCGAAGGTTCTCGTCGCGCTCGAGTCCGAGGAACGGGACGACGAGGTCGTCGAGGAAGCCGGTGTCGTACGCGGCGGCGAGGTTCTTGTGGCTGCGAACGGTGAGCTCGTCCTGCTCGCCGCGCTCGACCCCCCATTCCTTGGCCGTGATCGCCGCGTGCTCGCCCATCGACAGGCCCGTGCGGGGCTCGGCATTGCGGGGGAGCTGCGGGACGATCTGCTGGGGGCGGACCTTGGCCAGCGCCTTCAGCCGGGCCGCGTTGCTGTTCGCGCGGTTCAGCTCGAGCAGTACGCCGCGCAGGTCCTCGTTGATCGCGATCGGCGCGTCGGAGGTCGTGTCGAACCCGCCGGCGATCCCGGAGTCGATCTGTCCGAGCGCGATCTTGTTCGCGACCAGGATCGCAGCCTCGAGCCCGGTGCCGCACGCCTGCTGGAGGTCGTAGGCCGGCGTGTGCGGGTTCAGGCGCGTGCCCAGCACGGACTCGCGCGTCAAGTTGAAGTCGCGGCTGTGTTTGAGGACGCCGCCGGCGGCGACCTCGCCGAGGACCTCGTCCTCGAGCGAGAACTTGCTGATGAGCGCCTCGAGCGTGGCGGTCAGCATGTCCTGGTTCGAGGCCCGGGCATAGGGCCCGTTCTGCCGCGCGAATGGAATTCGGATGCCGCCGAGCACTGCCACCCGGCGGGTGCTTGCGTTCATGGTTCAGTTACTCCTGAAGGTCGTAGCTACAGTTATGTAGCTTAGTGCTGCGCGTCCTTGGCGGTCGCAGTGGTGAACGTCCCGCTGGACGTCGCTCGGCGGACCAGCCGGGGCGCGAGGATCCGCGCGGCCGCCGCGAGCCAGTAGTAGCGGGGCACGTACCGCTCGGGCTTCCGGCCCACACCGCATTCGACGATCGCCTCGGCGACCTTGTCGGGCTTTGAGACGATCAGCCGCAGCACGGGATGGCGCCGCAGCTCGGTCGCGGGGAAGCCCTCGGTGGCGATGAACCCTGGGAGCACGAGCCCCACGTGCACGCCGTGCGTGCTCTCCTCGGCCGCGAGCGAGTCGCTCCAGCCGGCGAGCGCGAACTTGCTCGCGGAGTACGCGCCGGCGCGTGGCCTGCCGACGCGGCCCGACGTGCTCGAGACGTTGACGATGGCCGCGGGCGCCCCCTTGGACGCGGTCGCTCGCAAGAGCGGGAGGAGGCTCTCGGTCAGTCGCACGGGCGCCTCGAAGTTGAGCTTCATGTGCCGCTCGACGTTCTCCCAGCCGGTCTCGGCGAAACCGCCGCGCCAGGAACCGCCGGCGTTGTTGACCAGCAGGTGGAGCTCTCCGTGGGCCCGCGCGACCGCGGCGAGCACCTCCGCCGGCGCCTCGGGCGTCGTGAGATCGACCGCGACGACCGTCGCGCCGCCGAACTCGCGGGCGAGCGCGTCGAGCCGATCCCGGCGGCGCGCGACCAGGACCAGCCTGGCGCCCGGCTCGCGCGCCAGCCGGCGCGCGGTCGCCTCGCCGATGCCGCTCGACGCTCCGGTGACGACCGCTACGAATGGCTCTGTCAAAGCGCCGGCAAGGCTACCCGGGCGGGACGGGCGGGACCGGTTCGACTTCCGCCGGCGCGCGCCGGCGCGGGTTCTCGATCCCGACGAGCGCCACGGCGCCACCGAGGATCGCGAGCAGGCCGGCGATCCCGATGCCGATCCGGAACGCATGGACAGAGGCATCGACGAGCGCCGCGTGGACGCCCTGCCGGTCGGCCGCGGGCACGCCGGAGGCACTGGTCACGAGCGGCCGCGTGCGGGCGGCGCTCAGCGCGGTGCGTGCCAGCCGGCTCAGCGGCTCGTGGGCGACGTCGTGATCGAGCTTCGCGGCGAAGCTCGTCGACACGACGGCGCCGACCGCGGCGATCGCGAGCAGTCCCGCGACTCGGGCGACCGCGTTGTTGGCGCCGCTGGCGAGCCCGGAGTGGCCGGGCTCGACGGATCCGAGGACGGTCGCGGTCAGCGGCGCCACCGTCGCCGCGAGCCCGAGCGCGAACACGAGCACGGCGGGCAGGATCGTCGTCACGTAGTCGGGGTGGGCGGTGACGCGCGTCAGCAGCAGCAACCCGATCCCGGCGAGGGCCGGGCCGGCAGACATGAAGAGGCGCGGACCCAGGCGATCGGCGAGCGCGCCGAACCGCCTGGCCAGGGCGAACATCACGAGCGTGATCGGGAGGAGCGCGAGCCCTGAGGCGAGTGGCGTGTACCCCGCCACCTGCTGGAGGAACACGACGAGGAAGAACGTCGCCACGCCGAGGCCGCCGTACATCGCCAGCGTGGTGACGTTCCCGACCGCGAAGTTGCGCACCGCGAACAGTTGCAGCGGCATCATCGGCTCGGGCACGCGCGCCTCCCAGGACAGGAACGCGACGAGCAGGACGATCCCGGCGATCAACGGCACGAGCACGCGCGGATCACCCCACCCGTAGACCGAGTGCTCGATCAGCCCGAACACCGTGCCCCCGAGCCCAAGTACGCACAGCAGGCCTCCGGTCCAGTCGACGCGACCCGGGGCGCCGTGATCCGGCGGCAGCCGCCGGAGCAGCATCACCGTGATCGCCACCGGGATCGGGTTGATCAGGAAGATCCAGCGCCACGAGGCCGCCTGTACGAGCAGGCCGCCTCCGAGCGGACCGATCACGGTGGCGATTCCGGTCCACGCCGTCCAGGTTCCGATCGCCGCGGCGCGCTCGCCCTCTTCGAACGTGTCGAGGATCAGCGCCAGCGAGCTCGGCACCAGCAGGGCGCCGGCTACCCCCTGAACGCCCCGCGCCACGATCAGCACCTCGCTGCTCGGTGCGACCGCGCACACCAGCGAGCACGCACCGAAGCCGATCAAGCCGGCCTGGAACACGCGCCGGCGCCCGAGCACGTCCCCCAGAGACCCGCCGAGCAGCAGCAGCGACGAGAGCGTCAGCAGATACGCCTCGACGACCCATTGCTGCTCGGCGAGGCTGCCGTTCAGGCTCGACCGGATCGCCGGCAGCGCCACGTTGACGATCGTCTGGTCGAGGAAAACGATCCCCGACCCGAGGATGCTCGCGAGGAGAACGGTGCGCTTGATCGCCCGGTCGCTAGGGGTCCGCCCTGCGTAGGCCCTAGCCCGCCCCGGCGGCGAGGACCGAGTTCGGCTCATACCCCGAGAACGTAACGCTGCGCTGGAGCGGAAGGTTCCTGTTGACGATCACGCAGTAGCTTCGCTTCCCGTCGATGCTCGGCACGCATGCCCGGTAGATCGTCCCGGGCTGGATCGCGAGCAGGCTCACGAACTGGAGGTTGCGGCGGAACTCGTCCGGTGCGCGGGCCCCGATCCAGGCCTGGGCGCGGGCGATCGCGTCGCCCGACTCCCGCTGCCGGGCCTGGATCGCCGGGCGGTGGACCAGGCCCGCGGTCAGCAGGACCGCGGCCACCGCGAACACTACGATCGTCCCGCCGTAATCGCGCGCCACGACTCCCGGGATGTCAGGGCGGAAGCGGCGCAGGAGCATGCCGAGAGGACGCGACAACAGAACGACCGCAATCACGTTCAGGACCAGCCCGAGCAGCGCGGCGGCGACGAGCGTCTCGGTCGTGCCGGCGGGCGGGAGCAGGTGCCCGACGACGCCGTCCGCCACGATCAGCGCCACGAACGACGGCCACAGCCACGCGCCGGTCCGTCGCCAGCGCATCCGGACGTATCGGGCGCGCGTGCGCATCAGCCAGGCAGGCCGGGCGCCGTCCATCTGGGAAGCGTAGTCCTCACCGGAGGTCGTGCGGAGTCCTTCCAATAAACTCGACCGTGCCCGATCGAGAAGCCTGAACCGGAGATCCCGGAGGGCTGGTGAGCCGGGGTCAGGAAGCGGAGATCCCGGTCCGGCCCACGGAGAAAGGGAATCGGAGAGATGGCCACTGATATGGCGCAGGCCGCGGCCGGCGGGGCCGAGACGGCGGTAGAGCACCTCACCATCGAGGACCGCATCTGGCTGCTGCGCGCGATGCTCATGATGCGCGGCCTGGAAGAGCGCGCGATGAGCCTCTACCGCCAGGGACGGGTGCCCGGCTCGTTCTACGACGGTTACGGGCAGGAGGCCGTGTCGGCCGGCGCGGCGTTCGCGATGGGCCCCAAGGACCGGCTGTGCATCCTGCACCGCGACCTGGCGGCACACCTGATCCGCGGGGTCACGCCGACACGGATCCTGTCGCAGTACATGGGCCGCGCGGCCGGCATCACTCAGGGCCGCGACGGCAACGTCCACTTCGGCGACCGCAACCTCGGCTGTGTCGGGATGGTCTCGATGCTGCCCGACATGATGCTGGTCGCCACCGGGATGGCGATGGCGTTCAAGCTCCGCGGCGAGCGCCGCTGCGCGATGACCTGGTTCGGCGACGGCTCGACCTCGCGCGGCGACTTCCACGAGGCGATGAACTGGGCCGGCGTCCAGAAGCTGCCGGTCGTCTTCGTGCTGGAGAACAACCAGTACGCGTATTCGACGCCTTTGGATAAGCAGTTCGCAGTCGATCCCGTCGAGCGCGCCGCCGCCTACGGGTTCGTCGGCGTGACCGTCGACGGCAACGACGTCGAGGCGATGTTCGAGGCGGCACGTGCGGCGCGCGAGCGCGCTTTGAACGGCAGCGGCCCGACGCTGATCGAGGCGGTCACGATGCGGATGCACGGTCACGCCGCCCACGACGACATGAAGTACGTGCCCAAGGAGCAGGTCGAGGAGTGGCGCAAGCGCGACCCGATCGAGCGCCAGGAGTCGCGGCTGCAGGCGCTCGGCGTCGACATCGATGAGCTGCGCGCCTCGGTGAAGGCGGAGATCGACGCGGCGGCGGAGGAGGCGCTCGCCGGTCCGATGCCAGACCCGGCCACCGCGACGGATGGCGTTTTCTGCGTTGGTGAGGCCGAGCCCCTCGGCGACGGGCAGGCGCCGTGGAGCGGCTTTTCAGGAGGTGCGGACTGATGCCGACGCTGACTTATCTACAGGCGATCTCGTCCGCGTTGCGGGACGAGTTGCGCGCCGATGAGCGCGTGCTCCTGATGGGCGAGGACATCGGTGTCTTCGGCGGTGCGTTCAAGGTCACCGACGGGTTCATCGAGGAGTTCGGGCCAGATCGGGTAATGGACACGCCGCTGGCGGAGTCGGGGATCATCGGGACCGCGGTCGGCGCCGCGGTCGTCGGGATGCGGCCGGTGTGCGAGATGCAGTTCTCGGACTTCATCTCCTGCGGCTTCGACCAGCTCGTCAACGTCGCCGGAAAGATGCACTACCGGCAAGGTCTCGCGGTCCCGATCACGGTCCGCCTGCCCTCGGGCGGGGGCTTCTCGGGCGGGCCGTTCCACTCCCAGAACCCAGAGGCCTGGTTCATGCACTCGCCGGGCATCAAGGTGGTGGCCCCATCGACCGCTTCGGATGCGAAGGGCCTGTTGCACGCGGCCATTCGCGATCCGAACCCGGTCTGCTACATGGAGCACAAGCACCTGTACCGCCGGGTCAAGGGCGAGGTCCCCTCGGGAGTGTTCGAGACGCCGTTCACGGCGCGCGTGGCCCGTCCGGGATCCGATCTCGTCGTGATCGCGTACGGCGCGATGGTGCCGGTGGCGCTCGAGGCCACCGAGGATCTGGACGGCGCGTCCGTCGAGGTGCTCGATCTTCGCTCGCTGGTCCCGCTCGACGAGGAGGCGATCCTCGACTCCGTCGAGCGCTGCTCGAAGGTCGTGATCATCGACGAGGCCAACGCCACGTGCGCGGCCGGGGCTCAGGTGGCGGCGCTGATCGCCGAGAAGGGATTCGAGTCTTTGGACGGCCCGGTCGTCCGGGTCGCGACGCCCGACGTTCCGATCCCGTTCTCGCCGCCGCTCGAACAGGCGGTGTTGCCCGGCGTCGATCGCGTGAAGGAGGCTTGCCGTGAGCTCCTCGCCTACTGATGTCCTGGTCGACGTAACGATGCCCCAGATGGGGGTGTCGGTGGCCGAGGGCACCGTCGTCGCCTGGCGCGTCGAGCCCGGCGACCGGATCGAGGCCGAGGCGACGATCTGCGAGATCTCAACCGACAAGATCGACACCGAGGTCCCGGCGCCGGCGACCGGCGTCGTGACCGAGATCCTCGTGCCGATCGGCGAGACCGTGGAGGTCGGGACCGTCATGGCGCGGATCGCCACCGGCGCCGGCGCGCCGCCCCGGCCGCTCGATGGCGGCACGGCCGGCGCACCGACCACCGAGCCGTCATCCCGCACCCCACCGCCACGGCCGGCCGCCACCAACGGCAATCGGCGCTACTCGCCCGTCGTCCAGCGGATCGCCGCCGAGCACGGGATCGACCTCAGTCAGGTGCCGGGCACCGGGCGGGGCGGTCGCGTGCGCAAGCAGGACGTGCTGGCGTTCGTCGAAGCGACCCCGGTCGAGGAGCCGCCGCTCCACATCGAGAGCCCGTACCGGCCCGAGCCGGTGGCGGCAGCGCCTGCCCCAGTGGCGGCGGACGGCGAGCTGTCGCGCATGCGCCGGCAGATCGGCGAGCACATGAAGCGGTCTCTGGAGACCGCGGCGACGTGCACGACGTGGATCGAGGTCGACATGAGCCGCGTCGAGGCGGCACGAGCGCGCCTCGGCGTGACCGCGCTCGCGTTCGTCGCACGGGCGTCGATCGACGCGATCCGCGAGCACCCGGCGATGAACGCGTGGCTCGAGGGCGAGAAGTACACGCGCCACAGCGACGTGAACCTAGGGATCGCGGTGTCGCTGGGCGACGAGGGGCTGATCGTGCCGGTCGTCCCACGGGCCCACGAGCTGTCGGTGGAGGGGCTCGCCGCTCGGATCAGGGAGATCGCGCGGCGCGCGCGGTCGCGGCAGCTCACCCCGGACGACGTGTATGGCGGCACCTTCACGATCACCAACCCAGGCCAGTACGGGTCGATCATGGCCACGCCGATCATCAACCTGCCACAGGTCGCGATCCTCGACTTCGAGGCGGTGATCAAGCGCGCGGTCGTGGTCACCGACGCGGACGGGAACGACTCGATCGCGATCCGGCCGATGACGATCCTCGGGCTGAGCTGGGATCACCGGGCGCTCGACGGCGCGGTGGCCGCGCAGTTCCTGGCGACCGTCAAGCGTCATCTGGAGAGCGTGGCGCCGTGACTCCGGAGATCTGGGTGTGCCACCTGGGGGTGG
Source organism: uncultured Solirubrobacterales bacterium (assembly GCA_963796575.1). Taxonomy (GTDB): domain Bacteria; phylum Actinomycetota; class Thermoleophilia; order Solirubrobacterales; family Solirubrobacteraceae; genus Palsa-465. Next base: position 27,382 of record CAWCMG010000015.1, on the reverse strand, counting down.
TCGACTACCGCGAGGCGCTCGATCTGCAGGAGCGGTTGCGAGGGGCGCGGCAAGAGGACGAGCTCCCGGACCTGCTGCTGACGCTCGAGCACCCGCCCGTGTATACGCGCGGGCGCCGGTCGGTCCCAGGCGAGCTGCCGATGGGCGACCAGTGGTACTTGGCGCGCGGGATCGAGATCGTCGACACCGACCGCGGTGGCAAGGTCACCTACCACGGCCCCGGCCAGCTCGTCGGCTACCCGATCGTCCGCGTCGACGACGTGGTGGCGTACGTGCGGACGTTGGAGGGCGCGCTGATCGCGGCGCTGGCCGAAGAGGGCGTCGCGGCGCGGGCTCGGCCGCACGATGGACACCGGTTCACCGGCGTCTGGGTGGGCGAGCGGAAGATCGCGTCGATCGGGGTTCATCTGTCGCGCGGCGTCTCGACGCACGGATTTGCCGTGAACGTCGAGAACGATCTGGAGCCGTTCAGCTGGATCGTGCCGTGCGGCCTCGACGGCGTGCAGATGACGTCGCTGATTGCCGAGACGGGCCGGAGCGCCGGCGGTATGAAGTGCTTCCGCCGGCGGGCGCAGTACCAGGTGGCTCAGGCGCTCGGGCGCCGGCAACGGCTCGTCAGCCGGGAGCGTTTGGAGACGCGGGCGCTAGTAGCTTGACGAGGATGGGCCGCAGCTGGTGCGGCCTGTACTTCATCTGGCGCCAGGTGGTGCGGATCACCTTCCACCCGGCAGCGATGAGCCGCTGGTCTCGCTCACGGTCGGTCTCGAACCGCTGCCGGGTCAGGTGCCACTTGCGGCTGTCGGCCTCGAGCGCGACGCGCTGGTCGCGCCAGACGAAGTCCACGCGAATCGCGGGTCCGCCGTCTGGGAGCACGACGAACGTGTTGGTGTCGGGGTCGGGGATGCCCAGCGGCCGGGTGATCGACAGGAGAAGCTCCTCGTTCTCGCTCCAGGTGGGCGTCTTGCCGATGTAGTGGGTCTCGAGGACGTGACGAACGGCTTTGGCACCTGGGCGAGTGGGGTTTCGGCCGAGCTGGTCCTGGATGGCGTTGAGGTCGAGCACCTGTGCGATCTCGGCCTGGTCGAAGGCCCGCTCGAGCCGGCGCTGTGTGACGGCCTCGGCGACGTCGAGGAGGGTGCGGGCCGCGGAGGTACAGGGGATGCCGTTGACGACCGTGACGTCGTTGGGGGTGAGGCTAGTCGAGCAGTGGACCTTGATGCCCTTGTGGCGGCGCCTGGAACGGCCGGGCACGGTCACGTCGATGTTGACGCCGCCGGAGGGGAGGAGCTCGTGGAGGGCAGCGGCCGAGCGGTGGGAGAGGACCGCACCCGGTCCGCACGCGAGAACGGCCGCCATCCAGAGCCCCTCGCGCTTGAGGAGCTGCCGCGGGACTATGGAGTAGACCCCGGCGTGCTGGCGGTGGAGCAGGCCAGCGCGGGCGCGCTTTTGCACGGCGCGGGGAGAGAGTGCCACCTGGGTCACGCGACACACCCCATGCTGCCGGGCCGCGACAAAGGCGGGCTCGAAAAACGTCCTCCAGGTTCGCTTTCTCGAGCCGGCCCTGGCACGAAACCGATCGTGCCCGAAAAGGTGTGACGTGTCTGTCACGAGGGCCAACAATTGACCCCCTATCCTTGGGTGGTATGGCGACGCGGTCTAGAGCCAACCCTGGTGGGAACCAGAACGTGCTGACCATCCTCGGGCCGGAGGTCCTCCCGCTCCGGGCGCGCAAGCCGCCGTGGTTCAAGGTGCCGGCGCCCGGCAGCCCCAAGTACCGCGAGCTCAAGGGCCTGATCGAGTCCGAGAACCTCCACACGGTCTGCCAGGAGGCGGCGTGCCCGAACATCGGCGAGTGCTGGCAGCGCGGCACCGCCACGTTCATGATCCTCGGCGACACCTGCACGCGCCGGTGCGGCTTCTGCAACGTCAAGACCGGCAAGCCGACGTGGAACGATCCGCTCGAGCCTGCCCGGGTGGCGCGGTCGGTGGCACGGATGGGACTCAGGCACGCGGTGATCACGAGCGTGGACCGCGACGACCTCCCGGATCTCGGCGCGTCCGCGTTTGTCGGCGTGATCCGGCAGATAAGACGACAGGCGCCGCGGTGCCGCGTCGAAGTGCTGACCCCCGACTTCCGCGGGGAGGAGATGCCGCTCGCGAAGGTGATCGCCGAGCGGCCCGACGTGTTCAACCACAACGTCGAGGTCGTGCCCCGCCTTTACCCGCTGGCGCGACGCGGCTCGAAGTTCGAGCGGTCGTGTCGGGTATTACGCAACGCCAAGGAGATCGCCGGCGACGAAGTCACGACCAAGTCCGGCCTCATGGTGGGCCTGGGCGAAAGCTTCAGCGAGATGGTCGACGCGCTCGGGACGCTCCGCGACAACCACGTGCAGGTCCTGACCGTCGGCCAATACCTGAGACCCACCGAAAACCACCTCCCGGTCGTGCGCTACTGGCACCCGGACGAGTTCAAGCAGCTGGAAACCGCCGCGTACGCGCTCGGGTTCGAGCACGTCGCCGCCGGCCCGCTCGTCCGTAGCAGCTATCACGCCGATCAGCACGTGCCGCAGCGAGAGCCCGGCATCGGGCCGCTCGCGGAGGTTGCCCGATGACGCGGCGCAGACTCCTCCTGGTCGCCGGCCTGGCGATCGCGCTCGCCGCCCTGGTCCTCGCCCCGACAGCGCTCGCGTCCGCCGGTGGCGGCTCGGCCGGGTTCGGTGGCGGCGGCGGTGGCGAAGGGGGCGGTGGCGGCGGTGGCGGCGGTGGCGGCGGCGTCGGGTTCTTCATCCTGATCCAGATCCTGGTCCGGATTGCGGTGCTCGGCCACGGGCTCGGCGCGCTGGTCCTGATCGCCCTGTTCATCGCGTACCTCGTCGTCACCCGGGTCATGCCGAGCGCTCAACGCTCCTGGTCCGCCCGCGGCGACTCCGGACCGAAAGCGCGCCGGCGCGTCGCCCAACGGTCGCGTCGCGTCGAGGCGGCCGCGGCCGAGGCCGCCGAGGACGACTCCGCGTTCGCGGCCGACGCCGTCAAGGCCAACGCCACCGCGCTGTTCAAGCAGATCCAGGCCGCGTGGGACCGCGGCGACCGCGCCCGCCTCGCGAACCTCGTCGGTCCGGACCTCTTCACCGAGTGGGAGCGGCGCCTGAACGACCTCGACCGCCGCGGTTGGCGCAACCGGGTTCAGATCATCGGCGAGCCGACCGTCGAGTACGTCGGCCTGAACCACAAGGGCGACGCGACCGACACCGTCACGGTCCGGATCGAGGCCAAGCTCCGCGACTACGTCGAGGACCGGATCGGCAACCACATCAAGCGCGCCGGCCGTCTGAGCGAAACCGTCCGCCTAAGAGAGTTCTGGACCCTCGGCCGCCGAAACGGCCGCTGGATGCTCGTCTCGATCGAGCAGGGTGCCGAGGGCACCCATGCCATCGACGAGGCGATCGTCGCGACCACGTGGTCGGACGAGAACGCCATGCGCGACGAGGCGCTGATCGAGGGCGCGGTGAACGACGCCGTACCGGACGGAACCAAGATCGCCGAGGTCGCCGACCTGGACTTCAAGGGCGACGCGCACGCCGCGGCACTCGACCTGAGCCTCGCCGACGGCCGGTTCGCCCCCGACGTGCTCGAGGCGACCGCACGCCGGGCCGTCACCGCGTGGGCCGAGGCCGTGGACGGCGACGACGCCCGCCTACGTTCGATCGCGCACGGCCAGGCGGTCAGAGACCTCCTCCACCCCGGCGACCCCTCCGGCCGTACTCGGGTCGTCGTGCGAGGGCCAAGAGTCGAAAGGATCCGGATCACCGGGCTCGACGCCGCGGCCCAGCCCCCGACGATGTCGGTCGAGGTCGAGATCGAGGGCCGGCGCTACATCGAGGATCGCGACACCACTGCCGTGTTGGCAGGGAGTCAGTCTCGCGCCACGAAGTTCACCGAGCATTGGACGTTCGCGCTCGACGGGGACGCGCGGCAGCCGTGGTTGATCGCCGGCGTCGGCGCCCCGGTCCAGCTGGCCTAGCGCGCCTCCAGGGGGGCATAAGCTCCTCAAGCCGCCCGTGATCCCGCTGAAGGACAACATCCCCACGGATCGGTTCCCGTTCGTGACGTTTGCGCTGATCGTCGCGAACGTGATCGTCTACATCCTGGCCGTCCGACACGGCGGATCGCTGATCAGCGGGCCGACCCCGCAGCAGGAGATCAAGTTCGGCGCGATTCCGTTCGCGCTCACCCACCCCGGGGACCAATGCGGCGTGCTTCAGACGACAGCCGGCGAGGCGCTCGGCTGCGTGAAGGGAACGCTGCCGGGCGCCATCCCCACCTGGGAGACCGTGTTCACGGCGATGTTCATGCACGCCTCGATCATCCACATCGGCGGCAACATGATCTTCCTATGGATCTTCGGCAACAACGTCGAAGACTCGATGGGACCGGTCAAGTTCTTCTTCTTCTACATCGTCGGCGGGATCGCGGCGCTGGCGCTGCAGGTCGCGATCTCCCCGGACTCGACCACGCCGACGTTGGGCGCCTCGGGGGCGATCGCGGCGGTGCTCGGCGGATACATCGTGCTGTATCCGCGGTCGCGCGTGCTCACGCTCGTGATCATCATCCTGTTCTTCACCGTGATCGAGTTGCCGGCGCTCGTGATGCTCGGTATCTGGTTCGCCGAGCAGGCGCTGTTCGCGGCCGCCGGCCTCACGACCGCCACCGGCGGGGGCGGTGGCGTGGCCTACTTCGCCCACATCGGCGGGTTCGTGTTCGGCGCGCTGACCATCAAGCTGCTGGCGACCCGGCGCCGGCAGATCCCTACGAGCTCCCCGGTCTACTGATCTGACCGCATGCGGCTCGCCGTCCTGACGCTCGCCCTGTTGTTCGTCGGGGCGCTCGGCGCGCTCACGGTGAGGGACATCCACATGCACGGCCTGACGCCGGTCGCGGTGCTCGCGGTCCTGATCGTGGTCGTGTTCACGATCGGGGTCATCGGCGCCTTGCTTCATCCTCCACGACGATGAGCGTCCTGCAAGGAGGGCGGACCCGGCGCAGACAGGGTCGCCACCGACCCGGGCCGGCGGGCCGGCGAGCCCAAAACACCGGGGCCGCGCGCCACCGGATCGCCTGGGCGCTCGGCGGGCTGTTGCTCACCGCCGCCGCGCTACTGGGGCTGATGGCGGCCCGGGCGACCGGGCCCGCGACGATCGTCTTCCCGGGCGAGAACGTGGCGACCGCCAAGCGCCCCGCCAGCCCGCCGAAACCCGTGCGCAGCGACTACGGGATCGCGCTCGCCCCGCCGGGCCGGCGGATCTCGGTCAAGCTCAAGCTGCCGCTGAAATCCGGAGTGCTGTTCGACCTGAACACCGGGAAGGTGCTCTGGGAGCGGAACCCCACGGAGGTCGTGCCAATCGCGAGCCTGACGAAGATGATGACCGCGCTCGTCGTGGTGGCCCACGCCCCGCCGAGTGCCAAGGTCCTGATCACGCAGGACGCGCTCGATTACACCGGCTCCGGCGTCGGGCTGCTCCCCAAGGGCAAACACGTGCCCCTGGTCGCCCTGCTGTACGGGCTGCTCCTCCCCTCGGGCAACGACGCGGCGATCGCGCTTGCGGACCACGTCGCCGGGACTCAGTCGAACTTCATCAAGCTCATGAACCAACGTGCGCACGACATGGCCCTGGCCTGCACCCACTACACGACCGTGTCCGGGATCGTTGACCAGGGCAATCATTCGTGCGCGTCCGACCTCGCGCTGATCGCGCACACGATGCTCGAGCAGCCGCTGCTGGCTCAGATCGTCGGCTCGCGCAGCGCGATCGTGCCGTTCCCGATCAAGGGCGGGAAGCTGTTCCTTTACAACAACAACCCGCTGCTCGTGCTCCGGTATCCCGGGACCGACGGCGTCAAGACCGGGTTCACCGACGCCGCCGGACAGTGCCTGGTGGCGACCGCGCGGCGGGGGAACCGATGGCTCGGCGTGGTCCTGTTGCATTCGGGCAACACGTACGCCCAGGCGATGCAGCTGCTTAACGCGGGCTTCGCTGCGCCTGCGGTCTAGTAGTGGGTCGACCCGACTGGGGACCTCAGCACGCTTGGCATGCGTGAAGCCTGCCGCTGGTGGGTAAACCAACCAAGACCCGGTCAGTGCGCACAGAAGGAAGGCAGATGTCCCCCGTCAGCTACCAGACGATCAAGCTCAGCAAGGGCAAGCACACCGATCCCCAGGACGGCGCGTGTGTGATGGAGCTTGCCTCGATGCTCGCCGACGAACCGTTCACGGACCATCCGGCGTCCGTCTGCCCGGTCATCGGGTCCTTCCTGCGCTCGTACAACGACTCGATCGACTCCGAGCGTCGTCGGGGGCTGTACGAGTACGCGTCGAAGGTGGTCGGCAGCCGCGCGGATGCGAAAACCCTGCAGGCTCGAGCTGCGCGGCTGGCGGAATGGGCCGAGGAGATGCAGCGCAGTCGCCGGAGCTGGTTCCCGCTCCGGTCGCCGCTGCGCGCAATCCGCCGCCTCCACCGCCCCCCGATCGACGCGATCGGCACGCACGCGGTCCACTCGATCCCGAGGCACACCGACCGGACCCACGCCTCGGTGCTCGCGCTCATCGACGAGCTGCTGGAGATGTCGCCCCGCGATCAGCGGGTGTCCGCGCGGGTGCTCGCGGCGGCCAAGGCGCGCGCGCTCGACCCGGCCGTCTGAGTTCCGACGCACATCTATCCAGATGAGCAGTATCAGTCGGATCCTCGCGGATGACCCCGAGCTGACCGACGGCCTGACCGGCGAGCGGCTCAACGCCGCGGTCCGCGAATGTGTGGCTGGGACCTGTGAATGTCCCGCCGGCCCGTGGTCGCCACCGGACGGGATCGACGACATGAGCTTCGGACTCGGGCTTCTGATTCTGGACGGCCTCGTCGCCCGGCGGGTCGGGGTGGCCGGGCGCTTCGGGGCCGAGCTGCTCGGCGACGGCGACCTGATGAACCCGTTCCACGGCGCCGACATGGGAACGTCGCTGCCGCGAACCGGAAAATGGCGCGTTCTGCGGCCGAGCCGCATGGCGATCCTCGACAGCGAGTTCGCGATGCGCGCCACCCGGTACCCCGAAGTCGTCTCGGCGCTGGTCACGCGGGCGCTCCGACGGTCGCGCCACATCGCGACGAACATGGCGATCGTCCAGCAGCCCCGGATCGACCTGCGGCTCCACATGCTGTTCTGGGAGCTCGCCGACCGCTGGGGCACCGTACACCAGGACGGGGTTCATGTCCGGCTGCATCTGACGCACTCGATGCTGTCCGACCTTGTCGCGGCCCGCCGGCCGACGGTCACCAAGGCGCTCGGCGAGCTCGCGGCGCGGTCCGCGGTGGTGTGGACCGGGACCGATTGGCTCCTACCCGGAGAGCCGCCCGCCGAGTTCGACAACCTCGGCTCGCTGACGATCGCCGGCGCCGCGTAGCTCCGATGCACGTCCGCACCGGGTGACGTGCGCCGCAAGCCGGGTCGCTCTGTCACTGGATCGAGCGCGAGTCACCCGGGTGGGACGTGCACCTACTCAGCGCAGTGGCCAGCGTGCGCGCACTACGCGGGTGTGCAAAGCTTCCGACCGCCTTGGCCAACGTCGTCGGACAACGGATTCGCCGCCGCGAGGATCCTCGCTTCCTGAGAGGCGAGGGCCGGTACGTCGACGACCTGTCGCTGCCGGGCGCGCTGCACCTGACGTTCGTGCGCTCGTACATGGCGCACGCCAAGGTGACCGGCGTCGACAAGTCGGCCGCCGAGGCCGCCGGCGCGCAGGTGTTCGTCGCCGGCGACACCGACCTGGGCGTGAACCCGGCACCGCCGTTCATCCCGATCGACGCGCAGATGTACCGGCCGCTGATCGCCTCCGACACCGTCCGGTTCGTCGGCGACATCGTGGCGATCGTGCTCGCCGACAGCCGCGAGGCCAGCGTCGACGCAGCCGAACTCGTCGCGGTCGACTACGAGCCGCTGCCGGCCGTGACCGATCCCGAGGAAGCGGCGCGCGACGAGGTGCTGCTGTTCCCTGCCGTGGGGACCAACACGGCCCTCAGGAACCCCCCCGAGAACCCGGACCCGAACCTGCTCGGCTCGAGCGAGGTCGTGGTCAAGGGCAAGGTGATCAGTCAGCGTCTGGCCGCGTGCCCGATCGAGCCGAGGTCGAGCGCGGCGCAGTGGGGCGAGGACGGGCGGTTGACGCTGTGGATCAGCTCGCAGACGCCCCACCAGGACAAGATGGTGCTCGGAGGCCTGCTCGGCCTCGAGCCCGAGAACGTCCGCGTGGTGGCACCCGACGTCGGCGGCGGCTTCGGCGCCAAGGGCATCGGCGTCGAGGACGTGATCGTCGGATGGATGGCGCGCGCCATCGGCAAGCCGGTCCGGTGGACCGAGACCCGCAGCGAGAACATGGTGGCGATGCACCACGGCCGGGCTTCGATCCTCTCGTTCGAGCTGGGGGCAAGCCGGGACGGAAAGATCGACGCGCTCCGGCTGAACATCCTGGCGGACGCCGGCGCCTACCCCGGGATCGGCTCGTTCCTCCCAATGCTCACCTCGATGATGGCCTGCGGCGTGTACGTGATCCCCAAGATCGAGATCGACGTCCGGGCGGTCGCGACCAACACGACTCCGATCGGGCCGGTGCGCGGCGCGGGCCGCCCGGAGGCGACGCAGATGCTCGAACGCGCCGTGGACCTGCTCGCAGCCGAACTGGATCTCGATCCCGCGGAGGTCCGCCGGCGGAACTTCATCCCCAACGACGCGTTCCCGTACACGACCGCGTCGGGAGCCAATTACGACATCGGTGACTTCGGTGGCGCGCTCAACCTCGCACTCGAGAGCGCGGGCTATGAGAATCTGCGCCACGAGCAGGCCAGCCGGCGCGAGAGCGGCGACTCGCGCCAGCTCGGGATCGGCCTGAGCGCGTACGTCGAGGTCACGAACGGAATCTCCGAGAGCGAGTTCGGCGGGGTCGAGATCACCGCCACCGGCGAGGCGATCGTGCGCACCGGCTCGTTCTCCCAGGGCCAGGGCCACGAGACGACGTTCGCGCAGATCGCGTCCGAGCGGCTCGGGATCCCGATCGAGAAGATCACCGTCACCAAGGGCGACACGGACATCGTCCCGCGCGGCACCGGTACGTACGGCTCGAAGTCGACCCAGATCGGCGGCGTGGCCGCCGGCCAGGCGTCCGAGGAGGTCGTCGAGATCGGCAAGCGCCTCGCGGCCGCCGAGCTCGAGGCCGCGCCCGAGGACATGGTGCTCGACGTCGACCAGGGGCGCTTCCACGTGACCGGGGCGCCCGCCCCCGCGCTGAGCTGGGGCGATCTGGCCTCCAAGCTGGATTCCCAGGGCCGGCTCGGCGAGCTGAGCGCGGAGGTCGACTTCCAGGCGGCGCAGCCGACGTTCCCGTTCGGTGCCCACGTCGCGGTCGTCGAGGTCGACACCGAGACCGGCGCGGTCGAGCTCACGCGGATGGTGGCCGTCGACGACGCCGGCCGGATCATCAATCCGCTCGTCGCCGAGGGACAGGTCCACGGCGGCGTGGTCGCCGGCATCGCCCAGGCGCTATACGAGGAGCTCACCTACGACTCCGAGGGCAACCCCCTGAACGCGAACCTCGTCACCTACGGGATTCCCGCGGCCACCGAGTTGCCGGCGATCGAGGTCGTTGGGATGGAGACCCCGACGCCGATCAACCCGCTCGGCGTGAAGGGGATCGGCGAATCGGGAACGATCGGCGCGACCCCCGCGGTCCACAACGCCGTGATCGACGCGCTGTCGCCGTACGGGGTGCGCCACATCGACATGCCGGTCAACGGCGAGACCGTGTGGCGAGCGATCCAGGCCGCTGGAAACGGCGCTTAGGCCAATGCGCAGCTGCTGACGGTTAGGCCTCGGTGAAGGCCGCCCGACGCAGCCGCGCGGTCTGAAACGATCCCGGCCACCGGTCGCGGCCAACGGGCATCGTGGCGTGAAACAGTTCTCCGATCCGCATCTCGCGGCTTTGTTGACGCTCGTCATCGGCATCGCCGCGAGCGTGTGGGGAGCCCGCCGGCACCCCGGCCCGTGGATGCGGTGGTTCTCGATCGGGTTGGCGGCGCTGATCTTCGCCGGCTGGATCGGGGAGTACGTGGCCGACGTGATCCTCGGAACCTGGTCGGTCCAGTACACACTCCCGCTCCAGCTCACCGACGTGGTCTCGGCGGTCTCGATCGCTGCGCTCCTGACGCGCCGGCAACTGCTCGTCGAGCTCGCCTACTTCTGGTCGTACACGGCCTCGCTGCAGGCCGTGCTCACGCCTGACCTCGGCCAGAACTTCCCGAGCGTCTTCTACTTCACCTACTTCATCTACCACGTCGGTGCGATCGTGGCGGCGAGCTTCCTGGTGTTCGGATGCCGCCTGTACCCGCGACGCGGCGCGGTCTGGCGGGTGTTCTGGATCACGATCGCGTGGACGGCGATCGCCGGCACCGCCGACGTGATCACGGGCGGCAACTACATGTACCTCGCGAGCAAGCCCGTGCACAACTCGTTGCTGAACCTGATGGGCCCGTGGCCGTGGTACATCGCCGGCGGGGTCGCGCTGGGGCTCGCGCTGCTGCTGCTCGTGGCCGGGCTGACGAGGGCGTTCGGCGGGGTGGCCGACCCGAGAGGCGCCCGGCAGCCCGCGCTTCGGTAGCGTTCGGCCGCGGAATGCGGGCGATCTACTTCGAGCGAAACGGCGGCCCCGAGGTGCTGGAGCCGGGGGACCGCACCGCGCCAGAGCCAGGCGATGGTGAGGTCCTCGTCGACGTCGAGGCGGTCGGCGTCAACTATCGCGATGTTTACGAGCGCAACGGGGGCGGCTACGGCTCGGCGCCGCCGGCGATCATCGGCGTCGAGGGAGCCGGCAAGATCGCCGGCACGGGCGAGCGCGTCGCCTGGGCCCACATCGACGGGAGCTATGCCGAGCAGATCGCGGCGCCGCGCGACAAGCTCGTGGCCGTACCTGACGGCATGTCGTCGGAGGTCGCGGCGGCGGCGCTGCTCCAGGGGATGACCGCGCATTACCTGGCAGCCGATTCGTACCCGATCTCCGAGGGCGATTGGGTCCTCGTACATGCCGCGGCGGGCGGCGTGGGCCTGCTCCTGACCCAGATCGCCAAGGCGCGCGGCGGTCGCGTGGTCGCCACCACCTCGACCGCGGAGAAGGCCGAGCTGGCGCGGGGCGCCGGCGCTGATGAGGTGATCGGCTACGAGGGGTTCGCCGAGCGCACCAGGGAGCTCACCGGTGGCGAAGGCGCCGCGGCCGTGTATGACGGCGTCGGCAAGACCACGTTCCTCGAAGGTCTCAAGTCGCTGGCGCCGACCGGGCGGATGATCCTGTACGGCGCCGCCAGCGGTCAGCCCGATCCGCTTCCGCTGGCGATGCTCGCGCCCGCCGGCTCGCTGTACGTTCAGCGGCCGACGCTGCAAACGTACACGCGAACCCCCGAGCTGCTCCGAGAGCGCGCCCGCGCGCTGTTCGAGCTGATCGAGGCCGGGGCGCTCGACATCAGGATCGGCGCCCGCTACCCGCTCGAGGAGGCGCGCCAGGCGCACGAGGACCTCGAGGCGCGCAAGACGACCGGCAAGCTGCTGCTGATCCCTTGAAGGAGCTGCAGGGAAGCGCGAGCGCCGAGATCGCGGTGTCGGCCGAGGACTGCTTCGCGCTGCTCGCGTCGATCGATCGCTACCCGGCGTGGTTCGAGGTCGTGCGGGACGCCGAGGTCCTCGAGTGGGAGCCCGACGGCCGTCCGCGGCTCGCGCGCCTCGAGCTCCACGTCCCCCAGAGCCCGTTCGGCACCGACTTCGAGCTGCTCGTCCTGATCGAAGGCGAGCGCCCCGACGCGATGCAGTTCACCAAGCTGCCGGCCCACCCGGCCGACCAGGACCGGCTTGAGCTCACCTGGCGGCTGCGGCAGGGCGGCAACACCGAGATCGAGTTCGAGTTCGACGCGGCGGTCTCGTTCGTGCCCGGATACCTGCCGGTCGGGGGCGCCGGCGATCTGATCGCCGAGGCGATTCTCGATGCGGCCACCGCCGCGTTCACCAGTCGGTTAGGGTGACCCACAGAATGTGGGGGGACGAAGCAGAGCGGGCCGCCCTCCGAGCGGTCGCTCATCTCCTGCCGGGCAAGTGGCGGCAGATCATCGACGTCGCCGCGGCCGCCGTGCCGCCGACCCCTGAGCAGCGGATCCCGGCACCGACCGATGCGGCGGCCAAGCGGCTGGACCAGATCGAGCACGTCGTCGTGCTGATGCTCGAGAACCGCTCGTTCGACCACATGCTCGGGTTCCTGTCCCTCCCGGAGGCGCTGGGTGGACGCGATCGGACCGACGTCGACGGGCTGCGCGGACCCGACACGAACTTCAACGTGCACGAAGGGACCCGCTACCCGATCCACCACCTTGCTCAGACTCAGTTCACCGGAGAAGCGGAGGATCCAGATCACTCGGGCGGCTCGGTCGACGAGCAGCTCGCGAACGGCGGCCAGGGGTTCGTCGACAACTTCGCCCGGATCTCGGCCGCCCGTGCCAAGCAGCTGAACGTGCCGGTGCCCGACCCGAGTCTCGTGATGGGGTACTACGACAGCGAGGACCTGCCGGTCTACGACCACCTCGCGGCCGAGTACTGCGTGGTCGATCGCTGGTTCAGCGCGGTACCGGGGGCCACGTGGCCTAACCGGTTGTACGCGCTCGCCGGGCAGGCGGCCGGGAGTCGAGACGACATCTCGCCACCGCTGTACGAGCTCCCGACGTTCGTGCGCCACCTCGACGAGGCGAACGTCGACTGGCGCTGGTACTCGTTCGATCCGGGCACTCTCCGCGCCGTCGACCCGGCGTATCGCCTGAGCAGCCACGACCGCTTCGGGTACGTCGACGCCCGCAAGCTGAGCATCCGCGAGGAGGTCGTGGGGAAGCTGACCGAGAAGGGATCGTTCCTCGACGACGTGGCCGCGGGGAAGCTGGCGCAGGTCTCGTGGATCGATCCGCGCTTCAAGGACCTGCGGGTGCTCGGGCCGGACTCGAACGACGACCACCCGCCGTCCGACGTGCTCGCGGGTCAGGACCTGATCCTGACGGTCTACCACGCGCTGTCGAGCGCGGCGACCTGGTCCAAGACGCTTCTGATCATCGCCTACGACGAGCACGGCGGGTTCTACGACCACGTCCCTCCGCCCGGCGCAACCGACGACCATCCGGACTTCCGGCGCCTCGGCATCCGCGTGCCGGCGCTGCTGATCTCCCCGCTGGTGACGCCGGGGTCGACGTCGACGGCCCTTCTCGGCGCCGACTTCCACTTCGACCACACGTCGATCATGAAGACGATCTTCACTCGCTTCTGTCAGGTCGATGGGCAGGTCCCGGAGATGACGGCCCGCGCCGGCGCGGCGAACCACCTCGGGCATCTGCTCCGGGACGACGGGCCCCGCGCGGATGTCCCCGATCATTCCGCGGCGACGCAGAAGGTCACCGATTGGCGGACTTCGTTTGTGAACGCCCGATTCACCGACCCGGTTGGCGCGGTGATGCCGCCGCACGAGCTGACCGATTTTCAGAACGGGTTCTACGAGATGGCACGGCTCCTCCGTCACGCTGGGCTTCCCGGCGGGCATCCGTGAGCCCCGACGCCGGTGCCTCGGCCGCCGGCTCGCCGTCCGACGCGCTCGCGGCGTTCGCCAGCACGGCGCTCGCCGACGCGAAGCTGGCGGCGCGCGGCGACCCCGATTGGCGCGTCTCGGAGGCGTTCGCGCTCGGGTGGCAGATGTCCGAGATCTACCGGCCCGATGCGCCGGAGCAGGCACCGCCGGTCCAGGCCGGAGATCTCCCCAACCTGTCGCAGCTCAGCTCGACCGATTGGGACGAGATCGGCCTGTACCAGCTCGAGGCGGGGATCAGCAAGCTCAGTGAGGCGATCATCGTCGCCGGGCTGACGGTCCCCGATGCCGAGCAGTTCTCGGCGCGGCTGCGACCGCTCACCGGCGAGGACCGCTCGGCCGCCCTGAAGCGGTTCCACATCGACCTGCTGGCGACGCTCACGGCAGCGGACTTCCGTCTGGGAAAGGCGTACGGCCTCGGACTCGCGCTCGCGGACGCGACCCGCTTTCCCGCCAATTACCACGTCGAGCTCCAGAGCTCCCGCGCATCGGTGCTCGCGGCCTGGATCAGGGATCTGGCCAGCGCGTTCCCGCCGCACGCTTCGCGCGCGGTCGCGCCCTCGATCGAGCGGTGGAGCGCGTGGGCGGCGAATCCACCCCAGTCGGGCGAGGCGAGCGAGGCGCAGATGGTCCAGCGCCTGCAGTCCCAGGGCCGAGTGTGGCGCAGCCTGCTGTCGGGCGAGAAGCGCCCCGTCGACACGCTCCAGCAGATCGACTACCTCACCGCCGGCGAGGCCAGCGTCAAGAACGCCGGCTCGCTCGCACGCCGGTTCCTGCGCCACTACCTGTGGGCGTGCGTCGGCGCGCTGGCGCTGCTCATAGCCGGCATAGCGTTGATGCTCCTCGCCGGGAACCCCGCCGGGATCGTGAGCGGCGCGGCGGCGATCCTCGCCGGGCTAGGCTTCGGCTGGAAGACGATCGGCACCTCGCTGGGGGCCGCTGCGGCGCGCGTCGAAGCACCGTTGTGGGGCGCCGCGCTCGACGAGGTGATCTATGAGCGGATCACGCCGAGCCAGCTGATTGAGCCCAGTAGCCACAAATAGCAACCTGGCCCGCCTGGCCGAGGCGGCGTACGAGCGCAGGGGCGACTACGAGTCGTTGCTTTTCGAGGGCCGCTGGCACCGCTCGGGCGAGCTGTTCGAGCGCTCGTGCCGGATTGCCGGCGGGCTTGCACAGCTCGGAGTCGCTCCGGGCGAGCGGGTCGTGGTCAGCATGGTCAACCGGCCCGAGGTGAGCGTCGTGTACCAGGCTCTGTGGCGTGCGGGCGCGGTGGTCACACCGGCCACGTTTCTGCTCGGGGTGGAGGACCTTCGCCACGTGAGCGCGGACTCGGAAGCGTGCGCGGTGGTCACGACTTCGAAGTTCGTCGACAAGGTCGCCGACGCGGTGGCGGGTCTCGATACGGTCCGGTACGTGATCTGTGCGGACGGCGGCGAGCGCGACGGCGTGATCGCCCTGGCCGGTCTCGACCACGCGGAGCCCGCCCCGATCGTCACCCGTGACGACGACGATCTCGCCGCCCTGTTGTACACGGGGGGAACGACCGGCCGGGCCAAGGGCGTGATGCTCTCGCACGCCAACCTGCACTACTCGGGCCAGGCGGTCCAGAAGGTGTCCCACGCCAGCGGCCTGAATCGATCGCTGATGACGCTGCCGCTGTCTCACTCCTACGGGATGCTCGTGACGATCTCCGCGATGCACTCGCCCGAGCGTCCGGTCACGGTCCTGCTGCGCTGGTTCGACCCCGCCGCGTTCCTCGATCTGATCGACGAGCACCGCGTTCAGACCAGCGCGGTCGTGCCGTCGATGATCCACCTGCTGCTGGCGCAGCCGCTTGAGCGCCATGACCTCTCCTCGCTCGTGTACCTGGGCTGCGGGGCCGCCCCCCTGTCCCCCAAGGCCGCCGAGGAGATCGAGCGCCGGATTCCCTCGTTGACGGTCCCCCAAGGCCGCCGAGGAGATCGAGCGCCGGATTCCCTCGTTGACGGTCCGCCAGGGCTACGGGCTGACCGAGACGGCGGCACTGATCTCGACCAATCCGGCCGGCCACGAGAAGCCCGGCTCGGTCGGGCTCCCGATCCCGGGCGCCGAGGTCCGAATCGTCGACCTCGACGACCATGAGCTACCGGCCGGCGAGGCCGGGGAGATCTGCTGCCGCTCGCCGGCGGTGATGCGTGGCTACTGGCGCGCGGGAGGGCGGGATCCCGACTTAACCGCCGACGCTATGCGTGACGGCTGGCTGCATACCGGCGACATCGGCTACCTGGACGACGAGGGCTACCTGTTCATCGTCGACCGCAAGAAGGACCTGATCATCCGCGGCGGCTTCAACGTCTATCCGCGCGACGTCGAGGACGCGTTGCTCGAGCACCCGGCGGTGGCCGGCGCCGGCGTGGTCGGGCGACCGGACGAGCGGCACGGCGAGGAGGTCGTCGCGTTCGTGTCGCTGAACGCGCCCGGTGCGGTGGGCGAAGACGAGTTGATCGCGTGGGCGGGAGCGGATCGGCGGCTACAAGTACCCGCGCGAGGTTCACATCATCGATTCGATCCCGCTCACGGCCGTCGGGAAGCTCGACCGAAAGGCACTCCGCGGGCGTCTGCTATAGACCGTGGCCGATGGCGGATCTTCCGACACGCGCGCTCGGCGTCCTCGGTCCCGAGGTCTCGGTGATCGGGTTGGGATGCAACAACTTCGGCCGGCGCGTGGACGTGGCTGGGACGCGCGCGGTTGTGGACGCCGCGCTCGAGGAGGGCATCACATTCCTCGACACCGCAGACATCTATGGGAGTCCGCACGGGCGCAGCGAGGAGTTCCTCGGCGAGGTCCTCCAGGGCCGGCGCGACCAGGTCGTACTCGCGACCAAGTTCGGGATGAACATGGACGACGGTCGCGGTCCGCGTGGCTCTCGCGAGTACATCGTTCACGCGATCGAGGCGTCGCTGCGGCGGCTGCGGACCGACGTAATCGACTATTACTGGTACCACGAGCCGGACGGCGTGACCCCGATCGCCGAGACGCTCGAGACGCTCGACGAGCTCGTGCGCGCCGGCACCGTCCGCGCGATCGGCGCATCCAACTTCAGTGCCGAGCAGATCGAGGAAGCCGATGGGCTGGCGCGCGATCGCGGGCTGACCCGGTTCACCGCGGTCCAGAACCAGTACAGCCTGCTGGTTCGCGACCCCGAGCCCGAGGTGCTGCCGACGTGCGAGCGGCTCGGCCTCGGCTTCGTCCCGTTCTTCCCGCTGGCCTCGGGCCTGCTCACCGGCAAGTACCGGCGCGGCGAGCCGGCTCCGGCCGGAACCCGCCTTGCCGAGCGGGACCGGGCGGGTACCGACGAGCAGTTCGACGTCGTCGAGGCGCTCGAGCGATACGCGGGAGCCCGCGAAGTGCCGGTGATCGACGTCGCGATCGGGGCGCTGCTGGCGCGGGCGCCGGTCACCTCGGTGATCGCCGGCGCGACCAAGCCGGAGCAGGTCCGCGCGAACGCCGCCGCGGCGCGGTGGACGCCAGGCGACAACGACATGGCCGAGCTGGAGGCGCTACTGAACAGATGACCGATTACGACATCCACCTTGACGACAAGTTCGGCAGCCTGGCGCTGATCGATCTTCCAGCGGAGATCGCTGCCCACGAGCCGTGGTTCAACCAGACCCTGACGACGGTCAACGACGCGGTCGTCCGCCTTGGCGTGATCGAGGGCGACTTCCACTGGCACCATCACGACGACACCGATGAGTTCTTCCTCGTGCTCGAGGGACAGCTGTTGATCGACATCGAGGGCGGGGACACGGTCGTGCTCGACCCGCACCAGGCTATACCGTGCCCAAGCGCGTCGAGCATCGGACCCGCGCCCCGGTCCGGACCGCAATCCTGATGGTCGAGGCGGCCGGAGTCCAACCGACGGGAGACTGACGCTTTTCGATGGCGCGGCTTCTGGGGTCCGAGACGGGCGGGAGGACTGACCTGCGCGAGCGGTTCGAGGCGGGCGAGATGGTGCTGGCGCCTGGCTGCTACGACGCGCTGGGAGCGCGGCTGGTCGAGGAGGCCGGCTTCCCGGCCGCCTACATGACCGGCTTCGGCAGCGCTGCGTCGCGGCTGGGCCGGCCTGACATCGGGCTGATGACGCTCCCCGAGATGGTCGACAACGCCCGCCGGATCGCGCAGGCGATCGACATCCCGGTGATCGCCGACGCCGACACCGGCTACGGCAACTCGCTCAACGTGATCCGGACCGTCCACGAGTACGAGGCCGCCGGGGTCAGCGCGATCCACCTCGAGGACCAGGTGATGCCCAAGAAGTGCGGCCACATGGACGGCAAGCAGGTCGTGCCTGCCGGTGAGATGGCGGCCAAGGTGTCGGCCGCCGTCGCCGCGCGGCGCTCGCCCGACTTCCTAATCATCGCCCGAACCGACGCGCGCGCGGTCGAGGGTCTCGACGCCGCGTTGCACCGCGCGCGGGTCTACCGTGACGCGGGAGCCGACGTGCTATTTATCGAGGCGCCACAGTCTGAGGCGGAGATCGAGGCCGTGGCACGGGCGTTCCCCGACGTGCCGCTGCTGTTCAACTACGCCGAGGGCGGCAAGACGCCGGCGGTCACGCACGCGTTCCTGCGTGAGCTCGGCTTCAAGCTCGTGATCTTCCCGCTGACGGTCCTGCTCACGGCGACCGAGGCGATCCGGTCGGCGCTGTCGCGGATCAAGTCGGACGGCACCCCGATCGAGCTTGTGCCGTCGATGTTGCCGTTCGGCGATTTCCTCGACTTCATCGGCATAGCGGAGATCCACGAGCTCGAGCAGCGGTTCGCGGAGGGGTGATCGCATGAGGCCGTTCCGGGTTCCGCTCGAGTCGGACCTCGCGCCCGAGGAGGCGGTCGCCTGGCTCCGAGGCGAGGACCGGCCATTCGCGCTGACCGGGGAGTGGCTGGGCGGCCTGACCGTGATGGGGTCTTGTCCGCTCGAGGTGGCGGATCCGGTTCGTGATCCGTTCTCGGTACTCGAAGAGCAGCCGGAGCTTGACGGCGGCGAAGCGGTCGTCGGCGGTGGCTGGGTGGGTTGGCTCGGCTACGGAATCGGCTCGCTCGTCGAGCAGCTTCCCCCGAGCCCTCCGGCACCGATCCCATGCCCGTCGTTCTCGCTGGCGTTCTACGACCACGTCGTGGTCTACGACGGGGAGCGGTGGTGGTTCGAAGGGCTGCAGTCCGCGGAACGGGACGCGTTGCTACGCGAACGCTTGGCGGTCTGGGAGGAGCGGCTGCGCGTCGGGGTGGCGCAGGCCGTCTCGGACCGCGTGCCGGCGCCGTTCGTCCTCGCCGCCAACGGCGGGCGTGGACACCTCGACGCGGTCGCGGATTGCCGGCGCCGGATCGAGGTCGGCGAGCTGTATCAGGCGAATCTGTGCGTGCGTCTGGAGTCGCGGTACGACGGCGACCCGCTCGATCTGTTCGCGCGCGCTCTGCCTGTCGCCCAGCCGCGGTTCGGGGCGCTGGTCGGGGGAGTCGTCAGCCTCTCGCCCGAGCGCTTCCTGCGGCGCGAGGGGCGCGACGTGTGGACCGAGCCGATCAAGGGAACGCGCCCCCGCACCGGCTCCGACGACGACCGGCGGGCCGCGCGCGAGGCGCTGCTCGCGTCGACCAAGGACGCCGCCGAGCACGTGATGATCGTCGACCTGATGCGCAACGACCTCGGCCGGGTGTGCACGTACGGAACGGTGCACGCGCTCGCGCCCCGAATCGAGCCCCACGCCGGCGTGTGGCACCTGGTCTCGACAGTGACCGGCCGCCTGCGCGACGGCGTGCGCGACGGCGAGCTGCTGCGCGCCTCGTTTCCGCCCGGCTCGGTGACCGGGGCGCCGAAGGTCCAGGCGATGAAGGTGATCGCGACGCTCGAGGCGACCCGGCGCGAGGTCTACACGGGCGCGATCGGGATCGCCAGCCCGATCGCCGGGCTCGACACGAGCGTCGTGATCCGCACCTTCGAGACCGCCGGCGACGCGATCTGGATGGGCGTCGGCGGCGCGATCGTGGCCGACTCCGATCCCGAGCAGGAGCTCGCCGAGGCGCTCGCCAAGGCGGCCGGACCGATCGCCGCGATCGGCGGGTCGCTCGGCCGCCCGCTTGAGCGCCCGGCGTACCCCCCGAACTGTGCGTGTATCCAGGGCGCGCGGTGGAGCGCGCGCTGCTCCACGGGCAGCGGCCCGACCCGGCGCTCGGCGTGTTCGAGACCGTGCTCGTCGAGGACGGCCGCCCCGTCGCACTCGACAGCCACCTGGCGCGCCTCGCCGCCTCGGTGGCGGAGCTGTACGGCGCTGCGCTGCCCTCGACGGTGCTCGCCGGGGCCCAGGCGGTGGCGGCCGAGGCTGTGGCCCGCTCCCGGATGCGCGTGCTCGCCGACGCCGACGGCGCCGTGCGAATCACCGTATCGCCTGCCGGGCCGCCGCCGGCGGGGACCGTGGCGCTCGAGCCGTTTGCTCTGCCGGGTGGCCTCGGCGCGCACAAGTGGCGCGATCGGAACCTGCTCGACGCGCTCGCCGCCGTGCGCCCCGGCACGGTTCCGCTGCTCGTGGACACGGACGGCCTCGTGCTCGAGGCCGCCTACGCGAACGTCTGGATCGTCGAGGGCGACGCGCTGATCACGCCACCTGCGGACGGGCGGATCCTGCCGGGCACGACCCGCGCAGCGCTGCTCGGCGCCGACGACGGCGCCCGCGAGGAGCCGATCGACCTCGACCGCCTCGCAAGCGCCGACGCGGTGTTCCTGACCTCGTCCATCAGCGGCCGGGTGCCGGCGCGCCTGCGCCGGCCGGTTCTCGTGCCGGTCCCCGCAGCGGCACTTCTCTGAGCAGGAGCACGACGATCAGCGCGACCGCGGCGATCGGCGCGGCGGTCAGGAACACCGCCTGGACGCCGTGGATCACGTCGGCGCGGGCGCCGGCGCTTGGGTGGCGCAGACTCGCGGCGGCCGTCGTCCCGACGCCGGTGCGGCCCGCGAAGACCGCGCCGAGGACCGCCGCTCCGACCGCGCCGCCGAGCCCGCGGAAGAACGTCGTGGTGGCGATCGCGATCCCGAGCTCCTGACGGGGAACGCTGTTCTGGACCGCCGCGATCAGCACCTGGCCGACCATCCCGAAGCCCAGCCCGAACACCACCAGCCCGATCGCGGTGCCCGAGCGGCTCGGGTGCGGGGCGAGCGCGGCGAGCAGCACCAGCGCCACCGTCATCAAGGCGAGGCCGATGATCGGGTAGCGCTTGTAGCGCCCGGTCTTCGACATCGCGAGGCCGGCGAGGTTCGTGGACACGGTGATCCCGATCATCATCGGGACGAGCAGCAGCCCGGCCTGGGTCGGGGTGGCGTGCGTGGTGGTCTGGAGGTAGAGCGGCACGAACACAGTGATCGAGAACAGCGCCGCGGTCGTAAGGAACAGCGCCACGCTCGAGACCGCCACCGGGCGCATCCGCAGCAGGTTAAGCGGCACGATCGGATCGGGCGCGCGCCGCTCGCGGGCGACCAGCGCAAGGGCCAGCGCCACGCCGCCGGCGATCAGCGCGACGATCGTCGGCGAGCCCCAGGCGTAGCGATCTCCGCCCCAGATGCAGGCGAGCGTCAGCGCGATCGTCGAGCCGGCGAGCAGGATCGTGCCGGCGACGTCGAGGCGTTTGCGGGCTTCGACGGCCTCGATCGCGTGCCCGGGGAGCTTGAAGTACAACCCGGTGAGGGCCGCGGCGCCAAGCGGAAGGTTGACGTAGAACACCCAGCGCCAGCTCGCGTGCTCGACGAGCACGCCGCCGATCAGCGGCCCCACGACGGTGGCGAGCGCGAACGCGACGGCGATGTAACCCTGGTAGCGGCCTCGCTCCCGCGGGGAGACGAGATCGCCGACCGCGGCCATGGCCAGCGTCATCAGGCCGCCGGCGGCCACGCCCTGCGCGGCGCGCGAGACGATCAACCAGGTCATGTCCTGGGCGGCGCCGCACACCGCGGAGGCGGCGAGGAACAGCACCAGTGAGGTCTCGAGCAGCCGCTTGCGGCCGAGCCGGTCGCCGAGCTTGCCCCAGAGCGGCGTGCTCGCCGCGGCGGTGACCACGTAGGCCGCGATCACCCAGGAGACATCGGTGAGGCGCCCGAGATCGTGAGCGATCGTCGGGAGCGCGGTGGCGAGGATCGTCTGATCGAGCACGGCCGGCAGCATCGCCAGCACGACCGCGGCGAACGCGATCCTGACTTCTCTTATGGGTATGGGTGATTCGTTCATATCGAAAGCTTAGATATCTAATTCTTAGATGTCAAGCGATTCTGTGTTATCATGCGAGCCGTCATGAGTACCCGCCCCGTCTCCGCCCCGATCGGCTTGCGGCTCACCCGCACCTCTCGCGCGGTCACGCAGGCGTTCGAGCGAGCGATGGCGCAGGCAGGCGGCTCGGTGTCGACCTGGCAGGTCCTGCTGCTGGTCCGCTCCGCGAACTGGGACACCCAGTCCGAGATGGCCGAGCAGCTCGGGATCACCGGCGCGACGCTCACCCATCACCTGAACGCGCTCGAGCGAAAGGGGCTCGTGCGCCGCTGGCGCGAGGACAACAATCGGCGGGTGCAGCGGGTTGAGCTCACCGACGAGGGGGTCGAGCTGTTCAGCCGCCTGCGCGAGGTCGCTCGCCGCCACGATCGGCTGCTGCGCTCCCAGCTATCCGACGAGGAGGTCGAGCAGCTGGGGGCGCTACTCGAGCGGCTCGAGGCCGGGGTCCAGGCTCAGGAGCGCTGATCCCTACCCTTCAGGGATGGCCAAGACCGTGGTCGTACTCGGCGCGCGCAACCTGGGTGGCGCGATCATCGATCACTTCATACAGCTCGGGTGGAACGCCGCCGGCGTCGCGCGCAGCGAGGACACGCTGGCGCGCGTGCGTGAGCGCGGCGCGCTCGGGCTGGCCGCCAACGCCTCGGACCCCGAGGCGCTGGGCACGGCGCTCGCGGACGCCCGCGGTCACTTCGGCTCGCTCGATGCCGTGGTCAACGCGGTGAGCGCGAGCCGCGCCGCCGGCGGGCCGTTCGGGGGCGGGGAGCTGGCCGGCGCCGATCTCAACGCATTCGACGCCTGGACCGTCGCCGTCGCCGAGCAGGCGTTCGTGTTCCTGTCCACTGGCATCGCCGCGCTCGAGCAGAACGAGGGCGGCGGCGCGCTGGTGCAGATCACCGGCGGCTCGTCCCGGCGCGCGATGCCGGGCCGCGGCTTGTGGGCCGCGGGCGCGTTCGCGACCCGCGCGCTCGTCCAGGCCGCCGCGCAGGAGATGCGGGCCGCGGGCATCCACGTGGCGCTGTTGGTCGTCGACGCCACGATCGAGTCGCCGAAGACCCAGGCGTTCACGCAGGGCACGCCGCAAGGAGCGCTGGCCGAGATGAGCGAGATCGCCAAGGCGGTGGCGTACCTCGTGGAGCAGGGTGTGCGTGCGTACACGCACGAGCTCGTGGTCACGCCCGCTGGCGAGCGCTGGGTGCCCTAACCGGGGGTTCCGCGCCGCGCAGGAGCGGACCCAAACTGGGAGCGACGCGCAGCCCGAGACCGGTTCACGCTGGCTGCTGGACGCGGCTGCGGAACCCGACCGCGATCGCGGCGGCCAGCAGCGAGGCCAGGCACGAGAACACGAACGGGGCACCGACGCCACCGGGTCCGATCACCGCGCCGCCGACCGCCGAGCCGGCGGCGAGCCCACCGATCAGTGCCGCGGATATCCAGGTGAACGCCTCGGTCTCGCTGCCGGGCGTGACCGAGCGGCCCACCAGCGCGTACTGGCATGAGAACACCGGCGCGATCGCGAGACCGGCGAGCACGCTGCACACCATGCCGGCGGCGATCGAGCGCGCCGCGATCAGCGGCGCCGTGCAGACCACGAGCACCACCAGCAGCAGCTGGTAGCGAGTCCCCAGCGACGAGCGCCAGATGCGCGCGCCGTACCAGAGCCCGCCGGTCATGCTCCCGACGCTCCACAGCGCCAGCAGCAAGCCCGAGGCCGGCCGCGATCCCGCGTGAAGGGCGAGCGACGGCAGTCCCACCTCGACCGCACCCAGCGCGACCCCGGTCAGCGCCACGGGGCCGAGCAGCCCGCGCAGCTCGGGGCTCGAGAGTGCCGACACGCGCTCCTGCCCCGCCCCGTCGGCCGTGGACGAGTAGCGCACGAGCGGCGAGCGCAGGAACAGCGAGGTCCCGGCCACGCACTCGACGCCGAGGAGCGCCACCGCCGCCTCCGGCGAGGTGACCGCGATGATCAGCGCCACCACCAGCGGGCCGACTATCCAGATCGTCTCCTGAAAGATCGACTCGAGCGCGTAGGCGGTGTCGAGCACGGCCTGATCGTCGAACACCTCGCGGAGCAGGGCCCTGACCGCCGGCGCGATCGGCGGCAGCAGCGCGCCGGCCATCCCCGAGAGCACGATCAGCGCGACGACGCCGGCGCCCGCCTGTGCCGCGACCACTAGCAACGCGTACACGCACGCCTGGGCGCACGCGAACGGAAGCAGCACGCGGGCCCGACCAAAGTGGTCCACCAGACGGCCGAGCAGCGGTGCGCAGGCCGCGGTCGCGAGGGCAAACGCGCCGACAGCGACGCCGGCGGCGGCGTAGGAGTGCGTCGTGGCGCGCACGAGCAGCAGGATCGCGAGCGACGACATGCCCTGCGGCAGCCGGCCCACGAGCGCGCTCGCGAACAGACGCGGGGCGCCTGGCAAGGACAGCACGGACCGGTACTTCGAGAGCACGAGTTCGAGCCTACAAGAGCCGACCGCGACGGCTGACTACGATTCGCCGCCTTGAGCCGCGAACTGATCAGCGACCTGGCGCTGCTTGAGCGGCTCGTGCCCCCGTCCGGCAAGGACGTCGTCGACGTCGGCTGCGGCGGCGGCGCGCTCGTTCGCGCGCTGGCCGAGCGCGGCGCCCGGGTGACCGGCGTCGAGATCTCGGAGTCGCAACTGGCGACGGCGGTCGAGCAGGACGACGGACGCGGTGCCCGCTATCTCGTGGGCCGTGCGGAGCGCCTGCCGCTCGATGAAGCATCGGCCGATGTCGTCGTGTTCATGCGCTCGCTCCATCACGTCCCCCGGGCGGCCCTCGGTGGGACGCTGGTCGAGGCTCGACGGGTGATCCGGCCCGGCGGAGCGGTGTACGTCGCCGAGCCGCTGGCCGAAGGGAGCTTCTTCGAGCTCACGCGGATGGTCGACGACGAGACCGAGGTACGCGCCGCCGCGCAGGCCGCGCTCTCGGAGGCCTCGGACGCCGGCCTGCACCGGGCGACGACGGTCGACTACGACGCGCCTCTGAGCGTCGCCGGCCTGCCGGGGCTGCGCGCGCGGATCGTCGCCGCCGATCCTCGACGAGCGGACCGGTTCGACGAGCTGGCCGCAGAACTCGCCGAGGGCCTCGAGCGCCTCGGGGAGCCCGGCGAGCGCCCCGGAGAGTGGCGCTTTCTACATCCGATGCGGGCCGACGTGCTACGCGTCGATTTCGGTGCGTGAAACCGTTGGCCGGGTCGGCTACGCCTCCTCAGGCGGGAAGCGGCGGCCGGCGACCTCGAGCTCGCGCACCTTCAGCGAGCCGATCTCGATCTCTTCGGCTTTGAGCTTCCGAATGACTGCTTCGGCGATCGCCAGCCGTCCAATCGCGATTGCCCCAACCGCGGTGACGGCGATCGCGAGCGGCCCCATCGCAGTCGGTCCAAACAGCCGGGCCCCGACGGCGTGTGCGCCGGTGACGTGCGCCCCGGTGACTTCGGCGGCCGCGGCCTTACCGCGCCTGTTCGTGATGCTGCGGCCCATGCGGGACCTCCTCGGGTTGGTGGTGGCCTCGTGGTCTACACGGACCGGGGGGCGCGGGTCAAGCGCGCCGCGGCTCGAGCTCGCCGGGCTGGTGATTGATTTGGAGCACCGGCGCCGCGCCGGCAAAACGCACCCGGGCCTCGCACGATCCGTGGGCCGGCCCAGCCGGGCCGCCGTGCTGCCGCCCGGTCTCGCCACCGGGCGGGATCAATCGTCTACGGCGCGCCGGCCTGCCAGAGGCGATCCCCGGCCCAGCCGCCCCGGATCACCTTGTCGGGATCGGTGCCCCGCGCGTCGGCCAGGTCGGAGGCGAGCTTCTGGAGGCGGACGGTCAGGGGAATCTGCGCGAGCACCGGGTGGAGACCCTCGGCCTCGCTCACGGTCCGCACGTCGAGGCCCTCGCTCGCGGCCGCCTCGCTGAGCAGCTCGAGCAGCCCGAACGGATCGTCGGACGGCTGGATCGCGAGCAACGCGTCACGCGGTCCGAGCGGCACCGCGGTGCCGTGGAGCAGGTACTCGGCCTCGTAGCCCTCCGCAGGCAACTGCGCCCCCTCGCGCAGCTTGAGCGCACCCTCCCGCGCGGTCACCGCGGCGGGGCCGACGCCGGCGAGAACGAGCAGACGCTCGGGAGCGGCGTCGAGCACCGCCGGCGCCTGCGCGGCCGCGCGGACCCGGCCCGGGAGCTCGGACAGCTGGCGGTCGTCGAAGCCCGGTTCCCCCACGGCGACGCTGAGGCGAGCGAGCACCACGAGCGCCGCGAGGTAACTCGCCGTGTACGTCTCCGCACGCTCGAGCGGGGCGGCCTCGATGGCCTCGGGCCACCCCCGCCCCTGCGCGGTGATCGACACCGCGGCGGCCCCGGACTCGATCGCGTACGCCCGCGCTCGGCGCACGAACGCGGTCTCGGTCGTGTGCGAGATGACCACCACCGCGTCGTTGGCCGTGAGCGCGGGCGGATCCCAGCAGAACGCCGCCGAGGAGCGCCACCGCGCGTCTCGCTTTCCGGGTCCGAACATCAACGCGCCGAGCTCGGCGGCGTGCTGGCTGGTTCCCGTCCCGACGAGCCAGAGACGGTTCGAGCGCCCGATGCGCTCGGCCGCGTCGTCGACCGCCACCGAGAGGACCGACTCGAGCAGGTCCGCCTGCGCCGCGATCGTCTCCGCCAGTGCCGTCATCTCATTCCTCGCCGTCCCAATACTCGAGCTTGGCTCCGGGACGGGTCATCACGATGCGTTTGCCGTTCGCGTCGTTCGCCCCGACCTTCCCGCTGTCGGGGTATTCGAGGATCTCGGGCATGATCCGGGTCGAGAGCATCAGCACGCGGATCGGCCTGTCCGTGCGGTTGCGCACCTGATGCAGGCCGGCTTCCCCGCGTGGGAACGCCACCACGTCGCCTTCGGTCAGGTCGTGCTCTCCCTCGTGCGTACGCAGCGTGGGGCGCCCGCGGACCACCAGCAGCCACTCCTCGTTGGCGTGGTGGGTGTGGTACGGGTACAGGCGATCGCCGGGCTCGAGCTCGTACAGGCTGCCACCGAGCAACTCCGCGCCGATCCGCTTGCCAACCCAGGCGTCCTTGCTCCGCCACCCAGGGCGATCCTCCGCTCGATCCCAGTCGTCACCGTAGAGGTTGAACACCTTGAGCACACCGGCAGCGTACCCGAGGCCCCGGTCTGCCCGCGTCACGCGGCGCGACGGAGACGCGTGCCGGCTCCGGCGCGAGCCTGGGCCGGGCCCGGAGATGTGCTCCGCCCGCAGGCGCAGAAGTTCGACCAGGTCGCGCGTTGGCAGGAACGGGTTCGCGACGACACGCCTGTCGAGCAGCGACAGCGCAGCCACCGGCTCGCCATCCATCACCGCGAGAAGCACCGGCCCCTCGAGCGCCGGAGCGTCATCCAACG
>CAWCMG010000014.1:0-34121 GCA_963796575.1 uncultured Solirubrobacterales bacterium | reverse complement strand
CCCGTCCGGAGAGCACGCCGTGAGAAGCGTGCGTGAGGAGACACCGCGGCGCGCCGGAGCCTCGGTGGTCCTCGACTTCGTCGGCAGTGACGAGACGACCGCTCTGGCGGCCGGCGTGGCGGAGGTCGGCAGCCAGATCGTCCTCGTGGGTTTGGCTGGGGGCCGCTACCCGATGGCGTTCGGCGCCTCGCCGCTCGAGGCGTCGGTCCTGCTTCCGAACTGGGGCACGCGGAGCGAGCTCGTCGAGGTGGTGGCACTTGCGCGGGCCGGAGTGCTCGACGTAACTGTCGAGCGCATCAGCCTCGAAGACGTTCCCGCCACGTACAAGCGCCTGGCGGGGGGCGGGGTCACGGGCCGGCGCCGATCCCGTCATCCTGAGCAATGGATACGCAAGTGAACGAGGCGATCCAGCAACTGCTCGACAAGCAGTCGATCTACGAGGTCCTCGTCAGGTACTGCCGCGGTGTCGACCGGTGTGACGAGGATCTGATGCGCTCCGTGTTTCATCGCGACTCGTACGACGACCACGGGTACTGGAAAGGGCCGGGGCACGAGCTCGCGACCTTCCTCGCCGACCGTTTGAGAAACGCCAATTCGGCGACCACGCACTCGATCACGAACGTCCTGATCGAACTCGACGGCGAGCTCGCCGTATCCGAGTCGCAGGTCCACGCGACGCTGATCAGGCGCGGGGCAGGTCCGGTCCAGGTGGATGTGGTCGGCGCCCGTTACCTCGATCGTTTCTCCCGGCGCGCGAATACCTGGCGAATCGACCACCGAACCGTGGTGTTGGACTGGCACAAGACGGAGATGTGGACGGAGTCGGCGCCACAGGTCCCCACGGACGGTTTCGCGCGCGGCGCCCGGAGTCCCGAGGATCCGAGTTACGCCGTGGGAGTTTAACTAGCTCGAAAGTGAGAGATATGAGTCTCGAAGACAAAGTAGTCATGGTGACCGGAGCCGGTACCGGCCTCGGCCAAGCCGCAGCGCTGCGCGCGGCCCAAGATGGAGCGCGGCTTGCGCTCCTCGATGTCGACGCAGCAGCGCTCGAGCGCTCAGCGGCCGAGATCAGCGCAGCGGCCGCCGGCGCCGAGGTACTGACGGTAACCGCTGACGTGTCCCGGGAAGACGAGGTGCGGACCTTCGTCGAGCGGACGCTCGAGCGCTTCGGACGGATCGACGGGCTCTACAACAACGCCGGGATCGAAGGGGAGCAGAACCCAGTCGAGGCTTACACCAGCGAAGGCATGGACCGGGTGCTGTCGATCAATCTGAAGGGCGTGTTCTTCGGGATGAAGCACACGTTGCCGCATCTGAAGGCGCAAGGGTCCGGCGCAATCGTGAACGCCGCTTCTGTCGGCGGGATCAGGGCGGTGCCGAACCTGATCGGGTACGGGGCGGCCAAGCACGCGGTGGCGGGGATGACGAAGCAGGCCGCGATCGAGTACGGGCAGTATGGCGTCAGAGTCAACGCGATCGCGCCCGGCGCGATCATGACCGACATGATCAAGGGCTCGCTGATCAAGATCGCCGGCGAAGAGGGCTGGGAGGAGTTCGGTCAGGAGTTCGTGAGCGTGAATCCGATGAAGCGGTTCGGCCAGCCCGAGGAGGTGGCCAACCTCGTCGCGTTCCTCCTGTCCGACGGCGCGTCATTCATCAACGGTGCGGTGATCCCGATCGACGGCGGGCAATCGCAGGCTTACTGAACCTGACCGAGATCGAGTCGGCGCATGAGCAGGATTCCTGAGCGGGCCTCCCAGCCCTTCGCACTCGGCCCTCTCACGCTGCGCAACCGGATCGTCGGCGCGCCCCATGGGCGGGGGATGCTTGACGACGGGCTGGCTCTCCCTGGGGACGCCGACTACTGGCGCCGCGTCGCGGCGGGCGGCGCGGCGATGGTTACCGTGGGCGGCACGACCACGGCCCCGGAATCGACGTGGCGCCGGCGGATCGTCACCGAGGCGTGGCGAGCAGACGGGATCCCCGGGTTGGCGCTGCGCGCGGAGGCGATTCGCTCGGAGGGTGCCGTGCCAGCCCTCCAGATCGTCCATCTGGGGCGCGAGACCACAGGCGCCGAGATGTGGTTCGCACCGGTGGCGCCGTCGTCGGTGCGCTCGCCGCGCGAGCCGACGCGCCCGGTGGCACTGTCGGAGGCGGGCGTGGGCGCGGTCGTGGAGGGATTTCGCATCTCGAGCGTCAACGCCGCGCAGGCCGGCTTCCAGGTCGTCGAGCTGCACGCGGCCCACGGCTATTTGCTCGCCCAGTTCCTATCGCGGTGCACCAATCTCCGTGCCGGCGCCGCCACAGTCGCCGAGCGGGTGCAGATCGTCAGCCGGATCGCGGGGGCGGTCCGCCAATCGGCTCCGGAGCTGATCCTTGGCGTCCGTCTGTCGATCGACGGCGAACTCGAGGGCGGCTTCTCGCTCGACGCCATGTGCGAGCTCCTGCCGGTGATCTCGCCGCTGTTTGACTACGTCAGCATGACGGTCGGAGTGCGGACGACCTACGTCCGCGACATGGCCACGACCGAGCCGCCGCTGCTCGGCGCGATCGAACGGCTCCGCTCGCACGTCGATCGGCCACTGCTGGTCTCGCAGGCGTTTCGTCGGCCCGAGTCGATCGAGGCCGCGCTCGTGGCCGGAGCCGACCTGGTCGGCGTGGCCCGGCCGCTGATCGCGGATCCACAATTCCCGTCCAAGGTCATCGCCGGCCGCGCCGAGGAGGTACGTCCGTGCGTCTCGTGCAACGAGGACTGCCGCGCATTCGACCCGGTGCTCCTGTGCTCGGTCAATCCCGATCTCGGACCGTCACCGGCTGGACCTCGTCCAGCAACGCCGCTCCTTGCCCGGCACGGCACCCGAGCGACCGCGGGTCGCATCGCGATCGTGGGAGCGGGCCCCGCCGGACTCGAGTGCGCAATCTCGATCACCCGCGAGCACGAGGTGGTGCTGTTCGATGAGTCCGCCCGGCTCGGAGGACACCTGGCGACCGCCGCAGCTGCACCCAACCGCGCCGGTTGGCGGTCGCTGATCGACTATTACGAGAGCTCGATCGACCGCGCCCGCAACGTCGATGTGCGTTTGGAGACCGCGGCCGGCCCCGACCTCCTCGCAGGCTTCGATGAAGTCGTGGCCGCGATCGGGACCGAAGAGGTGCTGCCGGAGTTGCCCGGAATATCGCGCGCCGTGAGCTCATCGCACTTCATCGCTCACGGAGGCCGTGACGGGGGATCGGACCTCGTCGTCGTCGATGACGGCTTCGGCTGGTGGCCGTGCGCCAGCGCGGTCGAGACCGCCGTCGCCGCCGGTTGGGAGCACATCACGGTGCTCACGCCGGCGGACGCCTTCGGCGCGCGGCTCCCGCCGGAGGGCCACGTTCAGTTGCTGGCGCGGCTCCGCGGGGCGCCGCTCGAGATCCGCCCGCTGCGTCGAGTCGAGTCGATCGCCACCGGGTCGGTGACGGCTCCCAACGTGATGTCCGGGGCCGCCGACGAGCTTCCGGCCGATCTGGTGGTCGTCGTGGGCGAACGACGCGCGCGCGCGTGGGAGCCACTGATGCCGGCGGGGCCGGCCGTTCATGTCGTCGGTGACGCGGTGGTTCCCCGTCGCGTCCACCACGCGATCGCTGAGGGGCGGGCGGTCGCGCGGAGCCTGTCGTAGGCCCCTGTATTTCGCAGCAAACCTCCCACCCGGGCACCGCAGTGACCACATACGCATGTCCACCATGCTTATGTGGGCGTGGGGCGGCTCAGGGAACGGCTTTGCTGCGTTTTACAGGGTGTGCGGAGCGGGGTGTGGGGAGCGGGGTGTGCGCGGCGCGGGGTGTGCGGAGCGGGGTGTGCGCGGCGCGGGGTGTGCGGAGCGGGGTGTGCGGCGCGTGGGCCCGCGGACTCAGGGGCTGTAGGGAGTCTTCATCACGAGCGACAGGGTCTCGCGCTCGGCGGCCGCCGCGACCTCGGCCGCGGCCTGCGCGAACTCCGGATCCTCATAGGCCGCGGCGAAAGCGGCCGCCACCGTGTTTGCGTCCTCGACCTCCCACATGTCATGCACCTCGTGGAGGTCGCCGATGACCGTGCTCCACGCCCCGACGAGCTTCCAGCCGTTCTCCTCCATCACCCGCTTGATCGTGACCATCGCCTCGTAGAAGGCGGGCAGCTGGCCGTACTTCACCTTGACGTTCGCATACACGTATGGCATCGACTCACTCCATGACTGGTGAGAACTGGTCGCCGTACGTCTCGCGCAGGCGACGCTTGAGGACCTTTCCGCCGGCGTTGCGAGGTAGCTCGTCCACCACGATCACCGCCGAAGGCTTTTTGAACCCAGCGAGGTATTGCCGGCAGTGGGCGATCAGCTCGGCTTCGTCAAGCTCAACACCATCGCCGGCGACGACGAACGCCACCGGCGTCTCTACCCAGCGTGGGTGGGGGACACCGATGACCGCCGCTTCCGCGACCGCCGGGTGATCCAGCAACACCCGCTCGACCTCGGCGGGGTAAACGTTCTCGCCACCACTCACGATCATGTCCTTCTTGCGATCGACGAGCCACAGATATCCGTCCTCATCGAACCGGGCCAGATCACCGCTGTGGAACCAGCCACCGGCGAACGCCTCTCGCGTTGCCTCCGGTTGCTGGTGATAGCCCGCCATCACGATCGGACCCCGGTACACGACCTCGCCGACACCGCCGGCCGGCACGTCTCGCAGTTCGTTGTCGACCACGCGCAACTCGACGCCGAGCATGGGCTTGCCGACCGAGCCCATCTTCCGGGTCGAGTCCGCGCCTTTCAGCAGCGTCGTTGCCCCAGAAGTCTCCGTCTGGCCGTAGGCGCTGACGATCGCCGCGCGCGGGAACGTTCGCTGCATCGCCTCGAGCGTCCGGAGCGGCGCTGGCGAAGCACCCCACATGGCAACGCGCAACTGGTGAGGGTCGATCTGCGTCACGCCATCGCTCGCACAGATCGCCGCCCACTGCGTCGGCACGAAGATGCACATCGTCGCGCCGTGCACCTCGATGAGGCGAAGCATCGCATCGGGGTCGAATGCCGTCGTTGGAGTGATGATGACGGTCGCTCCGAGTACCAGAAACGGCAGGAGCCCGTTGATTCCGCCGATGTGAAACAGCGGTTGACCCGATAGCCACACGTCATCCTCACCCGCGCGCATCTCGTGGATCCAGCTCAGCGTGCTCGCGACGAGGTTGCGATGAGTGAGGACCGCTCCCTTGGGCCGGCCGGTCGTTCCCGACGTGTAACACATGAGCGCGGGATCGTCCTCGACCACCGGCGCCGCCTCGCACGGCGGCGCGGATCCAACTGCATCGTCGTAGCCCGGCCCGACCTCGAGCACCATCGGGACGGCGTCCGCGCCGGACGGTGGTGAATCGCAGACCAGGGCGACCGCACCTGAGTCGGCGAGGATGTATTCGACCTCGTCGGGCGCCAGGCGGAAGTTGATCGGGACGGCGACCGCCGCGAGCCGATGGCAGGCGAGCAGCGATTCGACGAACTCGATCCGATTGTGCAGGAGGATCGCGACGCGGTCACCCGCCCGCACGCCTCCGCCCACGAGCACGGAGGCGAGGCGCGCAGCGCGCTCGTGAAGCTCGGAGTGCGTCCTCGCCTCGTCACCGAAGACGAGCGCCAGGTGGTGCGGATGAGCCCTGCACGCCCGGCCGATGAGCTCTGGCAGCACGAGCCGGCGTGACTGTTCGAGTGCGAACGGCATTCGTGACGGCTACCTCAGGCCGCCGGTGTCCGGTCGGGCGGGACACCCGCGACCGCGAGCATGCGAGCGCCGAAGAACTCGGCGATGGTCGGCAGGAGCAGGGTCTGGTCCGGGCGGTACCAGTGCCAGATGCTGTTGTAGAGACCGAGCAGCGCCCGCGCCAGCATCCGGGGGTCACGCTCCGGGATCGCGCCCTGGTCCATGGCGTTCGCGAGGAAACGCGTCCAGGCGATCTCGAGCGCGCGAGTCTTCTCGCGGCCGGCCAGGCGAGCCTGCTCTTCACGCTGCGAAGAGCCCTCACCGCTCAGCAGCACCTGCTCGGCGACGAGGACGCGGTTCCGCAGGACCTCGCGCTCGGAGAGCTCGAAGCAGTCGGCGCAGGCCGCACACAGCGCATCGCGGGGATCAGCGTGTGCGGCCGTGATCGCGTCGAAGCGCTCGTGCAACTCGCCGAGCGCCTCGTCGAGGATCACGTACAGACAGTGTTGCTTGGAGTCGAAATAGTGATACAGGGCGGTCGGCCCGACGCCGACGTCGTCGGCGATGTCCGCCCACTTCGTGCTCTCATACCCGTTGCGCCCGAATCGGTTGATGGCGGCGTCAAGAATCTCGCCCCGCCTGGCGCCCTCGTCGCGCGAACGGCCGTCACGAGCCTGGCGGGGTGTCCGCGTGCGCCGCCCATTGGGGCCCTGATTCGAACTCACGTCAGGGACACACTAGCATGGGCCGGAGCTAAATGACATAACGGCGATTCTCGCACATATGGCTAGAAGCGCACGAACTGGACCGTGTCGGCGAGGCGCCTTCCTGATACGATCTCAGTTCGATGCAACTGGCTGAGACAGCCTCTGAGCGCGCGCTCGCGGACGAGGTTCGCGTGTTCCTCTCGCACGAGGATTTCCGCTTCGAGCAGCTGCCGCATGAGCTCGACGAGCGGATGGCCGTGCTCAAGCGCTGGCAGGCCGCCTGCTATCGCGCCGGGTTCGTCGGACGGGCGTGGCCGGCGGAGTTCGGTGGCGGAGGCCACCCTCCGGTCGAGCAGATCGTCGTCGACCAGGAACTGGCTGCCGCCGGCGCGCCGGAGTTCGTGAACATCGTTGGCCTCGGCGTTCTCGGTCCGTCGCTGCTGCGGTTCGGCAACGACGAGCAGCGCCGGCGGTACATCCCGCCCATCCTGTCCGCCGAGGAGATCTGGTGTCAGGGGTTCTCAGAGCCGGAAGCCGGCTCAGATCTCGCCAGCCTCCGTACTCGCGCGGTGCAGGATGGCGACACGTTCGTCATCAACGGCCAGAAGACGTGGGTGTCATGGGGTCAGTACGCGACGTTGTGCGGGGTTCTGGCGCGTACCGACGAGTCGGTGCCGCGTCACCGGGGGATCTCGATGCTGATCGTCGATATGTCCTCGCCAGGCGTCGAGGTTCGGCCGATGACGCAGATCACAGGACACGCCGAGTTCAGTGAGCTGTTCCTCGACGACGTCGTCGTCCCGCGCGAGAACGTGCTCGGGGAGCTCGGCGACGGGTGGAAGATCGCGATGTACACGCTCGGACACGAGCGGGGGACCGCGGCACTGCCCCGGCAGGTCAAGTTGCGGACGTGGCTGGACCGCGCGGTGTCGGTCGCGGCGCGGCGCAAGCTCGGCGGGCGTCCGGTGCTCGAGGATCCGGAGGCTCAGACGGCCCTGGCGCGTGCGCTGATCGGGATCGAGGTGCTCCGCCACCACGCATACCGAGCCGTCGGGGAGTTCCTGAGCGGTGGCGCCGTCGGCCCGGAGAGCTCGAGCGTCAAGCTGCTGATGGCAGAGGCTGAGCAACGGCTCGCCGCCACCGTGCTCGAGGTGCTCGGGCCGACGCTGCTCAGTGGCGATCAGGAAGACGTTCTCGAGAACGACTTCTGGTACGAGACGTATCTGTATTCGCGCGCGGCCAGTGTCTACGGCGGCACGCGGCAGATTCAGCGGGACATCATCGCCGACCGAATCCTGTCGCTCCCCAAGGAGTAGGACGAGCGTGGACCTCGAGCTGAGCGACGAGCAGGTCTGGATCGAAGAGTCGATCAACACGCTCCTCGATCGCCAGTGGCCGCCGGTTGAAACCGCCTGGCAGGCGGGGGAGGCAGAACGCGCGCGCCTGTGGGAGAGCCTTGTCGAGTTCGGTCTGCTCGGCGGAAGCGCCGATGGACAGCTCGGCGCAATTGAGCTGTGTCTCGCGGCACGAGCGGTGGGTGGTCACCTCGCCTCGGTCCCGCTGCTCGGTAGCGTCGGCGTCCGCTACGCGCTGGCCCCGGTCGCGGCCGAGTTACCAGATGGCTTCGACGCGCTATCGAACGATGACTCCCGCCTCTCGATCGCACTGCTCGAGCCTGGCGGCGGCTGGTCGGTATCGGACACGCGCGCGACTGTGCAGTCACACCGGCTCACCGGGACCAAGGCCGGGGTCGAGCACGCGAGTGGTGTCGAGCATCTCGCGGTCGTGGCGATCGCGGAAGGCGGGCCGGGGCTGGCGCTCGTGGCGACCGGCTCGCCCGGGATCGAGGTCACACCGCACTCGGGCCTCGACGCCGGCGTGCCGCTCGGCCGGGTGACGTTCGCCGACGTAGAGGTGGAGGCCCTACTCGAGTGCGAACTCGCCGGGACGGTCATCGACAGGCTGATTACCGTCGGCGGCCTCCTCGCCGCTGCCGAGGCCGTCGGGTCGGCCGGCAGGATCTTTGCGGAGGCGCGGCGCTACGCCTCCGAGCGCCGGCAGTTCGGGCGGACGATCGGCAGCAACCAGGCTCTGCGGCATCTGCTGGCTGACCTCCACGTGAAGCAGGCGAGCGCCTGGTCGACGACTCTGTACGCCGCCGCGGCGCTGGACGACGGCATTGCCGGCGCGCGGCAGACGGCGTCGGTGGCGAAGGCTTATGTCTCGCGCGCGGCGCGCGCTGTCGCGCACGGCTCGATGCAGGTGTTCGGCGGGATCGCGTTCACCGAGGAGCACCCGGCCCACCGCTTCCTGCGGAGGATCATCGTGCGCGAGCAGCAGTTCGGAGATGCCGTCCATCACGAGCGTGAGCTCGGGCGGATCCTGGCCGCCGGGGCCGCCCAGCGCGAGCAACCAGTCGACCCGACCTTGACGGTGACGGTGCGATGAGCGAAGAGATCGGCCGTGTGACGTACCGGAAGGATCCGGAGTGGGACGATCCGACCGCGCAGCGGCTCGAGCGGATCACGACGGGCGCCGACGCGGAGGTCGTCGGGCCGATGCTCGCCGCAATCCTGCACGACCCGCGCTGGCAGCGGTGTGACGTCGCGCTGATCTCGGGTGGCAAGTCCAACCTGACCTACCGCGTAGCGTGTGACGCGGGCGAGGTGATCCTGAGGCGTCCGCCGCTCGGCCACATCCTTCCGACCGCACACGACATGGGTCGCGAGTACCGCGTCATGACCGCGCTCGCGGGTACGGAGGTGCCGGTTCCACGAACCTTTCACCTCGGCGACGCCGACAGTCCGCTGGGCGCCCCCTTCTACCTCATGGAGCGCGTGGTGGGCCACATCTGCCGGAACGCGCTTCCGCCGGGCTACGCGGAGACGCCTGACGACCGTCGCAGGGTCGGCGAGGCGCTCGTCGACGTCCTGGCGGATCTCCATGCGGTGGACCCCGAACGGGTCGGCCTGGCCGAGTTCGGGCGTCCGGCCGGCTTCATGGAACGCCAGTTGCGGAGATGGTCCCAGCAGTGGGAGGCGTCGAAGACCGCCGATCTGCCCGTGCTCGACGCGCTACGCGACGACCTCGTCGCCGCGCTGCCACAGCAGCGAGCTAATGCCGTCGTCCACGGCGACTTCCGTCTCGACAACACGATTCTGCATCCAACGAATGTGGGCACGATCGTCGCGGTGCTCGACTGGGAGATGAGCACGCTCGGCGACCCGCTGGCCGATCTGGGAGCGATGCTCGCTTACTGGAGCGAGGCGGACGACAGCGAGGTTCTGCAGCGGGCGCGGATCATGCCACCGGTCACCGCGATTGAGGGATTCCCGTCCCGTGCCGACGTCATCGAGCGGTACGCGCGCCGCACCGGTATCGACCTCTCCGACATCGGCTGGTACCAGTCGTTCGCCTACTTCAAGCTCGCCGTCGTGTGCCAGGGTATTGCGGCGCGGGCCGCGGGCGGTGCCATGGTTGGATCGGGCTTCGATGACGCGCAGGGGCTCGTCGGCCCGTTGATCGAGGCGGGGCGGCAGCTGCTCGACGCTCACCCCGTCGGCTGATCCAGCTGCACCCGCCGGCCGATCAAGCTGAGCCCGGCCGGCTCAACCTGGGCCGACCCCGCCGGTCAGGTCGCGACCGGTTGCGGTTGGAAGCGCCGCGCCTCTCGTCGAGCGATCGCCATGTGGTGGACCTCGTCAGGTCCGTCGGCAATCTGCAGGATTCGAGCCACCGCGTACAGCTCGGGCAGCAACGTGTCCTGCGCGACCCCCGCTCCCCCGTAGGCCTGGATCGCCCGGTCGATGACCCACGTGGCGACCTCGGGCGCGGCCACCTTGATCGCTGACACCTCGATCCGCGCGCCGCGGTTACCCACTGTGTCCATCAGCCAGGCCGTCTTGAGCACGAGCAGGCGCACCTGCTCGATCCGCACGCGGCTCTCGGAGATCCATCGCTGGACGACCCCGTGCTCGATGATCGGACGCCCGAACGCCGACCGCTGTGCCGTCCGCTCGCACATCATCTCGAGCGCGCGCTCGGCCATCCCGATGGCGCGCATCGCGTGGTGAATGCGGCCGGGGCCGAGCCGCTCCTGAGCGATCCGGAACCCGTCGCCCTCCTCGCCGAGGAGGTTCGACGCCGGGACCCGGACGTTGTCGTAGACGATCTCCGCGTGGCCGCCGTGAGGTCCGTCGTCGTAGCCGAACAGGCTCGTCGACCGCTCGACTTTGACGCCGGGCGTGTCTTTCGGCACGAGGATCATGCTCTGGCGACGGTGGCGATGCGCCTCGGGGTCGGTGACGCCCATGACGATGAGCAACGTGCAACGAGGGGACATCGCTCCGGAGGTCCACCACTTGCGCCCGTTGATCACGTAGTCGTCGCCGTCGCGCTCGATCCGAGTCACGATGTTGGTCGCGTCGGAAGACGCGACGTCCGGTTCGGTCATCGAGAACGCGGAGCGAATCTCGCCGTCGAGCAACGGATCGAGCCACCGGCGCTTCTGCTCGTCGGTGCCGAACAGCGACAGAAGCTCCATGTTGCCGGTGTCCGGCGCCGAGCAGTTGATCGCCTCGGGCGCGATCCATGGATTGCGGCCCGTGATCTCAGCGAGCGGCGCGTACTGCAGGTTCGTCAGTCCCGCGCCGTATTCGTGGGTGCTCGGGAGGAACAGATTCCACAGCCCGCGCCGCCGGGCCTCCGCCTTCAGCTCCTCGACGACCGGCCGGGTTCCCCACGGGTCATCGGATGAATGGGCCTCCGCTCTAAACCTTGGTTCGGCGGGATACACGCACTCGTCCATGAAGGCGAGCAGCCGTCCCTGAAGCTCGACGGTGGTGTCGTCATAGGCGAAGTCCATGGGTCGTCGTCCCGGGGCCGCGCAGCTAGCGGTGCTTCCAGACCGGATCGCGCTTCTCGAGAAACGCCTGGACGCCCTCTTTCGCGTCCTCGGACTGGTGCGCGACGTTGCAGGTCATGCTCTCGAGCGCGATCAGCGTCTCCGTGTCGCCGTCGAGTCCTCGGTTGGCGGCCATCTTCGTGATCCGCATCGTGAACGCGCTCTTGTCGAGCATCGGAGCGGCGAAGTCGATGATCGCCTGATCCATCTGGTCGGCTGGGACTGACACGTTGGCCAGGCCCCACTCGTAACACTCCTTGCCGGAGAGCAACTTGCCTGTGAACAGGAGCTCCTTGGTCTTGCGCAGGCCGATGTAGCGCGGTAGCCGGTAGATCGGCCCGGCGCCGCCGAACAGCGCGCGGCGAATGTGGAAGTCGCCGATCTTCG
Source organism: uncultured Solirubrobacterales bacterium (assembly GCA_963796575.1). Taxonomy (GTDB): domain Bacteria; phylum Actinomycetota; class Thermoleophilia; order Solirubrobacterales; family Solirubrobacteraceae; genus Palsa-465. The sequence continues at coordinate 22,418 of CAWCMG010000014.1, read as the reverse complement.
CTTCGTCGGCGGCGATCAGGAAGTCGCAGGAGATCGACAACTCGAACCCACCCGCCACCGCGTAGCCCTCGACGGCGGCGATCGTCGGCTTGCCGAGGTTGAACGCGCGGTCGAACGTGCGCGCGGAGACCTGCGCGATCTTGATCGAGTTTGCCGACGTCTTCAGGAATTCCGAGTCGAGCATGTTGAGGTCCGCCCCGGCGGAGAAGGTGTGGCCGCGGCCGCGGATGACCACGACCCGCGCATCGTCGTCGTCCTCGGCGCGCTCGAGGGCGGCGCCGAACGTGGTGAGCTGCTCCCAGTTGAAGCAGTTCCTGACGTGGGGTCGGTTCAGCCAGATCGTGGCGATGCCATCGCTGACCTCGTACTCCACCGCGCCCTCGTTGGTCGTCTCCGGGCTCGTCTGCTCCTGAACCGTCATCGGTCTCCTCCTGTCCGCATTGTCTAAGCTGAATTCAGATCATATCTTCTGGCCGTCGATTTGGCTAGCCCTGATTCGGCGAGACCCGGAGTGGCGATTTCTCCCGCAACTACTTGACTTCCCGGGGATCGAGCGGGACCTTAGACCATAATTGGTTCGAATCATCCCGCGACCAGCCCCCGGGTATGACATACTGAACTCGGTTCAATTATGTAGCTCGTTGACGTCAGCTGAGCCGGGACATGGAACGCACCGTTCAGATCCAAGCACCTCTGCCGCACATCAAGTCGGTCAATATCTGGCTGCTGCGTGGGGACCCGCTCACGCTGATCGATACGGGACCCCGCAGTGACGAGGCGCTCAGCGCGCTCGAGGCCGGCCTGCGGCGGGAAAGGCTGCGCCTCGAAGACATCGAGCTCGTCATTCCCACCCACCACCACCTCGACCACTCAGGGCTGATCGCCACGATCGTGGCCCGCTCCGGGGCTCGCGTGGCCGCGCTCGATCGCACCGCCGATTACGGCGCGAGTTACGTCGAGCGCTCCGCGGCCGACCGCTCCTTCTCGGTCGAGCTCATGCGCCATCACGGCGTTTCCGAGTCGGTGATGGAGGCCAACGAGGGTTTCTGGGAGTTCATCCGCGATACCTCCGAGGCGTTCGCGACGGACATCGTGCTCGCCGACGGAGATGTCGTCACCGCCGGCGGGCGCGATCTCCGGATCCTGGCTCGGCCCGGCCACAGCACGACCGACTCGCTGCTGGTCGACGATGCAAGCGCAACCGCGTTCGTCGGCGATCACCTCCTCGCCGGCATCTCGTCGAACGCCGAGATCGTGCCTGCCGCGGAGCCCACCGGGTCGCGGCCGCGGGCGCGGGTCGAGTACCTCGGCAACCTCAGGCGGACCGCGTCGATGCCGCTCGACCGGCTGCTGACCGGTCACGGAGACTCGGTCACCGATCACAAGGGACTCGTGCGGCGCCGCCTCAACGAGCATCGCCGGCGGTGCCAGCGCATCGTTGCCGCGCTCGAGCAGGGACCCGCCAACGCATACGAGATCGCCGGGCACCTCTGGTCGCCGCGGACGGTCGCCGAGCAGCCGCTGCTCGTCGTCTGGGAGGTACTCGGACACCTGGACCTGCTGCTGGACGAGGGTAGGGTCTCCGAGCAGAAATTCGACGATGGCAGCCGCTACGGGAAGGCGTGGTTTTGGCTACCAGAGCAAACCGAGCGTGGCGATCACGCGGCCGCCCCGATCCGGGGCACGCGAGAAACATCCACCCTCTACCGAGGAGTTGATCGCGCTGCAGAATTCGAGTGACAGCCCCGGCGTGCCCGCTGGGTTCCGCGACGCGCGCGACCTGTTCGACCTGACCGGACGGATCGCGGTCGTCACCGGTGGCACGCGCGGCCTCGGGCTGGCGATGGTGCGCGCGTTTGCATCCGCCGGCGCCGAGGTCGTCGTGGTCAGCCGGAAGCCCGAAGCGTGCCAGGAGGTCGTCGCGAGTCTCCGGTCGCAGGGACTGAAGGCGGCCGCTTGCGCGTGCCATGTGGGGCACTGGGACGAGCTCGAGCCCCTCGTCGAGAACATCTACCGCGACTTCGGACGGATCGACGTACTCGTCAACAATGCGGGGATCTCACCCTTGTACGGGAAGCTGTCGGAGGTCACCGAGGACCTGTTCGACAAGGTGATCGCGGTCAACCTGAAGGGGCCATTCCGCCTTGCTGCACTCGTGGGCGAGCGGATGGTCGCCGCCGGCCGCGGCTCGATCATCAACGTCTCAAGCACGGGAGCCGCCCGTCCGACTGGCGACATCGTTCCGTACGCCGCCGCGAAAGCCGGCGTGAACGCGATGACGGTCGGCCTTGCCCACGCGTTTGGCCCAGGCGTTCGCGTCAACGCCGTCATGCCCGGTCCATTCCTCACGACGATCGCCAAGGCCTGGGACATGGAGGTGTTCGCCGAGCGCGCCAGGACCTTTCCGATGCGGCGTGCCGGCCAGGCGGAGGAGATTGCCGGAGCGGCGCTGTACCTCGCCAGTGACGCCTCGACCTACACGACGGGGACGATCCTGACCGTCGACGGAGGCGCTCAGTGGAGCATGGCCGGCACCGGGGAGGGCTCTCCGGAGGCACAATTCGAAGTCAACTCGTCTCCGACGTAGGCCGGTTCGGTATGCCAGCGAATCAGCCGCTGTGGCTCCGGGTCGTTCTTCGGCTGGAACGGGCCATCGGTGAGCCGATCGAGTCGGCCGTTCACTCCGAGACTTACTTCGACCTGGTCAGCACGACGACCAGGGTTCGCCGCCGAGCGGTGGGAACGGCGGAAGGGGTTTCGCGACGGTGCCTGCACCTCCTGAACCTCCCGGCCGGGTCGGACATTCGCGGCATGCGGCAGCAACTGGCGCGCATGGAGCGACGACTCAACGAGCTTTCCGACGACGTCGCGGAGCTGGACGGCACCGAGCCGCCGCCGGACGCGAGATGAGCCCGAGGGTGCCGTCAACGCTGAGCCCCGGCGACCTGCTCGGGCGCGTCAACCGCGACGTCGAGCGGTCGATCCTGCGAGCCCGAAACGGCATCCGTTACGTCAGGGGCAGCCACCGGCCGGCTCTCGGGGCGACGCCCAAGGATGTCGTGTGGAAGAGCGGCAAGGCGGAGCTCTGGCGGTATAAGGGCGGCGATCGCCGCTACGGACCGCCGGTTGTGATCGTGCACAGCCTCGTCAGCCGGAGCTACATCCTCGACCTGCGCCCGGGCAACAGCACGGTCGAGTACCTGACCGGCGCGGGCCTCGACGTGTTCATGCTCGACTGGGGGGTTCCGGACGAGCTCGACGCCGACAACGACCTCGAGCGCTACGTCGATTGGTATCTGCCGCGGGCGCTCGCCGAGGCGCGACGTGTGACCGGCCATGAAGAGGTCACGCTCGCCGGTTACTGCCTCGGCGGAGTCCTTGCGGCCCTGTACGCCGCCGGGCATGAGGGAGCGAGGGTCCGCAACCTGATCCTGATGGCCACGCCGCTGGACTTCAGCGAGATGGGAGCGATGGTCGCTCTGCTGCGCGAGGGGAGGCTCGATCCGGAGGAGATGATCGACGAGACCGGCAACGTCCCGGCCGACGCGCTGTACAGCGGGTTCTACATGCTCGCCCCCACGACCGAGGTGGCACAGAAGGCGACGTTGCTCGAGAACCTCTGGAACGACGAGTTCGTCGAGAGCTTTCAGGCGATGGCGACCTGGTCGCGCGACCATGTGCCGTTCCCGGGAGCCGCGTTTCGCCAGCTGGTGGAGCTGCTCGTCCGCCAGAACATCCTGATGACGGGCTCGATGCCGCTCGGCGGGCGGCAGGTCGACCTCGCGAGCGTGCGGGGCAACGTGCTGAACGCGATGGCCGAGCGCGACAACGTCGTCCCCCCGCCAGCCGTGGACCCGGTGATGGCGCTCGTCGGGGACCCCGCGCGCCGCGACGAGCTCCGGCTGCCGGGCGGCCACGTCACCTTTGGGACCGGCAAGTCGGCGTTCAAGCACACGATGCCGAAGCTGGCCGGCTGGATCATCGACCACAGCGACCCATCGCGGTAGACGAGGAGCAGCATGGAGATTCGACCAATCGAGGCCGGCGATCGTCCGGCGCTGTCGCGCTTCTTCGAGCGCATTCCCGAAAGCGATCGGACGTTTCTCAAGGAGGACGTCGGCGATCCGCGCGTGATCGAGGATTGGGTGAAGCCCGGTCCGGGGCGGACGGTCGTGCTCGAGGACGGCGAGGTCGTCGGCTCGGTGGAGGTCGCGCGCCTTGTCGGCTGGTCGAGCCACGTCGGCGAGGTTCGGCTCGTCGTGGATCCCGACCACCGTGGCCGCGGCATCGGACGCCGCCTGGCCCAGCAGACCATCCTCGACGCGGTCGAGATGGGGCTGAAGAAGCTCGTCGTCGAGGTGATCGCCGACCAGGAGCCGCTGATCGCGATGTTCCGCGGCTTGGGCTTCGAGCCCGAAGCGCTTCTCACCGACCACGTCCGCGACCGGTCGGGACAGACCAGGGACCTAATCGTGCTCGCCAATTCGGTCGATGAGCAGTTCGCGGCGCTGAGTGCCGCGGGCGTGGCCGACCAGCTGCAATGAGCTGAACAGGAGGATCTTCAGGTGATGGCATTCATGGAAGATGTGCTCGGGCGCGCCATGGACGCGGCCGGAACGGTCGGCAGGGCGGCATTCGTCCCGTGGGGCGGAGCCGAAGCCTGCGTGGACGCGTACGAGACGGCGATCCGAGCCGTGACCGACGCTCAATTGCACGTCGCTGGCGCGGTCGGCGTCGAGCCGGTGCGGGCAGTCCTCGCATCCTGTGCGGAGATGACACGCGACATCGGCGCCACGCATCTCTCGAGCGTGCGCTGGATCCTCGACGTGTGAGCTCCGGGTCAGGCATCGTCAATCGGCTCGACGGACGGACGCGTCTCTACTGGGAGAGCAGCGGCACCGGTGATCCCGTCCTGCTCGTGCACGGCCTCGGCCTCAGTGGGGGGGCGTGGTGGCGGACCGTCGACGCGCTGGCCGGTGCGATGCGCGTGATCACCTACGACCATCGCGGGATCGGGCAGTCGGAGTCGTTGACATACGCCTACACCACCGAGGCAATGGCGGACGACGCCGTCTCGATCCTCGACGACCTCGCGCTCGACCGAGTCCATCTCTACGGGTTCTCGCTCGGAGGGATGGTCGCCCAGCAGATTGCGCTCCGTCACCCGACACGGGTCCAGTCGCTCGTCCTCGGCGCGACGCATTCCGGCGGTCGGCGAGCGGCGTTTCCCGAACCCGACGTCCACGCGTTCTTCCGGAGGCGCGCGACGATGCCCTCAGAGGAGGCGGCGTGGGCGTCGGTTCCCTACAACTACGGTCCGCGGGGCCGGGCCGAACAGGTCGACCGCATCGCCGAGGACATCGAGCGTCGTCTCACGAACCCGTTCAACGAACGCGCGTACCGGGCGCAGCTCCTCGCGGCTTCGCTGCACAACTGCTATCGCCGTCTGGAGCGGATCCGCGCGCCTACGCTCGTCGTCCACGGCGCGCGCGATCGGATCATCCCGGTCGCCAACGCGCACATGACCGCGGAGCGGGTGCCGGGAGCGCGGCTGAAGATCCTGGAGGACGCCGGCCATCTGTACCCCACCGAGGAGCCGGCGGTGGACGGGGCCATCGGAGATTTCTTCGCCGCGCACGCGTGAGCTGCGGTCTCGCGACGGTCCGCGCCATCCCGCCACCGCGTCTCACCGCCACCGGTCTGATTGAATTGACCTCAGTGCAGGTTCTCGAGGATCTCCGAGTCGCGGACGTCGTCCGCCGGCATGGGTCGAGTCGACCCAACGTCGTGGCGATCCGCTGCGGCACGCGTGCGCTGACATACGCCGAGCTCCACGATCGCACGAGTCGGTTGGCTCGGGCACTGCTGTCGGCCGGCGTTCGTGCCGGGGATCGGGTCGCCCACCTCGACCGCACCGCGCCCGAGGTCGTCGAGCTCCTTTTCGCGACGAGCAAGATCGGGGCGGTCACCGTCCCGCTCAACTGGCGGCTGGCTAGAGCCGAGCTCGAGACGATCGTCGCGGATGCGGGCTGCTCGGTGATGATCGCGGGACCGGGCTACCGGGAGGTCGCTCGCGAGATTGCCCGCGGCGTCCCGCAGCGGCTCGAGGTGATCGACACCGGCGAGGATTATGAGCGGCGCCTCGAGGCTCAGGCGCCGACCGATCCCGGCCACCGGGGCGCTGCGAGCGAGGTCGCGGTGCAGATGTACACGTCGGGAACCACCGGCCTCCCGAAGGGCGTTCTTACGACGCAGCGGAACCTCGCCGCCGCGTACCTGAGCGCGGACGTGTGGGCGTTCGACTCGCAGTCGATCAGCCTCACGCCGCTGCCGATGTTCCATATCGGCGGGATCGGCTGGGCGTATCTCGGACTCGTGAACGGAGCGACCACGATTCTCGTCAGCGAGTTCGACGCGGCGGACGTCCTCGACCTGCTCGAGCGCGAACGGGTGACGAACCCCGTGTTCGTACCCACGATCCTGCAGATGCTGGCCGCCGTCCCGGGCGCCGCCGAGCGTGACTACTCGAGCCTGCGTTCGATCGTCTACGGCGCCTCGCCGATCACCACCCCCGTTCTCAGAGCGGCGCTCCGAACCTTCAGGTGCCCGCTGTTCGGCGTCTACGGCTTGACGGAGACGACCGGAGGCGTCATACAGCTGCGGCCCGTGGACCACGACGCCGACGGCGACCGTCAGCACCTGCTGCGGTCCGCGGGGCGCCCCCTGCCCTGGGTCGAGATGCGCATCGTCGACCCGGTCAGCGAGCGCGAATGCGCCGTCGGCGAGGTCGGCGAGGTCTGGCTACGGGCCCCGAACGTGATGGCCGGCTACTACAAGCGCGACGCAGAGACCGATGCCGCGCTGCGGCCGGACGGGTGGCTGCGAACCGGGGATGGGGGGTTCCGCGACGAGGGCGGCTACCTGTTCCTCACCGACCGGATCAAGGACATGATCGTGAGCGGCGGCGAGAACATCTATCCGATCGAGGTCGAGGAGGTGCTCTCCCAGCATCCCGGGGTCTCCGAGGTTGCCGTGATCGGCGTTCCCGACGAGCGGTGGGGCGAAGCCGTCAAGGCGCTCGTGGTTCGCGTGGGTGGCTCGGCCGTCGATGGCGACGAACTGGTCGCATTCGCCCGTGAACGGCTGGCCGGGTACAAGCTGCCCCGCACGGTGGATTTCGTCGACGAGCTTCCCCGCAGCCCCGCCGGGAAGGTGCTCAAGCGCGACCTGCGCGCGCGTTACGCGTCGGCGCCGGCCGCGCTTGCGCAAGCAAGAAGCTGACGAGCTCGCGGCCGGCGTCGGGCACATCCGTGGGGAACGCGTGGGCGCCGCTCTGTAGGGCGATGAACCGCGCGCCCGTGATGCCGGCTGCCAATTGCCGGCCGTTGTCGAGCGGCAGGATCCGATCGTGCGCGCCGTGGATGACGAGCGTTGGAGCGGTGATCTGATGGAGGCGCGCGGTCGTGTCGTGTGCCCGGGCGATCGCGTGCTGGGCGCAATATGAGCGAGGATCGAGAGCCCGGCTCAGGCGCCGGGCGATGTCTTCGCCGATCAGCGGCGCGCGTTGCCGGTAGGTCGTCTCCGCGTAGAGGTACGGCACCGACGCCCACAAACCCTCCTCGGTCGGCAGCTCTCCGAGACGGCGCAGAAACTGGCGGATCGGCCGTTCCGGTGCGACGTACAGCTTGCCGCCGGCCGTGGATGAGCCGAGCACAAGTGAGCGGACGCGCTCCGGATGCCGGATCGCGATCTCCTGAGCGATCGCTGCGCCGAAGGAAAGTCCGACGACGTGTGCCTGCTTCACGCCTGCGCGGTCCAGCGTTGCCACCGCATCCTCGGCTGTGGTCGGCGTGGGCGCTTCACCGGTTCCGCCGGTCCCCGGCGCGCGGGGCGGCCCCGAGAGGACGCGAAAGTGCGCCTCGAGCGGGGCGATCGCCCGTAGCCCCACCGCCGCCGTGAGGCCGATGCCGGTCAGCAACAGGACCGGAGGCTGTGCTCGGGCGTCGGCGGGTGCACCACGGCTCATGGCGTCGCCAGGCTATCAGAAATTTGAATTGACATCACCTCAGTTGCTGTGCTAACTTGCGGGCGGCTAATTTGCAAGCGATTCAGTGGAGGGAGCCATCGTGCCCACCCAGTCGAAGTCCGATCCGATCACCGATTCCGTCCAGGAGGCGACGCAGCGAGTCTCCGAGGTCCACGAGAAGGCGGTCGCCCAGAGCAAGAAGGCGAGCGAGGCGTACCTGTCGTCATACGAGCAGGCCGTCGTCAAGCTGGCGGACCAGTATGAGAAGGCGACCGGCACGACCAAGATCGAGTGGGTCGTGAGCATCGGCAGCCTGCAGGCCGACGCGACCCGTGAGATCGCCCGCGCCTACACCAGCGCCGTCCGCGAGTTCGTGTCCTGACGTGTCCCGGGCCGGCCGCGGCGCCCGTCGCGCCGCGGCCAACCCCAAGCCAGCCCCCATTGCGAGTGAGTCCCATGAACGATCACCATTTCAGCTATCCCGTCGTCGTACCGCTCCGGGGGGTGACGATCTCGGGCCACTCGAGTGATCCGCCGGCGCCGGCAGGCTCGCTCCACGCGATCCGGCCTCTTCAGCCTGTTGTCCGTCACGCCGTCGACGCCGCGCCCGCGCCCGGTCGCGCGGTGGTGGCTCTCGCGTCGTGATCGCCGTGAGGTTCCTGCCCTCCCGGACCGCGCGTCGTTCACCACGTCCTGTAGCCGAGCCTGCACAGGCAAGCGTGGCCGTGCTCATTGCCCTCACGTACGAGTTGCTCGACGCACACGCGGACACCGCGCGCCTCGCCGGCGACGAGGCGAGTGCGGCGGAGTGGCAGAGCCACCTCGCTTATCTGCGCGATCTCCAACGTGTGGGGAGGGAAACGCTCGCCCGCGCAGCGTGCTTCGCCGAACGCCCGCGAGTAGATACGACGGGGGGTTAGTCGTGGTTGCCGAGCCGTCCTGAGGCCCCGCTCAGCTGTACGCCGCCACCGCGGCCGCACACACCTCGTGATCCTGATCGGGTGTGCCGCCGCTGACACCCACGGCACCGATGACGGCCTTTGCGTCGGTCAGCGGGATCCCCCCGCCGAAGATGATCACACTCTGGTTCGAGCCCTCGATCCCGAACAGCGGCTGGCCTGGCTGCGCCATCTCGGCGAGATCGCGTGTGGGCATATCGAACGCCCGCGCCGTGTAGGCCTTGCTCTGGGCGATGTCGATCGATCCGAGCCAGGCGCCGTCCATCCGCGAGAACGCGGTGAGGTTGTTCCCCGCGTCGACCACCGCGATGTTCATCGGCACCCCGATGTCGTCGGCCTTCGTCCGTGCCGCCTCGATGATTGCCTGGGCCTGATCCAGCGTCACGCTTGTTTTGTGCGTCGCCATTTGGTCTCCTTCGTGTGTCGCGCTATGCGAAGACGGCCGGCGCCTGCAGCCGTTCCCTCGATGTCCTACCCCGGATATGAGGCTCCAACCAACGCGCGTCAGGTGCCGCTTGGATGTCGCCGGCGCCGGCGCCGGCGCCGGACACCGCGCCGGCGTCCGCGGAGGCCGGTGGCTCTACCGGGTCGACCGCCGGCGCCCGCGAGTCGCCCGTGCAGTGGCGGCCGACTTTCCGGCGGCGGCCGGGGCCGCTGAGCGATCGCCGTCAGCGAGCTCCGGCGGGAGACCGAGTACCGCGAGCTGCCGGCGGAGGAAGAACTCCGTCACTTCTTCGAGGCTGACCTGGCCGCGTGGGCGGTACCAGTGCCAGATGCTGTTGTACAGCCCGAGCAGCGCGCGAGTGAGCAGGCGGGGGTCGGCCTCGGGCAGCAGTCCCTGCTCCATGCCGCGCACCAGGAACGTCGCCCAGGTGAACTCGACGTCGCGGATCCGCGCGCGAGCGAGCGTGCGGGCCTCCTCCTCGCGCGGGGACGTACGGCGAACCCCGACGAGCCCCTGCTCGGCGACCAGCACGCGGTTGCGCAGAACGTCCTGCTCGCTCAGGTCATAAGAGCCACGGAGCACGGCCAGGAGCGCGTCCATGTAATCCTCGTGCTCGCTGGTGTGGCGATCGAAATCACTCCGGAAGATGCCGAGCGCGTCCGCCATGATCACGTACAGACAGTGAAGCTTCGACTCGAAGTAGTGGTAGAGAGCGGTTGAGCCGATCCCGACGGCCGCCGCAACGTCGGCGAGCTTGGTCGCCTCGTAACCGTTCTCGCCGAAATACGCGGTCGCCGTCCGCAAGATCTCGTCGCGCTTGCTGCGCGAAGACGCCACGGCGACGCCGGTATCTCGTCTGGCTCTGGGGCCCGGTGGGGCCACAATCCTCCTCGCGGCAGCAGGTGATCCTGGCGCGCCGAATGATAGGCACAGCGGCCGACGCCTCGCGCGTCCGCTTACGGCCGGACCGACAGGCTTGCTGAAACTAAGCTGAATTCATGTCATGATGTGCAGCGGCTGAGCCCACTCATGGGCTGTCTGCCACCCGCGCCGACCGCGGCGCGGGCTGGAACCCGCACGGGGGGCCACTCTCCTCTCCCTCTCATGCGACATGAGAGGGCTCAGCCGCGTCTCCGTTATCCGAACGGAGCAGGACCGGAGTTGACCTGAATCCGGCTATGCGACTACTATCGGCACCCCTGGTCTGAGCGGGCGCGGCGACGTAGCGGCTCGGATGGGGAGAGAGGAGAGGGAGAGATGCAGACACCGCCGTCTCGGCCGTGGGATGGTCGGCGGGTCGAGGTGACGCTGAGCCCTGTGTTGGCGAGAGAGGTCGCGCGAGCACTTCGTATCCAGCTCGCCTGCGAGCTCGACCAACCGCGCGAGGAGCCCCTGCCGAGTCGCGAGGACGCGGCGCGGCTACGGACGGTCCTGGACGTGTGCGTCGACCAGCTAGAGACGCTCGCCTGGGGCGAGCCACCGGACGACGTGCGGATGGTCGCGCCCCGGCTTCTGCTCGAGGTGATCGCTCGGGATCTCTTCGATGGCGGCAACGAGCGACTCGCCAACCCGGTTGGCTGGAACAGTCCGGAAGTCCAGAGGGTCCGGCGACAGGGCCGGCGCATGATCCGTGCCGCCGACGCGATCAACGCCGCGCTCGCCTCGGATCCGCAGTACCAGCTGGCCTCCTAGACCGGCGCCGGCCCGCAGGCGGGGCAGACGGGACGCAGACCGATGTCGTCGGTGTCTGCGCGTCCGCGTCCGCAGCGTCAGGCGAGCGGCCGACCGTTATCGTCGGTAGGATACTTACGTGACTTCAGTTCAGCCGCCGAGAGGGTCGCGAAACGCCGGCGGCAGGGGGCCCCGCGCCGGCTTGCCGCCGTCGCTCGAGCGGGTGCTCGCGCTCGCGGAGGGCGCGGACGGAACGGCCGGGAGCTTCCTCGCGCCCGACGTGCAGGCCTGGCTCGCCAGTCCTGAGCAGGGGCTGACCGCGACTATCGACGCGGTGCGGGGCGCGCGCGCGTCGGCCGAGGCGCTGTCGCATCTGTCGCCGTCGAGTCTCACGGTCGTCGCGGTCGTAGTATCGGGCCGCGCCTGCTGGGCCGAGATCACCTGTCGCGGCGGCGGGGGACCCGAGACCTGCCTCGCGGGATTGACGTACGACAGTCGCGGCGCCGTGTCCCGACTGGTCTGGCTACGCGCACCGCTCGTGCCGGCGTCAGAGATCGACGAGGAAGCCTCCGCCTCGGACGGACGACCGCTCCTCGAGCGGTACTTCACCGACCTCATGAGCTCGAGGTTTCGCGAAGCCGCAGCGCACTTCACGCCCGACACGATCTACTCCCACCCGCCCTACGCCGGCGGAACCGAGCGCGTTCTGTTCCGCGGCCGCCAGGCGCTGTGTCGCGGGTTCGTCGCCGATCGTGGGCCGAGCCCGGCGCGCCAGATCATCACCGACTGCCGGCAGCGCGGCGGCCGGGTGTTCGTCGAAGGCGTGATCGAAGGCATCCCCAGAGGTGGCACGTTCTTCTCCACGGCCCAGATCACCCCAGAGGGCGAGATCGGGCGGTACGTCGCGTTCTACAGCGCCACGCGGATTCCCCGCGCCACCCCATCCCGATAACGACCCACTCGGCGATCGCTTCTCATCGAATGCTGAGAGATCGTTGCTATAGCGCGATGAATCGACGTTCACCCGCCGCCGAGGGGTCGAGTGCGCGGTCATCGGGGTCGCCGGCGATGGCGCGCCGGGCCCGGGTTGCCGGCGCACGGGCTTGAGGTCGGGTCGCAGAGAAAGCGGCGAGCGCTCGCTTCGCTTGCACACGAAATCGAATTGATGTAAGTTCAGGACATGAACAGGTTCGAAGGTAGGGTGGCCGCGGTCACCGGAGGCGGATCGGGAATCGGCGCAGCGATCTGCCGGCGGCTGGCCGACGAGGGGGCGACCGTCGCCGCGCTCGACCTCTCGGTGGACAGGGCGCAGGAGATCGTCGCCGAGCTGCCACGAGGCGCGGCGATCGAAGTAGATGTCAGCGACAGCGGATCGGTTGAAGAGGCGCTGAAAAAGGTCGAGAGCGACCTCGGTCCGCTGGCGGTCATGGTCAACAACGCCGGCGCGTTGGCGATGTCCCACGTCGCGCGCGTCAACCCGCTGATCGAACAGCAGCGCGCCGAGCAGGCAGTGGGGCCGATTACCACGCCGCTCGAGGCGCTGGTGCGCCTGACCGACGAAGAGTGGCGGTTCGTCCTCTCCGTGCATCTCGACGGAACCTTTTACGGCACGCGAGCGGCGGTCCGGCGGATGGCCGAGCGTCGCTCCGGAGCGATCGTCAACATGGCCTCGGTCTGCGGCATCGAAGGCTGCACCGGGCACCCGCATTACTCCGCTGCCAAGGCCGGCGTCCTCGGCTTTACCAGAGCCACCGCGAAGGAAGTGATCGTTCAGGGGATCAGGGTCAACGCGATCGCTCCCGGGTTCATCGACACGACGCGGACCAAGGCCCAGGTCGGCGTGGCTCGCGAGTCCAACGTGACACGCACGCCGGCCGGGCGGCTCGGCACCCCCGAGGAGGTGGCAGCGGCGGTCGCGTTCCTCGCCTCCGACGATGCCGCGTTCTTCGTCGGTGCCACCGTGAGCCCGAACGGCGGGCTCGTCACCGCGGTCTGACGCTTCGCCCCGCCTCGGCGCGCTGGACGAGCTCGGCGATGCGCCGCGAGATCTCGGCCCACAGCTCCCGCGGGAGGTTGTGGCCCATTCCCTCGAACACGATCAGCTCGGCTCCGGGGATCGCGCCGGCGGTGGCTCGGCCACCGCTGACGTCGACCAGCGGATCGTCGGCCCCGTGCAGCACGAGCGTCGGGACCGAGACCGACCGAAGCGCCGCGGTCCTGTCCTTTGACGCGGCGATGGCAACGAGCTGCCGAGCCACGCCGATCGGATCGTTGTCCCGGTCGTAGGCGATTCCGGTGCGCCAGCGCAGCTCGGCCTCGTCGAGGTCGAAGCCCGGTGAGCCGATCACACGCACGATCGACACCGTCCGCTCGATCGCCTCCTCGCGAGTGGTGGCCGGCGGCGACAGCAGCGCCGCCAATGCCCGCTGCGTCGGCTGCCCCACCGACGGATCGCCGGTGGTCGACATGATCGACGTCAGTGACCGAACGCGGTCCGGATATTCAATCGCCATCGTCTGGGCGATCATCCCGCCCATCGAAGCGCCGACGAGGTGCGCGCCGTCCAGTCCGACGGCGTCGAGCAGCCCGACGGTGTCGGCGGCCATGTCCGACAGGCGGTAGGACGCCGACGACGTGTCGCCGAGCAGCGCCGCCCTGACATCGGGCATCGGCGCATCGGTGAGGTGGGTCGACAGGCCGACGTCGCGGTTGTCGAAGCGGATCACGTGCACGCCGCGGGCCGCAAGCGCGGTGCAGAATCCGTCCGGCCAGCCGAGCATCTGCGTGCCCAGGCCCATCATGAGCAGAACCGGCGGCGATCCAGGATCGCCGAAGCGCTCGTACGCGATGTCGATGCGGGCGGGGCCGACGCCGCGTGCGACCGCAACGCTCACCCGCGCCTCCGCAGCACCCAATATCTCAGCCGGTTGTCGAACCGGTACGTGCCGTCGGCCTGACGCCAGCCCGCGGCGGCCGCGATGACGGATGTCCCCGCGGGAGCGGCGAGAGGAGCAGCGACGACCCCCGCTCGTGACAGCGACGCCTCGAGCACCGCGTCGTCGGCCATCTCGATCGGAGCCGAGACGTCACCAGTCGCGAGCAGCTCCAGACGCGCCGCTCGAATCGCATCCTCGACCGGATCGGTCGTGGGGAGGCGCTCGTCAACTACGCCCGCGGCGCCGATCGAGATGAGGAAGGCGAAGAACTCGTTGCCGGCAGGGGGTCCCCATTTGCAGATGGCAATCCGCCCGTCGGTGCGCACCACGCGCGTGGCCTCGATCAGCGCCACCTCGGGGTCGAGGGCGTACTGCACGGCGTTGAACCCAGTCACGACGTCGAACGAGGCATCGGCCCACGGCAGGCTCTCCATCAGTCCAAGCCGGAAGTCGCCGCCGGGGACCACTTCGAGTGCTTTGGCGATCGCGTCGGGCTCAGCGTCGACGCCGTGCACGATCGCTCCGCGACGAGCGGCGAAGGCGCAGAAGGCCCCGTCGCCGCACCCAAGATCGAGGAGCGAGGTTCGGTCGCCGATTCCCACGGCGTCGGCGACCGCGCCCCACGCCGCGGCGGTCACTAAGCCGTCGCCGCGGTCTCCTCGATGCTGACCAGCGGACGATGGATGTGCACAGTGCCGAAGCCCGCCATCTGCGCTTCCTCCTCCGGCGTCGGGTTGCCGTAGTAGTGCAGAGGGGAGAGCTCGACGAGCTGCACCAGCCGCCCAGCCGCCTCGAGGTCGAGCTTGGCGTAGTGATCGAGCATCGCCTGCGGGCTCTCGTACCACTCGATGACGTGGATCGTCAGCGGGTCCTCGTCGATGAAGTAGTGGTACGCGAGCACGCCGTGATCGTTGTCCTGCACGTCCTTGATGAACTTCTCGAAGATTCCGACGACCTCGTCGAGGTCCTTTCTGTCAAGCGTCATCGTGCAGGCTGTTCGAACGATTGCCATGGTTGTCTCCTCGGACGGTGGTTGACGGTCGTCAGCTTCGCTGCCAGATCTTCGGGCCGCGTCCGCCGAGGCCCGCCAGGTAGCCCTCGTCGGCCTTCGACTCGCCCCAGAGCAGCTCCATGATCCGCTTTGAGATCCTCCATCCCGCCGGCGTTCGCTTCAGCTCGTCGTGGTACCTGGCCACGAGGATGATCGCGGCGTCTGGGTTCTCCTCGAACACCTGGTAGGAGGTGAGGTAAGAGAGCGTCTTGGCGTGATCGCCGTCGATCGTGATGTGGTAGACGTTGAGCAGGTGGTGCTGCCAGATCACCGTCGTGGTCGCCCCCGTGATCCACGCCGCCAGCTTGTCGCCTCCCTCGACCGGATCGCCGTTCCCGTACTGCGCCCAGATGTCGTCGGCGAGCGTGCTGCGAATGCCTTCGCTGTCGAACGAGTCGACCGCTGAGGAGTACCGGTAGAGGACGTCAGCGATGTCGGTTCGGTCCTGAAGAGCCTGGAGGCTCGCGCTGTCGACGGTCGTTTCGTTCGTGGCGGTCATAGCTCCCTCTTGTTGCTGGCGCGTCTCGTGTTTGAGCCTACTTCGATTCAGTTTATGCCGAGGGCTCCCGGCTCGTCAAGCCAATCAGCGCGAGGTGTAGCCGGCGTCGACGTTGAGCACGGCGCCGGTCACGTACGACGCCTGGTCCGAGCACAGCCACAGGCTCGCCTGCGCGACCTCCTCGGGCCTCCCGAACCGTCCGAACAGGCTGAGCACCGGGGCGAACTCGGCTTCGGTCAAGCCGACGGTCTCGAGGGCGCCGCGGATCATTGGGGTGTCGATCGCCCCTGGGGCGACCGTGTTGACGCGGATCCCCTGCGGGGCGTTCTCCAGCGACGCCACCTTGGTCAGGCCGATCACGCCGTGCTTGGCCGCGGTGTATGCGGCGTTGGCCGGCTGCGGCCGGAACGAGCTGACCGACCCGATGTTCACGATCGCTCCGCCGTCGCCTTGCGACAGCATCTGCGCCACCTCGTACTTGAGGCACAGCGCAACGCCCTTCAAGTCGACCGCGAGGATCCGGTCCCATTCGGCCTCGTCGAGCTCGGCGATCGGATGGGTGTCGGGCGTGACCGCGGCGTTGTTGACCGCGCAGTCGAGCCGCCCGTAGCGCTCGACCGCCGTTCGAACCATGGCCTCCGCGTCGGCCGCCTTCGAGACGTCGGTCTGGCAGAACGAGGCCGAGCCGCCGTCGCGCTCGATCTGCTCGGCGGTCGCCTGACCAAGCTCGGCGTTGATGTCGCTCACCAGCACATGCGCTCCGGCGGCGGCAAAGACGCGGGCGGTCGCCTCGCCCATTCCCATCGCCGCGCCGGTGACGATCGCGACCTTGCCTTCGAGCGGTCCTGCGGCCATCGTTGCTGCACCTTCCTCTCTGGTTCTTAAAAGCACTGCGACCGCGGCAAGCGAAGGCACATGCTCAAAGTGAAGTCAGGTCGGCAGTCTATACGCGGACGGAGGCCGATGCGAGCCACGGGGCCGCGTTGACACCTCCCCTCCGGCACTGATAACTTTTCCCGACCTGAAGTTAGTTCGAATAGGCGAACGAGGACAAGAGGAGAGCCAAATGGCCGATTACGACGTCATCGTTTTGGGCACCGGAGCCGCCGGACTCACGGCGGCCGTGACCGCGGCGGAGCTGGGCGCGAACGTCGGCCTGTTCGAGAAGGGCGCGACGATCGGCGGCACGACCGTGTACTCGGGCGGGATGATCTGGATCCCCCTCAACCAGCACGAGCCGCCGGAGAAGGGCGACACGCGCGAGCAGGCAATGGAGTACCTCCGTGCGCTGTCGAACGACACGATCACCGACGAGATGGCCGAGACCTATATCGACGTCGGCCCCGAGATGGTGCGCTGGCTGGACGAGCGCACGCCGGTCAAGTTCCGCGCGGTTCCCGATTTCCCGGACTACCACCCCGAGCAGCGCGGCGGATTGGCGCAGGGCGGACGCTCGCTCGAGACTGCGATCTTCCCCTACGGCGAGTTGGGCGAGTGGGGGGATCGCGTCCACATCTCGCCGTACTACCCGAGCTACCACCTCACGATCGGCGAGACGACGCTCGGCCAGGCGATCCCGCAGGAGCTCACCGCCGAGGAGATGCAGCGCCGGGCCGACAACGATGAGCGGGGGATGGGGCTCGCGCTCGGGGGTCGCCTGCTGAAGGCGTGTCTGGACCGCGGCGTCGAGCCCCAGACGAGCCACCGCGCCGTGGAGCTGATCATGGAGGACGGCAAGGTGGCGGGCGTCGTGTTCGAGACTCCCGAAGGACGCAAGGAGGTGCGGGCGCCGAACGTGGTCATCGCGACGGGAGGGTTCGAGCGCAATGCCGACCTCAAGCGCGCTTTCCTGCGCGGGCCGTGTACGCACACGGTCGCGGTCGAGACGAATGAAGGCGACGGCCTGAAGATGGCCATGCGCATCGGTGCGATGCTCGGAAACATGCGCGAGGCGTGGTGGATGCCGATGATCGAGTTGCCGACCGACATCGTCCCCACCGGCCAGCAGCTGCTGACCTACGAGCGGACGCTGCCGGGCGCGATCATGGTCAACCGCGAGGCCAAGCGGTTCACCAACGAGGCCGCGAACTACAACGCATTCGGGGCGGCGTTCCACGAGCAGGACACGATCATGGGCGTCTACCGCAACCTGCCGTGCTGGCTGGTCTTCGATCAGACGTGGCTGGACAAGTACGGCTTCGCCGGCGGCCTCGGCGGAACCGAGAAGGCCCGGACGGATTGGATCACGTCCTCTGACACGGTCGCGGGCCTTGCCGAGAAGCTCGGCATCCCGGCGGACGTGCTCGAGCAGACGGTCGAGCGCTTCAACGCCAACGCGCGCGGCAACCATGATCCCGACTTCAAGCGGGGCTGGAGCGCGCAGGACCAGTGGTGGGGCGATCCGACGCTCCGCGACGGGACACCAAGGGCGTCGCTCGGTCCGCTCGAGACTGCTCCGTTCTACGCGATCCAGGTCTTCAGCGGGGCACTCGGGACGAAGGGCGGGCCCTTGACCGATACCCATTCGCGCGTGATCGACGTCGACGGCGGCGTCATCCCGGGGCTGTACGCCGCCGGCAACGCGATGTCCTCGCCGCTCGGCATGACCTACGGCGGCGCGGGCGGCACGCTCGGACCGGCGATGGTGTTCGGCTTCCTCGCCGGGCGCGACATCGCCGAGCGAGTCGCCGCAAGCAAACCGGAGCTGGCCGAAGCACACGCCGGCGCGTGAACCCGTCTGGACGAGAAAGGGAGATCAGAGATGGAATCGAGTGTCATCGCGGAGCGGCACGGAGATGAGGTCACGGGCTGCCCCGTGATGAACCACGACTTCTCCAAGACGCGCGAGATGGGCGCCTACTGGTCGCTGGCCAACGAGCTACGCGAGAGCTGCCCGCACTTCTACAACAGATACGCCGACGGCGGCTACTGGGTGTTCACGCGGCACGACGCCGTCAACGACATCTACAAGACCCCGGAGATCTTCTCGAGCGCGTCGATCACGCCTTGGGAGCCGGACCCGATCTACCGGTTCGTGCCGACCCAGGTCGACGCCCCGGATCACATCAAGTACCGGCGCATCCTGAACCCGTGGTTCTCGCCGAAGGCCATGGAGGCCGCGGCGCCGATGATCAGGGAGACCTGTCGGGGCTTCATCGAGCCGATCGTGCCGAAGGGCGAGTGCGACTTCTTCGAGGAGTTCGCGCTGCGCTTCCCGACCGCGGCGTTCCTGACCGTGATCGGGGTCCCGACCTCCTACACCGATGTGTTCGTGGGGTGGGTCGATGCATTCTTCGGCGGCTTCGGCGGTGACCCGGAAGGGGCTGCCGGAATGGCCACCGCGCTCGGTGAGATGCGCGTGTTCTGGGCCGAGCAGCTCGACGATCGCCGCCGGGAGGGCCACCGGGATGGCGACCTGTTCTCCTACCTGCTCGATGCGCGGTTCGACGACGAGCCGATCGATGACGAAGTCCTGCTCGACATGTGCACGGTGCTCACGCTCGCCGGACTCGACACGACCCGCGCGGAGCTCGCCTATATGTTCCACCACCTCGCTCAGCATCCGGAGCACCGGCGGAGACTCGTCGAAGATCCGGAGATCATTCCGCTCGCGGTCGAGGAGACCCTTCGCTACTACACGATCATCTTCGGCGACGGGCGCAAGGTCACCCGCGACGTCGAGTTCCATGGGGTGCACCTGAAGAAGGGCGACATGGTGTACGGGCTCGTGTCGGGCGCGAACCGCGACCCGCGGCACTGGGAGCAGGCCGACGAGTTCGTCATCGACAGGAAGCGCAACAACCACTTCGGCTTTGCCAGCGGGCCGCATCGTTGCCTTGGCATGCACCTCGCCCGCCGCGAGATGGCGATCGCCGTGGACGAGTGGCTGAAGGTGATTCCGGACTTCGAGCTGGCCACGGATGCGCAGCTGACCGAGCGGGGCGGTGGCGCGATGATGTCGCTGAGCACGCTGCCGTTACGCTGGGACGTGAGGTCGTGAAGCTCTGCGTGAGCGACGCATGCCAGGGCCACGGGCGCTGCTACACGCTCGCCCCGCAGCTCCTGAGCAGCGACGACGAGGGCTACGTGACGATTCGCGGGGGCGACCCGATCGACGTTCCCGACGATTTGCGTGAGCTCGCAGAAGAGGTCGAGGGCACCTGTCCCGAGAGCGCGATCAGCCTGATCGACGCGTAACGCACTTCACGTTGGAGACGGCTCGCCGCGTGATCAGCGGCGAGCTTGGTCTGTCAGCGCGCTCTTGGCCGCTTCGCGGAGCGCGGCCCATTCGGTGAGCTTGACCCGCGGCCGCCCTGGGGTCGACGCCTCGCCGGCGGCGGTCTCGATCGCATCGATCGCCTGCCAGCCCTCCCAGGTGACCGCGTGCGCGCAGTGCGTCGCGATCATCGCCTCGATGTCGTCCGCGACGGGGTCGTTGAGCCGGCCGGCGGCCGCGTCCTCGAGGATCTTGGCGACGGTGTCCTGGGAGTCCTTCTTGTTCGTTCCGATCACGCCCGACGGACCCCGCTTGATCCAGCCCGAGACGTACTCGCCGATCTGGCAGGTACCGGCGGCGTCGGTGACCCGCCCGCCTTCGTTGCTGATTAGGCCGCGGCGCTCGTCGAACGGGATCCCGGCGACCGGCACCCCGGTGTAGCCGATCGAGCGGAACACCAGCTGGGCGGGGAGCTCCTCGAACGTTCCGGTGCCACGGGCCGCCAGCGAGCCATCGTCGCGCGCGACGATCGCGTTGTTCTCGATCTTCACGGCGCGGACGTGACCGTTTTCGTCGCCGAGCAGCTCGACGGGTGAGGCGAGGAAGCGGAAGCGGACGGTGATCGGCTTGCCGGTCTTCGGCCGGGCGGCGTAGTCCTGGATGATCTCGACGTTGCGCCTGCGGGTCTTGTCGGCTTCTCCGAGCGCGACCGCTGAGAGCTCGTCGAGCTCGGCACCGACGACCTCGACGTCGCCGCGCTCGAGCTCACCCATCTCGAGCAGCTCGGGGTTCGTGAACGCCGCTTGGAGCGGTCCGCGGCGGGCGAGGATCGTGATCTCCTCGATCCCGCTGGCACTCAGCACCTCGATCGCGTGGTCGGCGGTGTCGGTGATCGCGAGCTCGGACGGAGCCAGCGCCAGCATCCGGGCGACGTCGATCGCGACGTTGCCCGCTCCGACGACCACCGCCTGCCTGGCCTGGAGATCGACCTCGAGCCCCGAATGGTCCGGATGGCCGTTGTACCACGCGACGAACTCGGTGGCGGGGTGCGAGCCGCGGAGGTCCTCGCCCGGGATCCCGAGCCGCTTGTCGGTCGCGGTGCCGATCGTGTACAGCACGACGTGGTAGTGCTCGAGCAGATGCTCGCGACCGATGTCGCTGCCCAGCTCGACATGTCCGAAGAAGCGGAAGCGCTCGTGCTCGGTGGTCTTGTCGTAGGCCCGGGTGACCGACTTGATCTTCGGATGGTCCGGAGCCACGCCCGACCGTACGAGCCCATAC
This sequence comes from uncultured Solirubrobacterales bacterium, assembly GCA_963796575.1. Classification (GTDB taxonomy): domain Bacteria; phylum Actinomycetota; class Thermoleophilia; order Solirubrobacterales; family Solirubrobacteraceae; genus Palsa-465. The sequence continues at coordinate 1,334 of CAWCMG010000014.1, read as the reverse complement.
GGCGTCGGCAGCCGGTCGTACAGATCGACCGCGAACTCCGGCTCGGCCACGGCCAGGAGCTGGCCCGCGGCATAGAAGCCGCTGGGTCCGGCGCCGACGATCGCGACGCGGAGGGGGGAGCTATCGGTCATGGGGTTTGACATGGAGAGTCGTCGCTCGTTACAGTACCGAACTGACTTCAGTTTGGCAACCTGCATGGCGTGGAGGTCTGAGTTGAGAATATCCCGGCTGGTCACCGTCGGAGCATCGCTGGCCGGGCTGCGCGCGGCGCAGGCGGCGCGCAAGGCCGGGTTCGACGGCGAGCTCGTGATGGTGGGCGAGGAGCGCCACCTGCCCTACACACGACCGCCTCTGTCGAAGGAGCTGCTGGCCGGCGAGCACTCGGTCGATCGCGTGGGATTGCCTTGCGACACCCTCGACGCGGAGTGGCGCTTAGGGGTGCCGGCGGCGAGCCTCGATCGCGGGCGCCGGCGCGTCGTGCTGGCCGACGGCGAAGAGGTCGCCTACGATCGGCTGATCCTGGCGACCGGATCACGCCCGCGACTATGGCCGGGCGCCGGCGCCGACCTCGACGGGGTTCATGTGCTTCGCAACCTCGAGGACGCGCTTGCTCTAAGGGCCGCGTTCGATCGGGGGCCGCGTGTCGCGATCGTGGGCGCGGGCTTCATCGGCTGCGAGGTGGCTCAGACCGCTCGCAAGGAGGGGCTCGACGTCACGCTGATCGACATCGCCGATACGCCGATGCTGCCGCTCGGCGCCGAGCTCGGCGGCTGGTGCGCCGACCTGCACCGCTCGCACGGCGTTGGCTTGCGTCTGGGTAGCGGGGTCGTCGCGCTGGTCGGCAACGGCCGCGTCGAGGCGGTCGAGCTCGCCGGCGGCGAGCGCATCGAAGCCGACGTCGTGCTCGTCGGTCTGGGCGCGCTCCCCAACACCGAGTGGCTCGCCGGTAGCGGGTTGCGAGCGGATCCCGGCCTGGAGTGCGACGCGACGCTGACCGCCGCCGGCGATCCGGACATCCTCGGCGCCGGTGACATCGTCTCGTGGCCGCATCCCCTGGCCGACGGCGAGGCGTTGCGCATCGAGCACTGGACCGTCGCCGCCGAGCAAGGGCAACTCGCCGGACGCAACGCGCTGGTGGCGCCCGATGAGCGTAAGCCCTATGACGCGCCACCGTACTTCTGGTCAGACCAGTACGACGCGAAGATCCAGTCCCTCGGCCTCCCCGGCCGAGCTTCGCGCCTCGAAGTGCTGGAGTCCACCCCGGACGGCTCCCGGATGGTTTACGGCGGTGAGCGCGACGGCCGCCTGGTCGGGATCGTCGCGATCAACGCCGC
>CAWCMG010000013.1:0-69269 GCA_963796575.1 uncultured Solirubrobacterales bacterium | reverse complement strand
GAGCTCGAGCACCGAGGCCACACCGAGGCGCCGGAGGGCCAGCAACAGGCCGCTCCAATGCCCGACGGCGGCCACCACGCTGTGGTGGCCGTCATGCCAGCACTGCAAGGCGTAGCGCAGCTCGGCCTCCAGCCACCCGCCCAAGGCCTCAGCGACGGCCAGCTGGTAGGTCGGGTGCCGACGGCGCTGGGTGCGCAGCGGCCCCGCCGTGGCCAGCCACCGCTCCCAGTCCCCGTCCCCGTGCTTCTTGTAGTTGTGCAGGTGGCCGTTGCACACCCGGGGGCTCCCCTGGCCGCTCACCGGGCGCAGCATCGGCCGCTCACACCCGGAGATCGCGCAGTGCGGGCCGTAGAGCCAGCGATCCCCGGGGTCGGCCTCATAGGCCGCGACCCGGAACTCGGGGCGGACCGCCGCGGCCAAGAGCTCCCGCCACTCCGGCGCGGCGTCGACCAGCCGCAGCGCCGGCGTGGCACTCACGCCAGCTCTCCCAGTCGCCCGAGCATCCCCGCCGCGACCAGCTCGCGGCGCAGGTCCTCCGCGTCGAGGTGGCTGTAGATGTCGGCCGTGGTCTGCACGCACGCGTGACAGACCGCCTTAGAGATCACCTCAAGCGGCATCCGGTGACGCTGCGCGACCGTCACGAACGTGTGCCGGAACATGTGCGGGTGAAAATCGAAACCCACCCGCGCACGGGTGCGGCGCACCAGCGCGTCGACCGCCCCATAGCGCAGCGGCGCGCCGATCTCCCCCGCCCACAGATTGATGAACACGTAATCGGAATCGATCAGCCCGTACTCCTCGCTCATGTAGAGCGCGTGCAACCGCACCAGCTCATCCGAGATCAGCGCGAACCCACGGCCGCCCTTCCCCCGGGCGCCGTTGGCATTGTCCTCGCGCGGCACCAGCTCCACGCGGCGCTCCCACGTGCGCATGTCCTCATGGCGCAACCCCAGCGCCTGGGACACCCGCATCCCCGTCTCCGCCAACAGCCCGAACAAAAACCGGTCGCGCAGCCGCCCCTGCGCGGCGATGATCGCCGAGATCTGCTCCAGCGTCAGCACCTTGGGCAGCTCGCGCACCTCCCGCAACCGACCCACGCGCGCCCGCGCGGTTGGACGGGCGATCCCGTAGAGAAACGGCCGGTAGGACCCCCGGCCGCCCCGGCCGCGGTCGACCAGGGCGGCCGCAACCGGCACGCCGTGGCGGGCGTGGAAGTCATAGAAGCCCATCACCGCCGATAGCGCACGGTTCGTCGTGGCCGCCGACCGGGCCGCCCTCCCGCCGGGCAGCGGCACCACGTTCGGCGCCGGGCGGCGCAGCCACGCCGCGAAATCCCCCAAATCGGCGAGCTCGACCGCGTCCCACGCCACCCCGCGGCCAGCCAGAAACTCCCAGAACAGCTTCAGATCATGCGCATAGGCGCGCAACGTGTTCGGGGAGCGCTCGATCCGATGCAGGTAGCGCAAGAACCCGACCACTGGCGCAACCTCCGCCCCATCCGCGCCGAGCACCGTCCACGCCTCCCGGCCATCGGACAGCACCACGCGATGAGCGATGAAGGACAAGAGCGAACCGGAGATCGATGACGGGAGGGGGTCGGGCAAGGCGCGCAGCGCCCACGCCACGTCGCTTCGCCCTCCGGGCTCAGCTCCGCGGCGAGGGCGCTAACCACACCGCTAGAGATAAAGCGTCGTCTACGGGTCGGACAGAACCCACAACCCACATAGACAACAGGCTGATTCGGGCTGGAGATAACGTGCGAGTCGAGCGTGCGGGTGTGGCCGAGAGATCGAAAGCCCCAGACGCCCCGCAACAGCTCCTCGCGCGTGAAGACCCTTGTCGGTTCCGCCGCGAGCGCCCGCAGCAAGGCGTACTCCTTCTTGGACAGCGCCATCGGTTCACCGCGCACCCACACCTGCCGGCTCAACGGGTCGAGCTCGAGGGACCCGATCCTCATCCGGCCGGTCCCCGGCCGCCGCCTCGTGCGCCGCAGCAGCGCCCGGACCCGCGCGCTCAGCTCGTAGTACGAGAAGGGCTTCACGATGTAGTCGTCGCAACCTCGGCTGAAGCCGCGAAGACGATCGAGCTCGCTGACGCGTCCGGACAGCACGAGCAGCGGCAGGTCCGGGTCGAGACGGCCGGCGACGCGGTCTGCGTCGCGGACCCGCTCGAGCAGCTCGAGTCCGTCGCCGTCGGGCAGTCCGAGGTCGATGATCGCCAGGTCGGGGTACGAGCTCTCGAGCAGATGCCGGGCGTCAGCGACGCTGTCGGCCTCCACGACGTCGAAGCCGTCTGCCGACAGGTTGTCGGCGAGGAACGTGCGCGTGGTGCGATGGTCTTCGACGACGAGGATCATGGCCGCGTGGTGGTTCATGCCCCCAAGAGCCTCGAACCACCACGAGTTCACCCCTCGCCGGCGAACGAATTCCGGCCGGCCTCCCCGCCGCCGTACGAGCACGACGGACCCGGACCCGGACCGGCCGTCCGCCGGCGCGTAGCGCGCTAGGCGCGCGAGGCTCGCGCCGCCGACGCCGGCGTCGTGTCCGCCACCGTGAACCAGACGGTCTTGCCCGCAGCGGCCCGCTGTTCCACGCCCCACTCCGCCGACAGCATGTCGATGATCTTCAACCCGCGCCCGCTCGGATCGGTCGGCTTGGGCGAGCGCATCTCTGGCCTGCCACCGGCGCCGTCGGTCGCCGCGACGCGGATGTCTCCCCCCGCGCGGGTGATCGTGAGCTCGAATGCGCTGTCGGTGTGCCGGATGCAGTTGGTGGCCAGCTCGGACACCATCAACTCGACCGCTTCCAACGTGTCCGCCGAGACGCCGCGTAGCGCGCTCATGGCGAAGCGCCGCGCGGCTGGGACCGATTCAGGTTCGTGGGGAAAAGTGCGTGTCTGCTTCACGGCTTCACGTTCAATGTGTCGGCCAGGCCCATTGAGTCGATGACCCTTCGCAAGATTGGAGAGACGTCCCAGAGCTCGATCTCGTGCACAGCCGTCGACCACCGCACCCACAACGCGATCGCCGAACTGTCGGCAAACCGTAACCCGCTCAATTCGATTATCAGCCGCCCGGGATGGCGCTTGAGCGCAGACCCGACGGCCACCTCTAGCGCATCGACGTTCGTGATGTCGAGCTCACCGTTGATCGTCACCTTCAACCCGCCGTCGCCGGCCTCGGTGAGGTCGAAGCTCATCGCGGCGGTGCTGTTCGCGTTTAGTCCATCCATCTGAGCCCCGCGATCGCGGTGTCGTCGTCGCCGCCGTCGTGTCGCAGCTCCTCGAGCAGCCTGCTCAGCAGGTCGTCGAGGTCGCAGTGGTTGGCGGTGGCGGCGTGTTGCAGCCGCTCAAGTCCCGTGTCGATGCTCTCGCCCCGTCGCTCTACCAAACCGTCGGTAAATGCAAGCAGAGTCGCGGCGCGCGGGGTTGACACGGCGGTTGAGGTGTAGGTGGCACCGGTGTTGACGCCGATCGGGACGCCCACCGCACCATTGATGAACGTTCCCTTCCCGTCGCTGATCAGTAGCGGCGGCAGGTGGCCCGCGCTCGTCACCGTCAGCTCATGGGCTTCGACGTCGACGAGCGCGCACAAGATCGTGGCGAGCTGCCCGGTCGCCCCGACGTCGACGAGCTTGGACAGCTTGGTCAGGATCGTGGCGGGAGGATCATTCTGCGCGGCGTACGCGTGAATCGCGTAGCGGAGCGAGGCCATCGTCGCCGCCGCCCGCACGCCGCGTCCCGACACATCCCCGACCACCAGCAGCAAGCGGTGATCGTCGAGCGCGATCAGGTCGTACCAGTCGCCGCCGATGTCGACGCCCTCCACCCCGGCCTCGTAGCGCGCGCCCGTCTCCACGCCCCGGATCTTCGGTAGCGCCTCCGGCAGCAGCGCCTGCTGGAGCGTCTGCGCGATCGTCCGCTGCTCCGAGTAGAGCTTGCGGTTCTCCTCGGCGACCCGCTCGAGCGAGTCGGCGAGCTCCTCGGCATGAGTACGACGTTGGATCAATCGCAGGGTTAGCAGCGCGGCACCAACGCTCAGGAGGACGCCGACGATCGCGATCAGCCATGGCAGGCGTTGCGGGAACGAGCCGACGAGCGGATGCCGCGCGTTCACGACGAACGTGAAGCTGTTGCTTCCGAACGTGATCGAGGTCATCGCGGTCTGACCCTTCAACGGCAGATCCTTCAAATCGCTCACGAGCAAGTCCGTGGATCGCTGCAATGGGCCCAGGTACAGCGCGTAGTTGAGATCAGCGAACGACGAGGTGCTCTGGAACTTCGAGTGCCTGTTGGGAGGCAGCGCGCTCTCGCCGTACGCAACGTAGCGGCCGGTCAGCCCGGGCGACGTGAATGCGTACCCAAGGCGAGCCTGCTGCGGCGGCCCGAGCAGGCCGATCACGCCAAGCTGCGAATGGCGCGCCTCGTCGGCGAAGAACGCCTGCGCGCGCGCGGGAGAAGCAGCGAGCAGCGGCGGACTGCCAACGATCGCCAGCGGTGCCGTCTCATTCGCGCCCAACCGCCAGAGGGAGGCGGACACGAACCGCTTGTCCAACACAGACGAACGGATGAATTGCTCGAACTCGGCAACGTTTCCGTCCGTCGCGTCCGCGAGAGCGGCCGCCGACGCCAGCGGCGTTTGGATAGTCGGGAGCTGCCCGGCGATGAGAGCGCCCGCGTCCTTGACCCGCAGGTTGAGCAACCGCCTCTCGTTGTTCGAGTACGTCGACGCCGAGATCCACACGAGCACGCCGGTGAGGACCAGCCCGACGAACAGCACGCCGATCGGGCAGCCAGAACGGCCAGCGCCCGCCGTCCGCGGCGGGGCGCGCCGCCCCGGTTTCGTGCTCGCCCTCTGTCCCCCGCGCCCGCACTACCTCGGCGCTGGACACCGGGCCACTGTCGGTCATCGCGACACCGGCATCATCGCGTGGAAGGGTATCGCCCGGCCGTCGCACACGAAACACTCAATTTCCGAGTGACAGCAGGGTTGCAGCGGTTTCGCCGGCCTCCCTACAAGCACTCCGCGCGCATGCTGCAACGACGCATTCATGCGCTGCAGCCACGGAGGAATCCAACATATGATCCCGACGGCCCATGTACCAGCGCGGGAACTACAGCTCCGGCGAGGACTTCGTACTCGAGTACGGAGAGCTCCGGTTCACGTTCAACGAACGCGACTTCCGCGAGCGCTGCGAGCAGGCGGCCCGCAAGCTGGGCTTCATCGGCGGCTCGGTCGACGAGGACGAGGGCGAGGATCTGATCAACCTGGTCGTTAACGGCGAGGTCGCCGAACCCGCCTCGGCGCTCGGCGAGCACGTCAACGACTGCTGGCCGGACCTCGTGGGTCCGTCGGATCGCTCGCTGGTCCATTGGCTGCGCCGATTGATCTTCCGCGGTGCGTGGCTCGACCAACGCGTCAAGGAGGGCGAGCTGGACATCCAGTTCGACTCGGACGCACACGGGTTCATCTACATCCAGCCCGACCGGGGCGGCGAGCCGATCCAGCTCGCGCCCGAGCCGAGTTGGAACCGCGTCGCCTACGTGCGGCGCTGACGGACCCGCGCGAACGCGCAGCGGGCGATCCGCACCGAAGCGCGAGGCCGACGCGCAGCGGCGATCTCGCACCCGAGCGCGAGGCAGACGCCCTACCCCCCGGACCCGATCACCGACGCGATGTTCTGGACGCGTGGCGCCGGGTTGTCGAGCAGCAGCCTCGGAACGGTCACGAGCTGGTAGTGGCGCCGGCGGAGCGCCGCGATGATCTTGGGCAGCGCCGCGACGGTCTGCGAGCGATCGCCGCCGGCGTCGTGGAGAAGGATGATGGCGCCGGGTCGGGCGCCGTCGACCGCCGCATCGACGATCGCCGGGACACCGGGCCGGCGATAGTCGTTGGTGTCGACGGTCCACAGCACCATCAACATCCGGTAGCGGTGCAGGAGCGCGAGCGTGGCCGAGTTCCAGAGCCCGTACGGGCGGCCGGAACAGGCGGGGGAAGCTCGCCCCGTAGCGCTCGATCGCGCTGGCCTGCTCGAGCAGCTGCGAGCGCTGCGCCGCCGCGGTGAGCCTCGACATCGGAGCGTGCACCTCGGTGTGGTCGCCAATCACGTCGCCGGAGGCGGCGATCGCGGTCGTCGAGGCGTTGAAGTACCGCTCCTCGATCCCGACCTCGAAGAACGTCGCGGGCACGTGCTCGCGCTGGAGGATGGCCACGATCTGCGGCGTGTACGGTCCGGGGCCGTCGTCGAAGGTCAACGCGATCTCGCGGTGTTGCGCCCCCGCGATCCGAACGTACGGCGTGTACGCCAGGGTCCGGTTGATCGCGGTGTTCTCCGCCCTCGCCTCGCGCGCGGTCAGTGACCCCGCGCCATCGCCGGCGAGCTCGCGGATGACCGCGAAGAACCCGCCCCGAGGCTGAGACGCCGTCCGCCGCGCGACGGTCCCGCCGCCGGCGAGCAGGACGATCAGGAGCGTCACGAGCAGCGCGATAGCGATCAGCGCGACTATCGCGATGCCGCGGCGGCGCCGGTGATGAGGCGCCATGCTCCGCCGGCGCTCGCGTCGAGCGGGTTCGAGGATGCCGGATGGCCCCGGCGGGTTGCTTAGTCCAGCACCGCGTTCCATGGAATTTGCCCCGCAGCCATGATGCCGCGTCGGGGCTCCCGGTGCACTCCGTGCACAATCCCGTCCACCTCCAGCGGGCCGGGGTCGACCGCCAACGGGGCGGGTGGATGAGGCGAGCGACCCGGCGCGAGCCGCGCCGCGCACCGGCCTTCCGCTCCTCCCACTACGCTCCCGGACGATGCCTGCTCGGGTCTGGGTCGTGATCCCCACCTACAACGAGGCGGAGAACATCGAGGGGATCGTGCGCGCCGCCGCGGCGGAGCTCGACCGCGTGACCCCGGACGCGTATCGGATCCTGATCGTCGATGACAACTCTCCGGACGGAACCGGGCAGATCGCCGATCGGCTGGCCGCCGCCCGGCCGGAGGTCGAGGTCCTGCACCGCGCGACCAAGACCGGCCTCGGACACGCCTACCTGGCGGGGTTCTCTCACGCGTTGCGCGGCGAGGCCGAGATCGTCATCGAGATGGACGCGGACTTCTCCCACGATCCGCGCTACCTCGGACCCCTGCTCGACGCCGCCAAGGAAGCCGACTTGGTGCTCGGGTCCCGGTACGTCGCGGGCGGCGGAGTTCAGGATTGGGGACTGCTGCGCCGCCTCATCAGCCGCGGTGGCTGCTTCTACGCCCGGACGATCCTCGGCGTCTCGATCCACGACCTCACCGGCGGCTTCAAGTGCATCCACCGGCGCGTGCTCGAGGGGATCTCGCTCGAGACGATCCGGGCCGAGGGGTACGTTTTCCAGATCGAGGTCACCTACCGCGCACTGCTGGCGGGGTTCCGCGTCACCGAAATCCCTATCGTGTTCCGAGACCGCAGCGTCGGCTCGAGCAAGATGTCGGCACGGATCGCGGCCGAGGCCATGTGGGCCGTGCCCTTCCTGCGTCGTCGCGATGGCCGCGGAGGATGAGGAAACCTTTATCTCAAGGCGCAATCGGGGCGCCTCGCGACGGGTAGCGGAACGCTCGATACATGAACATTGTGAGCCCATGTTCCCTAACGAAATGTCAACATTGACCACACGCTTGGCGATCGTCCGTCAGGCAACCTACGTGCGATGAGCGTTAATAGTCCGCCGCTTGGCGTAACGCAGAGCGGCAGATTCGAGCTGCGAGCGCCGACGCTCGAGGCCCGGACCAGGGCACCGCTGTCGCGCATTGGCCTGGTCGCGCTGGCGGGAATGCTGGCCACCGGGGTGTTGCTGTCGATCTCGGCGGCGAGCACCGTCAAGCTCCTGCCGCAGACGGTGCAGGCGGGAATCGGTGGGATCGGGCTCGCCGGCTCGTTCGGCACCACCGGCATCAACCTCGGGAGCGCCGGGCTGATCATCACGATCGGGCTGATGCTGCTCAGCTATGTGGTGGTCGTCGCGGTCGCACATCGCCTGTCGCCGGTGCTGGTGCTGGGCTGCATTGCGGCGCTGTACGCGCTGATCCTGCTCGCGCCGCCGCTGGCCTCGACCGACATCTTCAGCTACCAGTTCTACGGCCGGATGGGCGAGCTGTACGGCGCCAACCCATACCTCGCAGGCCCCCACGCGATCGCGCTCGATCCTCTGTACCCCTACATCGGGAGGAATTGGATAGGCACGCCCACGGTGTACGGGCCGGTGTTCACCGCGCTCAGCTATCTGCTGGCTCCGCTCTCGATCCCGGCGAGCGTGCTCGCCTACAAGGCAATCGCGGCCATCTCGAGCTTGGCGATCGTGGCGCTCGTCTGGAACGGGGCGCGCCTGCGCGGCGTCGATCCGGTCAAGGCGGCGGCGCTCGTCGGCCTCAATCCGCTGATCGTCGTCTACGGCATCGGTGGGGGCCACAACGACCTGCTGATGCTGGTGCCGATGGTCGCCGGCATCGTCCTGCTGCTCCAGCGCCGCGGCCGTCTAGGCGCGGGCTCGATCGTCCTCGGCGCAGCCGTCAAGGTGACCGCCGGCATGTTGCTGCCGTTCGCGCTCGCGGACGCGCGGGGTCAGATGTCCCGTGCCCGCCGCCGCGATCTCCTGATCGGCGCCGGCGCGACCGCCGCGCTGGTTGTCGCGTTCGGGGTCGCACTGTTCGGCACCGGTCCGCTGCATCTTCCCGCGACGATCGAGAAGGTCCAGAGCAAGGGCAACGGGCAGAGCATCCCCGGGTTCATCGGGACTCATCTCGGCCTGGGCACGGTCGGCCTACCGGCGGCGCTGGCCCTGTGCGGGCTGTTCGCAGCGGTGCTGTGCTGGCTGCTCTGGCGCGTGTGGTGCGGCCAGCTCGATTGGATCGTGGCGGCCGGCTGGGCCGCGATCGCGCTGCTGGTCAGCGCCGCGTCGCTCTCGCCGTGGTACGTGGCGTGGCTGATGCCGCTGGCGGCGCTCGGACGGGACCGCCGCCTGTGGCGGGCCTCGATCCTGCTAACGGTCGTGATCGGGTGCTTCGAGCTGCTCGCCTACATCCACCACGCCAACTCGGTCCCGGGACTGTGAGCCGATCGTGACCTCGCTCGAGCAACCACCAGGAGTTACCGAGCCGACGGCGGCCACGGACGAGGGCAGGTCGCTCAAGCTGCTCAGCGTGGTCGCGCCGGTGTACAACGAGGAGGCCACGATCGAGGAGTTCTACTCGCGCGTGTGCGCGGCGCTCGGCGGGCTCCGGTTCGAGCTCGTGCTCGTCGATGATGGATCCACCGACGGGTCCGAGGCCGAGCTCCGCAAGCTCGCTTCGAACGACCCTCGCGTGCACGTGGTCCAGCTCTCGCGCAACTTCGGTCATCAGACCGCGTTGACCGCCGGCCTCGATCATGCTCGGGGCGACGCGGTCGTGATGCTTGACGCCGACCTCCAGGATCCGCCCGAGCTGATCCCGCTGATGCTCGACCACTGGCGGGCCGGCTGCGACGTCATCTACGCCGTTCGCGAGCAGCGCGAAGGGGAATCGCGCTTCAAGCTCGCGACCGCGCGCTGGTTCTATTCGCTGTTCGACCGGCTGGCCCAGGTCGAGCTCCAGCACAACTCCGGCGACTTCAGGCTGCTCGACCGTCGTGCGCTTGACGCGCTCCTATCGATGCGCGAACGCAACCGCTTCCTGCGGGGCATGACGGTGTGGGTCGGCTACCGGCAGGCCGCGGTTCCATACGTCCGCGACCGCCGCTACGCGGGCAAGACGAAGTACACGATCCCGAAGATGCTGCGGTTCTCGCTCGACGCGATCTCCTCGTTCTCGCACCGCCCACTCCAGCTCGCAACGCTGTTCGGATTCGTGATCTCGACGCTCGCGTTCATCGCGATCCCGGTCGTGATCATTCTGCGCATCCTCGGCTCGTACCTGCCCGGGTTCAGCTCGCTGACGATCGCGGTACTGCTGCTCGGTGGGATCCAGCTGATCGCGCTCGGGATCATCGGCGAGTACGTCGGCCGTATCTACGACGAGGTCAAGGGCCGGCCGCTCTACCTGGTGCGCTCGCGCGTGAACATTCCCGATGAGGATGCGGCTGCGCGACCGGCGCCGACCGAGCATCGTCGCACGTCGTTTTAGCCGCCGGCGGGATTCGGCCCGACGGAGCGGTTGACCTGCGCGCCGAGGTCGGCGCCGTTGTCGCTGCCGTTGCCAGCCTCGCCCTTGCCGCCGGCCTCGCCCTTGCCGCCGGCGTCGCCCTTGCCGCCGGCCTCGCCCTCGCCGTTGCCGTCGGCTTGCTCGAGCGCCGAGATCCTGCCCGCGAGGCTCTTGATCGCGTCGGCGATCGGGTCCGGCAAGTGGACCCAGTCGGCATCCGGACCCTCTGGGCGGCGGCCCTCTACTCGCACCGGATGCCCGGGGTTGCCGACGACCGTGGAGTTCGGCGGCACGTCGTGGATCACGACGCTGTTCGCGCCGATCTTCGAACCGTGCCCGACGGTTATCGGCCCGAGCAGCTTCGCGCCGGACCCGATCGTGACGTTGTCCTGAACGGTGGGATGCCGCTTGCCGGTCGCGAAGCCGGTCCCGCCGAGGGTCACGCCCTGGTACAGGGTCACGTCATCGCCGAGCTCGGCGGTCTCCCCGATCACCACGCCCATGCCGTGGTCGATGAAGAAGCCGCGGCCGATCTTCGCCGCGGGATGAATCTCGATCCCGGTGATCGCACGAGACAGGTACGCGACGATCCGCGGCAGCAGCGGGACGCCGGCGTTGTGGAGCGCGTGCGCAACCCGGTGGGCCAGGAGCGCATGGACGCCGGGCCAGGCCGCGAGGATCTCGAGCGGACCCACGTCGCGCGCGGCGGGATCGCGGCTTCGCGCGGCCGCGATGTCGCGCCGCACCTCGCCCACGATGCGGTCGAACCGCCCGAAGCCGAACATGCAGAAAAGCCTAGCTATCGAAGCCCGCGGGCCTCATGGGGCGAAGAACGGGGTCGAGACGTAGCGCTCGCCGGAGTCGGGCAGGATCGTCACGATCCGAGCGCCGCGCGCCTCCGGCCGGCACGCCACCTCGATCGCCGCCCACACCGCAGCCCCGCCCGAGATGCCGGCCAGCACGCCCTCTCGGCGAGCCAGCTCTCGAGCCGTCTCGATCGCGTCCTCGTCGTCGACCGGGATCACTTCGTCGAGCACCTCGCGGTTCAGGACGCTCGGGATGAACCCGGCCCCGATGCCCTGGATCTTGTGCGGTCCCGGGCGTCCGCCCGACAGGACCGCCGATGCGCTCGGCTCGACCCCGACGATGCGACAGCGAGCGTTGCGTGACTTGAGCAGCTCGCCGGCGCCGGTGATCGTCCCACCGGTCCCGACCCCGGCGACGAACACGTCGACCTGCCCGTCGAGCGCGTCCCAGATCTCGGGTCCGGTCGTGAGCCGGTGAATCTCCGGGTTGGCCGGATTGGAGAACTGATCGGGCAGAAAAACGTCGGCCCGAGACGCCATCGCCCGCGCGGCATCGACGGCCTCGTTCATGCCCCCGAGCGACTCGGTGATCTCCACGCGTGCGCCGTACAGGCGCAGCAGGCCCTCGCGCTCGCGGCTCATTCCCTGCGGCATCGTCAGCACGAGCTCGTATCCCTTGGCCGCGCACACGAACGCGAGCGCGATCCCGGTGTTGCCGCTGGTCGCCTCGACGATCGTGGTCCTCCCGGGCTCGATGATCCCGTCGCGCTCGGCCGCTTCGATCATCGACACGCCGATCCGGTCCTTGACGCTCCCGCCCGGGTTGAGCGCCTCGAGCTTCGCGAACACCCGAGCATGCACCTCCGGGAGCATTCGCGTCAGCTCCACCATCGGCGTGCGCCCGACGTGCGCCGCAATGTTGCTCGGGATTTCGGCCATTGCCCGGCCAAACCCTACGAGAGCCGCGACCGAAACGCGCTATCGATGTGAACGTCTGAGAGAAAGCGCCTCATAGCAGGGATCCTCCCGTCTGCGAGACAGCCTGCCCTGCGTTGGTAAGCACGGTCGCTCAGTCCATGTCAGCCGCGAGCTTCGCGAGTCCGCGGACGGCCGTGCATTCGTCCGGTCCGCTGGCGTGGAGCACGAAGATGGACTCGCCGAAGTCGTTCGTTACGACGAACCCCGCACGCCAGTAGCCGTCAATCCGGCCAACAGCAAGCGTCATCCCACCTTTCGCCGCCCGTTCTTCGAGCCGCCGAAGCTCATCGCTTGGCTGTCCAGAGTCCACGGTTCTCTCCCGGTCAGACTTGGTCTTGCCCACCCAGGCTTGCACCATAGGTTGGATTCGAACATCGGCACCAGCCCCCACGTTGGTGTGGGAAATCACCGATGGCTCCCCCGCGTGTGTTTGCTCCAATAGCGCGAGGGGTTTTTCCTCCCATCCCTCTTCTCATCGGGGGCCTTGGACGTCGCATGGGGGCGATGGCACGCGGAGTTCAAGGCCTTCCGGTGAGACGCGAGACAGTCGATACCCCTAAACCAGCGGTTCCGACCGGTTGCCCAGCGGGCGAAACCCCTGCAAATCGCGGTATCGGCCTGTGCGCGCGCGACGCTTTCTAGATGTGATACATCGCCGCGCCGGCGGCGCGAGACTCCGCCTCGGCGATGTCTGCGACTGTCGACTGCGCGAGCACCGAACGCGCCGCCTCGGCCGCGTCCGCGAACACGCCCCTGGCGCCCCTTCCGACCGGCCCGTCGAGCAGCTCGACGAGCTCGAGCACCGTGATCTCTCCGGCCGGGCGCGCGAACGAGTAACCGCCCTTGACGCCGCGCTGGGAGCGCAGCACCCCCGATCGGCGCAGGGTTGCGAACAGCTGCTCGAGGAACTGCACCGGGATCTGCCGACGCCGGGCGAGCTCGGCAATCGGCACCGGGCCGCGGTCGCCGTGATGATGCAACTCAACGAGCGCGCTCAGCGCGTACGGCGACTTCGTGGTGATCGAGATCATCGGCGCAGCCGATCATCTCAGGAATGAGTAGGTCTGGGGAACCCGTGACGTCCGAATTGAGACCAGCTGAATGAGCGAGCCTGGACCCGCTCGGGCGGGCGAAGCGAGTTAGATCCAGCCGCGCTCGGTGGCGATCAGGACCGCCTGGGCCCGATCCATAGCGCCGAGCTTGCCGTACACGTTGTGGAGGTGCGTGCGGACGGTGCTGGTCGACAGGCCGAGCTCGGAGGCGATCTGCTTGTAGACCATCCCGCGCGCCAGGCGGCGCAGAACCTCGACCTCGCGGCCCGACATCGGGCAGGGGTCGATCTGGCGCCGGCGCCCGCCGGCGCTCGGCAGCGGCAGGTCGTACATGACCGTGCGCAGTTCGGTCGGGGCGATCCCGACGAGACGCGAGACGTTCAGCAGCTCGGACGGCGACACCGACCCGCCGAGCGTGTAGTGCGCGAGCATGTCGGCCAAGCGCACGACCGCAGCCTCGCCGTCCACTTCCTCGGCGTGGTGGCGCTCGATCACGCTGGCGACGGACTTCGGCAGCCCCCACCGGCGGGCGAGCACTCCGCCGACCAGCGCGTGGTCGACGCCGAGCTCGCGGCGCTCGGACAGGATCCGCTCCTCCGGCGTGCGCGCCTCCGCGTGGATCTGACGGGGATATCCGGGATACGCGTGGACCAGGACCAGCTTGCCGATGTCGTGCAGCAGCGAGGTGACCATCAGCCGGTCGCGAGACTCGTAGCCAAGCTCGCGGGCGATCCTGTCGGCGGCGCGCTGCGTGGCGACCGAGTGCAGGCGGAAGCGCTCGGGCACGCCCTGCCAGACCGCCGTGCGCTCGAAGAAGTCGAAGGTGCGCGCCTTGGTGGCGATCGAGTGGACAGTGCGGGGAGAGAGAACCTCGACGCCCTTGACCGCGCTTTCGACCCGACCGCGCATCTTTCCGTCGACGCGGTTGGCGAGGCGCAGCACCGTGACCGCCAGCGCCACGTCGGCTTCGACGGCGGCGACGACGTCCGCGGTCGAGGGCTCACCGCTCTCGAACAGGCGGAGTACCCGGTTGCGCGACTCGGCGAGCATCGGGAAGGCCTCCAGCGCCTCGAAGGCGGCGGTCAGCCTGCGTCCGTGGCCCTCGTTGTGATGGCGCTCACGCGAGGCGTACGGATCGTTTGAGTTCTTGACTGCGGCTAGCGTGGCCACGATGGTCGGGTCCGTCCTTCTAGGGGGCTCAGGGGGTAGTGGCGGTTCCACTGTCGTCATAACCGCCCTCAGCCAGCGTTATCGGCAGGGGTACGACGTTCGTTTAGTCGAGTCTTCATTGCGCGTGCTCCAGCGCCGAGTCGATTCGCGCCAGCGTCTCGTCCTTGCCGAGCAGCACGACGCTCTCGAAGATCCCTGGTGACACCGTCGTCCCGGCGATCGCGACTCGAACTGGCTGGAACACCTTTCCCGATTTCACGCCCCGCTGCTCGACCACCTCACGCAGGGCACTCTCGACATTTTCGACCGTGAACGGCTCCGCGTGCGCCAAGGCCTCCCGCGCGGCCTTCAGGCTGTCCATCCCACCGTCGCTGGCGATCACCTTACGGAATGCGGCCGGATCGTCGGCCGGACCGTCGAACAGGAACCCGACCAGCGGCCAGAAGTCGGCGAGCGTCTGGATCTTCTCCTCGGAGATCTCGACCGCCCCGCGCAGGCCGCTCCGACCGGTGTACTCCTCGAGCCGCTTGGTGAGCTCGTCGGTCCCGAGCTCGCGGATCCAGCGGCCGTTGAGGTGACGCAGCTTGCGCTCATCGAACACCGCCGGGTTCTTCGATACGCGGTCGAGACGGAAGCGCCTGGCGAGCTCGTCGAGCGAGAAGAACTCCTCGTCGGCGGCGAACCCGGCGCCGAGCAGCGCGATGTAGTTGTCGACCGCCTCGGGCAGGTAGCCGGCGGCGCGCAGCTCCTGGACCGAGGCGGCGCCGTGGCGCTTTGACAGCTTGCGCCCGTCGGGGCCGTGCAGCAGCGGCAGGTGCGCGTACCGCGGCGCCGGGATCCCGAGCGCGTCGAGCACGAGCAGCTGCTTGGGCGTGTTCGAGATGTGGTCCTCGCCCCGCACGACGTCGGTGATGCCCGCGTCGAGGTCGTCGACGAGGTTCGCGAACACATACAGCACCGACCCGTCGGCCCGCGCGATGACCGGGTCGTCGATGCTCGCGTTGGCGAACCGGATCTGGCCACGGATGACGTCGTCGAAGATCGTCTCGCCCTCGTCGGGGACGTGCAGTCGCACCGCGCCCGCCGGCTCCACCTCGCCGCGGAACCCGCGCTCGAAGCCGTGGCGCTGCTTGTAGGTCTGGACGTCGTCGGCGGTGGCGGTGCGAGTGGTACGCGTGGCCAGAGTCGAGCAGCTGCGCCAGCACCTCGCTGTGGCGACCGGCTCGGTCGGACTGGAACACGGGGCCCTCGTCCCAGTCGAGGTTCAGCCAGCGCATCGCGTCGAGGATCTGCTCCACGTTCTCCGGGGTCGATCGCTCGCGATCGGTATCTTCGATCCGCAACACGAGCGTCCCCGGCTCGCCTGCCGGGCCGTACGCTTGGCCGCGGGCCAGCAACCAGTTGTACAGAGCTGTCCGGGCACCGCCGATGTGCAATGCCCCGGTCGGGGATGGAGCGAAGCGAACGCGCATGATCTACAGATTCTCATGCTAATCGGCGCACACGTGTCGAATGCTGGTGGTCTCGACCGCGCGGTCGAGCGCGGCGTCGAGCGAGGCTGCGAGGCGATCCAGATTTTCAATCAGTCGCCGCGCATGTGGCGCCCGACCGCTTACACCGAAGACGACTTCGCGGAATTCCGCAAAGCAATTGACGACAGCCCGATCGAGGCCGTGCTGATCCACGCGGTGTACCTGATCAACTGCGCCACGACTGATGCCGAGATGCGCAAGAAGTCGCTGGCATCCCTGACCCAGTCGCTGCGAGTCGGCGAGGGTATCGGCGCAGTCGGCGTGGTCCTGCACCCGGGCTCGGCCAAGACCGGCGACGTCCCCAAGGCGATCAAGCGGGCCGGCAAGGTGATCAAGGAGGCGTTGGCCGAGACGGACAAATGCACGCTGCTGCTCGAGGACACCGCCGGCGCCGGCGGCACGCTCGGCCGCTCGTTCGAGGAGCTCGCCGACCTGCTCGACGCCTCCGGCGGCGGCAAGCGCCTCGGGATCTGCCTCGACTCGTGCCACCTGTTCGCTTCAGGCTACGACGTCAGCACCGTTAAAACGCTCGACCATGTGCTCGACGAGTTCGACCGCGTCGTCGGGCTCGAGCGCCTCGGAGCGCTGCACGTCAACGATTCGATGGTCGCTCTCGGATCCAACCGCGACCGGCACGCGATCATGGGCGAGGGCGAGCTCGGCGAGAGGGGCTGCGCCGTGTTCATCTCCGAACCTCGGTTCGACAAGCTGCCGGGCGTGCTCGAGACCGGGCGCGATCACGGCAGTCCCGCGGCCGAGGACGTGGCGCTGGCGAAGAAGCTGCGGAGCCGCGGCAGGTCGAGCCGGGCGCGCGCGAAGCGCTCAGGCAAGACCGCCGGGACTGCCCGCTGAAACCTCGGTCAGGCCGAGCCTCGAGGCCGCGGCGGCCGCTTCGCCACGTGTGCGGGCTCCGAGCTTCCGCAGGATCGCCGACACGTGATGGTCGACAGTCTTCTGCGAGACGACCTGAGCAGCGCGGTCTTTCCGATGCCGGCCTCGCCCCGCACGAGCACGAGCTGCCCGCGTGAGCTCTCGGTCACCGCCGCCAGCCGGCCGCCGAGCGTGGCAAGGTCCTCCGACCGCTCGAGAAGCTCGGCCGCTCCCCCGGCTGGAACATGCCCCGAGAGCTGCACGCGGGCATCATCGCCCCCGTTCACGCTCAGATCAACCCATGACCGCACGGCCGCCCCGGCGCCGCACCGCGACCGCGGCGCCCGAACCGACGCCGACCAGCACGAGCATCCCTGCGGCGCCGAGCCCCGCGTCGTCCCACCTGAACCCCTGCCCCGCCTCCGCGACCGGCGGTGCGGCGGTCTGGACCGCCGGCACGGCGACCGTGTACGACGATCCCGGCGGGTCATACAGCGGCCTGGCGCCCGCGGCGGACGGTACGACGGCGGCCACGATCACGGCCGCGGTCAGCGCGCGCTTGGTGATGTGTATCGACATGATTGGCTCTCCTCCTCAGACGTAGAAATACGGGTCGAGCACCCGGACCTCGGTGATCTGGTCGACGGGTAGGTCGTTGCGCGATGCGCTCTTGCGCACGGCCTCGGGAGTGGGCGCGTCGTAGACGCAGAACGTGGTCCGCTTGTCGGCGCTCACGTACGAGTGGACCCAGGTCGCCCCCTCCTCGAGGTTGCGCTCCACGACGGTGGCGCAGATGTCGGCGCCACCGTTCGAGATCGGGATCGCGAGTCCGTCGGGAAAGGTGCGCTGCACCATGTATCGCGGCATGTCCGTCCTCCTGATTGGTCGGCCCGTGTGTCGCGTCAGAACCTACGAGGCCGTGCCGAAACGGGCATCGGGAGGACTCCCCATGTTGCCGTGCGCTGCCGCCTATCTTGAGAACACGTCCCGCGCCGGGTAACCGATAGCGTGCAGTGCATGACCCCTCGAGAGGCAGACGCGCTTGTCATCTTCGGCATCACCGGCGACCTGGCCAGGAAGCAGACGTTCCGCTCGCTGTACCGGCTCGAGCGCCGCGGGCTGCTGGGCGTGCCAGTGCTCGGGGTGGCGCGCCAGGACATGACCGACGATGAGCTTCGGCGCCGCGCGCGCGATGCGATCGAGCAGACCGGCGAGGACCTCGACGACGAGGTGTTCGACCGGTTCGCGGCACGCCTCACCTACGTCAGCGGCGACCTCGACGACGAGCAGCTGTATTCGAAGGTGGCGCAGACGCTCGGCGACCGCCACAACCCCGTGTTCTACCTGGAGATCCCGCCGTCGCTGTTCGCCACCGTGGTCGAGAGCCTGGCCAAAGCGAACCTGGTCTCGAACGGACAGCGGGTCGTCGTCGAGAAGCCGTTCGGGAACGACCTGCAATCGGCCCGCGAGCTCGCAGCCGATCTGCACCGCTACCTGGACGAGTCCCAGCTGTACCGGATCGACCACTTCCTCGGAAAGATGGGGGTCGAGGAGGTCCTCTACCTGCGGTTCGCGAACACGATGCTCGAGCCGGTGTGGAACCGCAACTTCCTCGCGTCCGTGCAGATCACGATGGCCGAGAACTTCGGGGTCGAGGACCGCGGGCGCTTCTACGATCCAGTCGGCGCGCTGCGGGACGTGGTCGTCAACCACCTTCTGCAGGTGCTGGCCACGGCGGCCATGGAGCCGCCGAGCGGAGGCGATCCCGACACGATCAAGGACGCCAAGCGGGCCGTGTTCCGGGCGATGCCGGACGCCGACCCGTCCCATTACGTGCGCGGCCAGTACGACGGCTACCTCGACACCGACGGCGTCGCCCCGGATTCGACCACCGAGACGTACGTCGCGCTGCGCCTGGAGATCGACACCTGGCGGTGGGCCGGCGTGCCGTTCTTCGTGCGAACCGGCAAGCACCTCGCGGTCAGGGAGACCGAGCTGCGGCTGCTGTTCAAGCATCCCCCGCGCCTGCACTTCGTTCGCGACGACCGTCGCCCGCCGTCGCCCAACCAGCTGGTGTTCAGGATCGACCCGTCGACCGGGATCCGGGTGATCCTCGACGCTCAGCGCGCCGACAAGCCGGGTGCGAACGAGATCGAGTTCGACGTGGAGTTCTCACAGGAGGGCGGCGAGGGTCCGACGCCCTACGAGGTGCTGCTCGACGCGGCGCTGCGCGGGGACGCCACCGAGTTCACCCGGCAGGACAACGTCGAGGAGAGCTGGCGGATCGTCCAGCCCCTGCTCGATTCACCGCCGCCGGTCCAGCCGTACGCGCAGGGTTCGTGGGGACCGAAGGAGGCGGACAGGCTCATCGCCGGCTACGGCAGCTGGCGAGCTCCGTGGGTGCCCGATCAGACGAGCAAGTAGAGCGGCTGCTCGAGCAGCTGCCGGATGCGGGCGAGGAACTCCGCCGCCGGAGCGCCGTACAGGATCCGGTGGTCGCACGTAAGCGCGATGCTCATTCGCGAGCCGGGAACCACCTGCCCTTCGCGGATGACCGGGACCTCGCGCAGCTCCCCGACCGCGAGGATCGCGGCCTGCGGCGGGTTGATGATCGCCGCGAAGGAGGCCACGCCGTACATCCCCAGGTTCGACACCGTGAACGTGCCACCCGACAGCTCAGCCGGCGTGACCTGCTGGGAGCGGACGCGCTCGGCGAGCGTCCGCGTCTCGCGCGCGATCTCGAGCAGCGATTTGCGGTCGGCGTCGAACACGGTCGGCACGATCAGGCTGTCGTCGGTGGCGACCGCGATGCCGACGTTGACGCGCTCGTACAGCTCGAAGGCGCCGTCGCGGTACGCGGCGTTCGCTCGCGGGTGATCACGCAGCGCGATCGCGCACGCCTTGACCACTATGTCGTTGTAGGAGGGCACCGCGTCGCCGGTGCGGCCGGCCCGGCGCAGCTGTGCCCGCAGCTCCACCGCCTGCTCCATGTCGGCCTCGGCGTGCAGCGTGAAGTCCGGGACCGTCGCCTTCGACTCCGCCATCCGCTGGGCGATCTGGACCTGGATGCGCGAGGGCTGCACGGTCGTGACGACGCCCTTGGCGCCTCGCGCCGGCGGGGGAGCCGCCCCCTCGAGGTCGGCCTTCACGATCCGCCCCCCCGGACCCGAGCCGGCGATCGCACGCAGGTCGACGTCGGATTCGCGGGCCATCCGGCGGGCGAGCGGCGACGCCCTGACGCGATCGGAACCGTTGCCGGCGTCGGATGCTTTGCCCGCGGCGGCGGGGGCCGGCGCGGCGGGGCCGGGCTGGGCGGGCGCCGGAGATCGTGGGAGCGCGTCGCCGATGCTCGCGATCACGCCGCCGATCGGCACGGTCTCCCCCTCGCCGGCGAAGATCCGCAGCGTCCCGTCAGCGTCCGCGTCGAACGTGACCGTCGCCTTGTCGGTCTCGACCTCGGCGAGCGGCTCACCCTTCGACACCGCCTCGCCGTCCTTCTTCAGCCAGCGGACGATCGTGCCCTCCTCCATCGAATCCGACAGCCGCGGCATCACGATCTCGGGCATGTCAGCTCACCGCGATTCCCGCGCGCTCGCGCACGGCGGCCGCGATCGCGCCGGCGCCCGGGATGAACGCGTCTTCGAGCGTCGGGCTGTACGGAATCGGAAGCTCGTCGGTGGCGAGCAGCCAGGCGTCGTCGAGGTCGTGGAGCCCGTGCTCGGCAACCTGACCGAGCAGACCCGATCCCCATCCCCCGGTGCGGGGGCCCTCCTCGACCGCGAGCAGGCGGTTGGTCCGCGCTACCGACTCGAGCACGGTGTCGAGATCGAGCGGCCGGAGCGTGCGCAGATCGATGACCTCGGCCTGCACGCCGCCGGCGGCAAGCTGGTCAGCGGCCTCGAGCGCATCGGGCACGCCCTTGCCGGCGGACACGATCGTCAGATCCTTGCCGGGGCGCGCGATCCGCGCCCGTCCGAGTGGGAGTACCTCGCCGGCGGCGGGCGCCGGGTGGGCGGGTCCTTTGACCGAGTAGAGCCGCTTGTGCTCGAGGAAGATCACCGGGTTGTCGTCGCGGATCGCGCCCTTGAGTAGTCCCTTCGCCTCCGCCGGCGAGGACGGGAAGGCGATCTTCAGCCCGGGAATCCCCTGGAACCAGGTCGCGTGCGTCTGCGAGTGGATCGCGCCGAAGCGCCCGCCGCCGCCGACCGCCGAGCGGACCACGAGCGGCACGCTGCGCTGCTCGTTTGACAGGTACCAGTACTTGGCGGACTGGTTGACGAGCGAGTCCATCGCCAGCCCCATGAAGTCGCCGAACATGATCTCGATGATCGGGCGCAGGCCGGCGACGGCGGCACCGAACGCCGCGCCCGACAGCGCCAGCTCGGAGATCGGCGTGTCGAACACGCGCTCGGATCCGAACCGTTCCTGGATGCCGGGCGTGACCGCGAACACGCCTCCCTGCTCGGCGGCGACGTCCTCGCCGAAGAACACCACCGACTCGTCGCGCTCCATCTCCTCGACGATCGCCTCGCGGATCGCGACGCGGAACTCGAGCCCCGACGAGGTCACGGCGCAAACTCCGTCGCGTGCTCCGCGGC
The DNA here is from genome assembly GCA_963796575.1 of uncultured Solirubrobacterales bacterium. GTDB lineage: Bacteria > Actinomycetota > Thermoleophilia > Solirubrobacterales > Solirubrobacteraceae > Palsa-465. Next base: position 48,118 of record CAWCMG010000013.1, on the reverse strand, counting down.
CGGATCCGGGTACGGCGCGCCGAGCGCCTCCTGCACCGCGCGATCCATCCGCGCGCGGGTCGCCTCCTCGACCTCGTCGATCTCCGACTCGCCCACCCCGAGGTCGATCAGGCGTGCTCGGGCGATCGTGAGCGGGTCGCGCGCCAGCCAACGCTCGACCTCCTCCGGCGGCCGGTACCGCGCGGGGTCCGCCTTCGAATGGCCGTGGTGGCGATACGTCTGGCACTCGAGCAGCGTCGGCCCGTACCCCGAGCGGGCGCGCTGCACCGCCTCGACCGCGGCTCCGCGCACCGCCCACACGTCGTTGCCGTCGAGGACCCCGGACGGGATCCCGAACGCGCCGGCCCGCGCCGCGATGTCCTGGCCCGCGGTGACCTCGAGCATCGGCGTGAACTCTCCGTAGAAGTTGTTCTCGCAAACGAACACGGCGGGCAGCGAGAACACCTTGGCGAAGTTCAGGCACTCGTGGAAGTACCCCTGGTTCGTCGCGCCGTCGCCGAACATCGCGACCGCCACGCGCCCCTGGCGCTTGGCGGCGAGCGCGGCGCCGGTGGCGGCGGCGATGCTGCCGCCGACGATCCCGAAACAGCCGACCAGGCCGTGCTCGACGTCGATCACGTTCATCGAGCCCGCCCGTCCCCCGCACACCCCGGTGGCGCGGCCGAGCATCTCCGCGAGCAGCGCGTCGGGGCTGGTGCCCTTCGCGAGCGCGTGGCCGTGGCCGCGGTACGTGCCGGCTAGGTAGTCGCCGGGCTCGAGCGCCGAGCACACCCCGACGGGCACCGCCTCCTGGCCCGCGCACAGGTGCGTGGTGCCGTGGACCTCGCCCTTGAGGAACAGCCGCTGCATCTCGGTCTCGAACAGCCGGATCAGCAGCATCAGCCCGTACCGCTCGAGGTACGCCGCCGGCGCCTCGGTGCCGAGCGCGGCATCGACCGTCATCGCGCGCCCCTGGTGTCCGCAGCCCGCGCCGGCGCGGTCACGCCGCGCGCTCCAGCCCGTCGGAGACCTCCGCCGACTCGGGCTCGAGCTCGAGCGCCGACGCCTTGGCCTGGAGCTCGATCAGCGCGGCGAAGTCGACGTCGGTGTAGCCGTTGCCGATCAGCGCCTGGACGACCTGCTGGGCGGCCGACGCCACCGGCATCGGCACGCCGAGCTCGCGCGCGGCCTCGTGGCCGAGATCGAAGTCTTTCAGCAGCAGCTCGGGAGTGAACGTCGGCGTGAAATCAAGGTTGACGTAGGCCGGCGTCTTGTAGCGGGTGAAGGTCGAGCCCAGCACGCTGTTGTTCAGGAACTCCATCAGGTCGGCCCGCGAGACGCCCCCCTTCTCGGCGAGGACGAGGATCTCCGCGAGCGTCTGCGCGACGATCCCCAGCATCAGGTTGTGGCACACCTTGACCAGGCGGGCACGGTCGCCGTCGCCGCAGTACGTGACGCCGCCCGCGGCCATGATCTCGAGATAAGGCAGCGCCGCGCGATGCGCCTCCTCGGGTCCCGAGGTGACCATCGTCAGCCGCCCGGCCTTGACCACCTTGGGGTTACCGCTGACCGGTGCGGCCAGCAACGCGGTCCCGCGCTTCTCGGCCTCGGCCCTGACGACGGCGGACGCCTCCGCCGACACGGTCGTGGAGTCGACGACCACCGCCGGCGCCCGTCCCGACCCCGACAGCAGGCCTTTGGGTCCGGTGACGACGTGCTGAAAGTCGGTCGGGCCCGCGACGATCGTGAACACGATGTCGCGGTCGCCGAGGTCCGCCGGCTGCTCGACGATCGTGGCGCCGAGCTCGGCCAGCGGCTCGGCTTTAGACCGCGTGCGGTTGTACACGGCCACGTCGCAGCCGGCCTCGAGCAACCGGGTCGCGAGCGCGAGGCCCATGCGACCTGCGCCCACCCATCCGAGGCGCTTGTCGTTCAGGTTTCCATCCTGCATAGAGTCAATTCTCCTAGCGTCCCGCTCCCCGTGATGCAATCGTTTGCAAGCCTATCGGACGGTTGCTTGTGGCGTCAAGCAGCACCGCACCTGCCTGCGGACGCGGCTGAGATTTGCCGCGATATTTGCCGGTCTTCTCATTCGCATCCCGAGCGCCTCGGCTGCAAACGATTGTAAGCTTTCCCCCGATGGGACTCCACACCTACGGGACGATGGCCGTCGACTGGGAGGAGCGTGTCCGCTTCGATCGCCTGCGCACGGAACGGCTGGCCCGGATCGGCGGGCTGCTGGCGGAGTCCTCGCTCGGGGCGCTGCTGTGCTTCGACATGACGAACATCCGCTACATCACCGCGACCCACATCGGAACGTGGGCGCAGGACAAGCTGAACCGCTTCTGCCTGCTGCCGCAGCACGACGATCCGATCATGTGGGACTTCGGCTCGGCGGCGCGCCACCACCAGCTGTACAACCCGTGGCTCGCGGATGGCCGCTCGCGCGCCGGCATTTCGACCCTGCGAGGGGCGATGTCGCCCGAGTCCGGGCGAGCCGAGAACGTCGCGGAGAAGATCCGCGTCGAGCTCGAGCAGCGCGGTTTGCTCAGCGAGCCGGTTGGGGTCGACGCGGTCGAGCCCGCGGTGCTGTTCGCGCTCCAGGCCGCCGGCATCCAGGTCGTCGACGGCCAGCAGCTGATGCAGCAGGCGCGCGTGATCAAGACCGTCGACGAGATCACGCTGCTCAACCAGGCGTGCGCGATGGTCGACGCCGCCTACGAGGAGCTGTACCGCGCGATGAAGCCCGGGATGCGCGAGAACGAGTGCGTCGGCCTGGTCAACAAGGTGCTCTACGACATGGGCTCGGAGTTCGTCGAGGGCGTCAACGCGATCTCCGGCGAGCGCTGCAACCCCCACCCGCACGTGTACACCGACCGCGCGCTCCGGCCGGGCGACCCGGCGTACTTCGACATCCTCCACAGCTTCATGGGCTACCGCACGTGCTACTACCGCACGTTCGCGATTGCCGGCGCCTCGCGGGCGCTGGTCGACGCCTACAAGCGGTGCCGCTACTACCTCGACGCGGCGATCGAGCTGATCCGCCCGGGCGCCACGACCGGCGAGGTCGTCAGCGTGTGGCCGCAGGCGCAGGAGTTCGGGTTCGCCGACGAGGAGGCGGCGTTCGCCCTTCAGTTCGGCCACGGCGTCGGGCTGTCGATCTGGGAGAAGCCGATCTTCAGCCGCCTCGTGTCGCTCGACCATCCCGAGGAGATCCGCGAGGGCATGGTGTTCGCGCTCGAGACGTTCTGGCCCGCGAGCGACGGCTGGTCGGCGGCGCGGATCGAGGAGCAGCTCGTCGTGACCGCCGACGGCTGCGAGGTGATCACCCGCTTCCCCGCCGAGGATCTCGTGATCGCCGGCAAGCCGTACTACACGGTCGGCGGGTCGCTGCCCCTGGAGCGGGAAGTCACCTCCGAGCGGAACACCGTGCTCAACCACGAGACGCAGGAGGCGACGCCGGCCGCCGACCGCGGGGCGACGCTCGCCCTCGGCTGACGCCAGCGCTCGGGAAGTTTCGTCTACATGTTGGACGTTTCTTCCCAAGCGATTGTCAGCCGGACGGCCTCGATGATCCCTCGATAGCCGGTGCAGCGGCACAGGTTGCCGGCGAGCGCCTCGCGGATCTCGGCCTCGCTCGGGTCCGGGTGCTCGCGCAGGAACGGCTCGATCGACATCAGGATGCCGGCGGTGCAGAAGCCGCACTGGAGCGCGTGGGCCTCGTGGAACGCGCGCTGGAGCGGGTGCAGCGGGCCCGCCTCCGGGGAGAGCCCCTCGACCGTCCGCAGCGAACGTCCGTCGGCCTGGATCGCGAGCATCAGGCACGAGCGGACCGGCTCGCCATCGAGCTGCACCGTGCATGCGCCACATACGCCCTGCTCGCACCCCACCTTGGTGCCGGTCAGCCCGGCCTGGTGGCGGATGAAGTCCGACAGCAGCGTGCGCGGCTCGACCTCGCCTTCGTGAAACGCGCCGTTGATCGTCACCGAGATCGTTGTCACAAGGCGGCAGCCTCCGTCAGCGCGCGCACCACGAGCTCGGCCACGAGCGCCCGCCGGTACTCGCCCCCGTCCGACGCGGCGATGAGGTCGGCCGCCTCCCGGAAGCTCGCGCCGCCGCGCAGGGCATCTTCGGCGGCGCGGACCCGGGTCGGCTTACCCTCGACGCCCAGCACCGCGATCGCGGCGGCCCCGTCGGGGCCGAGCACGACGGCCGCGCCGGCGGTGGCGAAGTCGCCGTGCGTGCGCGCATGCTCGACGAACGCGGTCCGGGCGCCGGCGGGCAACGCGGGTACCTCGATCTCGACCAGCAACTCGCCGGGCTCGAGCACGGTCGTCAGCGGGCCGAGGAAGAAGTCGCGCGCCGCCACGGTGCGCATGCCCCGGGGCGAGCGCAGGTGGAAGACAGCGTGGAGTGCGAGCAGCGCCGCGGGCAGCTCGGCCGCCGGGTCGGCGTGGGCGACCGACCCTCCTACCGTGCCGCGAACCCGGGTCTGCGGGTGGCCGGCGAACCGGACCGCCTGCCGGAGCAGAGGCCAGCGGTCAGCCACGACCGGCGAGCGTTCGAGGACCGATTGACGGGTGAGCGCGCCGATCCGGAGCGTCGACCCCTCAACCTCAAGGCCGGCGAGAGAGTCGATCCCGTTCAGGTCGACGACCAGCGCCGGTCGCGCGATCCGGAAGTTCAACAGCGGCACGAGGCTCTGACCGCCGGCGAGCGGCGCGACGTCCTCGCCGAGCAGCGACATCGTTTCCTCGACCGATCGCGGCGCCGCGTAGTCGAACGGCGCCGGCTTCACTCGAGCCCTCGCAGCGCCCGCCACAGCTTCTCGGCCGTGAACGGCGGGTCCGGCGCCGGGTGCCCGAGCGCGTCGGCGACCGCGCTCGCGATCGCCGCCGGAGTCCCGATCGCGCCGCCCTCGCCGATCCCCTTTACCCCAAGCGGATTCAACGGAGACGGCGTCTGGACGAAGCGGGCCTCGACCGGGGGCAGCTCGACCGCGGTCAGCAGGCTGTAGTCGGCGAACGACGCGCTCCGTGGCTGACCGTACTCGTCGAACACGGCCTCCTCGACGAGCGCCGCCCCGAGCCCCTGCACGATGCCGCCGAGCACCTGGCCCTCGGCCAGCAGCGGGTTGAGGATCCGGCCGGCATCGTCGACGGCGGCGAGCCGGCACACCCGCAGCTGCCCGGTGGCGCGGTCGATCTCGACGACGGCGGCGTACGCGCCCGATCCGAACACCAGGCCCGATTCGAACCTGGCGTAAGCCTCGAGGCCGCCGGCGGCGGCGGCGACCTCGGCGAGCGTCACGCCACGCCCGTCGACGGATACCCACGCGGACTCTGACCACGTCAAGGACTCCACCGACCCGCCGAGCCGCTCGGCGGCCACCGCGCGCGCCCGAGCGACGATCTGATCGAGCGCCTGGACGAGTGCCGAGCCGCCCATCGCCATCGACCGGCTCGCGAACGTTCCGACGCCCGGCGGAACCTCGGCCGTGTCGCCGAACCGTAGCTCGACGTCGTCGCCGTCGACCCCCAGCCGGTCGGCGACGATCTGCGCGAACGTGGTCTCGTGACCCTGGCCGTGGGGCGAGGAGCCGCTCCGCGCGACCACGCGCCCGCTCGGCTCCACGGTCACCGAAGCGCTCTCCCACATCCCGCCGGCGCGCTCGACGTACATCGCAACCCCCGTCCCCACCACGCGCCGCTCATCGGAAACACGCTCGGGCACGACCAGCTCGAGCGCCAGCTCGAGGCACCTCGCGTAGTCGCCGGAGTCGTACGTCCAGCCGAGCGCGGCCCGGTGCGGGAACGACCGGATCAGGTTCCGCCGCCGCAGCTCGGCGGGCTCGAGGCCCAGCTCGCGCGCGGCGGCATCGACGGTGAGCTCGAGCAGGTAGGCGGCCTCGGGGCGGCCGGCGCCACGGTAGGGCCCGGTCGGCACCTTGTCGGTCCGCGCGCCGGTCACGGTCACCTGGGCGCACGCGACGTCGTAGACGCCGGTCATCAGCATCGCGGTGGTGTGCGGGGGGATCGCGGTGCTCGGCAGCAGGAACGCGCCGAGGTCGGCGAGGATGTCGGCGCGCACGGCGAGGATCCGGCCCTCCGCATCGAGCGCCAGCTCGACGTCGGCCCGGACGCCCCGGCCCTGATAGGCGCCGGCGAAGTTCTCCATCCGGTCCTCGGCCCACTTGACCGGGCAGCCGAGCTCGATCGCCGCCAGCGCCACGACCACCCCCTCCACCGGTAGCGCCCCCTTGCTGCCGAACGCGCCGCCGACGTCGGGCACGATCACCCGGATCCGGTCGGGCTCGCGGTCGAGCGCGTGGGCGAGCTGGGCGCGAGGCCGGTGCGGGTCCTGAAACGAGCCCCACACGGTCAACAGGTCGTCGCGCTCGTCGTAGGCCGCGATCACGCCGCGCGTCTCCATCGGCGTCGCCACCAGCCGCGGGAGCGCGTACCGACCGGGCACGACGTGAGCGGCGCCGGCGAACGCGCCGTCGACGTCGCCGGCGACGCGTCGCCACCGCATCAGCTCCTCGGGAGCGCCGCGGGGATCGACGACCGCGTCGTGGGGCTCGTACTCGACCTCGACGAGCTCGGCGGCGTCCTCGGCTTGGGCGCGGGACTCCGCGATCACGACCGCGACCGGCTGACCCGCGTAGCGGGCCTCGTCCTCGGCCAGGATCGGGTGGGGCACGGCGGCGAGCAGCGCGTCCTCGATCCGGGGGATCGCGAACGGCCGGGCGCGACCGGCGACGTCGAGCGCGGTCAGCGCTCCGAGCAGGCCCGGCGCCCCGGGGGGCGGGAACACCGAGACGATGTCGGCACGCGCGTGGGGGCTGCGGACAAACGCGGCGTGCGCCATCCGCGGCAGCTCGAGGTCGTCGAGGTAGCGGGCCTGCCCGCGCAGGATGCGCTCGTCCTCGCGCCGGCGGACAGGCTCGCCGAGAAGGTTCAAGCGCCGGACCCGCTCAGCTGATCCAGCATCCAATCGGCCACGAGCGGTCGGTACCGGTAGGGCAGGTTGCTGCACACGTGCGTGCCGCGCTCGTAGAGCACGAATGAGCCGTTCGGGGTCTCACGCGCTGCCCGCTCGGTCTCGCGCCAGGGGACGATGCGGTCGAGCCCCCCCGTGACGAACAGCGCCGGCTGCGTCAGCGCTCCGAGAACGCCGGCGAGGTTGAGGGCGTGGGCGCGCTCGCGACCGTCGCGCTCGTCGCGGGCGCCCGACTTCACCGTGAACGCCGCGCGGGTCAGCGGCGGCAGGTCGTCCCACAGCTCGCCGAAGCCATACGGGCCGCTGATCGCCGCCACAGCGCGGATCCGCGGCTCGAACGCCGCCGCGCGCGGCGCGTAGTAGCCGCCGAGGCTGACACCGGCAGCGCCGGCACGTGCGAGGTCGATGTCGTCGCGGCCGCCGAGCGCGTCGAGCATCGCCGCGACCGCGACCTCGTAGTCGTGCCGGATCGGCAGCCTGAACCCGGCCTCCCCCTGGCCGGGACCGTCCATCGACAACGTCGCCATCCCGCGCGCGAGGAACGCGTTCTCCCAGTGGAAGAACTCCTCCTTGGTGGAGTCGAGGCCGGGGATGAGAACGATCACGGGCGGCCTCGGCGCGGACGCCGGCCGGCGTAGGTTGCCGGCGAGCACGCCGCCGTCGAGCCCCGCCTCGATCCGCTCGGCGCTCGGGTCGAGGAACGCGTGGGCCTTGGCCATCGCCGCGATCGCCCGCTCGGTCGCGGCGCGGTGCGCGGCCGCGTCGAGCACCCACACGAACTTGCCGAAGTGCTGGCACACGGCCGCGTGCAGGTAGGCCTCGCCGGCGCTCCGGCCCCGCCCCGCGGCCTCGGCGTTCGCGGCGAGCTCGAGGTGGTCCTCGGCGAGCGCGGTCCATGCGTCGAGCCAGTCCTCCCACCGCTCGATCCGGCCGGTCGTACGAACGAAGTCGTTGTAGTCGACGCCCATCGCGATGAACCGGGGCGCCCAGTGGTCGATCGCGGCCTGGACGCGCGCGTCGGGCATCAGCTCGCCGGCGCGCTCGACACCGTGCCACCCAGGTACAGCGCCCCGATCTCAGGGTGCTCGAGGATCTCGCGGCCCGTGCCGGTGAGGCGGACCTTGCCGTTTTCGAGCACGAGGCCGCGGGTGCTCAGCTTGAGCCCGGCGCGAGCGTTCTGCTCGACGAGCAGGATCGTCCGCCCCTGCTGGTTCATCAGCCGGATCATTCCGAAGACGACCTTCCGCGTGGGCGGGTCGAGCCCGATCGAGGGCTCGTCGAGGACGATCAGCGCCGGATCGAGCATCAGGCTGCGCGCCAGCTCGACCAGGCGCTGCTGGCCGCCGGACAGGCTCCCGGCCTTGTCGTGCGCTCGCTCGCGCACGAGCGGGAACAGCTCCTCGACCTCGCCCAGCCGGCGTCTAACCAGCCCGGCGTCGCGCACCGTGTAGGCCCCCATCTCGACGTTCTCGCGCACGGTCATCTCTCCGAACAGGCTGTGCGCCTGCGGGACCAGCACGATTCCCTTGGCGAGGACCTGGCGCGGCGCCAGCCCGACCAGCGACTCGCCCTGGAACGCAATCGCGCCGCGGCGCGGCCGCAAGACGCCGCTGATCGTGGCCAGCAGCGTGGACTTGCCGGCGCCGTTGGGACCGACGATGCACATGATCTCGCGCTCGGCAACTTCGAACGAGACCGCTTTGAGGATGTCGCCGCCGCCGTAGCCGGCGGTCACCCCGTCGAGGGTGAGGATCACATCGCCGCCCGGACCGGATCCATTTGGCCCGCTAGAAGTCATCGTCGTCGCCGCCGCCCAGGTAGGCGTCGAGTACCGCTGGATTTGCGCGGACCTGATCCGGGGATCCGCTCACCAGCGTCCGCCCCTGGTGCAGCACGGTCACCTCGTGACACAGCCCCATCACGAACTCCATGTTGTGCTCGACGACGAGGAACGTCTTGCCGGCGCGATTGAGGTCGCGGATGCGCTCGGACAGCTGCTCGATCAGCCCCGGGTTGACGCCTGCGGTCGGCTCGTCGAGCAGCAGCACGGCGGGATCGGCGACGAGTAGCGACGCCAGCTCCAGCAGCTTGCGCTGCCCGTACGAGAGGTTGCCCGCGGGGCTGCCCGCCAGCCGCTCGAGCCCGACGAACTCGAGCATCTCGAGCGCCCGCTGCCGCTCCGCCGCCGAGCCGGCTCGTCGGACCACGCTCCGCATCCACCCCTCGTGCCGTTGCGTGGCGACGAGGATGTTCTCGAGCACGGTCAGCCGGAAGAACAACCTGGTGATCTGGAACGTGCGGCCGACGCCGAGTCCGAACACCCGCTCCGGGGTGGCGCCGGTGATCGGCTCGCCGTCGAACCGGACCTCGCCGGCGCTGCACCGCTCGTAGCCGGTCATCACGTTGAACAGCGTGGTCTTGCCGGATCCGTTGGGTCCGATCAGGCCTGCGATTGAGCCCTTCGGTACCGACAGCGAGCAGTCCGACAGCGCCTGCAGGCCGCCAAAGGACTTGCACACGCCCTCGGCCTCGATCAGCGCGCTCATCGTGCGCCCGCCGCCTTGACGACGTCAGGGGACGCCGCCGCCTCGTCATCGGCCCGCTCCTGCACCGAGGCACGCGTGCGCCACCGCTGAATCAGATCCTGGATGCTCGGGATGATGCCCCGCGGGAGCAGGAGGATGACCGCGAGGAACAGGCCGCCGTAGATGATCAGGTAAACCTGGCTCGCGCCTGACTCGACCGTGAAGTACTGCTGGAGCGATTCGAGCACGAGGGCGCCCAGCAGCGGCCCCCACACCGTCCCCAGCCCCCCGATGAAGGCCATCAGCGCGATCGACAGGTCGAACAGCGGGTCGAACGCGAACTGCGGGAAGATCTGGCCGAGGAAGTAGGCGTAGATCCCGCCGACCATGCCGACGGGGATCGCGGACACGACAAACGCGGTCAGCTTGACCCGCGCCACCCGAACCCCGAGGCCGCGGGCCCGCTCCTCGTCGTCGCGAATCGCGAACAGCTGCAGCCCGAACCGCGAGCGCCGGATCAGCCACGACAGCGCGACGGTCGCGACCAGCACGATCGCCGTCACGTAATAGAAGTGGTCGTTGTAGGAAACCGCCGACCACAGCGGCGTCGGCGGCTGGAGGCCCGACGAGCCGCCGGTGAAGGCGAAGTTGCCGGCGGCCAGTTGGAAGATGAACATGAACGCAATCGTGATCACCACGAACGTGTGGCGGCGAGCGCGCAGCGCGATCAACCCGGTGGGGATCGCCGTCAGGCCGGCGATGATCCCGGCCACCGGCACCAGCGCGAAAATCCCCCACCCGGCGGCGAAGCCCAGGTGGTTGGCCAGCAGCGTGAGCGCGTACGCGCCCACCCCGAAATACACGGCGTGGCCGAGCGCGATGTAACCCGAGTAACCCGAGAACATGTTCCAAGCGCAAGCTGCGACCATGAAGATCAGCGTGAACACCGCGATCGACGTCGTCGTCGGGTTGCTGAACACGAGTGGGAATACGGCGAGGATCCCGATCGAGACCGCGACCTTCACCGCGCGTGCCGGGAGGCGCGCCGTCACGCGACCCGGACCCGTGGCGTCATTGCGCCCGGACTGCCGCCTTGCCGAACAGGCCGTTCGGCATGAACGACAGCACGACGATCAGCGACGCGTAGTAGACGAGCGTCGCCCACACCGGCGACCACACGACCGAGACCACGTCCTCGAGCGTGACCATGAATATCGCCGCGATCAGCGCTCCGCCGATGCTGCCTAGGCCGGCCAGGATCACGATCGAGAGGAGGCGCGAGATCAGGTCGTAGCCGCTACTCGGGTTGAACGAGTTCGTCGCGCCGAACACCATCCCGCCGGCCGCCGTCACCGACACCCCGATTCCGACCGACAGCGCGCGCACGCGGTTCACGTTCACCCCGATCAACTCCGCCGCAGCGCGGTTCTGCAGTGACCCTCTCACCCCGCGGCCGAAATGCGTCCGGTACAGGATGTAATAGAGGACACCCATGAGCGCGACCGCGAGCAGGAAGCCGAACACGTAGATGTAGGGCAGGTAGAAGCCGAGTAGATGGAATGTGCTGTTCACGTACGGGGCCTGGAGCTGAAGGTAGTCGACGCCGAAGATGACACTCAGCACGCCTTCGATGATGATCGCGACCGCGTAGGTGACGAGGATCGACATCGCGGTCCGTTCCTGGTCCCGCAGCCGGCGCATGAACGCCCACTCGATGAACACGCCGAGCACGAAGAACGCCGGGATCGTGATGATCAAGCCGACGAACAGATCGATTCCGAGGTGGACCGACAGGACGTAGCTCATGTAGGCGCCGAGCACGATCAGCGCGCCCTGAGCGATGTTGATGATGTCCATCACCCCGAAGATCAGCGTGAGGCCCGCCGCCATCAGGGCGTATACGCCTCCCGTCAGGATCCCGTCGATGACCGCCTTGATGAGCGAGGAGGCGCTCACGATCCCCAGTTCGGCTTCGGATACTCCGCGGGCTTGGAGCCCGTGGACCCGACCGGCAGCACCTGCACGAGGTTGGCCTTCTGCCATTGGAACGCGAACGCCGCGGCGGCACCGTTCTCACCAAGCGAATCGAACTTCACCGGGCCCTGGACGCTCGAGAGGGTGACGGGGCTGTGCAGGTAGGCGATGATCTTCGAGTTGTCGAGGCTGTGCGTCGCGGCGACCGCCTGGGCGACGATCTGTCCCACCGAGTATGCCTCGGCCACGTCGGCGTTCACGTCCGACGGGCTGCCGCCGTACTTGGCGACGTACTCCTGGACCATCTTCTGGCTGACCGCGTTGGCGTAGCCCGGATACCAGCCGTTCGGGACCATCACGCCCTCGGCGTTCGCCGCCCCGCCGATCGCCTTCAGGAACGCGGCGCCCTGATCCGGACCTGCGGTCGCGATGAACGCCTTGGGGTTGTAGTGCTGCTGGATGAACGTGTGGATGAACGCGGACACCGTCGGTACGTCGACCGAGCCCAACAGGAACGCGTCGGCCTTGGTGCTCGCGACGCTCGTCGCGATCGGCGCGTAGTCGGTCACCTCGGCGGGGAACACCTTGTTGTAGACGATCTTGATCCCCGCGTCCTGGAGGATCTTGATCGCCGCCGGGAACTGCGGCTGGGTGAACGGGTCGTTGCTGGTGGCGACCGCGGCGGTCTTCGGCCGCTCCGACGCGGGCAGCGTCGTGAGCCAGTGCGCGAACGGGACTAGGTTGTCGATCACCGGGAGGCTGACGTCGAAGATGTTCTTGAGGCCGTTGCCGAACGCCGCCGGCGCGCCGCCCGCGCCCTCGACGAACGCGTAGCCGAAGCGGTTGACGACCTTCGACGAGGGCACGGTCAGCAGCGTCGAGAACGGGCCAAACACGAGTTGGTCGTGATCGGAGGAGATCAGCTTCTCGTAGTTGGTCACCACCTGCGCCGGGCTGGAGGCGTCGGACACGATGTCGAGCTTGACCGGATGGCCCAGCAGACCGCCTGCCTTGTTGATGTCGGCAGCCCACAGCTGGTAGCCCTTCTCGAACGCCTGGCCGTCGGCCGAGAAGTCGCCGGAAAGCGACAGCGACGCGCCGATCGTCACCGGCGACTTGCTCGCCTGCGTCGGGCTCGTCGCCGAGCCCGAGCTGGAACCCGAGCTCGAACTGGTCGCGCTCGAGGAGCTGTTACTGGACCCCCCACATCCCGCGAGAACTGCGGCGATCGCGGCCACGGCCGCGGCCGACAACATCCAACCCGTTCGGCTAGACCTTGTCATCTGGACCCTCTCCTCCCAGGCGCTCATTACGTCGACTTGCGGACCAGCGAACGCGCGCGGGGACGGTCTGCAACCACCTTCGGGCAGTTCAGCCATCCCGGACTGCAAACGTTTGCTGCAATCGTGTGCGACGTTATCGTCGTCACTGTGAGGTGTCAAGGGAAGACGTGTTGCGATCAGCTTGTTCCGCCGGCGCGGAGGAGGTCGTGTCCGTCGGCGGCGGAGCAGTCCTGTCCGCCGGCGGCGGGGCGGTCGAGCCGCGGATCACGAGCTCGGGTGGGAGCAGCAGCTGGCGCGGCGGCGCGTCGATCCCCTGGAGCTGCTCGAGCATCAGATGCGCCGCGGTCGCCCCGAGCTCGTAGTGCGGAACCCGAACGGTCGTGAGCGCCGGCCGGAAGCGGTCGACGAACGGCATGTCGTTATACCCGACGACCGAGACGTCCTCCGGGCAGCGCAGGCCGCGCTCTTCCAGCGCGTCGTAGCAGCCGAGCGCGAGCAGGTCGTTGCCGGCCACGATCGCGGTGAAGTCCCGGCGCCGGTCGAGCAGCTCGCCGCAGCATCGCGCCCCCTCCCGTTCGGTGAACGCCTCGCTGAACACGGTCAGGCCGGGGTCGGGCTCGAAACCGCGGGCGCGCATCGCGTCGATGAACCCCTGGTTGCGCAACCAACCGGTGTAGAGCGCCTGCGAGCCGGCAAGGTGAGCGATCCGCTCATGGCCGAGCTCGGCCAGGTGCTCGACAGCCAGGCGGACCCCCTCGTGGTCGTCGCCGGTGACGGCCGGAATCGCATCGCTGTCGACGCGCCGGTTGACGAGCACGACCTTGGCGCCGGACACCACCTCATCCGCGAGCAGCCAGTGGTCGCGCCGGGCGGTCGCCGCGATGAACCCGTCGACCTGTCGCGCGCTCATCGCCTCGAACGCCACCCGCTCGCGCTCGGAGTCGTTGTCGGTGTTGGCGATCAACGGCGTGTAGCCGCCGTCGCGCAACCCGTCCTCGATTCCGCGCACGACCGCGGCGAACAGCGGGTTCATCAGGTCCGGCACGAGCACCCCGATCGTGTTGGACCGGTTCGTCCTCAAGCCCCGGGCGATCGGGTTCGGCCGGTAGCCGAGCTCCTTGGCCGCCTCGAGCACCCGCTGGGCGGTCCGCTCGTTGACAAGTCCACGCGTCTCCGGGTTGAGCGCGCGCGAAACCGTGCCCGGATGAACCCCGGCGACCCGCGCCACATCCCGTAGCGTGATCGGCCCGGCGAAGCTCACCTTGCTCGTCGCCATCGCAAAGCCATTATGCACACGATTGCAACTCGCTTCGGATGCACGCCCGCAGTCCGCGGCCCGGCGCGCTTGCGGCGCTGCTTCAGGTGCACGCCCCCTCTGCGCCCCGCGCTCTTCCGGCACCGCTTCGCGGGCCGACCGTGATCGGACGCGAGGGGCGCAGACGGGGCGCCGCACCTTCGCTCGTAGCTATCGGCGGCGGCCGGGTTCGGGCGCCCCACCCTCGCTCGGAGCTGAGCCTCAACCGGGTCGCGTACCCCTATTCCGTGACGAAGCCGGGCTCCCGTCCGGCGGGGGCGTGGGGCGCTGGGTACTGGGGTGCCGGCGGCACCGGGTAGCGCTGCGGCTCGCCGGGCGCCACGGTGATCCGCTCGCCGTGGGTGACGATCTCGAGCGCCTCGCCGTCGAGCAGCTCGTACATCGCGTGGTCGGGGTTGACCTCGACGCGGAGTCGCCGCCCCCGATACGACAGCCGGAACTGGAGGCGGGTCAACTTCGACGGCAGCCGCGGCGCGAACGTCAGCGTCTCGCCGTGGTCGCGCATGCCGCCGAAGCCGCCGACGATCGCGTGCCACACCCCCGAAAGCGCGGCCAGGTGCACGCCATCGCTCGTGTTGTTGGCCAGGTCGCGCAGATCGATGAACGCGGTCTCGTTCAGGTACTCCCACGCGAGCTCGAGGTGGCCGACCTCCGCCGCCACGACCGCCTGGATCGACGCCGACAGCGACGAGTCCCGCACGGTGACGCGTTCGTAGAAGGCGAAATCCCGGGCCTTCTGCTCCTGGTCGGGCCATTGGTCGCCGCAGAGATAGATCGCGAACACCAGGTCGGCCTGCTTGATGACCTGGCTCGAGTACAGCATGTAGTTGTGGTAGTACAGCAAGAGCGGATATTGGTTCGCCGGGGTTGCGTCGAAGTCCCACTTGCGAAGCCGCGTGAAGCCGTTGCATTGCTGCGTGATGCGGGCGTCGCGGTCGAACGGGACCACGATCGCCGACGCGGCGTCGCGCCAGCTGGCGATCTCTTCCTCGTCGATGCCGAGCTCGGCGGCGCGCCTGCGATGGTGGACGGCCAGGTCGGCGGCCACCGACAGGTTGCGAGCGGCCATCAGGTTCGTGTAGACGTTGTTGTCGGTCAGCGCGGTGTACTCGTCCGGCCCGGTGACCCGGTCGATCCGGAACCCCCCCTGGGCGTCGTGGTGGCCGAGCGACCGCCACAGCCGGGCGGTGTTCACGAGCAGTTCGAGTCCCGGCCCCTCCTCGAACTCCTTGTCCTCGGTGGCGGCGAGATAGCGGCGGACCGCCTCGGCGACGTCGGCGTTGATGTGGAACGCGGCGGTGCCCGCGGGCCAGTAGCCCGAGCACTCCTGACCGCGGATCGTGCGCCACGGGAACGTCACGCCCTTGAGCCCCAGCTCCCGAGCCCGGGCCCCGGCGAGGTCCAGCGTGGCGTGGCGCCACGCCAGTGCGTCGCGCGCCGCGTCGGGCGCGGTGTAGGTGAGCACCGGCAGCGTGTAGGCGTCCATGTCCCAGAACGTGTGTCCGTCGTAGCCGTTGCCGGTCAGCCCCTTGGCCGGAATCGCCCGCAGCTCGGCCCGCGCCGCCGCCTGGACGACGTGAAACAGCGCGAACCGCACCGCCTGCTGGAGCGCGGGATCGCCCTCGAGCTGGATGTCGGCTCGCTCCCAGAAGTCGGCGAGGTACTCGCGCTGAGTCTTCAGCAGCCCTTCCCAACCGGTGCGCCGCGCGGATGCGAGCGCGAGGTGGACCTGGTCGCGCAGGGACGGCAGCGATCGCTGGCTGGACCAGCCGTAGCCGAGGAACTTGACGATCCGCAGCGTCTCTCCCGGGTGGAGCTCGGTGCTCACGGTCAACCGGCCGAGATCGGGTTGGCTCTCGGCGGCGGTCACGGTGCCGTCAGGCCCATCGATCACGTGGTCCATGCCGGCGGCCATCCGCAGGCCACTGGCGCGTGTGCGGTGCACCAGGCTGACGCGGAGCGCGTTGTGCACGTGGTCCTCGGCGATCAGCGGCGCGGCCAGCGCCGCGGCCGTCCGCGGGTCGCTCGACTCGGCGGGGACCGGCTCGTTCGCCACCAGCTCGGACTGCACGCCGATCCGGGCCGAGACGCCGATCGGCTCGACCTCGTACAGGATCGCGGCGATCGACCGGTGCACGAATGACACCATCCGGGTCGAGCGCACGTGGATCGCCTGGCCCGCCGGCGAGACCCACTCGGCCTCCCGGCGCAGGACCCCTTCGCGCAGGTCGAGCGTCCGCTCGTGCCGGATCAGCTTCCCGTACCGGACGTCGAACGGCTCGTCGTCGACCAGCAGGCGGAACACCTTCCCGTTGGTGACGTTGATCATCGTCTGGCCCGCCTCCGGGTTGCCGTATGCGGACTCGGCGTACGGCAGTGGGCGGACCTCGTAGAAGCTGTTCAGGTACGTGCCGGGCGACCCGGCGGGCTCGCCCTCGTCTAGGTTTCCGCGCAGGCCAATGTGACCGTTGGAGAGCGCGAAGATCGACTCGGTCGTGCCGAGCAGCCCGAGATCGAGCTCACTCTCGCAGACGCACCACGGCTCGACCGTGAACACGTGCGGACCGATCATGCGGGCTCCAGCAGCTCGGTCAGCGCCTGCACCACGATGTCGGCCCCGTGCTCGCGCAGCGCCTCGGCGTGTCCGGTGCGGTCGACGCCCACGACCAGGCCGAACCGTCCGGCGCGGCCTGCCTCGACGCCGGCCTCCGCGTCCTCGAACACCGCGGCCTGGGCGGGCTCGGCGCCGAGGGCCCTGGCACCGGCCAGGAACGTGTCGGGCGCGGGCTTGCCGGCCAGGTGCTCGCGTTCGGCGACGATGCCGTCGATCCGGGCCTCAAACAGATCCTCGATTCCCGCCGCGATCAGGACCTCCTGACAATTCGCGCTCGAGGAGACCACGGCCCGGCGCAATCCCCGCTGCTCCGCATGCTTCACGAACGCGACCGCGTCCGGGTACCGCTCGACGCCCTCATCCCTGATCAGCTTCAGCACGAGATTGTTCTTTCGCAGCCCGAGGCCGCAGATCGTCTCGGCCTCGGGGGGATCGTCCGGTGACCCCTCCGGCAGGTCGATGGCCCGTGACTGCAGAAACGACCGCACACCGTCCCGACGCGGCTTGCCGTCGACGTACTTCTGGTAGTCGTCCGGGAGCGCAAACTCGCGATACGGCTCGCCGGCGCGCTTGTACCAACCGCGCAGAAACTCGTCGAACATCTGCTTCCACGCTTTTGCATGGACCTTCGCCGTCTGCGTCAAGACGCCGTCGAGATCGAACAGGCAGGTGGTGATGCCATCGGGCAGGCCGGGCACGCCGGGAAGCTAATCGCACGCCGCGCGCTCGAGGCAAGCCGCGTTCGAATACTTGCGACTAGCTCAGCGCGGCGGCGGCTCGGTGGCGCTCGCTCTCGACGCTGACGTTCTCGGCCCCGCCGTCGGCGTCGGCGAGGATCGCGTGGCCGAGCAGCGCGTCGAGCTCGGCGTGCAGGCCGGCGCTGTGGGCGACGCGGAAATCGGGCCCGAGCTTCAGCCGCCGGTCGCCGATCGACGTGCTCAGCTCGATCATCACCTCGCAGTCGCCGGGGAAGCCGGCGAGCACGTCTTTGAGCTCCCCGAGCACCGACGCGGCCAGCGCGGTCGCGTCGAGCCGCAGGCGCAGGGCGCTCGGAGTAGCGGCCTGCCTGGCCTCCTGCTCCTCGGCCTCGCTCACCTCCTCGGCGGACGGACGAAAGGGTTCGATCTGCTGGGCGACGATGCACGTCTTGTCGCGATCCTTGTGGTCCACGCGCCCGCGAACGAGCACGATCGAGTCGGGGGCGAGCACCTCGCCGGCGGCGGTCAGCGCGTTGCCGAACACGAGCAGCTCGACCGAGCCCTCGAGGTCGTCGAGCGTCGCGAACATCATCGGGTCGCCCTTCTTGGTCCGGATCTTCTTGGTCTCGGTGATCATGCCGCCGACCAGCACCCAGTCGCCGTCGCGCCGGTCGGCCAGGTCGGACAGCGGGCAGTCGACGCGTGCCCTAAGCGCCGCCCTGACCTCCTTGAGCGGATGGGCCGAGATGAACAGGCCGATCGACTCCTTCTCGGCCGCCAGCAGCTCGGCCCGGTCGAATTCGACAGCGGGAATCGGGGCATGGCTGGGGGTCACGAACCCGCCGCCCCCGTCCGTGTCGGCGCTATCTCCATCGTCGACGCCCACCAGGTCGAAGATCGAGCTCTGCCCGATCTGCGCGTCCTGCTGCGCCTTCTGGCCTGCACCCTGAGCCTGCTCGAGGATCATCAGCATCCCCTTGCGGGTGGCGCCCGTCGACCCGAGGGCGCCGCACTTGATCAGCGCCTCGATCGCCTTCTTGTTGACCGCCCGGCTGTCGACCCGCGAGCAGAAGTCGAACAGGTTCAGGAACGGGACCCGCCCGCCGGGGTGGGCGGGTTCCGAATTCTCATAGTCGCCGCGGGCGCGCTTGATCGCCTCCACCGCCTGGTAGCCGACGCCCTTGACCGCGTCGAGGCCGAACCGGATGTTGCCGTCGACCACGACGAACTCGTGGTCTGAGAGATTGACGTCGGGCGGGAGGATCGAGATCCCCATCTGCTCGGCCTGGGAGACGAAGAACGGGACCTTGTCCTTGGTGTCCATCACCGACGAGATCAACGCGGCCATGTACTCGGCCGGGTAGTTGGCCTTGAGCCAGGCGGTGCGATAGGCGATCAGCCCGTAACAGGCGGCGTGGGAGCGGTTGAAGCTGTAGTCCGCCGAGCGTTCGTTGGTCGTCCACAACCACTCGATCACCTGCTCGCTCGTCCCCGAGGCACGGCAGCCGGCGACGAACTCCGGCTTGAGCTTGGCCATCGCCTCGCGGTTCTTCTTGCCGATCGCCTTGCGGAGGTCGTCGGCCTTGGCACCGCTGAAGCCCGCGATCTCCTTGGCGATCTGCATCGCCTGCTCCTGGTAGAGGATCACGCCCTTGGTCGCCTCGAGGATCGGCCGGAGCCGATCGTCCGGATAGGTGATCAACTCCGGATGGTGCTTGCCGCGCGCGTACGTGGGAATCTGGTCCATCGCCCCCGGCCGGTACAGCGCGTTGAGCGCGACGAGGTCGTCGAACTCGTCCGGCTTGACCTTCTTGAGCGCCTCGCGCATCCCCTCGGACTCGAACTGGAACACCCCCACCGAGTCGCCGCGCGCCATCATCTCGTAGGTGAGGGCGTGGTCGAGCGGCAGCGTGGTCATGTCGGGCCGCTCCCCGGTCGAGCGCTCGATGATGTCGAGTGCGTCCTCGATCACGTCGAGGTTGCGCAGCCCGAGGAAGTCCATCTTGAGCAGCCCGATCTGCTCGACCGGCTTCATCGTGAACTGGGTCACGGTGCGGAACACCCGCTCGCCGTTCTCATCCGCGCCCGCGTCGGCGATCTGCAGCGGCACGATGTCGGTCAGCGGACGATCGGCGATCACGACCGCCGCGGCGTGGATCGAGGAGTTACGGACGATCCCCTCGAGCCCCTGGGCGACCTCGACGATCTGCCTGGAGGTCGCGTCTCGGTCTACCTCGGCCCGCAGCGGCTGGCCGGGCTTCAGACAGTCCTCGAAGCTCGGCGGCCGGCCCATGATCGGGTCGGGGATCAGCTTGGCGAGGCGGTCGCCGGCGCCGTAATCGTGCCCGAGCACCCGAGCCGCGTCGCGCGTCGCGGCGCGCGGGAACATCTTCCCGAACGTGACGATCTGCGCCACCGACTCCTTGCCGTACTTGTCGGTCACGTAACGGATCACGCGCTCCCGGCCACGCACCGAGAAGTCGATGTCGATGTCGGGCATCGACACGCGCTCTGGATTGAGGAAGCGCTCGAACAGCAACCCATAGCGAAGCGGGTCGACGTCGGTGATCTGCAGCGAGTAGGCGACCAGCGACCCCGCGGCCGAGCCACGACCCGGACCGACCGCGATGCCGGAGTCCTTGGCGTACTTGACGAAATCCCACACGATCAGGAAGTAGGCGCTGAAGCCCATCCGCTCGATCACCCCGAGCTCGTATTCGGCGCGCTCGAGCGCCTCCGCCGGCGGGGGATCCCCGTAGCGCTCGCGCAGACCTTCCTCGACGAGCTCGCGCAGGTAGGTCCCCTCGCTCTCGCCATTCGGCGTCGGATAGCGCGGGATCAGCTGGCGGCCGAGCTCGAGCTCCACGTCGCAGCGCTCGGCGATCTCGAGCGTGGTCGCGATCGCCTCGGGCCACTCCGCGAAGGACTGCGCCATCTCGTCGTTGGAGCGCAGGTAGAACTCGTTGGCGTCGAAGCTGATCTTGGGCTGATCCAGCGTCGATTTCGTCTGCACACACAGCAGCGCCGCGTGGTGGCTGTAATCCTCGCGGCGCAGGTAGTGGACGTCTCCCGTCCCCACGAGCGGCCGGCCGAGCTCGCGCGCGATCTTCACGATGCCCGCGTTGGCCTGTTCTTGGGCGGCGAGGCCGTTCTTCTGCACCTCGAAGTAGACGTTGTCGGCGCCGAACGCTTGGATCAGCTCGTCGGCGTGAGCTCGCGCCTGCGCCACCCGGCCATCGAGCAGGTGCTGGCAGAAACGCGACTGCAGGCAGCCGGTGAGCACGATCACGCCCTCGGCGTGAGCCGAGAGCTGGGGCAGGTCGACCGACGGCTTACCGCGCTGGTAGCCCTCGAGGAAGCCGGCCGAGCACAGCTTGACCAGGTTCCGGTAACCGGTCGGGGTCGCCGCCAGTAGCGTCAGGTGGAACCGGTCGAGCCGGCCCGGAGCACGCCGCTCGTGGTCGTCAACGACGTACGCCTCGCACCCCAGAATCGGCTTGATGTCGTGCTTGCGCGCGGCGGTGAACAGCTCAACCGAGCCGTTCATCACGCCGTGATCGGTTAGGCCGATCGCCGGCTGATCGAACGACGCCGCCCGCTCGACCAGGGCCTCGATCTTGCACGCCCCGTCGAGCAGCGAATACTCGGAGTGGACGTGCAGATGCGCGCAGGGAGATGGGGTCAATCGAGGGCTCGGGACGAGGGTTTCGGGACAGTCAAGGTCTGTTCTTCGAGCATATGCGCCCGCTCAGACAGATGGCGCCTGGCCCCGGTTTTTAGCCGGACTGTGCGCGATCGAGCCACTGCCGGAGGAGCACGAGCGGGCGCTCCTCGCCCTCGAGATGAGCCGGCGTCGTCCCGGCCAGCCCATCGACGACCGCGTCCGCGGGGCACACCAGGACGCTCGTGACCGGGCCGTGGGGCGGCTCGGCGGACGCCAGCGGCGGCTTGCCGCCCCGGACGTGCAGATATGCGTCGGGCGAGGCGGCGTCCTGTACCCGGTGGCCGATCGTGAACCGCTCCCCTGCCGTCCAGTCGGGCTCGATCATCAGCGCGGCGACGATCATCGCCAGCACTGGATCGAGCCGCGCGCCGGCAGCGCGCAGCTGGCGGAGGGTCAGCCGCGCGTCGATCAGGTGCTCGAGCGCTCCGAACCGGCTGCGGTCACCCCGGATCCGCGCCACAGGGTGGCGCGGCACTAGTCGCCCGAGCCGGCGCCGCACCGGCCCTGCCGCCAGCAGCCGGGCCATGCTCGCGAGGTCCCCGACGAGCTGGAAGTCGACCTCCGAGAGCGGCCGCGGCGCGTCGCCGAGATCGACCTGCGCGGAAGCGCTCGACACGGTCACGCGCGCCGTCGCCAGGTCGCCGAGAACGAGGTCATAGGCGACCGGATGCGGGTCTGCGGCTCGCTGCGCGGGGAGCAGCGCGAGCAACAACCGTCCAGCGGCCGACGCGTCGCGCCCGGCGAGCGTCCGGAACGCCTTCCCCAGCCATGGCTTGGCGGGTCGCGGGGGCGGAGCGGGCTGCCCGGCCGGCGCCGGCGCGGGAGCCTCCTCCGCCGCGGCGGGCGCCTCGGGCGCCACCGACGTCGTCTCGCGCAGGCGGGCGAGCGCCGCGCTGAGCTTCTCGGCCTGGACCGGTGCCGGCGGTGCGGGCGCTCGCGCGGCCTGCTGCGCCGGGACCTTGCCACCGAGCCGGGCCAGCTCGCCGCGAACGTGGTCGATCGCGTCGTACGCGCGCTCGTTCAGGAGCCGCTGACGCTCGAGCTCACGGCGGGCGTCGGCAAGGTCGCGACGGGCATCGGCAAGCTCGTGGCGGGCCTCGGCGAGCTCGCGCTCGAGGGCAGCCCCGCGATGGTCGACCAAGCGATGCTCGATCATCGCCGACTCGAGGCGGAGCGCTTGGCGGTCGGCAGCCCGGGCGGATTGAATGCGCGGCCCGGGCGTCGCGGTGGGTGGGCGCGCCGGGATCGCCCGGGCAAGCGCGGACTCGGTGGCGATCACGCGCGCGCGGTTTGCGTCGACGCCGGGAGGCGGCTCAGACGGCGGCGGCTCGGGAGGCAGCTCAAATGGCGGTGGCTTGGACGCCGGCGGGGGCTCGGGCGCCGGCGGGGGTCGCTCTGCCAGGCGGCGTTCGGCGTCGGCACGCCTCGCCTCCGCGGCGGCGGCCAGATGCTCCGCCTCGTCCACCGCCCGGCGCATCCGGCCCAGCTCCCGCTCTAGGTCGGCCACGTGCTCGTGGAGGACCCGGAGATCGTGCCGCGCGGCGCGCGTCTTCTCAGTCAGCGCCTGCTCGACCTCGCTGCGGCGCGCGCGCTCGGCGTGCAGGTGCTGCTCGGAGCTGCGCAGCCGGCGCTCGCGTTCGGCGATCTCGTCCCGGAGCCGGTCCGACTCCTCGCGCGCCCGTGCTAGCTCGTCCTCGATCTCCCCGGCCTGGGCGGTCAGCTCGGCCAGCGCCGCCTCGGCCTCGGCCGCGCGCCCGCGGGCGCTCTCGGCCGCGAGCTCCGAGCTGCGCAGCTGCCGGGCATCGAGCGACTCCGGGCCGACGGGCTCGAGCAACTCAGGGCCCGGGGGGTCGAGCGGCTCCGGGCGGGGGCGGTCGCCGGCGGGCGCTCCGACCACTTCCCCGACCGGGAGTGACACCATCACCGCCCCGAGCTGCAGGAACGTCTTCCCGGCCAGCTGCTGCGCGAGCTCCCCCGGCACCGTGAAGCTCAGCCGCCACGTCCCCGGCGCCGCGCCGATCAGCGACGGCGGCTCGGGCATCGCCACGAACCGCTGCCGCACCGTGCCGGTCTCGACCACGAGCATCGCCTGCCCCCGCAACTCCGGCCGCCGGCGACGCCAGCGGCCGGTCACGCGAACGGTCACGCTGCGCCCTCCGTCGGGCACCAACTCCACCGCCTCGATCCCAAGGGCGGACGGCATATCGCTCATACGGCCGCACGGTACGGCCGCGAGCGGACGAAAGGCTAGGAGCGCTGCTCGATCAGCCCGTCGCCGCCCGCCGCTGCACGACCAGCACGCCACCGGCCAGTGCGGCGCCGGCGATCCCGGCGAGCGCAAGCTTCGGAGCCGGCCCCCCGGGCACGCGATGACGGACATACCACTTCGTGCCCTGCCAGACCATGTATCCGAGAACCTTGTAACCCATTGGGAAGAAGCTACCCACGGGCTCGCGGCTCAATCTTCCTGTCCGTGACGCAGCCGCCACGCCATCCGCGATTGCAACGACCACAGCTCGATGAATCCTGGTGAGGCGGCCTGGGCGAACAGCCCGCCGGACTGGGCAAACGAGGCCAGCTGCTCGTCGTAGACCGCGTGCGGCGAGGAGCGCGTGACCGCCCGCGCCGAGCCCTTGTAGAGCTTGATCCCGATCGTGCCGGTCACCTGCGAGTTGGCGGCGTCCATGTAGGCGTCGAGATCGCTCCGGAGCGGATCCCACCACAGGCCGGCGTAGACGAGGTACGCCCACCGCTGGTCGAGCATCGGCTTCAGCTGGTTCTGGTGGATCGTGCCGACAAGCTTCTCGAGCTCCCCATGGGCAAGCAGCAGGATCGTCGCCGCCGGCACCTCGTAGATGTCGCGAACCTTCAGCCCGACGATCCGGTCCTCGATGTGGTCGACGATCCCGATCCCGTGGCGCGCGCCGATCTCCCCCGCCCGCTCGAGCAACGAGACCAGGTCCAGGCGCTCGCCGTTCAGCGCGACGGGTACACCCCGCTCGAACTCCACGGTGACGATCTCCGGCGAATCGGGCGCTTCCTCGGGGCGGGTCACGAGCTGGAACACGTCGTCCTCGGGAGCGTGGTCGAGGTGCTCGATCCAGCGGCCCTCGCTCGAGCGCCCCCACAGGTTGTCGTCGATCGAGTACGGCGCGATCTCGGTGCCTTGGGCTGGGTGGGACTTAATCACGATCCCGTGCTCGTGCGCGTACGCGAGCTCCTCCTCGCGGCCCATCTGCCAGCCGCGCACGGGTGCGATCACCCGAAGCTCGGGCCCGAGCGTGGCGACGGTCGCGTCGATCCGGACCTGGTCGTTGCCCTTGCCGGTGCAGCCGTGCGCGATCGTGTCACAGCCGGACTCGCGTGCGTACTGCACCGCGAGCTTGGCGATCAGCGGACGGCCTAGCGCGGTGAACAGCGGGTAGCCGAGCCCGTAGATCCCGTTGGCCTTGATCGCGGGGAGGATGTACTCCCACGCGAACTCCTCGCGCGCGTCGACCACGTGGCAGTCGAGCGCACCGAGGTTCATAGCCTTGCCCCGGATCACCTCGTAGTCCTCGCCGGGCTGACCCAGGTTCACGGTCAGCGCCACCACCTCGGCGTTGTACTGCTCCTGGATCCACTTGAGCATCACGCTCGTGTCGAGCCCGCCGCTGTACAGCAGCAGCACGCGATGCACATGCGAGGGATCGGCCTCGTAGGTCGTGGTCGGTAGATGGCCGAAGTCCAACGCGCTCATTCGAATGTCTCCTTGACCAGCCGCCGCTGCTCCTCGGAGGAGAACTCGGCGAACCGGCCCGCGAATTCTCCTCGGGCTGCGCGCTCGTCCTCGCCGAGCCGCGCCACCAGCGCCCCGATCGCCATCAACGCGGCCTCCCCCTCGGATGCCGCTGCGACCTCCGGTCCCAGCGACCGCAGCAGCGAGATCTGCACCTCACGATCCTGGTGGCGGCCGAGCACGTCCTGGAGCGCCTTGAGCGTCTTGATCATCGGCTTGACCACCTCCTGCGGGAACAGACCCCCACCCGCCCAGCCGAACAGCTCGAGCAGGTACCGGAGCTCCTTGCCCTTCTTGCGGAGCTCGTGGTAGGCCTCGGCGGGGCTCGACTCGTCGATCGCGCCGCCCATTTTCAGCATCCGCCGGTAGACCTTTCGGATCCGCTCGCCGGAGACCTCGCCGATCGGCCGAGCGGCGTCCGGGCGCTCGTTCTCGCTCATCTTCTCCAGCCCGTCGAGGAACGAGCCCCACTCCGACAGCAGCGTCTCCGTCCGCTTGGAGCGCAGCGCCCGTACCATCGCCCGGCGCGCCTTCGTCCGCCGCGCCCGCAGCACGCGCAGCAGCGGATCGAGGTCGTCCCGCATCGCCTCTGGCACGAGCGCCCGCATGTCGTCGAACTCGAGCACGTGCACGTCGAGGTCGCGGACGTCGCCGGTGACCTGTTGCAACCAGCGGAACTCGG
The DNA here is from genome assembly GCA_963796575.1 of uncultured Solirubrobacterales bacterium. Taxonomy (GTDB): domain Bacteria; phylum Actinomycetota; class Thermoleophilia; order Solirubrobacterales; family Solirubrobacteraceae; genus Palsa-465. Next base: position 22,544 of record CAWCMG010000013.1, on the reverse strand, counting down.
CGCGGTAGTGCGCGAGCTCGTCCGGCGGGAAGACGCGCTTGAGCTCGCGCTGGACCGCGCGCGACCGCCGCACCGACACCCTGAGGTCGTGCAGGAACTCGCTGTCGATGTCGGCGATCGTGCCCTCGAGATTCGCCTCGATCACCTCGAGCATCGCGCGCAAGACGACGGCCGCGGCAGCGTCGGAGCGCATATCGGGCACGAGCGGCACGCCGACCTTCGTGGGCAGCCCGCCGGGCACGCCTCCGGCCGCCCTGACCGCCTCATCGACCAGCGGCTGGTCGGCGGGCTTGAAGCCGAGCTCGACGACCAGCGCCTCCTGCACGCGGCCGAGCTCCTTGTCGTAGCCGCGGATGCCGGTGATCCGCAGGCGTGGCCGCAGCGCCGTGTCCGCGCCGTCCGAGCCGACGAGCGCGGTCTCCTCGAGCGAGAGGCGGACGACCGTCTTGCGCTCGTCGTCTAGCACGGCCAACAGGCGCTCGTCGCTGTGCAGGTGCACGAGCGGCAGCAGCGCCCGGACGTCGGTGATCGGAAGCAGCGTGTCCCGCAGCGGGCCGGTCGGCAGCTCGCGCGCCAACAGCGGCTTCGTCGGTGCCCGCATCGGGAGCGACGCGACCACCACCCCAGAGTCCTGCGACGCCACCGACAGGGTCCCGTCGGCGTGCATCACCGTCAGCCCCGCCTCCCGCAGCAACCCGTCGAACGTGTCGTAGTAGATCCGGTCGCTCTCGCACCGCACGCCATCCTCGACCTGGAGGCGAGCCGCAAGCGCTTCGCCGGCGCCGCGCAGGGTCATCTCGTCGGGCAGCAGCAACTCCGAGCCGCTCACGGCGTCAACGCCCCCAGCCGCGCGACGGCCTCGTCGACCTCGTCGTCGGAGACGATCAGCGGCGGCTCGAGCCGGATCGTCGCCGGACCCGTCGCGTTGACCACCAGCCGCTGCTCCAACAGCGCCCGCCGGGCCAGCTCGGCTGCGTCGATCTCGGGGTCCACGTCGATCGCGAGCATAAGCCCGCGCCCGCGGACGGCCGTCACGTATGGCAGCGTCGCGAGCCCGGATGCAAGCCGCTCGCCGGCAGCCCGCACCCGCGCCAGCAGCTCGGGATCCGAGCAGATCTCGAGCGCGACGAGCGCCGCCGACGCCACCACGAGACCGCCGGCGAACGTCGAGCCGTGATCGCCCGGGTGCAGCGCATCCGCGAGCCGCGGGCCCGTGACGAGCGCGCCGATCGGCAGGCCGCCGCCGAGCGCCTTCGCGCTGGTCAAGGCGTCCGGCACCACGTCGGTTTGCTCGTAGGCCCACAGCGTCCCGGTCCGTCCCATCCCGGTCTGGATCTCGTCGAACACGAGCGCCGCGCCGGTCCGGTCGCATGCCTCGCGCGCCGCCGCGAGCAGGTCATCGGACAGGACGTGAATCCCGGTCTCCCCCTGGATCGGCTCGAGCAGCACCGCGGCGGTGCGGTCGTCGACCGCGGCCGCCAGCGCCCCCGGATCGCGAGGGACCACCACGAACCCCGGCACCAGTGGCGCGAACGGCGCCTGCTTGGTCTCCTGCGGGGTCGCGGACAGCGCGCCGTATGTCCGGCCGTGGAACGCGCCCTCGAGCACCACCACGTTCCCGCCGGGCCGCGCCCGGCGCACGAGCTTGATCGCCGCCTCGTTCGCCTCGGCGCCCGAGTTGCACAGGAACACCTTGCCCCCGAGCGAGCTCTCAGAAAGCGCGGCCGACAGCTTCATCGCCGGCTCGGTGTAGTAGAGGTTGCTCACGTGCGACAGGCGACCCGCCTGCTCGCGGACGGCCTGCACCACCCGCGGGTGGCAGTGCCCGACGTTCAGCACGGAGATACCGGCGAGGAAGTCGAGGTACTCGTTGTCCTCGGCGTCCCACAGGCGCACGCCCGAGCCGCGCACGAACTGCACCGGGTTGCGGACGTAGGTCGGCATCGCGTACTCGCGCTCGAGGCTCTGGAGCTCGGCGACGCTCATACCGACGGCCTGATCTTCGTGCCCGACCCGGCGTTGGTGAACAGCTCGAGCAGCAGCGAATGCGGCACACGGCCGTCGACGATGTGCGCGAACGAGACGCCGCCCTGGATCGCGTCGATGCACGCCTGGAGCTTTGGCCGCATCCCCCCGCCGATGCTCGCGAGCGCCTCGATCACCGAGTCGACGCCCGCCTCCGACACGACGCTCCCCGGGTCCTCGGGGTCGGCGAGCCAGCCGGGCACGTCGGTCAGGAACATCAGCTTGTACGCGGTCAGCGCACGGGCCACGGCACCGGCGGCTTCGTCGGCATTGATGTTGTACGAGTTGCCGTCGCGGTCGGCGCCGACGCTCGCCACCACCGGGATGTAGTCCTGTGCGACATGGGTCAGGACGTTCACGTCGACGCGCTCGATCGCGCCGACGAACCCGATGTCCTGGCCGCTCGGCGCGGTCTTGCGCTTGGCCCGGAACAGCAGCCCGTCGTCCCCGCACAGGCCGATCGCAGGCTGGCCGTGGCGGTTGATCAACAGCACGATGTCCTTGTTGACCTTGCCGACGAGCACCATCTTCGCGACCTCCACGGTTTCGGCGCTCGACACCCGGAGGCCGTCGACGAACTGCACGGGCAGGTCCAGGCGCTGCATGTAGCTCGTGATCTCGGGACCGCCCCCGTGCACGATCACCGGGTTCATCCCGACGTACTTGAGCAGCACCACGTCGCGCGCGAACTCCTCCTTGAGCGAGTCGTCGATCATCGCCGCGCCCCCGTACTTGATCACGACGGTCTTGCCGTGGAACTCGCGGATGTACGGCAGCGCCTCGAGCAGCGTGCCGACGTCGCGCAGGCTGTGCTCGTCGTAGACCGGAGGGCTATGTCGTGTATTCGGCATTCAGCGTCACGTATTCGTGACCACAGGTTGCGACTTGGGTCATGTCGTGTAGTCCGCGTTGATCGTCACGTATTCATGACCCAAGTCGGAGAAGTAGCGCTCGGTCTCGGCGCCCTCACCGGGGAGGTGCACGTCGTACTCGACCTCGTCGCCCTGCACGGCCGCCTTCAGAGCCTCCTCGTCGTGCGGCACGTACTGGCCCCGCGCGCACACCTGGATCCCCTCGATCGCGACGTCGACCGCGAGCGGCGCGGTGCCGGGCATCGCCATACCGACCGACTGAATGATCCGCCCCCAGTTCGCGTCGCCTCCGTACAGTGCCGTCTTGACCAGCGGCGAGTCCGCGACCGCATGCGCTACGCGATCCACCACTCCGTCGTCGCCCCCATGTACGACGACGCGACCGACCCGGCGCGCGCCCTCGCCGTCGCGCACGATGTTCAGCGCGAGCTGCCTGAGCACCGCGTCGAGTGCCTCCCCGAACCGCACCTCGTCCTCGGTCTCGGGCTCGATCCCGACCCCGGACTCGCCGCTGGCCTGGAGGATCACGGTGTCGCTGGTCGACAGCTGGCCGTCGACGCTGATCCGCTCGAACGAGCGCTTGACCGTGACCCCGAGCAGCAGGTCGCAAGTCTCGGGCGACAGCTTCGCGTCGGTCTGGACGAAGCACAGGAGCGTCGCGAAGTTCGGCGAGATCATCCCGGCGCCCTTGGCCTGTGCGGTCAGGCGCACGGTGCCACCGCCGACCTCGACGTCGAGGCAGGCGTGCTTGTCGATCGCGTCGGTGGTGCGGATCGCATGCGCGAAGTCGACCTCGCCGTCGGGACGGAGCGCGTGCGTCGCCCGCACGATTCCGGTGATCGCCGAGCTCACCGGGAGCGGCACCCCGATCACCCCGGTCGCGGCGACCGCCACCGCGCCCTCCGGGCAGCGACTGGCCAGCGCCGCGGCGCCCTGCATCTTGACCGCGTTCTCGAACCCCGGGCGTCCCGTGGCGGCGTTGGCGTTCCCGGAATTGACCACGACCGCGCGGATCCCGTCGAGCGCGACCCGCTCGCGGCACAACAGCACCGGCGCCGCCTGCGTGCCCGAGCTCGTGAAGCGCGCCGCGCTGGTCGTCGCCGGCGCGCTCGAGACGAGCAGGCCGAGGTCGAGTCCGCCGCTCGGCTTGATCCCGCACGCCACGCCGGCCGCCGTGAACCCCTTCGGCAACCCGCCGCCCGGCTCCGAGACGTTGCCGGGGACCTCGACCCAGCGCGATCTGAAGAACGAGCCCGTGGCGGTCACCGTACGGCCCTGCGTTCCGCCGAGGCGGTCACCCCGATCCCCTCTACCTCGGGCAGGCCGAGCATCAGGTTCAGGTTCTGGACCGCCTGGGACGCGGCGCCCTTCCACAGGTTGTCGATCGCGCCGAACACGATCACGCGCCCCGTGCGGTCGTCGCGGTGCACGGAGATGCGGCAGATATTCGTCTCGCGGACGTCGCGGACGCCGGGCGGCGTGGTGGCCAACTCGACGAACGGCTCGCCGGCGTAGGCCTCGGCGTAGAGCTCCTCGAGGCTCCCGGGATCGACGGCGTCCTCGGACAGCGTGACATAGCACGAAACGAGCTCGCCCTGGTCGAGCGGCACGAGATGCGGGATGAACGTGATCCGGACGTCGGGGTGGGCGGGATCCAATACCGCGAGCTCCTGCTCGATCTCGGGGATGTGACGGTGGCGCGGGACGCCGTACGCGTTGAGGTTCTCGTCGACGGTCACGAAATGGGTCTTGTCGGTCGCCGCCCGCCCGGCGCCCGACACCCCGGACTTCGCGTCGATGACCACGTCCTCGACGACCCCGGCCCGCGCCAGCGGTGCGAGCGCCAGCAGCGACGCGGTCGGGTAGCAGCCCGGGTTCGCGACCAGCGAGGCGCCGCGGATGTCCTCGCGGTACAGCTCGGGGAGCCCGTAGACAGCCTCGTCGAGGAGCTCGGGCGCCTGGTGCTCGCGGTACCAGCGCCCGTACACCGCGGGGTCGTGCAGCCGGAAGTCGGCGCTCAGGTCGACGACGCGGACGCCACGCTCGCGCAGCTCGGCGACGACGGGCGCGGCGGCGCCGTGGGGGTAGGCGACAACCGCGGCGTCGACCTCGGCGTGGCGATCGAGATCGAGCTCGTCGAGCTCGAGCGGCACCCGGTGATGGGGATACAGGTCGTCGAGCCTCCGCCCCACGTCGCTGCGGGCGGTCACCGCGCGCAGCTCTAGGGATGGATGGCGGTACAGAAGCCGCGCGGTCAGCGCGCCCGTGAAGCCTGCGGCTCCGAACACCGACACGCTATGAGGCACGGATCCTCCCACCCAGCTCCCCGGCCACCGCCTCGGCGATCGCCTCGCGCCGCTCGGCGACCTCCTCGTCGGTGAGCGTCCGGTCCCCGGCCCGGAAGGTGAGCCGCAGCGCCAGCGACACGTTGCCCTCGCCGAGCCGCTCGGGATCGCGATACACGTCGAACACCTCGACCTCGGCCAGTAGGGGGCCGCCGGCGCGGCGCACGAGCGCGGTCAGCTCGGCGGCGCTCACCGCGTCCGGGACGATCACCGCGATGTCCTCGCGCACGTCCGGGAATCCGGTCACCCTGTGGTACAGGGTCGTCGCGGGCTCGGGAACCGCGTCGAGATTCAACTCGAATGCGGCCACGGTGTCGCGCAGGTCCCACTGCGCGGCGACGAGCGGGTGTACCTCCCCGATCCACCCCGCGTCGTCCCCGGCCACGACCACGCGCGCCGCCCGGCCCGGGTGCAGGAACGGCTCGGGCGCCGGCTCGAGGCCCCAGTCGGCTTCGAGCGCGTCCATCAGCCCCTGGAGCACCCCCTTGGCCGCGAAGAAGTCGACCGCGGGCGGGTGGCCGTCGCGCCAGCTCGGCGGACGCACGGTCCCGGTGACCAGCGCCCCGACGTAGTAGGGCTCGCGCGGGAGCGCGCCCGAGGCGCCGCCGCCAGGCGCCGCCGACCCTGTCCCAGAGGCGCCGCCGCCAGGCGCCGCCGACCCTATCCCAGAGGCGCCGCCGCCAGGCGCCGCCGACCCTGTCCCAGAGGCGCCGCCGCCAGGCGCCGCCGACCCTGTCCCACTCTCCGTCGGGAGGTAGACGGCGCCGGCCTCGAACAGTCTGAGCGTGCCGGCGCCGCGAGCGCGGTTGTGGCGGGCCACGTCGAGCATCGAGCCGAGCAGCGTCGTTCGGAGCAGCGACACATCGGTCGAGATCGGGTTCTCGAGCCGCAGCGTGTTCCGGCGCTCGTCGTCGTCGGCGAGCCTGAGCCTGTCCGCGAGGTCCGGGTGGGCGAAGCTCCACCCGACGATCTCGTGCAGGCCCTGGGCCGCGAGCACGTCGGTGGCGCGCCGGCGCAGCCGCTGGCGCGCGGTCAGCCGGCCCGACGCGCCGTGGCGCGAGGGCAGCGTGGCGGGGAGCTTCTCGAGCCCGTCGAGCCGCGCGACCTCCTCGATCAGGTCGGCCTCGCGCGTGACGTCGCCGCGCCGGAACGCGGGCACGGTCACGTCGAGGCCATCGTCCGCGTCGGCGGTCGTGAACTCGAGCGCGTTCAGGATCTCCACGCATCTCGCGCGCGGGATCTCGGCGCCGAGCAGGCTCGTGATCCGGGCGTCGCGAAGGCGGATCGTCTTCGGCGGGGGTCCGTCGCCGCCGACGTCGATCGTGCCCGGCACGAGTCGCGCGCCGCACAGCTCGATCATCAGACGGGTCGAGACGGCCTGCGCCTCCATCGCCTGCTCGGGCTGGAGCTGCTTCTCGAACCTCGCGCTGGCTTCGCTGCGCAGCCCGAGCTTCAGCGACGTGCGATGGATGTTCGCTCCGTGCCAGTTCGCCGCCTCCATCAGCACGCGCGTCGTGTCCGCGCCCACCTCCGAGCGCGCGCCGCCCATCACGCCGGCGATCGACGTCGGGCCGGCGGTGTCCTCGATCAGGACCATGCCCGAGTCGAGCGTGCGCGTCTGGCCGTCGAGCGTCTCGATCTGCTCCCCGTCGCGCGCCCGCCGGACGGTGAGCGTCGCGCCCTCCACGCGGTCGAGGTCGAACGCGTGCAGCGGCTGGCCCGTCAGCAGCATCACGTAGTTGGTGATGTCGACCACGTTCGAGATCGGTCGCTGCCCGGCGGCCATCAGCCGCGCCTTCAGCCACGGCGGGCTCGGCGCGATCTTCACGTCCTCGAACACGCGTCCGGTGAAGCGCGGGCACAGATCCGGGCACTCGACGTTCACCGTCGCGCCTTGAACCTCGCCCTGGGCACCCGGGTCCTCGCGCCACGGCGGCGATGCGAGCGCCGCCCCGGTCGCCGCGTGGACCTCCCGGGCGACCCCGTAGATACCGAGGCAGTCGGGGCGGTTGGAGGTGATCTCGAGCTCGAGGACGTCGGTGGCGATCGAAAGGACATCCTTGAGCGGGGTCCCTGGGACCAGCCCGTCGGGCTCAAGCACCATGATCCCGTCGTGCTCGGTCCCGATCGCGAGCTCGTCCTCGGCCAGGATCATCCCGTTGGACTCGACGCCGCGCAGCGAAACCCGGTCGAGCTTCGATCCGTCGGGCATGACCGCGCCCGGCCTCGCCACCGCGACCGTCTGGCCGGCGGCGACGTTCGGCGCGCCGCACACGATCTGGGACGGGTCGTGATCGCCGACGTCGACCAGGCACACGCGCAGACGGTCCGCGTTCGGGTGCTGCTCGGCCTCGATCACCCGGCCGACGACGAAGTTGTCGAGCGCGTCGACGCCGTGCCGGAGGATCGCCTCGACCTTCGTGCCGGTCATCGTCAGCCGGTCGGCGATCGCCGGCGTGTCGAGGTCCGGGTCGGAGTACTCGCGCAGCCACTGCAGCGGAGCGCGCATCAGCCGAACTGCTCCAGGAAGCGGACGTCGTTGTCGTAGAGCAACCGGAGGTCGGGCACGCCGTGCTTGAGCATCGCGATCCGCTCGACCCCCATCCCGAACGCGAACCCCTGGATCTGCTCAGGGTCATAGCCGTTCTCGCGCACGTAGCCGAACACGTTCGGGTCGACCATGCCGGCGCCGAGGATCTCGATCCAACCCTCGCCCTTGCACAGTCCGCACCGCTCCCCCTCGGCGGTCACGCCGTCGACGCAGTTGAAGCACGACACGTCGACCTCGACGCTCGGCTCGGTGAACGGGAAGAAGTGCGGGCGCAGGCGGACCTGTCGCTCGTCGCCGAAGATCGCGCGGGCAAACGTCAACAGCGTGCCCTGCAGGTCGCCGAGCGTGATGTCGGTGTCGACCGCGAGCCCCTCGATCTGGTGGAACTGCGGCGTGTGCGTCGCGTCGTTGTCGGGCCGGTACACGCGCCCCGGGATCACGATGTAGATCGGTGGCGGCTGTTGCTCCATCGCCCTGATCTGGACCGGCGAGGTGTGGACGCGCAGCAGCCGCGCGCTCGGATCGAAGATGTCATCCGTGGGCCCGACGTAGAACGTGTCGGTCATCAGCCGCGACGGATGCGTCGAGTCGAAGTTGAGCGCGTCGAAGTTGTAATAGACGGTCTCGACCTCGGGGCCCTCGGCGACGTTGAACCCGAGCCCGATGAACACGTCCTCGATCTCGCGCTGGGTTTGGGTGATGAGATGCAGGTGTCCGAGCTGCGGGGCGGGATCGCCATCGAGCGTGATGTCGACGCGGTCTCGCTCGAGACGCTGGTCGAGCTCGGCCGCCGCGAGCTGCTCGGCGCGCTGCTCGATCGCGGCTTCGAGCGCCTTGCGCGCCTCGTTCGCGGCCTTGCCGGTGGCGGCGCGCTCGGCGGCGGGCAGCTCGGCGACGTTGCGCAGCAGGTTCGGCAGCTCGGCCTTGCGGCCCAGGTACTGGATGCGGACGTTCTCGAGGCCGTGCGTGTCGGTAGCGGCGGCGATCGCCTGCTCGGCCTCGGCTCGAATCTGCGCGATCCGGTCGGTCATTCGGGCGCCATCCTACGGCTCAGCTCGTAGAGAGCAATCGTGGCCGCCATCGCCGCGTTGAGCGAGTCGGTGGCGATCGGAATGTGCACGACGTGGTCAGCTTGCGCCACGACCTCGTCCGGCAGGCCGTCACGTTCGGAGCCGACCAGGAGCGTCAAGACTTTGGCGCTGGGACTAACAAATACGTAGTCGGAGCGCCAAAGTCTGTCGAGCGGCTCGCCGGTGCCGGGCACGAGCGCGACCTTGGTGCCCGGGAGCTCGCGCACCTCGGCCCGTGCGAGGGGAACCGCGAACACCGCGCCCATCGACGCCCGGACCGCCTTGGGGCTGTACGGGTCGGCCGTTCCGGGACCGAGCGCCACCGAAGACGCCCCGAACGCCTGCGCCGAGCGCAGCACCGAGCCGACGTTGCCCGGGTCGTGGACGCCGTGCAGGTACACGCACAACGGCCCCGTCGGCGCCGGCGCCCACCGCTCCTCGTACACCGCGAGCGCCCGCGTGCCCGAGCTCAAGCCGGAAGCGCTGGCCAGCACGGAAGGCTCGACCTCGACGCCTTCCAGACCGCTGCCCGCCGCCACATACCGCTCGATGGCGATCCAGCCGCTCGCGTCCGCCGAACGGAGTAAATCCTCACCCTCCGCCACGAACTGCCCGGCGCGCTCGCGCCACCGCCGCCGCTGGCGGAGCTTGCGGATCTCCTTGAGCTTCTGGTTGTGTGGGCTTGTGATCATCAAAAAAGGCGCCCTCCTGAAGGAGCGGCGCCCGGGTGGCGGTGCTGGTTCTGGTCGGCTTCTCGTCAGCCGGCCGCCAGCGCCTCGCGGGCGCGGTCGGCAAAGCGTCGGAAGGTGTCGGCGTCGCGGACGGCGATGTCCGCGAGGATCTTGCGGTCGAGCTCGACGCCGGCGAGCTGGAGACCGTGCATGAACTGTGAGTACGACATGTCGTTCTGCCGCGCCGCGGCGTTGATCCGGGTGATCCACAGGCGCCGGAAGTCGCGCTTGCGGTTGCGCCGGTCGCGGTAGCGGTACTGGTCGGCCTTGAGCAGCGCCTCCTTGGCCACCCGGTAATGGCGGCTGGCGTCGCCCCGGAAGCCCTTGGTCAGCGCGAGCGTCGCGCGGCGCTTCTTGCGCGCGTGTACCGAACGCTTGACGCGCGTCATCCGCCTTGCCTCCGCTTGACGCCGAGGAGCGTCTTCACCCGCGGCTCATCGTGGTCGCTGATCCACGACGGCTTCGCCTGGCGGCGCTTTCGCTTGGGCGACTTCTTCTCGAGGATGTGAGTCGAGAACGCCCGGCGGCCGCGCACCTTGCCGGTGGCGGTCACCTTGAAGCGCTTCTTGGCGCCGGAATGGGTCTTCATCTTCGGCATCGGAAGTGCCACCTAGTAAAGCAGAGCAGCCGCGGATTGCGCCGGGGAGGCTGGCCGTCTCCTCCCCGGCGTCAGGCCGCCGCGTCGCCAGTGTCCTCGCCGTGACCGCGCCCCAGGGCTTCGTGAAGCTTGTTCCAGGCGATCCTGCGCGCCGCCGGAAGAACGTCAGCACGCCGCGGAAGTGACGCCGGTCCAACGTCGCGAACGCCTCCGGGTCGTGCGGGATCGCGACGAGCAGCTCACCGTCGGTTCGAGGGTCCGCTCCCTCCATGCTTACTTATTGTCGAAACGCCGACGTTTGTGACCACGGAGCGCCGGGATCCGCGGGATGCGGTGCTCTAGCGTCCGGCTTCGAGCGGCTCGGGCTGCTCTGCGTCCGGGGCTGGCTGCTCTGCGTCCGGGGCGGGCTGCTCCCCGTTGGTGGCGGGCTCCTCCCCGTTCGGGGCGGGCTGCTCCCCGTTCGGGGCGGGCTGCTCCCCGTTCGGGGCGGACTGCTCCCCGTTCGCGGCGGGCTGCGCTGCCTCCTCCTTCGGATGGCGACCGTCGGCCGGCTTCTCCTGTTTGCCGTCAGCGGCCTTGTCCTTCTCCCCCGCGAGCACTGCCTTGGACGGCGCCAGCAGCATCGTCATGTTGCGCCCGTCCTGAACCGGCGACTGCTCGACGACCGCGATTTCCGACAGCTCGCCGGCGAGACGGTCCAACAGCGCGGTGCCGCGCTCGGGATGGGTGACCTCCCGCCCGCGGAACATGATCGTGATCTTGACCTTGTCCTTGTGCTTGAGGAAGCGCGACACGTGACCCTTCTTCGTGTCGTAGTCGTTCTGGGCGATCTTCGGGCGGAACTTGATCTCGCGGATCGTGATCTGCTGCTGATGTCGGCGGGCCGCCTTCTGCTTCTGCGCCTGCTCGTACTTGTATTTGGAGTAGTCGAGCACGCGGCAGACCGGCGGGCGCGCCTCGGGGGCGACCTCGACCAGGTCCAGATCGCGGTCCTGGGCGTACGCGAGCGCCTCGGCCGTCTTCACGATCCCGATCTGCGTGCCGTCGTCGCCGATCAGGCGCACCTCGGGCACGCGAATGCGGTCGTTGATCCGAGTCTGGTCCCGGTCGGGCGGGCGCCGGTCGAACTTACGAGGGACCGGCACTAGCTGCGGTGAGAGGGGAACGTCAAGCGGTGACGGGCCCTATGAGATGTCGCGCATGAATCAACAACCGCGAGTATAGCGGCGGTTCTAGGGAGTCAAGCGACTTTGGGCGGCTTCTCTCAGACGCGCAACGAACTCTTCAACTGGCACCGACCCCTCGTCGCCGCGGCGGTGCTCGCGCACCGAGACCTGCTGGGCTTCCTGCTCGCGGTCCCCGACGATCAGCATGTACGGAATCTTGCGCAGCTCGGCATCACGAATCTTGCGCCCCACCGATTCGGTGCGCTCGTCGAGCTCGGCCCTGATCCCGCCGGCGTGCAGCTGATCGCGGACCGTGCGGGCGTATTCGAGGTGCTTGTCGGAGATCGGGAGGACGATCGCCTGAACCGGCGTCAGCCAGACCGGAAGCTCGCCGCCGTAGTGCTCGATCAGGATCGCGATGAACCGCTCGTAGGACCCCATCAGCGCGCGATGGATCATCGCCGGCTGATGCTCGGCGTTGTCGGCGCCCGTGTAGGTGAGCCCGAACCGCGCCGGCATGTTGTAGTCGAGCTGAACCGTCCCGATCTGCCACGAGCGCCCGAGCGAATCGGTCATGTGCAGGTCGATCTTGGGGCCGTAGAACGAGCCGTCCCCTGGGTTGAGGTCGTACTCGAGGCCCTTGCGGTCGAGCATCTGGATCAGGTGGCCCTCGGCCCTGTCCCAGATCTCGTCTGACCCGAGCCGCTCGTCCGGACGCGTCGAGAGCTCGAGCCGGACGTCGAAGCCGAAGATCTTGTAAGTGTCGAACGCGAAGTCGAGGCACGCCTCGAGCTCGTCCTGCACCTGGTCCTCGGCGCAGAAGATGTGTCCGTCGTCCTGGGCGAAGTTCCGCGCGCGCAGCAGCCCGTGAAGCGCGCCGCTCAGCTCGTTGCGATGGAGCAGTCCCGGCTCGGAGTACCGGATCGGCAGGTCCCGGTAGGAGTGCGGCTGCATCGAGTACAGCTGGCAATGGCCCGGGCAGTTCATCGGCTTGAGCCCCATCGGCGTGTCGGCCGACTCGGTGATGAACATGTGCTCCCGGAACTTGTCCCAGTGCCCCGAGGTCTTCCACAGCGAGCTGTCGTACAGCTGCGGGGTCTTGACCTCGGTGTAGCCCCGCGGGCCGCCCATCTCGCGGCTGAGCGCGACCAGCGAGTTGAACACCTGGGCTCCGGCGGGGAACCAGAACGCCATCCCGGGCGCCACGTCCGAGAAGCTGAACAGCCCGAGCTGCGGGCCGAGCTTGCGGTGGTCGCGCGCGCGCGCCTGCTCGAGGCGCTCCAGATGCTCCTTCAGGTCCTTGTCGGAGAAGAACGCGGTGCCGTAGATCCGCGTGAGCATCGGCTTGTTCGAATCCCCGCGCCAGTACGCGCCGGCTACCGACTGGAGCTTGAACGCCTTGATCCGCTTGGTCGACGGCGCGTGTGGTCCGCGGCACAGGTCGGTGAACGGGCCGTTCGTGTACAGCGAGACGGTCGGCACGCCGTCGTGCTCGACCAGATCCTCGATCAGCTCGACCTTGTAATCCTGGGCCTCGCGGAGGAAGCGGTCGAGCGCGTCGCTCGCCGGGACGTCCTCACGCGTGAACGGCTCGTCGGCCGCGATGTGCTCGCGCATCTTCGCCTCGATCGGCTCGAGGTCCGCGTCGGACAGCGACACGCCGTCGGGGAAGTCGAAGTCGTAATAGAAGCCGTTCTCGATCGGCGGCCCGATCGAGATCTTCACCCCCGGATACAGCTCCATCACCGCCGCCGCGAGCACGTGGGCGGCGTCGTGGCGTATCAGGCTCAGCGCCTCATCGCCGCTGCGATCGGTCAGGATCTCGAGCTTCGCCGGCGCGTTTTCGTGGTTCTCGGGCAGCGGGCGAGACAGGTCGCGGAGCTCACCGTCGACCTTGACGGCCAGCGCCGCTCGCGCCAGGCCGGCGCCGATCGCGGCCGCGGCGTCGGCCCCGGTGGCGCCATCGGGAAGCGTCAGTCTCTTGCCGTCCGGAAGCTCGACCTCCATGGCTCCGGATGCTAGTGGCGAGCGGCGGTCAGCCGCGTCTGACCCTAAAGGTGAACTTGCCCACCATCCGCGGCTGCGGCAGGATCGCCGGGCACGCCTGGCCCACTGGGCACGGAGCGAACAGGACGCTCCACACCTGGCCGCGGAACGTCCCCGCGCACCAGCGCTTGTGCGCGGCCGGCGCCAGCGTCACGCGGACGGTGGCGCCGGCGAGTGTCGGTGGCGTCACCGCGGAGGTGCTCGAAAGGCACTTGCCACCCCCGGAGTGCGGATCGCTCGCCGTGATCCGGTAGATGTTCCCGCCACCGACGGCGCCGGTCACCTGTGGCGCCATGAAGCTGATCCGGAAATGGGTCGTCGACAACCCGGACGCCGGCTTGACGGAAACGTGCAGGCTGGGCGAGACGATCGGCTCGGCGGCGCCCGAGATTCCCGGAATCGCCGCGATCCCCAAGAGCGCGATCAACGTCGCGACCCTCCACCTCATCTCGCCGGCGAGTCTACCCGCACCATGGGACCCAGGTACATTTAGCTCCTCCCGGGCGATTAGCTCAGCTGGGAGAGCGCCGTCTCGACAAGGCGGAGGTCGCTGGTTCGAGCCCAGCATCGCCCATCTAGCCGATTTGCAAGGACTTTACGGGGTCGGAAGACGGCTGCACGCGACTCCTCCTCACAGGCCGACGTACATACGGCGTACAACAGAAACGCGCCGAGCGGCGAGAGCGCCCGCGGAGCGGCCAGTATCGGGCCGGCCTCCTCGAGACCAGCCCAAACCATCGCCAGTGCTCTAACTCATCGAACATCCCGCTCCTCCTCAGCGAACTCTGTCTCCTGCGCCCCCGGCAGGACCGGTCTGCCGCGAAACCGCCATGGTTATCGGGCCTTGCGGCCGGTCCCCCTGCCGGTCCACTTTGATCGCTCGCAGGACCCGGGTGTTGTCCCTGTAGGCGCAGCGGATTCGTTTGATCGCTTCGCGGCGAGAGGTGTGTCCGTGGAGTTGCACGACGAGCACGCCGCCGTCTGAGTGGCGCAGCTGCTCGCCGACGACCCGGCGGGTTGCTGTCGGCCAGGCCCTCGTCGACGGCGTCGCTGAACATCGCGCCCACGGCCGCGCGGGTGCGGCTCGCTTGCGCCCACACGCGCGCCCGTTGGCGGCTGATCGACCGCAGCGGCCGGCCCGCGAAACCGGCCGATCGAGGTCAACGAAATGATCCTCGACGCCTCCGCGTACATCCTCCGCTACGACTTCGACTCCCAACCCGGGGCCTTCAACACATTCGCCCAGACCCCGCCGACGAACCTGACGACTTCGGCGCGAGAGGCCAGCACTCGGCCTTCTGCGGGTCCGGAGCGGTCCTGTAGACGTACCTGTCGGGCCGTCCCAGCGACCGGCGCAACACAAGGGCAGAAGGTCTCGGTCCCGCAAGACCAAGGCCTTCTCGGCTTCTCTGTTTCCGATGCTCAGGAGCGCCAGCGACCGACCAGGGCATCGCTGACGGCTGCAACGCCTAGCGATCCAGTAGCCGGCCGGAGCACGCCGGCGACTGTTGCGATTCGTCCCCAAGCATCAGCGCTGAGCGCGATCGTCCCGGCTCCTGCTTCGACGCTGCCCACCGCTTGCTCGTCGACGGGTTGGCGGCTAACGAGGCCGTGGCCGCCGGCCGTTGCTTCTGGGCGAGAGCAGAAGTACCGGGCTGGCTGCCGCAGCGGGCGACGAACCAGCAGTCTCGCCTCGACTTAGAGCCCGCTCCGCGCGACGGCTCTGAGAGCAGCGCCGGGCGCTTCTATTACCTGCAGCAGGAGCGAGGTCCAGGAGGGCGAGACGACTCCTCTACGCCTCAAGCGGTCGCGGCACAACCTCTGAGGCTATTGCTGGGGGGCGGCCTGTGCGGCTGCCCACTCGTGTGGGCGACCTGGGACGCCGAGCGTCTGCGTCTCCACTTCGACGATCGCGTCAGCAGGGATGTTTGCTCGCTGGGCGGCCGCCATGATGGCCTCCGCAGAGGGTGCCTCGTAAAGGCAGTAGGTGCAGAGGTGATCGGCGCTCAGGAACGAGAACACCCAGCGGACGCCTTCTTCGGCATTGATGCCCTCGAGCAGCCTGACGTCATCACCCGTGAGGTCGAGCCGCTCGGCGAACTTCCGTTCGATGATAAAAGTCGGCATTGTGGTAAACCCTACCCGAAACCTATTTGGCGGCAAGGCCGTGCCGGTGTGCGTAGGAGGCGGCGTCGGTGCGGTTTGCACATCGAGTCTTGGTCAGGATGTTGCTGATGTGCTTTGCCGCGGTGTGCTCGCTGATGAACAGTGTTGCTCCGATCTCGCGATTGGTCAGTCCGCGAGCGACGAGTCCGAGGATCTGCGCCTCTCGCGCGGACAGCTCGTCCGGGAGGCTGGCGGGGGCGATATGGCTTCCGAGCGCTTTGATCCGGCCGTGTAGTGCGCTCAGCCCGATTTCCTCCGCGTGTCTGTCCGCCTCGCCGAGGAGCGCAGCGACGCGTCCCGGCTCTTGATTACCGCGCGCGAGGAGCATGCGTGCGTACTCATACTCGGCGTGGGCGAGCCACGTCGAAGCGCCCATTGCGCGGTTCAGCGCAATTGCGTCCTCGAAGTGCCGGGCAACGCGGTCCCACGCGCCCAGAGTCGTTGCGAGCATTCCCAAGTAACGGTCGACAGCCCCGTAACAGGCGACACACTGGGCGACCATCAGATTCGTTCCAGCGAGCGGCTCGAGCTCGGGATAGACGAGTGCCGCCGCGGTCTCGTCTCCGAGCGCCGAGCACGCGTCGGTTATGTAGGTGAGCGATGCCAGCCGTAATGAGGTTGAGGTACGGAACGGCTCCAGTCCCTCACGGATGATCTGCGCGAGACCTCGTCTCGCCTCTGTCTCCATACCGAGCTCGGCGAGTAGCGATACGAAGCCCGGCCGCCACGATCCGTGCTCGCGGTTACCGGCGATAAGGATTCTCATCACGGGCGCGACCTCGGCCAACCGTCCCTGCTCCCGCCGAAGGCCGAACATCTGGATCCCGTACGTTCCGGACGCATCCCGCCCGGTGAGCAACTGGCCCGCCTCATACGAGCGCCGGGCCATCGCCTCCGCCTCCTCGAGCCGACCGTCGGCCAGCGCGATCGCGGAGGAAAATTGGTGAGTCACGTGCATCAGCCAAGGCTGCGCCGTCGCCTCGGCGATGTCGCTCGCTGCGGACACTTCGCGGCGTGCAGAGACGATGTCGCCCAGCGCCACGAAGCACGGGACGCGCCATGCCATTGCCTCGGCTCGAATCTCGGTATCGCGAAGCTCCTCGCCTAGCTGTCTCGCTTCGGCCAGCATCAGCTGAATCTCCTCAATTGGGGTGGCGCCGCGCGACCAGTACGAGCGCATCAGCACGGTGGCCAGCCCAGTGCGATCGTCGAGCCGCCGGGCGAGGTCGATGGCCTCGTTGCGAACGACAATCCCGCGTGCCCTCTCGCCCCGAAGATCGAGCGCACGCGCCAGTCCGCCGAGGAGACGCACGCGCAGGTCGGAGCGCTGGTCACCGAGCGCGGCTGAAGCCTCCTCGAGCAGTTCAGCACAACCTTGGTCGGTCATCATCGGGGTCCAGCACGCAACCTCGTAGCCGATAGCAGCCTGAGCGAGGAGCTCCGCGTTCCCCGACTCACGCGCTAGATCTGCCGCCGAGCGGAGAGCGACCAAGGCGTCGAGCTCCCTCCCGGCTCGTTGCCATGCACTACCGAGGGTGATCAGCACCTGGGACCGTCGTGCCGGTTCGTCTATCCCGAGCTCGAGCGCGGTTCGGAGGAGCTCCGCCGCTCGGTCGAATGCCAGCGCGTCGATCGCGGCGCGGCCAGCCAGAACGTTGTATTCGATCGCACGCCTCGCTTCGCCAAGAGGGGCGGCGGCGGTGAAATGATGCGCGAGATCAGGGAGTGTGCGCGCGGATCGTCCTTCAGCGGCTTCAAGCGACTCGGCAACCCGCAGATGGAGCTCCGCTCTGCGCACCCCGGTGAGCCGGTCATATACCGCTCGCCGAACCAGCTCGTGCGTAAATCGGTAGACCAGGCGACGCCCTGGCAGCTCCTCGACAATCCCGCTGCGGACCGCTTCGTCGAGCGCAGGAAGAAGCTCAGACTCTGCCAGCCCGCTGCCGCGCCGGGCGATGTCGAGCTCGAACTCGGGGCCCGCCGTCGCCGCGAGGTCAAGCAAGACGCCCGTGGGACGGGCGAGACGGGACAGTCGTTCGCTCACGACTTCGTGAACGCTTTCGGGCGTCCCCAGCGTGGCCAGCGGGCGTGCGAGCCGCATCACCCCGTCGACCTCCTCGACGACCTTGGTTTCGAGCAACGCACGCCAGAACTCGCATACCAGGAACGCGTTGCCGCCAGTTTGTTCGCTGATCGCATCCGCGAGCTCCGGCAGATCGGCACCCACGCGCCCACCGCCGGCGCGCTCGATGAACTCCATCACGGCGTCGCGCGAGAGTCCCGACAGGTGCAGCCGGATGACATCGTCGGACCGGCGCAGATCCGCCAGCGTCCCTGCCAGCGCTTCGGGCATCTCTATTTCTGCGTCCCGAAAGGTCGCCAGCAGGAGGATGGGTCCGTTCGCCGTCCGTGTCAGGTGGCGGAGCAAGAGCAGCGATGGGGTGTCGGCCCATTGAACGTCGTCGACGATGAGCAGAATCGGGCGCTGGCGCCCGATGCGGTCGAGCAGATTCGCCACCGCCGTATGGAGCCGGTGACGCTCGGTATCCGGATCTGCGTTTGCCGGCGCGGCAAGGTCAGGGACCCTGTCGGTCAGATCCGGCACGAGCCGCGCGAGCTCTCCGCCGGCGCTGCCGAGGGCCGCGGTCAGCTCGACCGGATCGATGACCCGGGCGAGATGCTCGAGGGCTTGCGCGAACGGCCCGTACGGAGGGTGCACCACAGCATCGCCAGCGCCGTACAGAACGAGCCCACCATCCTGCGCCGCCTCCCGGGCGAACTCGCGAACCAGGCGACTCTTGCCGGATCCGGGCTCGCCTCCGATCAGCACGACCCGACGGCCCTCGCCGTCGGCCGTTGGCATGACCGGCCTGAGCCGTTCCAGCTCGCCGGAACGCCCGACGAACGGAAACGGCGAAGACAGGCGAAGAGACGCAGGAAGGTCGTGCACCCGGAATGCCCCCGAGAAGCACAGTACTCAGATCTGATGATTACGGCAACACCCACGCCGCCCACCGGCCCTCCGAAGTGTCTCAATCCGCGTGATGACAGAACCCCGGCGGGGACGTAGTCTCGCCAGGCAATCGGGTAAGTCGCTGTTGAGCGAGCGTGAGGGCCAGCAGACACCCAAAACGCTCATACATCAGAAGCCCGACTTTCGGGCAGCGCTGACCGGGCAGCAGACCAGGCGGCTATGAGTAGGCCGGAGCCGGTGATACGCGGCGCCGCGCTACCGCACGTCCGCCTACAGCTAACAACAGCAGAGGAGGAGATCATGTTCAAAGCCATCACACGCACGTTGATCGCGGCGGTCGTGATCGCCGCGGCGAGCGTGCCGTCCGCCGTGCATGCCAGGGTCCTCAACCCGAGTCCTCGAGGAGTCGCGATCGTCCTGGGCCAGGCTACGAGCGCCAGCCCGGTTGGGCGCCCCAACCCCATTGGGCAGATGCCGCAAACGAGCGACCCCGGCGCGAGGCGCAGTGAGTCCGCGGCCAGCGTTCCTCGATGCCCACGCGTCGGGCCGTGCATCTCGCCGTACGGTATCGTGACCCACGGGTCAGGCACCCATTCCGTGCACCAAACGGCTGACGCTTCCCAGAAAGGGTTCCAGTGGGACGCCGCGGCGATTATCGCCACGGGAATGCTCCTGCTACTGAGTGGCGCATGCATGGCCGCGATCGTTACCCGCCGGCGGCGTCACCACGCAACAGCCAGCTGACGATCAGCAAACCGAGCAGGTCAAGCGTTCCCCGGATCGCACACCACGGCGAGGCGCCTAATTCGACGTCTGACGTCAGTCACAGCAGAAATGACGACCGACACCGCAACATGAGTGCCGAGACCACCATCTCTTCGGGCCCGGACCAGACCCAGATTGGCCGGCTTAGCACAGGGATGGAGCGCATCACCGCCACCTCGTCGACGCTGGGCATCGGGCGCTTCAGCGACGGACAGGCGCTACCCCTGACCGCATCGCCCGACCAGTTCGGGAGCTTCGCGGACGGCCAGGTCGCTAGGCCGACGCCGTCGCCCAGTTGCGCGTCGGCAGCTTCGGCGACGGATACGACGCCGCGGCACCGCGCCGATCAGCGTCCCGGCGCCGACTCCGCGACGCGGCGCACGCGCACGCGTAACGACCCGCCGCGCCAACCGCCGCGCGCGGTCCGCACGGCTCACGCTCGGCTCCCTAACGCGAGTACCGGTCCCGCTCACGCGGACGCGACCGCACGTTCCCAAACCATACGACAGACGGGCACAGCGTTCCGATCTGAGTGCCGACAAGCGCACAAGGTTCTGCGTGCACGACCCACCCCACGCCGGAGTCAATCCGCAAGACGGCCGCCCGCAGCGACCTGCCGGTCGATCAGATCACACAACGTCCAAGCACTCGATCCTACATCTACGCGCGAGCAGTGTGACGCTCAGATGAGACAGGTTCGCGCCGGCGTTGCTCGGCGCAATGCTCGCCATGATTCCCCTCGAGGTGCCGATGTGACGCCTAGTCGCTTGTGGCCGTGTCAGCGCGCCTCAAGAGACGATTGGAGGTCGTAATGACAACAATGTTTCGCGGGCTCGGGAGGCCTGTTGGCGCCCGTACCACAGCCGCCGCGCTTACTCTGGGACTCGTTGTCGTGGCGCTTATGTTCAGCTCATCCGCGAGCGCCCAAAGCGGTCCTGCTTGTTCCGACGATGTGACAGGCGCTCCAACCGGTTCTGCGACCGTGTCGGTCACCTGGACGAAGTCCTTTGGCAACGTGCTGGTTGTCGGATCGGGCGACTACACCGGTTGTTCTTTGTACCTGCTCACTTCAGACCAGCTCCATGCGCTGAACGGCGCGCCGTTCGCGTGCAGCGACAACGCGAACGCCCTAAAGACGCCTTGCGACAGTGACCTCTGGCCAGCGCTCCTCACCAAGGGTGCTCCGATCGCGGGGCCCGGGGTCAACCCCAGGCTTCTCGGGACGGTGACCCGCACCGACTTCGACTTCCTGACGGGCGGGTCATCGGTCGAACAGGTGACCTACGCCGGTTACCCGCTGTACCGGTTCTTCCTGGACCAAGCGCCGGGGGATACGCAAGGCGCCAACCTGGACGATCCAGTGACCAGCCCTCCGGGAATCTGGTACCTGGTCGATCCGACCCGGGGCGCTCCGGCAACAGGCCGGGCTCAATTGCAGCTCGAGACCGCTCCCGTCGGCGGCACCGCGCCCGACGCGACCGTACTAGCCGCCAGGATGAACAATGACTTCGGCGCTTTCCCCGACGCGAGCTTCCCCGTCTACACCTTGAGCCGGGACCGTGGCCACGAGCGGGGCGAGGTAAGACGTCACGAGTGGGGCCACCATAGCGGCTGTCAGGGGCTGTGTGCCGTTTACTGGCCACCGCTCCTCACCTCAGACCGGCCCGTAGCCGGGCCCGGCGTTGACCAGCAGGCCCTCGGGTTCATCGTCAGACCCGACGGCAGCCATCAGGTGACCTACCACGGCCGGCCGCTGTACCTGTTCTACCAGGACGCCTATATCGGGCCGCCCGTTGACGTCGGCACGCAGGGCATCTACGGAGCACGTGCTCACACCCCGTGGGGCGTGTTCAACACGATCCCGCCGCTCCCCTAGAACCCCGTCGCGCCAGAACACACAGAAAGCCCCGGCCGACTGGATCGACCGGGGCTTTCTCACGCCGTCGAGCGCAATCGAGCGTATACGCAACAGAGCTCGTTCCGTCGCACTTGCAAGTACTCCCCACCAGCAGGGCTCTTACCTACCCGTGCGCCGCATGCACGGCGTGGCGGAGCGCGAGGCCGGATCCGTTCACCAGCAGCCTCGGACTCGACAGCACGAGCCGCCCTTGGCGGGTGGCGACCACGACGCTGCTCCCTCGCGAGGCGGAGCACGAGCCCGCGGTCGTGCGCCGGCTCGCTAGCCTCACCGTCCCCCGAGGCGCATCTCAGCAAGCGTGCCCGGATGATGCTTCCGTGGGAACTCGGGCGCCTTGCGGAGCCGATTTCAGAGTGGTGGCACGGACAAAGGACCAGGAGCCTGGCATGACTGCCGCTTCCACGAGTGCGACGCGAGGTCGCACGCATCAAGTAAACCCGCGAGGTTGGAGGTCTGGCTGATGCCATAGCGCTGGTTTCGGATCCGTGCTCGATTAGGTCCGTCCCCACCTCGACGTGCGTCGCGAGCAATCGCGGGGTGCGAAGCTCGAGGGAAAGCCGAAGGACCGGTGATCCATCCGCCGATCACGGGCGAGGGGAAGGTCGGACGGGCGAATTGCTTAACCCTCGTTGATGGCTCGTCAAGCGGAGCCCCGCATGGATGGAGTGTCGCGGCGGGGTGCCGGGACACGCTGCAGTGATGCAGCGGGTGCGGGTCGATGATCGTGGTCGGCCTGGACAGAGCACCACCCGTCCCCGGGCTATAGAGGGCGCCCACCCCGATCACATCTTGAGCGTGCGGAACGCGGTAACCCCCTCTGGGTCCGGACCCTGGTCCGTAAGACGTCCTGTGTCAACCCTCCGAGCGAATAGTGGATGTCGGCTTGCCGTCAAGCGCGTTGCGCTCGGCCCTGCGGTCCGCCCTTCGGGTGACGGCGGTGCCGAACATCCGCTGGGTGGCGGCTGTGTCGGGCCGGGGGCCCGAGGTGCTGGGAGTGGTGACTGTGCAGTGGCGTTGCAGGGCGCCGTGGCGCGCTGGGTCGTACGGAACGCGGTCCTGCCAGCAGCGCCACACGACGCGGCACCAGGCGCGACCGAGGATGCGGATCGCGTGCTGGTGGTCCTTGCCGTCGGCGCGGGCGGCGGCGTAGCGGTCCTGCGCCCAGGGGTGCCAGTGGCGGGTTGTGTCCGCCAGCGTGCAGAACCCGTCGCGAAGGCGTTTGTTGCACGCCCAGCGGAAGCAGGCGACCTTGCGCTTGCCTGACTCGACCGCGACCGCCCCCTGGCCGGCGTCGCCGGCGAGCGTCTCGGCGGTCTG
>CAWCMG010000012.1:0-49869 GCA_963796575.1 uncultured Solirubrobacterales bacterium | reverse complement strand
CATCATCGGGATCGCGAGTTCGCTCGGCGGAGGCAGCGCAGGATCCCGACGACCGGCGCCGCCGACCGCCGTACAGACAGGACGGGCGAGCGCCGTGCAGACGGCACAGGCGAGCGCCCCCGCGTCAGTCTCCGCCGTGCACCCGGCGAAATCCCATCCGAGCGCGGTCGCCGCTCACAAGCGGGTCCGCGCCAAGACGTCGAAGCCGAGCTCGGCCACCGCGCCCGTGAAGAAGAAGGCCGTCGCCGCGAGCGTGCCGAGCCAACCCGCGCCCAGCCAAACGGAGACGACCGCATCCACCAGCTCGAAGCCCCTAACGGAAGGCAGCCGGAACGCAACCCCGGTCCCGAGCGCGCCGGCGAGCCCCCCAAGCGACCCGAGTCCGCCTCCATCGACGGCGCCGCACAGTTCTGGCTCAGTTACCGGATCGGCGGGCGGCGGATCACACACCGAAGCCCCGCCCGCGCCCAGCGCCTCCCACGGGTCGGGATCACACACGGGCAGCGGCTCAGGCTCGGGCAGCGGCTCGAGTGCCGGCGGCTCGAATGGCGGCGGCTCGAATGGCAGCGGCATCGGGACAGTGAGCGGCGGCGGCTGATCCCGATCACCCCCGGCGGCGCTGTCCGAGATCAGACCTCGGAATAGATATATCGCGGCGCGATATCGTGGTACCATACGGCCAGCGAAGCTAAGGAGGATCGACATGAGATCACCCACGCTGGATCCAACTGCCGGCGAGAGGGCCCGGAGGATCCACACGCACCCCCAGGGCCCGGAGCGCATTTCCGATCCGATGGATTCGCGCTTCGGCGAGATCACGCCGAGCGTCCCGGCATTCACTGCGTACCTACGGCCGATCGTCGATCCCACCGACCCGGATTGCGGCGAGAGGATGCTCTGAGCGGGCGCTTCCTGCCGGGCATATAGTCCGTGGAGACGGTTGGGAGGAGGTTTCATGTCCCGCGTGTTCCATATCGCTACGTTCAGCCCCGAGGACAGCCCCGCGCGTATCCGAGAGGAGCTCGTGTGCCCCGCGTGCGGCCACGAGGATCTGGGTGAGGCGCATCTTCGGATCAGCGACAACACACTCCGGATCTTCTGCAGCGCGTGTGGCGCATTCGCCACGATCACGTTGAGCGAGGAGCAAGCCGAGGCGATTCGCGGCTGTTCAGCCACGCTGTCGACGATCGGCGACCCGCGATCGTAGTCGCGGTGTAATCGAAACCAGCGCGACTACGTCGCGAAGCGGTCGCGGATGCGATCGGCGACGTCCTCGGGGGCGAGGTCGACGGCTCCCTCCCAGTGGAGCCGCTCGAGGAACGTCGAGTCCGAGCGGTAGGCCGGCTTGAGGTTGGAGCGGCAGGCGATGCGGAGGTTCAGTGGATAGCCCGCGGTTCCCGGTGGCGCCCCGTACATCGCGAGGTTGAAGCTCTCGTAGCCCAGCTCCGCATACGCGTTCAGCGCGCGCGTCAAACCCTGGGCGAGCTCGGTGGCCAGCGCTTCGTCGATCTCGGCCGGCGACGAGACTCCGCGTACGAACGCACGCAGCTCCGCCGGGGCAATTGGGGCGAAGCCGGCCAGCCACTCGACCCGCCCCGTCCGCCCCAGGAATCGTTCACCGTTGCTCCGCTCCGCCTCGAGGTAGGCGTCGAATCGCGCCGCGGGCACGTCCGCGAGCATGCGCTGGACCGTCGTCGGCCGGGAGTCGACGATCCCCTGCAGATGGGGGTGGAACAGCGAGCTCCCCGACGGCAGCATGTGATTGGCGTTGATCGACGCCCAGCGCGAATCCGGTTCGGCCGCCATCACCGCCCTGGCGTAGGCGACCTGCGCGGTCAGGTTGTCGGTCATCAGCCGCTCGGTGATCTGGCCGAGCGGCAGGTAATGCAGTCGCGGCGAGTAGACCGACACGCAGCTGTGCGACGAATACGCGTGGAGGTTGGGGAACAGCACCGACTCGCCGCGCGCGATCCGCCCATCGGGATCGATCGCCGGCGGCAGCCGCGGCGTGAGCTGCTCGATGCGATCCGCGCAGAACGGGCAGCGCGGCTGGCTCTCGCGCGCGAACGCCTCGAGATCGAAGTCGTTCGGCGGCATCAGGCCACGGTTCGGAAGGATCCGCGACGTGTGCCCGGTGAGCGGATCGACACGAACCTCGATCGGGGTGTGGGTCAGCTCACCGGTGTCGGGGGCGACCATCTCCGCGATCAGGACCGTACGCTCGAATTGATCCATCTCAGCGCAGGTGTGGCGGAAGCGGGATCGTGTCGAGCCCGGGCGGTTGCTCGGGCCAGACCAGGAGCACCTGACACGGGGCGTGGTCGAGCGCGAACCGGGTGCGGGGACCGAGGCTCTTCGGGCCGAGCCGAGGCTCGCCGTCGCGCGCCAGGACGAGCAGGTCCGCGCCGGCGCAGGCGTCAAGCACCTCGCGCTCGACCTTCCCTCGCCGAGCCACGGTCTGCGCGGGCCGGCCGAACCGGTTCAGCGCCTCCCCGAGCAGCTCCTGCGCCTCCTCGTCGGCGATCGCGCGGAGCGGCGGGCCTGGCGGCGGGGGCGGGTGGCGACCGAGCAGGCGCGCGCCCCCGTGCGACGCGAGGTCCTCGACGTCCGTCGGGGCCACGTGCAGGAGCGTCACCTCGGCGTCCCCGGGCACAAGCGAACGCGCGTGATCGACGCAGGCCTCCCACGTGTCCTCGGATATCCAGACGACGGCGCGCATCAGACGACCTGTAGAGCCAACCACAACGCGACCGTGCAGGCGAGCAGGGACGCCGGCACGGTGAGCAGTCCCAGGCGCGTGAACTCGCCCATATCGGTCTCCTGGTCGTGAGCGTGCACGATCCGCCGCCACAGGAGCGTGGCCAGCGACCCGACATAGGTCAGATTGGGCCCGACGTTGACGCCGACGAGCATCGCCAGCACCGCCCCCGGGCCGCTGGCGGCGGCGACGGGCAGGATTATCAACGTCGCCGGCAGGTTGTTGAGGAGGTTCGCAACCGCGGCGCTGACCACGGCCACCAACAGCAGCGCCGGCAGCGCGGTGCCGTGGGGCAGAATTGAGTCAACCGCGGTTGAGAGGCCGTGCTGGCTCGCCGCGCGCACCACGACGCCAAGGCCGAGCACGAACACCAGGAAGGCCGGCTCGGCCGCGCTCACGACGTCCTTCGGGCCGGGCCGCTCACGCACGACCATGGCGACCGCGCCGGCGGCCGCGACCCACACCGGCGCGATCCCGACCAACGAGCTGAGCACGAACCCGGCAAGCGTCAGCCCCACCACGGCAAGCGCAAACAGGGGCAGCTCGGGCCGCTCCAGCGGGCGAGGCGCTCGGTTGGCGGACCGCCTCAAGTCGCCGGCGAACGAGCGGCGCAGGACGACCCACTCGATCCCGATCGCGACCAGCCACGGGAGCGCCATCAGCCCGCCAAACCGGGCGAACGACAGGCCGCTGGCTCGGAACGCGAGCAGGTTGGTCAGGTTCGAGACCGGCAGCAGCAGCGACGCGCTGTTGGCCAGGTGCGTGCACGCGTATACGTGCGGACGCGCGTTGGTGCGGAGCCTCGCCGCAGTCGCAAACACGATCGGCGTCAGCAGCACGACGGTCGCGTCGAGGCTGAGGACAGCGGTCGTCGCGGCCGCGGCGAGGAACACCATCGCGAGCAGCCGCGCCGGCCGTCCCCGCGACCCGAGTGCCATCCCCGCGCCGAGCGCGTCGAACATCCCGGCCCGCCGGCAGCCGTCGGCGAGCACCAGGAGCGCGGCCAGGAAGCCCACGGTCGGGCCGAGCTGGCGGAGGGCGGTCCGGGCGTCGGCGCTGCTGAGGATCCCGACCAGCACGAGCACGACCGCGCCGCCGGCGGCGACCGCCCAGTCCGGCGCCCATCTTGGTCGCGCCACCGCGGCGGCCAGGCAGGCCGCCAGCACGACGAGCGCGACGACCTCGCTCATCTCTCCTCGTCCGCGTCACGCACGTCCCCATCATGCCCCCGCTGCTCTCGATCTGCTCAGCGAACCGCTCGGATCCCTCGGTGGATCATCGCCGCGAGCACGACCGCCCATACGACGAGCGCTATCCAGATCCACACCTGCGCGAAGCTGGTGATCCCGCCGGCGTGCGCGGCCGCCCCGACGACGAAGCTGCAGGCGGCGTACATGCCGAACGGGAACACGGTCGACCAGCGACGCACGTCGTACGCGAACCGGGGCCAGACCAGCTCCGCGACCAGCAGCACGGGCAGCCACAGCATCGTCAGCACCCAAAGGCCGAGCGCCGCGTCCTTCAGGACCCCGCCGCCGCCTTCCAGTGCCGGAGCACCGGCCCGATCAGCAGCGCCCAGATGACCGCGGCGATCAGGAGCGCCGCGATCGCCGCCCACGTCCAGCCGAGCAGCGCGAGCCGCGTCCCGAGCACGTCGGTGCCGGCGACGGAGGTCAGCGCGGGCGGGGTCCGGATGTCGGCGCGGAAGCGTTCCGGATCGCGGCGGGCTCGAAGCGGCAGCAGCACCGCGAGCGTCACCCACATCACCGCGGCGATCACGAGCAGGATCCTCGACAGCGTCTCGTAGCCGTCGAGCGTCAGCGCGATCGAGACGACCCCGGTGCCCATCACCTCGGCCCCGGCGGCGGGCGGGATCGAGTCGAGCACACGGTCGAGCCCGCGGGCGGTCGCGCGGACGGCGGGCATCAGCGGGCCGTGGAGTAACGCCGGCGGTAAAGGATGTACGGGCGGCCGAGGTACTGGAGCGGGATGCTCCAGGCGTGGACGAGACGGCTGAACGGGAACGACGCCCAGAACAGCCAGGCGATGATCGCATGCAGTTGGTAGATGAGCGGCGCTCCGTCGGCCGCCGACACGTTCGGATGCAGGTAGAAGATCGACCGCCACCACACGCCGATCGAATCGCGGTAGTTGTACGGGTCACTCGTGAAGAGGTTGTGTGCGACCCGGTAGGCGGTCGGTCGAGCGCGTTCACGACGTGACCGAGAGCCGGGCAGTCGATCCAACTTCCCCGACCCGTCGCGGGCGGGACGTTCCTCACGATCGGCATGAGGCCGGCGGCGCGGCGCTCCGACGGCCGCCGCCACCCCCGCCGGCCGGCGGCTTTCGCGCAACCTCGGACGCCTCACCCTGTGCAAGCGGGCCTGCATTTCCTCACAAGCCTTTACTAACGCAAGCCGCTTGATATAGCTTGGCGCCGCGCTCGGGGTCCCAGCGGCGAAGCCGCGTGGGGGGATCGGAGGAGCGCAGACCCATGGTCGCGTCTGTCGGACCGGAAGTAGAGGGCGCTGTGATCGGAGCGGAGATGGAGGACGCGGTGAGCGTGGCATCGCTGGGAGACAGTCCGTCCACGTTGCCCGGTGAGAGCGTCGCCGGCGAGCAAGACTGGCGTCCGCTGACGACGGTCGCCGCCGGGCTCGAAGCGGCGCTGATCGCCCGCGCCCCGAACGTTCACACCGGCACGCCGCTGGTCCGCAAGCTCGCCTGCGAGGTCGGCCGCCTGCTCGAGCTCGACGATCACGAGCGACTCGCCGTCGAAGTCTGCGCACGCGTGCGGGATATCGGGATGATCAGCTTGCCCGACTACGTCATCTTGAACGCCGACGTGCTTTCGGCCGGCGATCGGGCGCTTCTGAACCGTCACCCCGCGCTCGGGGCGGAGATGTTGCTGTCGGTCCCGACGATGGCAGCCGCGGCGAGCATCGTGCGCGCGCACCACGAGCGGTGGGACGGCGCGGGTTACCCGGACGGCCTCCGCGGCGAAGCGATTCCGCTGCCGAGTCGCGTGGTCGCCGTGTGCGACGCGTTCGTCGCAGTCGCCACCGACGGGCCGCACCGCCAAGGGATCGGCGCCGAGGGCGCGCTCGAGTACGTCCGCCGGCACCGTGGATCCCAGTTCGACCCGCGCGTCGCCGATTGCCTGGTTGCGACGGTCACCGGCACGGCGCACCGCCCCCGCCGCCCGGACCGCGCCGTGCGCGGCACCGTGGATCGCTCCGGGGAGCGCCCGGAGCAGACCGCCCCCGGGGCGCCCGGGTGCGGTCGGGACCTGCGCGGCGCCCTCGCCCAGTTCGACGTCGTCCCGACGTTCGGACCGGCGTGCGAACGGGCCCTCGCGGCGTCGCCGGCGGCTTCTCCGGAGGGGCGCAACGCGCTGGTCAGGGCGATCGAGAGCGACGTCGGCCTCACGCTCGCGATCCTGCGGTGCGCGCAGGAGCTCGGCGACCGGGCAGCGATCACCAACGTCGCGGACGCCGTGACGGTCCTCAACAGCGACGAGATCGCGACCGCGATCTCCTCGCTGCCTCGCGCCGCGTTTCCCTGGCACACCGGCTTCGATGCGCTGCTCCTTCGGTGCCGGCTCCACTCGCAAGCAGTCGCCCACGCGGTCGAGCGCCTCGCGCAGGTGACGAGACCGTTCGACTGCGA
The DNA here is from genome assembly GCA_963796575.1 of uncultured Solirubrobacterales bacterium. Lineage (GTDB taxonomy): Bacteria > Actinomycetota > Thermoleophilia > Solirubrobacterales > Solirubrobacteraceae > Palsa-465. The sequence continues at coordinate 43,442 of CAWCMG010000012.1, read as the reverse complement.
GGACCTGATTGCCGCCGCGCTGCTCCACGACATCGGCAAGCTCCTCCTGGCTCGGGCCCGGCCCGACTACGTTGCGCCACCCGCAAGCCGATGGACGCCCGAGGAACGGGCCCGCCACGAACTGCGCGAGCTGGGCGTCGACCACGCGACGTTGGGCGGACTGCTGCTCGAGAGGTGGGGCCTGCCGGAGCGTCTCGCGAACACGGTGTCGAGGCATCACCGCTCGCAGTCGGGCAGCGAGACAACCACGCTCGTGCGACTGGCGGACATGATCGTGCACCATGCCCAGGGCAACGCGGTCGACCGCACCGCGATGCTGCGCCTGGCGGCCGCCTGGGACATTTCGGTGCAGGCGCTTCGCGAGGCCGTGTTCGATCCACCGCACGCCGCCGGCGGCCCGCGCCGCCGAGCCGAGCGTTCCCCGCTCTCGACGCGCGAGACCGAGGTCCTTCGCCTGGTGGCCGAGGGCAGGCGGGATGCGGAGATCGCGGACGAGCTCAGCCTGTCCGTCAGCACCGTCCGCAGCCATCTGCACAACATCCACGCCAAGCTCGAGGTTCCGAGCCGCTCCCAGGCCGTGATCCGCGCCACCGAGAAGGCCTGGCTCTGAATCCGGCCTCCTACGCCTGACCTCGCGGTTCGCCGTCACCCCGATCGGATGATGGTGACGGGGTAACGGCGTTGTACACGTAGACATGGCGACGCAGGACCGCAAGTCCGGGGGCCTGGCACGGTGAAGTGGGAACTCGCGAGCGTCGCCGGGGCCGTGCTCCTCGTGGCGGGAGTGTCGCGGCGGCTGACCGACACGCCGTTCACGCCGGCGATGGCGTTCGTACTGATCGGACTCCTGCTCGGCCCGCTCGTGATCGGGGACGTGACCGTGGCACCCACGACCGGGACAGTCCGTACGCTCGCCGAGGCGACGCTTGCCGTCGTCCTGTTCGGCGACGCTTCCCGCATCAAGTTGCGGCTGCTGAGGAGGGAGTACTCGGTGCCGTTGCGTCTGCTCGGCATCGGGCTGCCGCTGACGATCGTGGCCGGCGCGTTGCTCGCGATCGCGATATTCCCCCACCTGAACGCCGCCGAGGCGCTCGTCCTCGCAGTGCTGCTCGCGCCCACCGACGCCGCCCTTGGGCAGGCGGTCGTGACTGAGCCGCGGCTCCCCTCCCGCATCCGCCAGGGACTCAATGTCGAGAGCGGACTGAACGACGGCATCTGCGTGCCGCTGCTGCTGATCGCGCTCGCGGCCGCCGACATCGAGGGAAACGTGACCACCGGCCACCACGCGTTCGCGATCGTGGCCGAGGAGATCGGCTACGGGATCCTCGGTGGCGCGGCCGCGGGATTGGCGACCGCCGCGGTCATGGCGATCGGGCATCGCCACAACCTGATCAGCGGACCCTGGCTCCAGGTCATCCCGATCGCCGGCGCCGCGCTCGCGTACGGGATCGCGGCCGCGCTCGGCGGCTCGGGCTTCATCGCGGCTTTCCTCGCCGGAGCGGTGTTCGGAGCGCTCGTGTCGCGTGAGTCCGAGGAGGCCTCGCGGCTGAACGAGGAGATAGGGGATCTGCTCGGTGGGCTCACCTTCCTGATCTTCGGCGCGGTGCTCCTGGGCACCGCGCTCAAGCACGTCAGCTGGCAGGCGGCGCTGTACGCGGTGCTCAGCCTGACCGTCGTCCGCATGGTTCCCGTCGGGATCGCGATGCTCGGCAGCCGCGCCAAATGGCAGACGGTCGGCTTCCTCGGCTGGTTCGGTCCGCGCGGCCTGGCGTCGATCGTGTTCGCGGTGATCACGATTCAGGAGGCTCACCTGGCCGGATCCAACACGATCCTGCTCGCGACGTATCTGACCGTCGGACTGTCGGTGGCCGCGCACGGAATCACCGCGGCCCCGCTGGCGAAACGGTACGCGCGCTGGTACGAGCAACACCCGCCGCACCGCCGGCCGGTGATGGAGAGCGTCCCGGCACCCCACCATCGCCCCCGAGGTGGCGCGCGGTCCTGAGCTCGCCCTCGGCTGCTGCGCGAGGCCAGGCCGTGGACGTCGCCCTAGAAGCCTGCGACTGAACACCGGCGCGTAGGCTTCGTTGGGATGGCATCGGTGTCGGGTACGCGCCGGGGTACGTCGCTGCGCGTTCGCGCGTGGTGGCGGTCGCCCGAGGACCAGCCGGGATGGGCGCGGCCGGCGCTGCTCGGCCTGACGGCGGTGGCCGGGTTCCTGTACGCGTGGAACGCGACGGGGAACCTCGAGATCTATTACGCCGCCGCGGTTCGCAGCATGTCGATGAGCTGGCACGACTTCGTCTTCGCGTCGTTCGATCCGGCGGGGACGATCAGCGTCGACAAGCTCCCCGGAGCGTTCTGGGTGCAGGCGCTGTCGGTGCGCGTGTTCGGCCTGCACGCGTGGGCGATCGTTGCTCCACAGGTGGCGGAGGGGATGGCGAGCGTGCTGGTGCTGTACAGGGTCGTCCGGCGGTTGTCCGGGCCGCTCGCGGGGATCGTCGCCGCGGCGGTGCTCGTGCTGAGCCCGGCGACGGTGCTGCTGAACCGCGGGAACGTTCCGGACACCCTGATGGTCCTGCTGCTGTTGCTCACGGCCGATGCGACGGTGAGCGCAATCGTGTCAGGGCGGCTGCTCAGCCTGATCGTGGCAGGGATCCTGGTCGGCCTCGCCTTCCAGGCCAAGATGATCGAGGCCTGGCTGGTCCTGCGCGCGCTCGCGCTCGCGTATCTCGTGGGCGCCCGGGACGCGCTGGGTCACCGGCTCGCGCAGCTCGCCGCGGCCGGGGCGGTCGTAGCGGCCGTGTCGCTCAGCTGGATGGTGCTCGTGTCGGTGTGGCCGGCGTCGGACCGCCCGTATGTCGACGGCAGCAGCGCGAACTCGATCTTCAGCCAGGTGTTCGTCTACAACGGCTTCGGCCGCCTCGATCAGGCGTCGCCCAACCAATTGCTCACGAAGGCGATCGGCCTCGCGCTGGGCTCGACCCAGCCGGGTTCGCACCGCCTGCTGAGCGGAGCCAACGGGCGCGACACCGCGTGGCTGATCCCCGCGGCACTCGTCGCGCTCGTCGCCTGCGCGCTCGTGAGCCGGCGCCGGAACGGCCTGCTGCGGGCCGCCACGGCCATGTGGGGAACGTGGCTGGTCGTGCTTCTGGTCGTGTTCAGCGCGAGCACGACGATCAACCCGTACTACACAGCCGCGCTGTCGCCGGCGATCGGGGCGCTGGTCGGGATGGGCCTGGCTCTCGCGTGGGAGCAGCGCGTGAACCCGGTGGCGCGCCGCGCGGCGGCGGCCACGGTCGCCGTGACGTGTGGATACGCGATCTGGTTGCTCCCCTCCCTGGGCGTCGGCGTGATCTCCTGGCTGCCGGAGATCGTGGGCGTGCTCGGCCTCGCGGCCGTCGCTGTGCTGCTCACGCCCGTGCGTGTGGTGACTCGCGCGGGCGCGATCGCGCTGGCGGCGATCGCGTTGGTGGCGGTCCCCGCCGCGGCGTCGGTGTCGGTCGTCGTCAAGCGGTTCGGACCGTTCGACACCCCGTTCGAGGGGGCTCGCGCCTCGGCCCTCGCGCGGACGCTGGGTGGGGTGGCCAAGCAGACCGAGGCGCTGCTGCCGCCGCTCGAGAACGCCGCCCGAGACCAGCCCGATCTGGCGGCGACGCAGACCTCGGCCGTCGCCGCGCCGTTCATCTACGACAGCGGCAGGGAGGTCGTGCCGATCGGCGGGTTCACCGGCACGATCCCCGAGCCATCCGGGGCCGCGCTCTTGTACTGCGGTCGGGCGCCCTCCTTCTGACGGCGCCCGCGCGTTCTCACGCTGACGGCCGGGCGTATCAGGTGTCATCACGCGGACGGACGGAGTCCCGGCCGCGCATCGGCTCCCCACGACAGCGGTAAATCGTGCAGACATGATCGCGGTGCAGCGACTGTCGGCGCGCGCGCGACTGGACGAGTCCCCCGTGGCGCTCTCGCATGCGAGAGCCCGGGCCGAGTCTGGCGATGAGTCGTGGGAGCAGTGGCTCGCGGACTATCGGCGGGGTGACGCGCTGATCCTCCGCCTCGACCTCACGCTCGAGCTCGCCGGCGACGGGGACGAGGTGCTAGCGACCTCGAGGGACGGCTTCTTCGTGGAGAGCCACGTCCACGCGCCGAAGGTCGAGCAGCAGATCGCGGAGGTGGCGTCCGGAGACCTCGCCGCCCTGGCCGGACAGGTTGCGCGGCGCGGCCGCGATCTCGACGTGCACGGGATCGGTGCGATGTACGTGCACGTCGAACTCGATCCGGACGTGCAACGCCGCCTGAGCGCGCGCCGGGCCGGCGAGCAGCCGGCTAAGGCGTCACGCGCTTAAGGCGCGAGCCCGGTCTGCTGCGCCAGCGACGACAGCGTCGAGGGGGGTTCGCCCAGCAACAGCCAGCGGTGCCGGGCGGCGTGAACGATCCGCCCGTGATCCTGAAGGCGCGTAAACGCGGTGCTCACCGACGGCCGCTGCGCCGCCACCATCTCCGCCATCTGCGAGTGGGTGAGCGGCAAGTCGAGCATGATCCCGTCCGGCGTGACCCGGCCGAACCGGTACGAAAGCTCCCACAGCGTGACCTCGAGCCGCTCCTCGATCCGCGAAAGCGCGTTGATCGCCGACTGCAGGCTCAGCCGCCGGGCGCGGACGATCAGCCGGTGCATGAGCGCCGCGTGAATCTCCGGCCAGCGAGCTGTCCTGATCGCGAACCGGCGGTCGAGCAGCGCGATCCGCGCCTTCGACACCACCGACGTCGTCGGCACCGATGGGAGTGTCAGCTCCTGACCCGAGCCGACCCATGGCCCGATCACGTCACCCGGGCCGAGGAGCTCGATGTGGGCGCGGGTCTCAGCGTTGATTCGAATCACGATCAGACCCTCGAGCAACAGGGCGCCCAATGCGCCCGGATCGGGACGGGGCGAGAAGCGCCAGGGGCCGCGGTCGAGCTCGAACGCCGGCGCGAGCGACGCGGCCACGGCGAGCTGCCACTGGACCTTGTCGACCACGCTGCCCAGGTCGGGGTCCGCCTCGAGCACCAGCACCGAAGCCGGCGCCGCCTCGGCGCGCGTCCAGCGAGCCTGATCTAGGTCGGTCAGCGCCGCCAACCCGGTCCCGCTCCCCTTTCCAGATTCCGGCGCATGTGCGGTTTCTACGTCAGCCGGAGCGCTCTGTCAAACGGGCCTACCGCGGAGCTGCCCACATCGGCGCGGGTACGCCCATCAGGCGGTTGAGGCACCAGCCGGCGATCGTCAACAGCAGCACGCCGATCAGGATGTCGAGGATCTGCCGGGGCTTGGCCAGCAGCCCCGAGGCGACGATGATCGTGGTCGCACCGGCGGGAGGATGAGCCGACCGCACGACGCGCAAGATCCCGCCCGTCAAGGCGACCGCGAGCGCGATCGCGCCGACCCGCCCCAGCGTCACCCCGGAGACGTACACGCTCGGCGCGTCGAGCAGCCCGAAGATCGCGAGCGATGCGACGCCGGCGGCCACCCCGACGGAGTGTCCGATGATCGTGTTGCGCGGCGTCCCGACCTCGGCCATCGGCGTCTCGAAGATCAGGAACGCGGTGGCGCCGAGGCTCGGGAACACGAGCGGCTGCTTGACGATGTACGCCCACAGGCCGCTCAGCCCGATCGCCACGAGCGACCCCACGAACGTGTACACCGCGTTTCCGCGGTTGTGCCACTTGTGGTACAGCCACTTCTTGAGCCCGTACGTGCCCGGGATTCCGACCAGGGAGCCCTGGCGCTGGAAGACCCGGACGCCCGAGTCGGCGAACTCGGCGATGTGATCGAGCTCCTCCTTTGGGTCGAAGATCATGCTCATTGGCGCGCAAGCCTAACCGTGCCCCTCAACCCCATGTCGAGGTCAGGACCGAGTGTCCGACCTCTGACCGAACTCCCGCGCTCAGCCGCTGTTTCCCGACGGCCCGAAACCGCACGCGGACTGCGCCTGCTTGAACGCCGGGGCCTGGGGGTTGAAGCCGGGTCCAACCGGAAACACGACGCCACGGAACACGAGGCCCGCGGTGGCGCCGTTGGTAGATGGGTCGGGGAAGTTCGGCACGCCGTGCTTACGGATGCACTGCGCCCACGTAAGCGCCGCGCGGACGTCGCTCGCAGACGGCGCAGGCGGCGGGCCTTTCGGCCCACCGCCCGGCAAGAGCTTCTTGCATTCGCTCTGGGCCGATCTAAACGCCGGCGAAGACGGGTCGAGCCCGGAGCCCGGGGAGAGTTCAATGCCGCCGGTGGAGCCCGGATCCGGGAAGTTCGGCACGCCGTGTGAGCGCATGCAGTCCGAGAACTTAAGGAACGCGGCCGTCACCGCAGGCGACGGGGGCCCTCCACTCGACGCCGCCTCGCTCGAGCCGCCCGTGAATCCGCAGCCGGCGAGTGCCAGCCCGCAGCTCACCGCGACGAGCGCGAAGCCCGCACAACGCCGACGAGTATCGCGATTCCGCACGCCGCTTGTTGTATGCCTCCGCGGCTAACGGGGACGTAACAGCGTTATGCGGCTGTTATGCCGCGCGCACTAAGCGGTCGTCTCGGACACCAGCGAGTCGAGCGGAATATCCGGGTCGGTGAGCGCGGCGACGTCGACCGGGCGGCGCGAGCGGATCAGCTCCTGGACGTGCTGATTGACGTCCCACACGTTCACGTTCATCCCGCCGACGACGCGGGCGTCGCTCAGCCAGAAGGCGATGAACTCGCCTGCGTCGCGGTCGCCCCGGAATACCACCGCATCCCAGCTCGTCGCGTACCCGGAGTACTCCATGCCGACGTCGTATTGATCGGAGAAGAAGTACGGAATCCGGTCGAAGCTCACGTCCTCGGCGAGCATCGCGCGGGCCGCGACGGGGCCCTGGTTCAGCGCGTTGGCCCAGTGCTCGACGCGGATGTGCTGCTCGTAGAACGGATGCCACGCGCTGGCGACGTCGCCGGCCGCGAAGATCCCCGGCGCCGATGTCTCCAGGCGGTCGTTGGTGACCACGCCGTTGTCGACGGCGAGGCCCGCGTCGGCGGCGAGACCGGTCCGCGGCGTGATCCCGATCCCGACCACCGCGAAGTCGCACTCGACCACCTTCCCGGCGCTCGTGCGCACACGCGCGACCGCGCCGTCGCCCTCGAACGCCTCGACCCCTTGGCCGAGGAGCATCTCGACGCCGTGCTGCACATGCACGTCGCGATAGAAACCGCCAACCTCCGCGCCGAAGATGCGCTCGTTCGGTAGTGCCAGGGGGTCGATCACGGTCACCTCGAGCCCGAGCTGGCGCGCCGATGCCGCGAACTCGCTGCCGATCCACCCCGCGCCGACGACCGCGACGCGGCCGCTGTCATCCAGCCGCCGACGCAGCACGTCGCAGTCGGCGAGCGACCGCATGTAGTAGATGCCGTCGAGCTCGGCGCCCGGAGCCGGGATCCGGCGTGGTTCTGACCCCGTGGTCAGCAGCAGCTTGTCGTAGGAGAGCTCACGGCCCCCCTCGAGCGTCACGCTTGGACCGCCCAGATCGATCGCGGTGACGGTCGTGCCGGTCATCAGCTCGATGTCGTGCTGCTCATAGAAGTCGGCGCCGTGGACGTATACCTTCTCGCGCTCGGACTCGCCGCGCAGATAGTCCTTGGTCAGCGGCGGGCGCTCGTACGGCCGCTCGGGCTCGGTGCCGATCAACACGACGCGCCCGTCGAACCCGTGCTCGCGCAGCTCCTGCGCCGCCTTGGCGCCGGCGAGGCTCGCACCGGCGATCACGAATGTCTGCTTGCTCATCTCGGCCTCCTGTCTAGCTGGCGATCAAATCCCGCAGGCTGTCGTGCTCCTCGGCGCACGCCGGACAGCCCTCCAGATGCGCGCGCATCCCGGGCACGCGCTCCTCGGCGCCCTCGCCGGAAAGCTCGAGCTCGACGTACAGGTCGAGCCACTCAAAGCACTCCTCGCATTTCACCTCGGGACCGGGCGGCCCCAGCAGTCCGGCCAGCAGCTGCTTGGAAGCGCGACGTGAATCACGTGAGGGCGTCATCGTCAGCTCCGATCGAGGTCCGCAGCTTGCGCCGCGCATCGTGAAGGGTCTTGTACAGGGCGCCGCGCGTGGTGCCGAGGCGCTCGGCGAGCACGTCGATCGGCACGCCGTCCAGCACGAGCGCACTCAGAACCTGGCGCTGGTGGGGCGACAGCTCGGTCTGGATCGCGCGCACGACCGCGCGGATGCGCTCGCGCATCTCGACGTCCTCGACTGGGTCAAGCGCTCGCACCGGGAGCGCCGACCAGTCCTGCGGGTCGATCGGCAGCTCGCGCTTCTCCCACGCCCTCCGCCGCGTTCGCACCGCGGCCTCGAGGATCGCGAACTTGTACGCCCAGGTGGTGAAGCGGCTCTCGAACCTGTAGCTGTCGAGCTTGCTCAGGATCGCACTGAGCGCGTCGTCTGCGCTCTGCATCGCGAGATCGTCGATCGTCTCGCGGGCAGTGCCGGCGAGCATCGCGCGACGCCGGCCCAGCTCGAACCGCGCCGCGCGCAGCAGCATCGCGTGCAATGTCGCGGCGGCCACCTCTCGCTCGGCGCCGGTGCCGCGCAGCACAGCGATCCACCGACGACCCTCGGCCTCGCGGTCCGCGGACCTGACGGGAGGGGCCTCCTCCATCACGAGCACGCTAGCAGCGGGGCTGCCCATACCCGTTAGCTGCTCGAAGGTGCTACTTCTTACACGCGAGAGCACGCGGCGAGTAGAGGAGCAGCGCGATGGCCAAGTTCCTGATCCAGCCTCATGTCCGCCTCCACGAGTGGGTGGCACAGGAGAAGGGGTTCTTCCGCGACGAGGGGCTCGACTACGAGTTCGACGCCCACGGGTTCGCGGCGGCGTCAATCACGACCTCGTCGGTGAAGCCGGCCGACACCGCGCCCGTGCAGGCACGGAGCGGCGCGTTCGAGGACATGGAGAAGGGTCGTTCGTGCGACGTGTCGGGAGCCTGCCACTGGGCGGTCAATGCGGCCGCATCCTCGAGCCATGGCCGGATGTGGGGCAAGGCGTACTCGATCTGCACCTCGGGGATCTACGTGGCGCCTGAATCGGACTACCAGCGGCCGGAGGACCTCGCCGGCGTGGAGGTCGGCGTCGGCTACCACTCGGGCAGCCACTACTCCGCGATCCAGGGCCTCGAGCCGTTTCTCGAGCCGGACGAGATCCGGCTGTCGTTCGTCGGCTTCCCGTTCGACCGCGTCCGGCTGATGCGCGACCGCGGTATCCCAGCGGCGAACGTGTGGGGAGCCCAGCTCTACCTGCTCGAGCAATGGGGCTTTCGCAAGCTCGTCGACACCACGTTCATGATGGGCTTCCTCGTCAGCGCGGACGCCGAGCCCGACGACCTCGAGCGCTACTTCCGCGCGCTCCGCCGGGCCCAGGCCGAGCTCGACCTCGAGCCCGAGCCGTACAAGCGCCACTGGGTGAACGAGATGCCCGAGGACCTGGCCGCGGCCGCCGACGTCCGGCGGTTCGGGCCGGGCGAGCGGATCGTGTTCGAGCCGTACACGCGCGAGATGTTCGACCGCACCCACCGCTGGATGGAACGCTGGCAGCTGTTCGACTCCCCGGCGGGTGTGCGTTCCAGCTACGAGGAGGCTGTTCTGACCTAGCAGGGACGCCTTTTGCGGATCCTCCGCTGTTGTGTCACAAATAGCACATGGCGAGCGTCGGAGTCAGGGAGCTGAGGCAGACAGCAAGCGAGCTGCTCCGCCGGGTCGAGAGCATCGAGATCACCGACCGCGGCCGGCCGCTCTATCCATTCCAAGACCCTTGACCCTTCGTGCCACCGCGATCTCGCCGACGCCAGGCACGCCCGCTGAGCTTCCCGCGCCGCTGGCGCTTGCCCCGGACACCGAGCCGCCGTCAAGCGTGCTCGCCAGGCTCCGACACGATGAGCGCTGAGTCGCGCCCAACGTATGTCGACTCGTCGGCGATAGTCAAGCTGGCGGTCGCTGAACCCGAGTCGGCGGCGCTTCGACGCTACCTGGCTCGCCGGCGCACGCTGGTGAGCAGTGCGCTGGCTCGGACCGAGGTCGGGCGGGCACTCCTTCCGCTCGGGCCAGAGGCCGTCGCTCGGGGAGAAGAGGTGCTACGGCGCATTCAGCTACTGAGGATCAGCGACCGTGTGCTGCGGATCGCGGCAAGTCTCGAGCCGGCCGCAATCCGATCATTGGATGCGATCCACCTCGCCAGCGCGCAGCTGTTCGTTCCAGCGTTGAAGCAGCTCGTCACTTACGACGGCCGGATGGCCGATGCCGCGCGGACGATCGGCTGGACCGTCGCGGTGCCCAGCTGGACTCGCGCGTCGAACAGTTGCCGGCGCCTAAGACCAGACGCGGTGCGCCACCTCCGCGATCGGCCGGAGCTTCTTCTCCTGTGCGTCCTCGCTGATCGCGTTCCCGGGGCCGGCGGAGCGAACCCGCACTGGGTCGAGAGCGCGAGCTGGTCGCGCGGGTAGAAGTGGGCCGCCTCGTCGATCCGCGCGATCAGCTGGTCGGGCGACTCGAGCTTGTCGAACTTGGAGGAGACCAGGCCGAGGACGACGACCTTGTCGTCGGGCAGCTCCTTGACCCCGGGGACGCTCGCGACCTCGTTGAGCGGATCGTGAACACGCTCTGCTCGGAGCCGCCCTCGTCGTGGAACGGGACCGGGATGTGGTCGCTCTGGCTGCCCTCGGGATCCGGGGTCAGGCCCACGACCGCCTCGAGCAGCTGGTCGATGAACGTGTGGCGGCGGAGCTCACCGTCGGTGACGACATCCATGCCCGCGCCCTCCTGCATCGCGACCGCCTGGTCGACCGCGCGGTCCTCGATCTCCTTGTAGATCGCCGGCGCCATCCCCGCGACTCGAACTGAGCGCGGGCCCGGACCAAGTAGTCCGGGCGCAGCAGCGAACCGACGATGTCGGCGCGATAGACGGTCGTCATCTCTCGTCACTCTCCTGATCGTTCTTTAGCGGCACAGCAACGTCATGAGCACTTCATGCGCCGTCGGCTCCGAGGCGCCGGCGCCGTCGACGGCGCGCCAGGCGACGATGCCGTCGGGTCGGACGAGCACGGCGCCGCCCCCGGAGACCCCGTACGCGTCGGCGAACCCGCCCTCGGCGTCGACCAGTTCGTCCCCGCCGACGACATACGCGTCGAGCCGCAACCCGAGCCCCGCGGCTGCCGCCAGCGCCGCGCGGCTCCAGGCCTCGCCCCCCGGTGCTGCGAGCAGGACGTAGCGCAGGCCGAACAGGTCGAGCGTCGAGGCGTCCGAGCCGCCGCGGGAGAGCGGCACGTGCGGTGCGCGCGAGCCGGGCCGGCCCTTCGACTCGCGCGGGTGCTCGGTAAGTTGGGCCCCCCCGCCCGCCTCGCCAGACGGGCCCGGCTCGAGCACCACCGCCGGCGAGTTGCAGCGACAGCCGATCTCCAGCGAGAAGTCGTCGACGAGCGGCTGCATGCCGTCGGTGCCCAGGTACGGGGCGACCCGGGTCACGTAGCGCGTATATGCCTGCTCGACCATCAGCGCGCCGATCGGGCGGCGCTCGCCGTCGTAGGTGTCGAGGAGCTCGGGGCCGGCGACGCCGTTCAACACGAGGCCCAACTTCCAAGCGAGGTTGAACGCGTCCTGCACGCCGGTGTTGCCGCCGAACCCGCCGTTGGGCGGCATCGTGTGGGCGGCGTCGCCGGCGAGGAACACGCGCCCGTCCTGGTAGCGCTCGGCGCTGTCGGCCACGGCTCGCCAGGTGGCCACGTCCTCGATCACCACGGGTATGTCGGGAACCCCGATCGCGGCGCGGAGCAGCTCGAGCGCGCGGCGCTCGTCGATCGTGTCAGCGATGTTCGCCCACGGCGCGTTCGGGTAGGCCGCCACGACCTCGGGCCGCGCGGTGTCGCCGACCAGGTTGACGACGAGGAAGCCGCGATTGCCGGTTCGGTCGAGCCGGAAGAACCCGCGCAGGACCGGGTTCGTGACGTAGTTGACGCCCTGGTCGCGCCCCTCGAGCAGCGGGGCCAGATCGACCTCGGCGCGGAAGTAGATCGTGATGCTGTTCGACAGCAGGCCGTGTCCGCGCATCGCGATTCCCAGCTGCTCGCGGACCGGACTCCGGTTCCCGTCCGCGGCGACCACGTATCGCGTCCGCACGGTCTCTTCGGTGCCGGCGTCGAGATCGCGCAACGTCGCTGTGACACCGGAGGGGTCCTGCACAAGCGACGCGCATTCGACCCGGTAGCGGAGCTCGGCCCCGAGCTCCTCGGCGCGCGCGCGGAGGATCGGCTCGAGGGCGTCCTGATCGATGAACAGCCGAACGGTCGGGCTGAACTCCTCGACCCCGGCGTTCAGGTTCGCGAAGTAGCTCGCGATCTCGCGGCCGGCGAGCGACTCTACGTTGTTGATGCCGCCGTTCGGGTGGTACTGCTCCTCCCCTTTGCGCCGGACCGCGTCCTCGAGCCCGGCCGAGCGGAGGATCTCCACCGTGCGGAGCTGGAAGTGGCCGGCACGCGGGTGGATCGCGGTGCTCGTGTGCCGTTCCGCCGCCAGACAGCTGACTCCCTGGAGCCGCAGGAACAGCGCGGTCGACAGGCCGACCAGGCTGCCGCCGACGATCAGGACATCGGGCTCGTCGCTCATGGCGCCGGCGCGGGCTGCACTGTCTCCATGTCGTCCCGGTACAGGTCATGCGCGGCCGCGTACTCCATGACGCGCGCGACGTCGTCGACGAACTCCTCGCTGTAACCGGCCCGGCGGAGCAGGTGGAAGCCCATCTCCATTCCCGAGGTGATCCCGCCGGCGGTCACGATCCGGCCGGCGTCGACGACGCGCGCCCGGCTGATCCGGCACTGCGGTGCAATGTCGGCCAGGCGGTCGATCGGCACCTTGCCCGATGGCCCGGACTCGACCTTGTCCGGTTCCTTGCGGTTGGTCGCGGGCAGGCCGTCGAGCAGCCCCATCCGTCCGTACACCCACGAGCCCGTGCAGACGCTGGTCAGGAGCGTCTCCTCGCCGAGCGAGCGGATGAACTCGTGCAGCCGCCGGTTGTACATCTCCTGCCGGGTGCCGAACCCCCCGGGGATCAGGAACGCGTCCATCGCCGGCCGGTCGTCGAAGCAGTAGTTCGGGAGCACGGTGAACCCGGCCTGTGCCTGGACCGGGCGCATCGCGTCGGCGATCAGGAACGCGTCGAGCTCCGGGTCGTACCGGCGCGCCACCGACCAGACGCCGTGGGGCGCGGCGAAGTCGACGATCTCCGCGTCCTTGAACACGTAGATCCCCAACCGGAATCCAGCCATCACCAACTCCTCTCAGTTGACCATCTCGGTTAGCTGCAAGACCGCGGCATTCATTCCCCACGCGAGCGCGAACCCAGACGTAGACCCCCACGAGCGGAGCGGCGCCAGCGCCGCGCGCGCGGCGGCCCCCGATCCGCGGCAGATCGCGGCGAGCAGGCGCGCGGCCGCGTCGGGAAGCTCGCCGCGCTCGGCGCACCGGATGTACGCAAGCCCGAGCGAGGACGAGCGCTTGGCCGCGACAGGCGACAGACACACGGGCGCCGCGAGCGCAAAGCGCGTCGCCGCGTAGCCGGCCAGCACGTCGTCCCCGGTCGGCGTCAGGCCGTCGCCGAGGCCGGCCAGGAGTTCGATGCCGTCGGCCGGGCGCCTGCCGGCGAGCGCCGAGATCCCGGCGCGCAGTCGTGCGGGCGGGGCGGGCAGCCCGGGTCGGATCGCCGCAGCGGCGCTGGCAATCGCTTCTACCCCCGCCGGCGCTGGCGATGGCGCCGTTGTGCTCCGCACCCGGACGCGTTCGCACGACACGACCTGATCGCCGAGCACGAGCCGGGTCCCGCAGACTCGTGCCGGCGCCCCCGGACGAAGCCCGAGCCGCTCGAGCCCGTCCACTGTCACCGACAGCGGACCGAACGATGCGCTCGGCCGCGTCAGGAGAAGCCAGTCCGACGACCCCAGCCGCACATATGCGCCGCCGGCCCTGAGCGCGAGCGCGATCTCACCACTAGCGCCGTCGACGAGCGCGCGGCGCGCCCCGGGTCCGGCGAACACCGCGCGGGCCTCGGTCACTCGACCCCCGGGGCATCGAGCTGCTGCGCGAGCGCGAGCACCGCGGCGCGGAACGGCTCGATCGGCTGATGAGCCACGCCGGCGCCGATCTGACCGGCGCCACTCGAAGCGTGGAGCACCCCGGTCGTGATCTGCGGCGTGATGTCGAGCTCGGCGGCGAGGCGGGCGTCGATCCCGAGCGGCGTTCCGGCGAAGTCGAGCGCCGGGATCGTGAACCGGCGCGAGCGGCCGACGGTGATCTGACTCATCAGCTCGGTGCGCGCGATCGCGTCGGCTGCGCCCCCGCCGAAGAACGCGGCCACCGCCGGGGCGGCCGCGACCGCCATCCCGCCGAGCCCGATGCACTCGATCACCGCCGAGTCTCCGATGTCGAGCGCGGCGTCGGCGTCGGTGTACCCCTCGCGAAGCAGCGCGTCCTGCACCGGGGCGGCCGGCGCGGCGAACCAGCGGCCGGGGAGCCCGGCGATCTGTAGCGCCATGTCGGTGCCGTTGCGCGTGATCAGGTTGACCACACTCGAGTAGCGCACCCGGCCCACCGCGAGCGACGCGCACTTGGCCGCGGCCATCGTAAGCGTCAGGAAGAAGTGGTGGTTGCCGGCGAGGAACCGCGCCGAGCGTTCGCCGCCGAGCGCGGCGAAGCCCGGCGCCAGGTTGCGGATCAGCAGGTTGCCGGTGGCCTGGCTTCGCATGTGCAGCTCGTCGCCCATCTGCAGGCCCTGCGCGGTGAGCGCGAAGATGTCGATCGGGCCTTCGCGAGCGAGGAGCTCGGCCATCAGCGGACCAAGCTCGTCACGGAAGAAGCGAAGGCGTTCGATCGACTCCTCGTCGCCGACGCCGAACCACAGCGTCCGGCCGGGGCCCTCGTTGAACGTCGAGTAGGCACGGGCGCCCGAGGCCTCGTCGAGCACGACCCATACCGGCATCGACGGCGAGCAGACCCCGGTCATCGGGCCCACGTGACCGTGCTCGTTGCCCGGGGCGAGGGCAACGTCTCCCCCGGCCAGCATCGCCCGCGCCTCATCAACCGACCGCGCCCACCCCTCGAACATGCACGCCGCGATCAACGCCCGCCGCTGCGGGTCACAGATCCGCTCCCACTCGATCGCGGTCCCAGAGTGCAGCAGGACCCGCCCCGAGGACAGGATCGGGAGCATCTCGCGGGCCGGAGCTACCGTGACCGCGCGCGGCTGCGCAGCCTCTATCCGGTTGACAACCTCCTCATTGGCACGCGCGACCGCCTCCCCGTGCACACCCCACAGACGCTCCAGCGCGCGCACTACCTCGCAATCGCCGCGCGCCGGCGGACGCCACTCGACGTCGATCACCGGCGCCCCCTGGGACTCGATCGCGTCGGCGAACGTCGCCAGGCCGACGTTGACCGCCGCCAAACGTGCTAGCACCTCGCGGTGCACTTCACCCTCGATCCGTCTGTATAACCCACCGCCCGATGACCTCCCTCGAACAGCTCGCCGCCACCATCCGGGGCTCCCCCGCGCTCGCGGCCAAGCGTGACCTGGCGTTGCTGACGCGGCTCGGCGCGCCGCTCGACGGCGACGACGGAGCCGCGATCGCACACGGCGACGAGTACGTGATCGTGTGCGGGGAGGCGATCCACCCCGCGTTCGTCCGCGAGAACCCCCGCGCCGCCGGCGCCGCGGCGGTGATCACGAACGTGTCCGACGTCCGCGCGATGGGCGGCCGGCCGGTCGGGCTCGTGGACATGCTGGTCAGCCCCGACCGCGCCCATGCCGAGGCGGTCCTCGACGGGCTCGCGTGGGCGGCGGGGCTGCTCGGCGTCGACGTCGTCGGCGGCCACCTCACGCTCGGGTACGAGCCCGCACTGTCGGCGTCGTGCACCGGACTCTCCCGCCGGCCACTCCGCGCCGCCAACGCGAAACCCGGCGACGAGCTCCTGGCCGCGTTCTGCGTCGAGGGCCGGTACACGGAGAACACCCCATTCTTCAGCTCGCTACGCGACCGCACGCCGCAGGCACTACGCGACGACGGCGAGGCGCTCGTCGAGGTCGCGGAGTCGGGCGCCGCACACGCTGCCCGCGACGTGTCGATGCCAGGCGTCGCCGGCTCGCTGCTCCAGCTGCTCGAGATCGCGGGCTGCGGAGCGACGCTGGAGCTCGAGCGGCTCCCGCGGCCGGCGAACGTCTCCCTCGAGCGGTGGCTGGTCACGTTCCCGAGCTTCGGCTTCCTGCTCGTCGCGCCGCCGGGAGCCGCCGGCGACGCCGCCGAGCCGTTCCTACGGCGCGGGCTCGCCTGCGCGCCGTGCGGCCGGCTCAACGACAGCGGGGTGCTGCGACTGGCTGCGGCGGGTGACTCCACGGCGCTCTGGGACCTGAACGTCGAGCCGCTCACGCACCTCGATCGAGCGTGATCGACATGAGCTGGTGATCGACGCCGTGGAACGGCGCGGAATTGCCCTCGACCTCCCAACCCAGGTGCTGGAAGAAGCGCACGTTCGGGAGCTGCACGTGCGCGATCATCCGCGCCCCGCCCAGCCGGCCCGCCGTCGCGACCGCGAAGCGCACGAGCTCGGCGCCGAGGTGATGGGTTCGAAGCTCCGGTAGCACCGCCAGGCGGTCTCCCTTCCACTGACGCCAGCTCCGCTCGAGCGGGTACAGCCGCACCGCTCCGCACGGCTCGCCGTCGATCAGGCCGAGCGCGTGGAGAGTGGACTCCCTGTCGTCGCGCTCGTCGCGATCGTCGTGCGCGAACAGCTCCTGCTCGGATACGAACACGGAACGCCGTAACTCGAAATGCGCCTCGAGCTCGTGGTCTGACGACGCGAGGCGGCACTCGATTGCGGTGGGCCTAGGCGGCGCCGTTGTGGATCGGGAGCTCGCCCCGGGCACGTGCCTCCTCTCGCTTGAACACCCGCTCCCACGCCGACAGCCCCGAGCACGCCTGGCAGCGCGCGCATCCGGCCTTGGCCTCGACGTGGTCGAGGCCCGACTCCGCCAGCATCGCCGACACCGACCGGTAGATCGACGCGACGTACTCGGCGTCGGGGGCCGGCGTGTCCGCCATCAGCGTGCCGGGGACGGGTCGGAGCGGAACCACGAACGGGTATACGCCCATGGCGAT
This sequence comes from uncultured Solirubrobacterales bacterium, assembly GCA_963796575.1. GTDB lineage: Bacteria > Actinomycetota > Thermoleophilia > Solirubrobacterales > Solirubrobacteraceae > Palsa-465. Next base: position 26,265 of record CAWCMG010000012.1, on the reverse strand, counting down.
CGCGCGCCGGCACCCTTCCTCGATCAGCTCGGGCCGCTCCCCCATCCCGAGGATCACGTATGTGGTCACGTGGCCGCGCCCGAACACCTCGACCGCGCGCTCCCAGCAGCGGAAGTACCCCTCGACCCCGCACTTGGCCTTGCCCGCGGCGACCCGCTGGAGCACTTCCGGGTCGAACGTCTCGATGTGGATCCCGACCGCGTCGACGCCGGCGTCGCGGACCTGCCCGAGCACGGCCAGGTCATCGGGCGGCTCGAACTGGACCTGGATGGGCAGGCCGGAGCCGTCCTTGATCGCCGCCGCGCAGCGGCTTATGTACAGCGCGCCGCGATCGCGGCGGTTGATCGAACCGGTCGTGAGCGTGACGTCGACCGCGCCGTCGTAGTCGCGCGCGGCCGTGCACACCTCGGCCAGCTGCGCCGGTGTCTTGACCGGGATCGTCTGCTCGCCGCGCGTCAGCTCGATGCCGCAGAAGCCGCACTGCTCGTCGGTCCCCCAGTAGATGCACTTCTGGACCACGGTCGAGGCGATCGAGTCGAGATGGAGCAGCGCGATCTTCGAGTACGGGATCCCGTCGGCAGTCTCCATGTCGTAGATCCGCGGCCGGCGGGGCAGCTTGACCGGGCTGACGAACTCCTCGTCGCGGTACAGGTCGGCGCCGCCGTCGGTCAGGTGGATGATGTAGGGCGAGCGCTCCACGAACGCCGCGTGCCAGGGCACCGTGAGCGGCAGCCCGCGCACCCACAGGAACAGCGCGTCGGACGGGCCCGCGCCGCCGCGCCTGCCGGATGGGCCGCCGCCGCGCCGGCCCGCCTGTCCGCGCACAGCGCCCTGATCCCGCTCGTCCTGGACGTGCACGCCCAACGACTGCAACTCGACCAGCAGCTGGCGGTCGTCGAGATCCGGGAAGGTGAGCGCAGTGTCACCCACGGCCGGCGAACAGCTCCTCGTAGTTCTGCCAGAAGACCCGGTCCTTCAGCTCCTGCGAGATCGTTCGGATGCCGTTGATCTTCCAGTACTCGCTGTCGAAGTCCGACCATGGCTCGTCGGAGCCGAAGAACACGCGGTCGCCACCGACGCCGGTGTTCTCGATCTCGGTCAACAGCCAGCGTGCGCCGAACCCGATCGCCCACGAGGTGTCGGTGTACACCTTGTAACCATCCTGCACCCACTGGAGGAACTTCGGCACGAGCTTGATGTGACCTGACACCCCGCCGCCGAAGTGCACCAGGTAGATCTTGCAGCGCTTGCCGTACTTCTCGACCAGCGGGATGAAGTTGTTGATGTCGGAGCTACCACCGGGGCTGGTGTGAAAGTGGAATATGAGGTCGTGCTCCTCGCACGCGTCGAAGCACTCGTCGGCCAGCGCCAGCGTCTCCACGTCCCACGTCGCCGGGTCGGGGTTGCCGCCGAGCAGGAACGTCGTCTTCAGCGCGACCACGCGCGTCTCGCTCGCCAGCTTCAGCGCCTTGCGCGTCATCTCCGCGTTGCGGGGCAGGAACGAGACCCAGATCGCAGCCAGCACCCGGTCGTTCGTCGTGGCCGCGTCCATCACGACATCGTTGAGGTCAAACGAGATCTCGTGAACGGGCACGCCGTAGTTCGACATCGTGAGCGCCCGCTCGATCTTGAACTCGTCCAGGTGGTTCTTGATGAACTCGTTCGTGTTGCGGTAGTCGTACACGGTCGGCTTGACCGGGTGCTCGAGGTCATAGAACTTCCACGGCGGTATCTCGCCGATGTGACAGTGCGCATCGATGATCTTCTTGGGGTGAGTCGTCATCCTCAGTCCTTTCCGAAGAGCTCGCGCGCTTGGGCGATGCGAGCCTCCCACTCGTCGTGGCGCGTGTACCGCCGGCTCGGCATCAACGGCGGCTTGTCGAGCAACCACGCGCCGTCGCGCGGGTCGAGCTGGACGACCTCGAGCTCGTAGGTCGCCTCCCCCATCGGCTCGGTCTGGGCGGAGGCGTGCAGGGCGCGGCCGCTGCGCACGTGCATCTCGAGGCGGTGCGATCCGAACGGCGTGACGTCGTCGAACAGCACCACCCAGTCGTCGCCGCGGCGCCGCGCGTTCCCCAGACGCGTAAGTGCGATCTCCTTGCCGTGCTCGCGCGTGATCTCCCGGTGGCGCTGGCAGAAGGCCGCGTCGGTCACCGCGGTCCGGTCCATCATCATCCCCATCGACGGCGATAGCCGCTGGACCATCTCGTTGCCGAGCGCGTGCCGCTCGTTCCAGGCCACCACCAGGTCATCCTCCGTGCGCACGTCGCCGAGCTCGTCGACGATCGCGCGCACGACCTGGATGTACTGCTGGTACAGGGTGGCGTTCACCATCACCGACGGATAGACCGCCGCCTCGGCGCGCCGCCACGCCGCGAGCGCGGCGACCCGAGCCTGTTCGCGGTCGACGCTCAGACGGTCCAGGTGTTGAGCTGGAATGCCTTCTGCCGCCACGCCGTCAGGGCCGAATCGAGCACGTCGAGGGGATGGAACGGCTTGACGCCGTCCAGGAGCAGGTCCTCGGGGAAGCCGTACAGCGCCCCGGAGGCGAACCGGCACGCGTAGATGTGCGCGCCCTCGTTGAGCAGGGTCTTCAGCTGGTTGTTGATTGCCATGTGGCCGGGGAACGCCTCGTCGCCGACCTTTGGGAACCCGCGCGTCCCGGACGCCATCAGCACCCCGGGTCCGTACAGGATCAGGTTGGTGTCGAATCCCTTCCGGCGCAGGCGCGTGGTCGTCAGCAGGTTGACCAGGCCGACCGACCCCTCAAAGGGGACGGTGTGCATGAACGTGTAGGCCTTCTCCCCCGGCTCGGCCTGAATGTCCTCGAACACCTTCTCGGCGGTGTCGAAGAGCTCGGTCCCTGCGGACTTGGCGTCGGCGAGGGCGCTGTTGTTCGCCACTGCTGCCTCCTTCGGAGTCTTCCCGCGTCCGCGCCCCGTGCCGCGTCCGCGTATCGGATCGTAGACGCGCATTCTTAGCGCCGTGCGCTGCCGAGGTCAAGGGCACCGCGAGAAATATCGCCATTCCTCGTAATCGCGCATACTTTTTGACTCCGAAACGGTCTTGCCAGCGCGTGTACTATGGTGAACGCGGCCGTGGCCACCGACCGGCCGACCGACAGCTGAAGCGATGCCCAGCCGAACCGCAACCCTCCGCGCCGCCCCGGTCAGCCGGCTGCCCGAGATCGAGCGGACGGTCTCAGAGATCGGGGCCAAGGTCGCGAAGGCGCGGGCCGAGCGCGGCTGGTCGCTGGCGCAGCTGGCCGAGCGGGCGGGGCTATCGACTGCCGCCGTCCACAAGATCGAGAAGAGCGGGATGACCCCGACGATCGCGAGCCTGATGAAGGTCGCGTCGGCGCTCGGGAAGAGCGTCGGGTACTTCGTCGAGGAGGTCGAAGCGACCCGTCCCGTCACCGTGGTTCGGGCCGACGAGCGCACGCGCCTGTATACCTCGAAGCAGGGGCTCGAGCTCCAGAACATCTCCGGGCGCTACGGCCCGTTCTGGGTCGCCGGCGCCGAGGCCCACCTGGAGCCGCTCGCCGATAGCGGACCCGAGCCGATGAGCCATCCGGGCGAGGAGCTCGTGCTCGTGCTCGACGGACGCATGACGTTCACGATCGATGGCGAGTCCTACGAGCTCGACGCCGGGGACTCGATCCACTTCCGCACGGTCCGGCCGCACTCCTGGGCCAACCCCGACGACCGGCCGGCGCGCGCCATCTGGCTCGCGATCCGCGGCTCGTAGGCCGGTGCGCGAGGGGACGGCGCGATGCGAATCGTCGTCGCGATCGGTGGCAACGCGATCATCGCCGAGCACCAGCGCGGTACCTGGACGGAGCAGCGGGCCAACGCCGCCGTCATCGCGCGCGAGCTCGCGTCGCTGAAGCGCTCAGGCCACGAGCTCGTGCTCACGCACGGCAACGGCCCCCAGGTCGGAGCCCTGCACGTCCAGCACTCCCGCGCCGGCGAGGAGGTTCCCGCGCTCCCGTTCGACGCGCTCGTCGCGATGACCCAGGGGCAGCTCGGCTACCTGCTCCAGACGGCGATCGAGGACGCCGACCCCGGCGTGCGCACCGCGACGATCCTGACGCGGGTCCGGGTGGAGCCCGACGACCCATCTTTCTCCCATCCCACCAAGCCGATCGGCCGGTTCTTCGACGATGAGCGCGACGCCCGGCGAGCCGCCGGCAAGACGCTCTCGGTGGCGCCGGACGCCGGACGGGGCTGGCGCACGGTCGTGCCCAGTCCCAGGCCGCAGGAGATCGTCGAGTTCGAGCAGATCGCGGCGCTGGCGCGGGCAGGGATGCTGGTGATCGCCGCCGGCGGCGGCGGTATCCCGGTCGTCCGCCGGGACGGAGGCCTGAGCGGTGCCGAGGCGGTGATCGACAAGGATCGCGCCTCCGCGGTGCTGGCCCGTGCGGTCGACGCGTCGCTGCTCGTGATGCTGACCGGCGTCGATTGCGTGGCGCTCGACTTTGGCACGCGGTGGCAGCGCGACATGGCGCGCCTGACGGTGTCCGACGCGGAGCGGCTGCTCGCCGAGGGCGAGTTCCCGCCTGGCAGCATGGGTCCGAAGGTGGAGTCCGCGGCGCGCTTCGTCCGCGAGGCCGGCGGCGTCGCGATCGTGACGTGCGCCGAGCGGCTGCTCGACGCGGTTCAGGGCGCCGCCGGCACCCGGGTAGTGCCGGATGCGGAGGGCCCGTCGGCCACCGCATGGTCCAGTCCGGCCTCGGTCGCCGCGGCGTGAGCTGGCACGTTCGCGTCATCGCCAACCGCTACGCGGACAGCGTCCGGCTCATGAGCATCGCGCGGGCAGTGCGCGAGCGCGACGGCGTGACGCGCTGCGAGCTCGGGATGGGGACGCCCGCGAACCTCGAGGTGCTTGCCGGTTACGGCGCGCACGCTCAGGCGACGCCCGGTGACCTCGTGATCGCCGTCGACGCCCACGACGGCGCGGCGGCGGAGGCGCTGGCGTGGGCCGAGCAGGAGCTCTCCGCCCGCTCGCGAGCCGGCGACGACGGCGCCCACGCGACCGGCACGCGCCGGTCGCGGCCGCGGTCTCTGGCCGCGGCCGCGCGCGAGCTCGATGGAGCCAACGTCGCGCTGATCTCGGTCCCCGGCGAGTACGCGTCGCTCGAGGCCCACCGCGCCCTGTCCTCCGGGATGCACGTATTCCTGTTCTCCGACCACGTGCCGCTCGAGGCCGAGATCGAGCTCAAGCGGCGCGGGGTCGAGCTCGGTCTGCTCGTGATGGGACCCGAATGCGGCACCGCGATGCTCGGGGGGATCGGGCTCGGGTTCGCGAACGTGGTGCGCCCGGGCTCCGTCGGCATCGTTGCCGCTGCCGGGACAGGAGCACAGGAGTCGGCCTGCCTGCTCGACGCGGCCGGCGTAGGCGTGTCGCACATCGTCGGGGTGGGCGGGCGTGACCTGTCCGCCGACGTGGGCGCGCTGATGTTCCGCGCGGGAATGCATCTGCTGGCGCAGGACGAGCAGACCGACACGCTGCTGCTCGTGTCGAAGTCGCCGACCCCAGCCGGAGTGGACGCGATCGCGCGGGACCTCCCGGGCGGGGTCCGGATCGTGGCGGCATTCGTCGGCTGGGATGGTGCGGCGGCCCCATTCGAGGTTCATCCCACGCTCGAGGCGGCGGCGGCCGCGGCCGCCGGCACGGAGCCGCCCCACGCCGCGGATCTAGAGCTCGCCGTCGACGCCCGGGAGGGGATCGCCTCCGGGCTATGCCTCCTGGGTCTGTTCTCGGGGGGGTCGCTCGCGCACGAGGCCGTCACGCTGCTCGAACCCGAGCTCGGTCCGATCGCCGGCAACGCCGGCCACGGCCCCGCGCAGGCCGACGGCGGGCATGCGCTGTTCGACCTCGGCGAGGCGGAGTACACGCAGGGGCGGCCGCATCCGATGGTCGACCTCGACGTGCGGACCGGACTGCTCGAGCGCGCCGCCGCCGATGAGCGCGTCGGGTGCGTGCTGCTCGACGTCGTCCTCGGGTTCGCCTCGCACCCCGATCCCGCGGGCGGCCTCGCAGACGCGATTCGAAAGGTGTCCGAGCGCGCGATCGTGATCGCCCACGTGTGCGGGACGGCGGACGACCCGCAGGACTCGGTCCGCCAGGTTTCGACGCTGCACGACGCCGGGGCGATCGTCGCTCCGTCCAACGCGGCCGCGGCACGACTGGCGCTGAGGGCGCTCCGATGAAGCCGCTCCGGATCGCGATGCTCACGTACTCGCTCCGGCCACGCGGTGGGGTCGTCCACGCGCTCGAGATCTCCGAGGCGCTCGCGCGCCGCGGCCACAAGGTCGAGCTGATCGCGCTCGGCCCACCGGGCGATGGGTTCTTCCGCGCGCCGTCGGTGCCGTCCCGGATCGTGCGCTACGAGCCGATCGACGCCCCGTTCGACGAGCGGATCATGGCGATGCTCGCCGCCTACCGCGACGGGCTCGCTCGGCCGCTGGCTAACGCTGGGTTCGACCTGATCCACTCGCAGGACTGCCTGTCGGCGAACGCCGCCCTTGAGCTGCGCGACGCGGGCGTCGTGTCGCATGTGATCCGCACCGTCCATCACATCGACGACTTCACCTCGCCGTCGCTGGTCGAGTGCCAGGACCGCTCGATCCTCCTGCCCGACGCGCTCCTGTGCGTGTCCGAGCCGTGGGTGGCGCGCCTCAGCAGAGAGTTCGGGATACGCGCCGAGCTGGTCTCGAACGGGGTCGACACGCAGCGCTACCGGCCGGCGCGAGACGCGTCCGAGCGCCTTGCGTATCGGGCTCGGTTCGGGCTGGGCGACCGCTTCACCGTGCTTACGATCGGCGGGATCGAACCGCGCAAGGGGTCGCTGACGCTGCTCGAGGGCTTCGCCAGGCTGCGCGCGCTGGCGCCTGAGCTCAACTCGCTGCTGGTTGTGGCCGGCGGCGCCACGCTGTTCGATTACCGACACGAGGTGGACCGCTTCCACGCGCGGGTCGACGAGCTCGGGGTCACCGACGCGGTGCGCGTGCTCGGGAGCCTGCCCGACGGTGAGATCGAGTGCCTGTACCGGGCCGCCGACGCGTTTGCGTTCCCATCGACCAAGGAGGGCTTCGGGCTGGCCGCGCTCGAGGCGCTCTCATCCGGCTTGCCGGTCGTGGCCTCGGCCCTCGACGAATTCAGGACGTACCTGTCGGACGGACGGAGCGCGCTGCTCGTCCCGGTCGGGGACGGCGACGCGCTCGGAGCGGCGCTGGCCCGGCTCGCGCGCTCGCCGGCGACTCGTGCTCGACTTCGGGCCGACGGCCTGGACGTCGCCGCGGAACACACCTGGGATCGGGCCGCCGCGGCGCACGAGCGCGTCTACGGCGAGCTGCTCGTGTCGCTCGGCGCGGTCGGTACCGGCCGTGTCTGAAGACTTCGTTGTGACCGCCACCTGGCTGCGGGGATTCCAGGCTGGGGTGCGGACGCGGGGACACGAGATCGCCGTCGACGAGCCGGAGGCCGAGGGAGGCAACGACGCCGGCGTAATGCCGACGGACCTTCTGGCCGCCTCGATCGCAAGCTGCTTCTGCCTGGCGCTCGCGTTCACCGCCGGCAAGCGCGGCCGCGAGCTGCCCGGCCTCCAGGTCGTCGTCCGACGGGTGCGCGCGGGCCGCGAGCTTCGCTATGAGCGGTTCGAGATCGACGCCCGAGCCGAGGTGCACGAGGACGAGTTGGCGGCCCTCATGGAACCGGCGCGCCGCGTCTGCTGGGTCTCGAACACCCTTGCCCACGGGGTGGAGCTCAGCTATGGTTACACTTCGGTAGACGCTCGTACACAAAGGTAGACGCGCGTGGTCGAGAATCGGACACAGCTGGAACGGGTGCTTCGCGGGCGGCTTGGCGCCGCGTTCGCGCGCCACGCGTACGGGATGCGCCGGTGGGTCGACCTGTTCGCCGTGCGGATCCCGGAGATCAAGGACCCCTACCTGGCCGAGCTGGTCGCCGAGATCGTCCACAACAACGCGCGTCACGCGAGGCTGTTCCGGGAGCGGGCGATCGATCACGGCGTCAACCCCGATTTGTACGTGTGCCCGCCGGAGGGCGAGGCCACCTACGATGGGATGCCGCACGACACCAACGCGACGCTCGCCTACGCGCTCGGCTCGCTCGAGCACTTCGGCGACCTGCTCGCGGTGTACGCCGAGGTCGCCGAGTCGCTCGCCGACGCCGAGGTGCTGTCCGACGTCCGCGCTGACAACGACCGTGCGATCGCGCAGCTGCGCGAGCTCGTGGGGCATGAGGGCAGCAGCGCGGCAGCCACCGCCCACGAGCTGTATCGCGTGCGCGAGCTCGCCGAGGCGCCGCTGTATGCCTACCGGCACTGACAGCGCCCACGCCGCGTCGTTTGCCGACCTTCAGCGAGACCTTCCGGCCTCGTCCCCGCGCGCCTGGTGGTTCCGCGCGCTCGCGGCCGCATCGCGCGCCGGCGCGCTGTTGAGCGAGGGCCTGCGCGTCGGGCACGAGCATGGGTTCGACTCGGGGCCGTTCATGGACCACGTGTACGGCAACGAGCCGCGCGGGCGGACCGCGCTCGGGCGCGAGATCGACCGCCGGCTGCTCAGGCGCCGCACGTGCCAGGCCTTCCGCGAGATTCGCGTGCTGGCGCGGGAGGCGCTGGACAACGCCGTCGCAGCTTGCTCTGCACCGGAGCCACTCGTCGCCGATCTCGCCGCCGGCCCGGCGCCGTATGTGTTCGAGGTCCTCGACGCGCACCGGGGCGCCCGCGCGCTGCTGGCCGACATCGACCCGGCCGCGCTCGCTCAGGCCCGCGCGCACGCCAGCCGGCTCGGGCTGGCCGACCGGGTCACGTTCGCCCGGGCGAGCGCGTTCGACCGCGCGGCGCTCGAGCGGATCGACCCTCCCCCGGACATCATCGCGGAGCTCGGGCTGTACGGCATCTACCACGACGACGCGCTGATCGAGCGCCACTTCGTCGACCTGGCCGAGACGATCGCCCCCGAGCAGATCGTGTTCAACGTCCAGACGCAGAACCCCGAGATCGAGCACATCGCGAGGGTGTGGCGCGACCATCGGGGCGAGCGGTGCGTGTGGCGACTGCGGCCGGTCGAGTCGATCCTGCGGTGGGCGGCGGCCGCCGGCTACGAGCCGGCCTCGATTCGCTCCGACCGCTATGGGATCTATCGCGTCGGGCGCCTGGTGCGCAGATGAGTGTTCTCACCTGGACCGGGGCGGCGACGCTCGGGGCTCTGCCGGTCAGCGAGCGGCTCAGGCGCGTCCGCGCCAGCCATCACGGCATGTGGAACTACGTGACCTACCGGGACGCGATCGCGCTGCTGGGGCTCGACCCCGCCGCGATCTACCCGGAGGGCTCGACTCGCCTGGATCCGGCCGAATGGGCCGACCTCGGATGGCTGACGTGCTTCTGCGGCCCGCCTGCGTCCGCGGTCGAGGCGATGCGCGCAGCTGCGACCGCCGAATCGCTCAACCAGTACACGCCCGATCTGATCGAGCCGTTGCGCGACGCCGCCGCCTCGGCGTTCGGGCGTGGGCGAGATATCGGGTTCGAGGTCATCGGTACCGAGGGCACGCAGGCCGCGGTCGCGCTCGCGCTGATGGCGACAGTCGACCCGGGCGACGAGGTGATCTTGTCCGACCCTGGCTACTTCCATATTCCCTCGGCCGTGCTCGCCGCCGGCGGCGTTCCGGTGGCGGTGCCGATCTCCGCCGGCACCGGGTTCCGGCTTGACCCCGACGACGTCACGCGCGCAGTCACGCCGCGTACGCGCGCGATCGCCGTCGTCGACCCGCTCAACCCTTACGGAACCGTCCAGACCCGCGACGAGCTGACTGCGCTCGCCGAGCTGGCCGACCGCCACGGCCTCCTGCTGGTCCACGACGTCACGCACGCCCCGCTCGCGATCGACCCGGTTGGTCCGCGGTTTGCCTCGTTGCCGGCGCTCGCGCTGACCGACAACGCGGTCGCGGCGATGTCGGTGTCGCACTGCTACGGGATGGCGGGGGCACGGATCGGGTTCCTCGGCGGACCTCCCGGCTTCGTCCGCGGCTGCCTGCAACTGAAGGCGGCGCTCACCCGGCTGAACACGAACCTGATCTCGCAGCACGGAGCGCTCGCGGCGCTCACCGATGAGTCGTACCTGGCGGGCGCCGCGCGGACGGTCGCGGGCAACCTTGCCCATCTCGAAGAGACGCTCGAGAACGTGCCCGGCGTACATCTGGCCGTGCGGCCGCGGCGTGGGCTCGCGTGCGCGGTCGATGTGTCGGGGATTGGCGCCAGCGCGCAGGAGCTGATGGTGGCGCTGTTCGCCCGCCGCGTCGCCGTGTATCCCGGCGACGGCCTCGGCGACACCGGCGCCGCCTCCACGATCCGCATCAATCTCTCGCGTCCGGATACATGGGCGATGGAGCATCTGCGAGGCGTGCTCGGCGAGGCAGTCGCGGAGGCGGCGTCGGGGCGCTGGCGTGACGAGGTGGTGTCGCTGCTCGAGCGCAAGGGCACCGAGCGAGCGGCGCGGCTCGCACGGCAGATCGGCGGGCGCACGTGAACGAGTCGCCAGTTTGGGTCGCGGACGTCGAGCGCTTCAGCTCGAACCTGCATGAGTTCGCCGCCGCCTGGCGCGCCCACTGGCCACGAACCCGCGTCGCGTACTCGTACAAGACCAACCGGCTGATCGATTTCCTACATTCCGCCGAGCAGGCCGGCGCGGGCGCCGAGGTCGTGTGCGAGGCCGAGTACGAGCTCGCGATCGCGGTCGTCGAGACCGACCCGCGCAAGATCGTGGTCGACGGTCCGGCCAAGGCCGATGCGCTGCTGAAGCGGGCCGCCGCCGGCGGGGCGCTTGTGCTTGCCGACTCGATAGGAGAGCTGCATCGCGCCGCGGTCGCCGGCGTCAACCGGATCGGGCTGCGGGTCGCGCTCGACTCGTTCACCGGCGCGGTGACGCGGTTCGGGATCCAGCCGGGCGAGATCGCGGCCGCGGCGGATGCCGCCGCCGGGCTCGGGCTGAGCGTGGAGGCGCTGTCGACCCACCTCGTCTCGACCGACTTCGACCATGTGAGCGGGCGGGTCGTGGTCAACTGGCCGCGCCCGCCCGCGGAGCACGCGCGCGCGGCAACGCTGCTGGCGGGCCTGGCCCGCGAGCTGCGCGCCCGCGGTCACGCGGTCACGACGATTGACCTCGGCGGCGGGTTCCCGCCCGCGCCGGCGGTCGCCGCGCATGCCCGTGAGGTGGCACCCGCGCTGCGCCGGGGTGGCTTCGAGGGCACGCTGCTGCTCGAGCCCGGCCGGGCGATCGTCGCCGACGCGGTCGACCTCGTGTTCACCGTCGTCGCGGTCAAGACGCTCGCGGACGGCTCGCGCTGCCTGGTCTGCGACGCCGGCACGAACTTCCTCCCCGGCGCCCTGACCGCGCCACCGCGGATCGACGCGCCCGGGATCCGGGGACCCGTCAGCCCCGCGATCGTCACCGGGCCGTTGTGCCTGAACGTCGACGTGATCAACCCTCGCGCGCAACTTCCGGAGGTGGCGCCCGGAGCGCGGCTCGTCGCGCGATCGGTGGGTGCCTACCAGCAGGTGGCGGCGACGCAGTTCGGAGAGCCACCCCCGCCGGTGGCCGTCCGCGACCGTGCAGCACAAACTGTTTCTGTCTGAGAGAGGAGCCTCATGAGCGAACGTCTCATCGTGATCGGGGGCGGTGGCGCCGGAACGGCGGCGTCGACGATCGCCAAGCGAACGAACCCGGACATGCAGGTCGCGGTCTACAGCGAGTTCCCGGACATCGCGTACTCGCCGTGCGGGATCCCGTACGCCCACGGCCGCGAGATTCCCGAGTTCCAGAACCTGTTCCTCTCGACCGTGCAGCGCTACGTCGAGGACGGCCTCGAGATGCACATGGAGACGGCCGTCACCGACATCGACCTCGACCGCCGCACGGTTACCGCCCGCAACAAGCATGAGGGGTTCGACAAGCTGATCCTGTGCACCGGCTTCCACTGGGAGCAGCCCGCGGTGCCCGGCGCGAACCTCGAAGGGCTCCATTACGTCAAGGACATCCGGCGCGCGATGGAGTTCGACAAGGAGCTCGACTCGATGAAGCGCGCGGTGATCATCGGCGGCATGTGGCTCGGCGTCGAGATGTCCGGCGCACTCGCCCGGCGCGGCCTCGAGGTCCAGTTCATCGACGAGGGGCCGTGGCTCCTGTCCGAGCTCGTCGACCCCGACGTCGCCGACCCCGCCCAGGAAGCGCTCGAGAAGCTCGGCGTGAACGTCCGCATGGGTACGAAGCTGCTCGGGTTCGAAGGCGGGTCGGGCGGCCGCGTGCGGGCGGTGTCCACATCCGCCGGCGAGCTCGAGTGCGACGTCGCCGTGATCTGCCTGCACAAACTGCCGAACACATCGCTGGCCGCGTCGATCGGGCTCGAGCTCGGAACCACCGGCGCGATCGTCGTCGACGACCACATGCGCACATCCGCGCCGGGCGTGTGGGCCGCCGGCGACGTGATCGAGGTGCCGCACGGGCTGTCGATGCTCCCGATCACCGGCCTCACCGGTTCGCACGCCTATTCCCAGGGTCGTGTCGCCGGCGCGAACGCTGCGGGCGAGGACCGCACGTATGACCCGGTGTGGATTCCGTGGGGGTTCATGTCCGGCGACTACACGATCGGCGGCTTCTCGATCGGCGAGACGCTGGCCGAGGCGATGGGGATCCCGTACGTGGTCGCGAAGGGCGTGGGCGTGTCCCGCGCGCGCTACTTCCCCGGCGCGGCGCGGACGCACGTCAAGCTGCTCGCCGAGCCCGGCACGCTCCGGCTGATCGGCGCCCAGCTCCACGGCGGCGAGGGGATCAAGGAGCGGTGCGACTTCCTCGCGTTCGTGGGCAAGCGCGGCGGCACGCTCGAGGACCTGGCGTGGATGGAGAACATCTACTCGCCACCGATCGGCGCGCTGTACGAGCCGATCCAGATCGCCGCCCAGAACGGCCTGGCGGAGCAGAAGGCGCGCCGGCGTGAGGCGGTGCCGGCATGAGTCCCGGGTCGTCGGGGCGCTCGGGCGGATTCGCCGAGCAGAAGCGCCGGCTACGCGCGCGGTCCGAGCACGTATTGCGGATGGCCGCGATGGAAGACGTGGCGCGACGCTACCCGCTCCGGACCGTGCCGTCCGCGCTGGCGAACGAGGGCCCGTTCTGGCGCCTGGTGTTCGTGCCGCTCTACCGGCGGGTGCCGTGGGAGTTGAAGCGCGACGCGATGCGCAAGCTGAAGATGACCGCGCAGGGCTGGCCCGAGCAGTCGCGGCAGTTCGGCGAGCCGTGGCGCCCGCCGGCGGTGCCGGGAGCGCCGGCGCGCTCTGACAACGGCTCCGACGCTCGCGCCGGCCAACCCGGATAAGTTCTCATTCGGCACCCCAACCGCGGTGAATGCCGCTTCACCCGGCTCTGGTGCGGACAACGTCTCATCGGCCGCCGGCGCGGCGTCGAGTGTCCACTTATCCGCCCTCTTCACGCCGCGCGAGGGCGGAAGTACGCCGCGTTCAACGGCGTGAAGTGCTGCCACTCCTCGGGTACCTGATCCTCGGGGAAGATCGCGTCGACTGGGCAGGCCTCCACGCAAGCGTCGCAGTCGATGCATTCCTCCGGGTCGATGAACAGCTGATCGACGTCCGCGTACCCGGGTTCGTCGGGCGTCGGATGGATGCAGTCGACCGGGCACACCTCGACGCACGAGTTGTCCTTGACCCCGGTGCACGGCTCAGCGATTACGTAGGCCATTCGAAACCTCCGAAAAGACGCCAATCTTTTTCACAGTAGCGCTGGGAAAATATCACGACCGAGACGCCGGGCGCGGTTTTCCAAACTGCCGCTGTGCAAAACTTGCGCAGGCCATGGATATCCCAGCGCGGCCAGACGATGTGCTTGCCCAGCCGACGCGCGCAAGCCTGTTCAGCCTGCTCGGCGAGCTGCGCCGCCCGGCAGGGACCGAGGAGCTGGCCCACCGCCTCGACCTCCATCCAAACGGAGTGCGCATCCATCTCGAGCGCCTGCATGAAGCGGGGCTGGTCGAGCGCGAGCGAATCCGCCAGCCGCGCGGGCGGCCGCGCGACATGTGGACGGTCGCCCCTGATGCACGGCCCGGTGGCGCGGCTCCGAGCGGCTACGAGCAGCTCGGGCAGTGGCTGGCGCGCGCGCTCTCGTCGAGCAGGGCCGGCTCGCGCACCGTCGAGGCGACCGGACGCGAGATCGGTCGCGAGCTCGCGCCCGACCACGACGGCCCGCCCCAGGAGCGGATGCAGGCGGTACTCGTATCGCTCGGGTTTCAGCCGCGGCACGAGGCGAGTTCCGCCGGCGCGGTCACCTACCACCTGTGCAACTGCCCGTATCGCGACGCGGCGAGCGAGAGTCCCGAGGTCGTGTGCGGCCTGCACCGCGGGATGACCCGCGGCCTGCTCGACGTGATCGCACCGACCGCGAAGCTGACCGGGTTCGTTCCGAACGATCCCTACCAGGCGGGCTGCCGGATCGAGCTAGCCGGCGGCCTGGCGCCGGAGGGCAGTTCCCGGCAGCGGGAGCCTGCGTAACGTGCTGGCGCTGTTGCTGGTCGCGGGGTCGCTCGGGCTCAACAACCTCGCAGCTTCGATTGCGATCGGCCTGTCCGGCGTGGATCGCGCGACGCGGACTCGAACCGCGCTCGCGTTCGGATTGTTCGAGGCCGGCATGCCGGTGGTGGGGCTCCTGATCGGCCGGCAGGTCTCACACGCGCTCGGCGGGGCGGCCAACACGGTCGGCGGGCTGCTGCTGATCGCGGTCGGCGCCCAGGTCGCGGTCTCCGCTGTGCGCTCCCCACACGACTCGCGGCCGCCGGTCAGCGGCGCGGGGATGGGAAGCATTCTCGTCCTGGCCGCTGGTCTCAGCATCGACAACCTCGTCGTCGGGTTCGCGCTCGGCGCTTACCGCACCCCGCTCGTCCTCAGCGTCGCGATCATCGCGACCGTCAGCGTCGGCTTGTCGCTGCTCGGCCTCGAGCTCGGCGCGCGCCTCGGCAAGAAGGTAGGGCACCGCAGC
The DNA here is from genome assembly GCA_963796575.1 of uncultured Solirubrobacterales bacterium. Lineage (GTDB taxonomy): Bacteria > Actinomycetota > Thermoleophilia > Solirubrobacterales > Solirubrobacteraceae > Palsa-465. The sequence goes on along the minus strand of CAWCMG010000012.1, from coordinate 11,206 downwards.
GAGCTCCTCAGCGGAATCGTTTTGATCTGCGTCGGTCTCGCGATCCTCACCGGCCTGCTGTGAGCGCGACTGCCGCGGGTGCGCGAGCCGTCAGTCGGGATCGGTCCCGCCGGGGTCCGGCGGCTTGCCGCGCTGCGGGAGCATTCGTAACGCGCGAACGACCTGGTCCAGCTTCTCCTGCGCGTCCTCGACGAGCTTGGTGATCTCGCCGACCTGGTCGGCCTCCGTCTTGGCTTCATCGGTCATGTATAGCCCCGTGACAGTGCGATAGACCCGGCGCAACGGCTACCGTAGCGCCGCGCTGCCCGCAAGGGAAGCCGACACCTGCCGGCGCGCGTGCTCCGCCTCCGCGGGAACTGCGGCGGTGGGGGCGAGGAGGACGACGAGCAGGCCGGCGAGCACCATGATGCCGCAGGCCAGACGCAGCGACGTCAGCTGCGCCACGCCGCCGATCAGCGGGGGACCGCCGAGGAAGCCGAGGTAGCCGAGCGAGGTGACCGCGGCCAGCGCCGGCCCCGTGGACACGCCGGGCTGATCCGCGCCGGCGCGGAACAGCGTCGGAACCACGCCGGCGAGCCCCAGCCCGAGCGCGGCGAAGCCTGCGATCGCGGCCGGCGCCGTACCCGCCGCGAGCCCGGCGGCGAACCCCAGCGCAGCGAGCGCGCCGCAGCGGCGGAGCAGGCCGACGGATCCCCAACGGGCCCACAGGCGATCGGCCATCAGCCGGCCCGTTCCCATCGCGACGCTGAACACGGCGTACGTGATCGCGCCGAGCGCCGCTGAGGCGGCGAGGTCGTCGTGGACGAGCTTCGCGCTCCAGTCGGACGCCCCGCCCTCGGCCATCAGGCAGAACAGACACGCGATCCCGAGCAGCACGAGCCGCGAGGGCAGCGCCCGCCAGCGCATCGTGGGCGCGTGGGCGTCGGAATCCTCATCCCGGGCCAGCAGCGGGCCGGTGGCGATCAGCCCCGGCACGCCAAACAGCAGCGCGGCCGCGGCGAAGTGCGGAAGCGGGGCGACGTCGAGCGCGGCGGCGAGTGCGCCGAGACCCGCGCCGGCGAACCCGCCGAACGAGAACGCGGCGTGCAAGGAGGAGAGGATCGGGCGCTTCATGCGGCGCTCGACGGACAGGCCCTGGGCGTTCATCGACAAATCCATCGCGGAGCTCGTCAGGCCGACGACGAACAGCGCACCGCCCAGCGCCGGCACGCTGCGTGCCAGCGCCGGCAAAAGGAGCGCGCCCATCAACCCGGCGAGCGCCAGCCGGGTGAACGTCCGGCTGGAGCGGCCCGGCAGCAGGCGCCCGACGAGCGGCATCGCCACCACGGCGCCGACGGCGGGCGCGAGGAGCGCCAGCCCGAGATCACCGGTCGTGGCGCCGACCCGGCTCGACAGTGCCGGGATCCGCGACGCCCACGTCGCGAACAGGGCGCCGTTGACGAAGAACACGGCCGTGATCCCGGCACGGGCGCTGATTCGCCCCGCCAACGGCGAGGCGCGCAGAACGCCGTTCATGCGCGCAGCACGTCGATCCCGAGCGCGCGATACGGAGCGAGCGCGTCGTCGTCGGCATCGGTGTCCGTGACCAGGCACGTCACGGCACTCAGCGGCGCGACGACGACCGACATCGCCGTGCCGAGCTTGTCGTGGTCGGCAAGCGCGATGACCTCGGCGGCGCCCTCGATCATCGCCGCCTTCACGTGGCGCTCCTCGAGGTCCTCGGTCGTCACGCCGATCTCGGGGTGCAAGCCGCAGACGCCGAGAAACACGACGTCCGGGCGGATCAGCCGGAGCGCCTCGACCGCCGTGGCACCGACGGTCACGAGCGAGTTCGGACGCAGCGTGCCCCCGACGACCGTCACCTCGAGACCGGAATGGTCGGCCAGGGCGAGCGCGATCGGAGGGCTCGTCGTAGTCACACGCGCGCGCAGCTGTGGCTTGTCGTTGAGCGCCCGCGCGACCTCGAGCGTCGTCGTCCCGCCGTCGAGCACCACGAGCTGGCCGTCGCGGACGCACTCGGCCGCACGCCGCGCGATCGATGCCTTCGCCTCCGGCGCGCGCCGCGCCCGCGCCTCGAACGGCGCGGCGTCACCATGGCGGGGCAGCGCGCCGCCGTGGACGCGCCGGAGCAGGCCGGCGTCGTTCAGCTCACGCAGGTCGCGGCGAATCGTGTCCGAGGAGACGTCGAGCTCGGCGGTCAGGTCGGCGGCGAGCACGCGCCCATGCGTACGCAACCGATCGAGGATCAGGGCACGCCGCTCGTCGGTCAGCACCTGCCGGATAGTACACGATCATGCGAATTCGTGCATGAACATGCATTATCCCGTAGCCGATGCCGCATGGCATCGTGCATCGGAATGGACAACGAGGCGCAACTAATCCTCGCGGGCGGGGGGCTGCTCGCGGCCGGCGTCCTGGCCTCGGCGGTGGCAGCTCGCGTCCGCCTGCCGGCGCTGCTCTTGTTCCTAGGGCTCGGAATGGCGGCGGGGAGCGATGGATTCGGCTGGATCGACTTCGCGAACTACTCGCTCGCGCACCTGGTCGGAACGGTCGCGCTGTTGCTGATCCTGTTCGAGGGCGGACTCGCGACCGGCTTTCGGGCGCTCCGGCCGGTGCTCGGACCGTCGGTGTCGCTGGCCGCTATCGGCACGGCGGGGACCGCGGTCATCGCGGGCATCACCGCGAGCTGGCTGTTTCACTTCTCGATCGCGGAGGGACTGTTGCTCGGCGCGATCCTCTCGCCGACGGATGGAGCGGCGGTGTTCGCGCTGCTGCGCGGGGTGCGCCTCCCGCGTCAGCTAGCGCTGACGCTCGAGGGAGAAGCCGGGCTCAACGATCCCGTGGCGGTGATGCTCGTGCTCGTGATGGTCGAGGTGATTCGCGTGCCGGGGTACGGGGCGATCGATGCCGTCTGGTTCCTCGTCAAGCAGCTCGTGGTCGGCGCCGGCATCGGCCTGCTCGTCGGGGCGCTCGCCACGGCGGCACTCAAGCGGTTGGGACCGGCCCCATCCGGCTTGTCGCTCGTGGCCTCGTTCGCGACCGCGGCGATCGCGTACGGCGCGGCGGCATCGCTCGACGGATCCGGTTTCCTCGCGGTGTATCTCGCCGGCCTCGCGGTCGGCGACGCCGATGTGCCGTCGCGAAACGCGCTGCTGCCGTTTCACGAAGGGCTCGCGGCGGTGGCGGACATCGGGATGTTCTTCGCGCTCGGCCTGCTCGTGTTCCCGAGCCAGCTCGGATCTGTGCTCGTCCGGGGGACGCTGCTGGCGCTGCTGCTCGCGTTCGTCGCGCGTCCAGTGTCCGCGTTCGCGGCCACCGCGCGAAGCCGCTTCACCCGCCGCGAGAGGCTCCTGATCGGTTGGGCCGGCCTGCGCGGCGGGGTGCCGGTCGTGCTCGCGACGCTTCCGCTGATCGACCACGTCCCGCGCAGCCTCGAGTTCTTCAACCTCGTGTTCTTCGCGGTGCTGGTCTCAACGCTGATCCAGGGCGCGACAGTCGAGCTGCTCGCGCAGCGGCTGGAGATGAGTTCGGCCGACGCGGCATGACCGCGATTCCGGTCGCCGTGCCCGTGGGTATCGTAGATTCGATGGGCGCTCGGCTCGTCCGCCCGTGACGCTCCGCGGCCGACGGAAATGCTCCAGGTCAATCTGCCCCACACGGTTCAAGCTCCGCGAATCGCGCGTCGCTCGCTCGCGGACTGGCTGGAGCTCGCCGTCGACGCCGACGAGCTCGACACGGCGAGACTGCTCGTCAGCGAGCTCGTCACCAACGCCGTCGTCCACGGCCACGGCGAGATCATGCTGCGAGCGGCGCTCGACGAGAATCGGCTGCTGGTCGAGGTGATCGATGAAGGCCGGGGGTTTGAGCGGACGGTCCGTCAGCTGGATTTCGCCAGCATCGGCGGACGCGGGCTCGCGATCGTCGACGCCGAGGCCAGCCGCTGGGGGATCCATGAAGGAACGACCCACGTGTGGTTCGAGCTCGAGCGCTCCGGACCGCGGCTTGGACCCGACAAGAAGCCGGGCGGCTGAGCCGGCTGAGCAGTCACCCCGTCAAGCCGAGCCGCGATCACCCGGTCAGGCCGAGCCGCGATCACCCCCGTCAGGCCGAGCCCCGCGCCGGGTTGGTCGCGGGATCACCATCCTCGGTGGCCCGGCCGCCGTCGACACGAGGGCGCACCCGACCCGACTCCGGGGGCCGGCCCGCAAAGCTCACCACCATTTCCAGATCGCCCGCGCATTGCGGCGCGCCGATGTGGTGGGCCATGACGGCGTTGCGCCATGACGCCGTTGTCGCGAAACCACAGGCGCGACAGCAATACAGCGGCACGAGCATTCGTTTCCCGTGCCCCGGTGGATCGAAACCGCAAAATAGGCAACTCCCGGTTCCAACTTAGGTCGGCGCTCCCGATGCGGCGACGGCACCTCGCCGCCTACCGTCGTCGCATGCCCAACGCCCGCTTGCACCAGGTCGCAACCGCGGTGGAACCCGAGGCGCCAATCGTGGCGCTGCCCGGCGTCGCCGCGTCAGAGCAGATCACGCCGGCCGAATTGCGGCTGGCGTCGCGCAACCACGGCATGCCGCTCGAGGCGCTCGCCTACGACCGAACGCCGGTGGGGTTGCATTACCTGCAGATCCATTACGACATACCGGTCGTCGATCCGGCCATCTGGAGATTGACGGTCGGCGGACGCGTCCGCCGCGAGTTGTCACTGTCACTCGACGATTTGCGCGCACGGCCTGCGGTAACGCGCGCGGTGACGCTCGAGTGCGCCGGGAACGGACGCGCCCATCTGTCGCCACGGCCCGTGAGTCAACCATGGCTGCTCGAGGCCGTCGGAACGGCGGAGTGGATCGGCACCTCGCTGCGCGGGCTGCTCGAGGACGCCGGCGCGGACGGCCACGCGGTCGAGGTCCTGTTCCGCGGCCTCGATCGGGGGATCGAGGGCGGCGTCGAGCAGCACTTCGAACGCAGCCTCCCCCGGGCCGGGGCGATGCGCGAAGAGGTGATGATCGCGTACGCGATCAACGGCCGCCCGTTGCCGCCACAGCACGGCTTTCCCGCTCGGCTGGTTGTCCCCGGCTGGTACGGGATGACGAGCGTCAAGTGGCTGGATCGGATCACCGTCCTCGACGCCCCATTCCACGGCTACCAGCAGGCCCGCGGGTACCGCATCCGGCAGCGCCCGGACGAGCAGGGGGTGCCCGTGTCCCGGATGCTCCCGCGCTCGCTGATGATCCCGCCCGGCGTGCCCGAGTTCGCAACCCGCGACCGGACGGTCGGCCTGGAGGCATGCACGCTGCGTGGCCGCGCGTGGTCGGGCTTCGGTCCGGTGATGCGCGTGGAGGTCAGCGCCGACGGCGGCCGGAGCTGGACCGACGCGAGACTTGGTCCGACCACCGCTAGGTGGGGGTGGCGCGAGTGGGAATGGCAGTGGGGCCCGCGTGAGGCCGGGATACACGAGCTCTGCTGCCGCGCCACCGACAGTACGGGACGCACCCAGCCGCTCGAAGCGGTCTGGAATCTCGGCGGCTACGGGAACAACGCGGTTCAGCGGCTCCGCGTCGTGGCCAAGAGCGCGCCCGCCCCCCGGCGGCGCAATTAGCCACCGGCGGTCACAGCTCCATCGTGAATATCTGGCCCTGCCAGCCGTTCAGCTCGAACCGGCTCGACCGCGTGAACCCCTGCTTCTCGTACCAGCGGACGAGCCCTGGCGCGTGCGCCCAGCAATCGACGCGCAGGACCTCTGCCTTGCGCTCATACGCGATCTCGATCGCCCTGTTCACCAGCGCCCCGCCGATGCCACGCCCGATCAGACGGCGCGAGCTCAGCAGCAGGATGATGTACAGCTCGGGCACCGGCGCGGCGGGAGCGTACGCGGGCGCCGGCCCGACGACGAGGACGCCGACCGGCTCTCCCTTGGACTCGGCGATGTGCAATCCCCCGCCGGTTTTGAAGCCATAGACGCGCTCGCGGATCCCGGGCCGCTCCGAGAACGGGGTTGCTCCCCACTGTCCCGTCTGCCCCCGCTCGACCAGCCACGCGACCGCCTCGTCGAACATCGCGATCACGGCCGGGCCATCGGCCTCGTCTCCCGGCCGGATAGTCAAGCGACTCACGGACATGCCGCACGCCATTATCGGTTGTGGAGGCCTTCTACAACTCGGGCGACCGTCCGCTCCAGTACACGGTGAACGGGTTACGGATACCGGGCAATCGGCCGACGAGGCGCGTCAGATCGAGCACGCGGCGACCGCCGGCGGTGTCGATCGCGGCGAGCTTGCCGTCGGTGTCGCTGTACAGAAGCCAGCGTCCGAGCCACTGGACGCTGGCGCCCTGCTCGCAGCCGCCAAGCTCCACTGCCTCGCGGTGAAGTGCGGTCGCCGTGCGCGCGCCCGCGCGCGCCAAGTACACGGTCTCGGTCGCGTGTGTTCGCCCCGACGTGGCCGTGAAGGCGACGGCGCTCCCGTCCGGCGCGGGGACGAGCGAGCTCGAGAGGCCAACGGCGCGCCACTCGCGGAGGCGGATCGACGCGAATATGGAGCCGTCGGCACGAACCACGACCACGCGGCTGTTGTCCTCCAGCTCGAGCATCGGCCCGACGGGCTGCAACCACGAGTCCTCCGACACCCCGAGGCCTCGCAGCGACGCGAGCCGCCGGACGTGCGCCCCGCTCGCGCTCATCAGCACACCGTGCACGATGAAGTACAGGTCGCCGCCCGAGACGAAGTAGTCAGACCCGAGCGGTTGGCGCGCGATCACCTCGAGCAGCGCCCCTCTGTCGCTGCGGAGCAGCAGCTGCCGGCCCCGATACCGGTATGTGTAGAGGCCGGCGGTTGTCCAGCCAAGCGGGAGCTCACGGGCCGCGACCGGCCGCTCAGCGCCGCCGAGCGGCGCGATCCAGAGCTTGTGGTCGTGCCGGAACGCCACCGCACGCGGGCCGGCGACGATCACACCGATTCCATGTCGCGAGCTCAACTTCCCACCGCGCGAGCGCCACAGGCGTGTGCTCCCCCGGCCGACCACCAGGTGATCACGCCGGATCATGAACCAGGTGCCGCTCGCGGGGAACAAGGCGGCGCCTTCCGGTAACGGATCAGGCGGGGTCGGGACCCGGGCGGCGCGGCCGTCCCGCGCGATCCTGAAGCTCACGCGGCCGCCCGTGATCACGATCGGCGCGGGCAGCGACCCGGGCCCGCACGAGAACGGTCTCGCGCAGGCGCCGGTCGCTTCGCCGCCGACCGAGCCCGCGGCCAGGACACCGAGTCCGGCCGCGACGCACAACAGAATTGGCCGGGAACCGCGCACGTGAGCTATACGGCGAGCCTCGCGCCGGAGGTCCCCGAGTCCCGCGCCGCGGCCCGCCGTGGCACGTGACCGCCGCTGACTGCGCTGACCTCGTTCGCCTCACCCGCGAGCCGTCCACCTCCTAACCGCGGCGGTACTTCCAAACCGCGATCGGGAGCGACACGGCGATGATCGCGAGCGCCCACGCCAACGAACGCGTGACGTAGTACGAACTCGGATGTCCCAGCAGCGCCTGGGCTTGCGGACCGAGCGTCAGGGCCCGCACCGTGTCGACCATGTAGGTCAGCGGCTGGTGCTCGGCGAACACCCGCAGCCAGCTGGGCATCGAGCTGACCGGGACGTAGGCGCTTGAGACGAACGCGAACGGGAACACGATCATCCCCATCCCCTGGGCCGCCTGCGCGTTGCCCGCGAACAGGCCCATCGTGATGAACACCCACTCGAACGCGAACCCGAACAGGACTACCAGCCCGAACGCCGCGAGCCCGTCGAGGGCCGAGCCGTGGAGCGCGAAGCCCACCGCGAACGCGACCGCCGCGGTAAACGCGGTGCTCCACGCGAGGATCGCTGTGTCCGCGGTGGCGCGGGCGATCAGGACCGAGCTCCGCGGGATCGGCAGCGACCGCAACCGGTCGACGAACCCCTGCTCGAGGTCCTCGGCCATCGCGGTGGCGGTTCCGATCCCCATGAACAGCACGCCGGTGGCGATGAACCCGGGGACGAGATAGTCGACGTACGACATCCCTGCGATGTGAATCGCGCCGCCGAACATGTATCGGTAGATCAGGAAGAACAGCGACATCTGGACCGTGGCGAGCACGATCAGTTGCGGCGTCCGCACGTAACGTAGGAGCGCGCGGCGGGTGACGGTGGAGGTGCTCTTGACGAGGCCTGTCCGTCCCCCGGTGTCGATGGGCGTGGCGATTGTTGTCATTTGGATATTTCCTTTCGGTGTTCGCTAGGCGGCGGTGGCCGCCATTGCCCCGCTGCTTTCGGTCGGCGTTCCGGTCAACGACAGGAACACCTCATCGAGGTTCGGCTGGCGCATCGCGATGTCCTCGAGCTCGACGCGCGAGGCCTGCAGCGAACGCATCGCCGACATCAGCCCCTCGCCGCCCGCGTGCACGCGCACGCTGACCCGACGAGTCGATTCGTCGATCTGCGTCTCGCCATGGTCGAGCCGGCCGAGCAGCTCGGCGACCCGCGCGAGGTCCCGCTCGTTGCGGACGTGGAGCTCGACGATGTTGCCGCCGATCTGGCGCTTGAGCTCGGTGGGGCTGCCGGTGGCGACCGACTTGCCGTGGTCGATGATCACGACCTGGCTGGCGAGATGGTCGGCCTCGTCGAGGTACTGCGTGGTCAGCAGCACGTCGGTTCCGGCGTCCACCAGCAACCGGATCGCATCCCACAGCTCGATCCGGCTGCGCGGGTCGAGCCCGGTCGTCGGCTCGTCCAGCAGGAGCAGCCGGGGCGCCCCGACGAGACTCGCGCCGAGGTCGAGCCGCCGGCGCATCCCGCCCGAGTACGTGCGCGCGAGACGGTCGCCGTCATCGGACAGCCCGAGCTGCTCGAGCACATTGGCCGCGCTCGCCTTCGCGGCCTTACGGCTCTGCCCGAACAGGCGCGCGACCATCTCGAGGTTCTCGCGCCCGCTCATCGCCGGCTCGATCGCGGCGAACTGTCCCGCGAGCCCGATCACGCGGCGGACCGCGGCCGGCTCCTTGCGGGCGTCGTGGCCGGCGACCAGCAGAGTCCCCGCGTCCGCGCGCAGCAGCGTCGCCACCGTGCGGATGAACGTCGTCTTGCCGGCGCCGTTCGGACCCAGCACGGCAACGACCTGCCCGGCGTCGGCGACCAGGTCCAGGCCGTCGAGCGCGATTGTCTTGCCATAGCGCTTCGTCAAGCCGAAGGCTTCGATCATCGCAGTCATCTATTTGTCCTCCTCGGTTTGTGGATCGTCGGCGGGGAGGAACGTCGCCGCGAGCTCGCGCAGCCACTCCTCACTCCAGGTCAGCCGTCCTTCGCGCAGGTCTTCGATCACGCCGCGCAGCCACGAGATCTCGGCCTCGAGTATCGCCTTGCGGTACTCCTCCTCGAGCAGGAACAGGCGCGGCAGGCCGGTATCGGCGGCCGCGAGCCCCAGCTCGGTCAGCTCCAGTGCGGCTTGCAGCTTCTCCGCTCGCAGCTCCAGCTCGGCGCGAGCATCCTCGGGTGCCAGTCCGAACAGGATCGACAACGCCGCGATGAACTCGGGGTACTCGCCCTCGGTGTTGTGGAGCATCTCGCGCAGCCACTCGCGCGCGACCGCGCGTCCGTCGTCGGTGATCGCGTACACGACCCGGTCGGGATAGCCCTCGGTGCGAAGGGTCTCGGACACCTCCACGAGCCCGTGGCGCTCCAGCCGTTCGATTGTCTGGTAGAGGCTCGCCCGGGATCGCACGTTGACCACGCGATCCTTGCCCTGGGCCTCGACCATCTTCTGCATCCGGTACACGTGCATCGGCCCGTCGAACAGCTGCCAAAGCACGATCAGCCCGAGTGACGAGCCTCGTGGGGTTCTTGGATTCAACATGGTCAGCACAGTACTAGTTATTAGCTAACTAGTCAAGTCATGTCGTGCTGGCCCGGGGCGCCTTGTCCCATCGGCTACCTTTTCCGGCAGGGTTCGGGACCTACCACTCACCAAGGAGCAGCCCCAATGTCTACCTACGACCAACCTGCCTACGGCGCCGCGCTCACGCGCGATCAGACGCGAGCGGTGTTCGGCCAGGTCATGGGTTTGGTCGCGGTCACGACCGGGTTCGCCGCACTCGGCGCGTACATCGGGCGCAACCTGAGTGGCGGCGCGGGCATCCTGTTTTTCATCGCGGCGTTCGCCTGCATCTTCGGCCTGAACTTCGCGAACTCGCGGGGGCGGGAGCAGCTCGCGGTCGCCCTCCTATTTGGGCTGGGGCTGGCGCTCGGGCTCGCGGTTGCCCCGGTGATCGCCGTCTACGCCAACGCCGACCCCGCGGCGTTGTGGCAGGCCGCCGGCGCCACCGGCGCGTTCGTCGCCGGTTGCGGAGCGTTCGGCTACGCCACCCGACGGGACCTGTCAGCGTGGTACCGGACCCTGTTCTGGGCGCTGCTCGCGCTGATCGTCTTCGGGCTCGTGACGATCTTCATCTCGATCCCGCAGGCCAACATCATCTACGCGGTACTCGGCCTCGTGATCTTCGGCGGCTTCACGATCATCGACTTCAACCGCCTGCGCCGCGCGAACAACTACGCCGCGGTTCCGATTGCCGCGGGCATTTTCCTCGACATCTTCAACGTCTTCCTGTTCTTCCTCCAGCTGTTTGGGAGCGGACGAGACTGACGTCCGCCCCGCGCCGGACGTTCGCGCTGCAGTTCCCCGCTGCCGACATCCCGGCGCTCGCGGCGCGATTCCCGGGGTCGGACGATCCTTCGCGGCTGTCGGTCGGAGCGGCCGCCCGGGCACGTGGGCATTACACGCGCGAGGAGTTTCTCCAGGTGTGCGCGTGGAAGACGGTCCGCAGCCGCCCGAAGGTCGCGGCGAACACCGAGGCCGCGATCGTCAACGCCACCGGTCGGGCTCTGGCCGCCGGCGACGAGGCCACCCGCATCGCGGCGCTGCTCGAGCTCGAGGGAGTCGGGGTGCCGACCGCGTCGACGCTCCTGTATTTCGCGTTTCCCGACGACTATCCGATCCTCGACATCCGCGCGCTCGAGTCGCTCGGGGTCAAGCCTCGCTCGACCTACCCGGTGAGCTTCTGGCTCGAGTACCTCGGCGTTTGTCGCGAGCTCTCACGTCGCGCCGGAGTGAGCCTCCGCACGCTCGACAAGGCGCTCTGGCAATACTCCAAGGAGCTCAGCCGAGCGTGATCGTGCTGGTCC
>CAWCMG010000011.1:0-87181 GCA_963796575.1 uncultured Solirubrobacterales bacterium | reverse complement strand
GCGGCGGAACGGATCGGCGATCGGGGCGCCGCCGTCGAGCGGGAGCGCGGCGCAGAGTCGGCCGTCGATCTCCGCGATCAGCACCTCGCCGGTTGGGACACGGGCGCTGTCGAGCTGGGCCAAGGTGTGGAGCCGATCCTCGTCGGCCGCGTTGGCGAGCCGGAGGATGAGACCTGTATCGGGTTGATCTCGCACGGTAACCTCGTAAGCAGTATAGCTGGTTAGTAACCGCTGAAGTAGGATTGAAGGTGATGAGCAAGCAACGCAGCGCCCCCGGAGAGCTCGAGCGCGTCAGGCGGTTCGTCAATACGCGCCAGGTCCGTGGAGGCACCGATCTTCTGAGCGATACGGCGGGGATGGCCGAGTGGTTCGCGCACGAGGGCCTCGCGCCCGGTGTCGTCCGCGCCACCCGTGGCGATCTGGCACGCGCGATCGCGCTACGGGAGGCGCTGCGGTTCGTGCTGGTGGCGCACAACGGCGGTGGGAGCGTGCCGGCGCAGGCGAGCCGAACCCTCGACGACGCCGCCCGACGTGCCCGGCTGCGGTTGCACTTCGACGAGGACGGCGGCGCATCGCTCGTGCCCGAGGCAGCGGGGGTCGACGGAGCGCTCGGACGCCTGGTGGCGATCGTCCACGACTCGATCGCGCAGGGCACCTGGAGCCGCCTCAAGGCGTGCCGTGAGCACGAGTGCGAGTGGGCCTTCTACGACCACACGAAGAACCGCTCGGGTGCCTGGTGCAGCATGCAGGTGTGCGGCAACCGCGCGAAGGCGCGCGCGTTCCGCGAGCGGCAAGCGACCCCGGTGAGCTAGCCCCTACCCTGTGTGTGGCGCACCCACGCCGCCCGCGGGGGACGCCGCTCCGCCGCAACATGCCGACCTTCTGCCGACACAACCGCCTGGTCCAGAACTGCCCGATCTGCTCCAAGGAGCAGTCGATCGAACTGCGCCCGATCGTGACCTCGAGCGCGCCCCGGACCGCGCAGCCGCGCCCCACCACGCCCCGCCCGAGCCGCGCGCGCTCGGGATCGCCGGCGCGGTCCGGCGGCTCGAGCGGCAGGGTTACGGTGCGACGCGTGGCCCGCGGCGCCGACGACGGCTACCACTCCCCGTTGGTGATCGGGCTCAAGTCGAGCGAGGACGCTGCGCGGCTGGCCGAGGAGATCGCGTTCGCCGACCATCGGCTCAAGACCCTCGAGCACGACCCGCCCGGGCTCTACGCCGAGGTGGCGGATGCCGGCGCCGACATCGAGGAGCGGAGCTGGCTGGCGTTCCTGATCGCCTACCTGTGCCCGCTCCAGGTGGAGGGCAGCGACGAAGACCCGTTCGCGGAGATCGAGCGCGTCCGGACATCGTGGGCCTCGGGCGAGATGCCGTCACTCGAAGGGGTGCGGTGCGGTCCCCGGAGCGCCCACGACCCCGCCCGGGGGACGAGGACGCTCGAGGCGTACCGGACCTGGGCCGCCCGAGCGGGCTCGCAGGCGGCCGCGTACGCGGGTGACGCCGCGTGGCCGCCAGAGCGACGGTTCGCTCGCGCGTTCGAACGGCTTGCGCTGCCCGGCCTGCACCGCGACGCGCGGTTCGACCTGCTGGTGACGCTCGGACGGCTCGGGGTCTTCGACATGCGCGCCGGCTCGCTGGCCCTCGGCGGCGTCAACGACGTCACGGTGGGGGCCAAGCGCGCGTTCGGAATCGGCGACCCGCTGCTGCTCGAGCGGAGGGCGTCCGACCTCGCGAGGGCGTGCGGCGTCCCGCTCGAGGCGCTCGATCTCGGCCTGGACAACTGGCAGCGCGGGGAGCGCGCCACGCTCGGCCTCGGCGCCGATAACGAGCCCGAGCCGGAGGCGCTCTCGGCGATTTGCGGGGCGCTTGGGCTGTGAAACTGCGTTAGCCTTCGCCAGATACGGGTAGCCTGAGGCCCGGTTGTCTGCGATGCGCCGTCTGATCGTTCCGTCGTCGCTCCTGTTTCTCGCCGCCTCGCTGTGCGTCATGGCGATGCTCAGCCCGGCCGGCGCCGCGGGAAGCGTGCCCCACATCATCTGCCCCCAGCAGCGAGCGGGCGTCATCACCTGCTGTCCGCCGCCGACGAGCGGGGCGCACAAGACGAACGGGCCTACGAGCAGCCCGCGCATCGTGCCGTGCTGCCCCGTGCCCACGAATTGCTGCCCGCAGTCCTCCGGCACGCAAACCGCTTGTTGCGCGACCCCGTGCACGCCGGGCGCGCTGACGATCGCCTCCTCGCCCGACCCGTCGACGGCGGGGCGGAAGGTAGTGATCTCCGGCGGCGTGACCAGCAACCCGGCGGTGGCCGGAGCCACGGTGGTGCTGTGGCGCGAGCTGTCGGGCCAGTCGACCTTTCACCAGGCGGCGCAGACCACGACCGACAGCGCCGGGCAGTACAAGTTCACGCTGAGCGCGGGGATGGTCAACGCCGACCAGCAGTGGTACGTCACCGCGAACGGTGTTCAGAGCCCGACGCTCCATCAGCTCGTGAACGCGGTCGTCGGCCTGGCCGGCCTGCACAACATCCTGGTCGGACACTCGATGCTGCTGCGCGGGCACGTGACCCCGTCTCACGCCGGACAGATCGTGTTAGTCGAGCAGCGCAAGGGCAGTCAGTGGACGGTGATCGCCCGCCCGCGGCTCGGCCATGCCTCGAATTACGGCGTCGTGCACCGGTTCGTGCGAGCCGGGACGGTCGTCCTGAGGACGGTGCTCCCCGGCGACGCCCGGAACGACCGCTCGGGCTCGAGCACGCTGACGGTCACGGTCGGCCCGTAGCCCGCGCCCGGGCTGCGCTGCCCGCGAACAGCGATCCGGCCGCAAACCGCGCCAATTCGCCGCCCGCGCGCCGAATACGTCCGGTCGACCACCTACCGTCTGCGGCGTTCGCATCCCCGTACCGGAGCCGCAATGTCACTCTGCTTCATCGAACCTCAGGACGCCATCCGCGTGATCGCCGAGTCGGTGGGGCGCGAGGCGCGTCGCCAGATCCTCGGAGAGGTGGTTCGGGCGTGGGTGGACGAGATCCCCGAGTCCGAGCTCGAATCGCACTACGCGAAGGCGCTCGCCGATCTCGACGAGCACGACCTGTCGCTGCTCGCGGCGTGGCACGCGTCGCTCGAAGTCGGACATCCGCTGCCCAACCGGGAGTTCCTCGTCAACGTGTTCCCGTCGCTCGGTGACCACCGGCGAGAGGCGCTCAAGATCGCGGCCGGCTTCCGCGGCGAGGAGGCGTTCGAGGCCGGCGTGGGCGAGGATCAGGCGTTCGACACGGTGCTGCCGTGGCTGTCGGAGGCGCGCTGCATCGAGCTCGCCAAGGAGTGCCTGGAGCTGTACTGCTGGGATCGGCTCGGCGTAGAGAACTGATTCTCCCCGGCGCCGGCATCGCTCTGCTCGGAGTCGCCGTCGAGCTCGAACCAGACGCAGAAGCCCTCGCTCTCGCCGACGCGACGCCGGGCGCTTCCCCAGCGGCTGGATAGCCCGTCGACGACGATCAGGCCGTGTCCGCCCGCCTCGCGGGGACGCCGCCGCGGCAGGCCCCCCGGCTCGAAGCCCGACCCCTCGTCGGTGACCTCGACGCGGACGCGGTCGTGGTAAGTGGTGATCCGCAGCCCGACCGACCCGCCGACCGCGTGCCCGGGATGGATCACGGCGTTGGTGACGAGCTCGGAGGTCAGCAGCGTTGCGGCGGCGCTGTCGCGGTCGGACAGGCGCCCGAGGATCGCCTGGCGCAGCTCGGCTCGCGCCCGGGCCGGCGCATCGGCATCGCGGGCGAGCGCGATCTCGATTCGCTCGAGGAACGGCCCGGAAGGCGGGGCGTCCTCGGCGCGCGGCGCTAGCGGGATGCGATCGGCGAGACCGGTCACCTGAAGCAGCTCGGTGACCGCCGCGGGCGGCGGCGCGATCGCCAGCGCGATCCGCTCCTCCCCGGCCCGCCGCTCGATCACGATCAGCGCCCGCATCCCCGAGGAGTCGATGAACGAGACCCCGTCGAGGTCGATCACGAGCTCTCGCCCGTCGAGCGCCGCCAGCGCCTGCTCGAAGCGCTCGAGCAGCTCCCTCGAGGTCGCGCTGTCGAGCTCGCCCGCGAGCTTGATCGTGAGCCCGGACTGGCCCTCCAGCGTGTCGATCCGGAAGTTGGGTACAGAACCCACCATGGCGCCTTCCGTCAGCTGACCCGAAGAGTACGAGAAGGGCTCGGCGGATGCGTCGCGCGCGGATCCGTGCCAGCGGTCACCGGGGCCGGGCGTAGCGCCAGCGCCGCGGTGTCATCCGCCTGAGCGCCGACCTGGAAACGGTCGAGTTCCGCCTCGAGCGAGGCCAGCAGCCCCTCCGGAGGCCGGCCGGCATGCGCGGCCAGCAGCCGTTTGAGCCGCTCTGCACCGAACCGCTCGTCCTCCCCGAGCGTGTCGATCACGCCGTCGGTGTAGAGCAACAGCGTCTCGTCCGAGGCGACCGGCACGGCCCGCTCGGCCGGCAGCTTGCCCGTCCACGCGCCCAGGATCGGGCCTGCGGTCCCGATCTCGCGGACGCGGCCATCGTCGCGCACGACCAGCGGCGCGGGGTGGCCCGCTGATGCGATCACCGCCTCCTCGCGCTCTAGCCGCACACACACCGCCGTGCACAGCAACAGTCCCGGTTGCTCGCTCAGAGCCTCGTTCAAGCGAACGAGGATCCGGCTCGGGCTCCGCTCGTACTTGCTGAGGAATCGAGTGCCGTGCCGCACCAGCGAGGTGAGCGCGGCCGCCTCGACGCCCTTGCCGGTGACGTCGCCCAGCAGCACGATCCAGGCGTCATCGGTCTCGTAGAAGTCGAAGAAGTCACCGCCGACCTCGATCTCCTCGACGGCGCGGGCGGCGCGGTAGAACGTGGCGACGCTCCACCCGTTGAGCTCCGGGACGACGTCCGGCAGCAGGCTGCGCTGGAGGGTCTCGGCGGTGTGACGGCGGGCGGTGGCGAGCAGCGCGTTGTCCACGGCGACCGCGGCCCGTCCCGCAACCTGCTCGGCGAACTCGCGGTCGGCGTCGGCGAAGCGACGCAGGGACTCCGCGGTGACCAGGGTCATCACGCCGAACGTTCGCCCCCGCGCGCGCAGCGGTACGAGCAGGACCGAGCGGAAGCCGAGCGACCGCAGCAGCCTGAGGTGCTCGTCGTCGCGCGCGGCGGCGACGAGCGCGTCGTCCGGAACGTCCTGGTAGAGCTCGGACGTCCCGGTCCGCAGGATCCTCCCGACGCCCCGGTTGGGGTCGAGCTCTTCGGGCTCGAACGCCCGCAGCCTCTCGGCCAGCTCGAGCTTGGCCGGGTCGCGGTGGGCGACCGCGACGCGCTGACGGGCCCCACGCTCGTCGACGAGCTCGACCGCGCACCAGTCGGCGACCTCGGGGACCGCCAGCCAGGCCACGTTGCGCAGCGTCTCCTCGTAGTCGAGCGAGGACATCAGCGTCTCGGTGGCGCGCGCGAGGAACCGATCGCGAAGCTCGGCGATCCGCTCGCGCGTGATGTCCTCGATGATCGTGACCGCGGCCACCGCGTTCCCGTCCTCGTCGTGCAGCGGCGCCGCCTTGAGCAGCTGCCAGCGAAGCTCGCCGGTCGCCCGGTTGATCGTCCGCATCACGAGCGGCTCGGCCGGCTCGCCGGCGAGCAGGCGCACCGATGGGATCGCATCCATCGTCAGCTCCTCGCCGTGCTCGTCCTGCACGATGTAGTCCGCGAAGATCGAGTGGGGCGGCCGGCGCTGCATCTCCTCGAGCGAGGCGAAGCCCATCGACTCGACCGCCGCACGATTCGCGTACAGGATGTGATGGTGCGGATCGCGGATCGTCACCGCCTCGGCCAGCGCGTCGAGGATCTCTCCGAACCCGGGATCGCGACCGCGCAGCTGTGCCTCGAGCTCGCGCAGGAGCTGGGTTCGCTCGGACACGTCTTCGATCCAGGCGTGGAACACGGTCTCGTCTCCGTCCCGGACCACGGTGATCGACACCTCGACCGGAAGCTCGCTGCCGTCTCGGCGGAGCGCCTCGACCGTGAGCCGGGGCGCGTCCGTGCCAGCGCCCGAGCAGGCCTGCTGCAAGCCCGCGCGATGGCGCTGTCGGTAGCGCTCGGGTACGATCAGCTCGG
This sequence comes from uncultured Solirubrobacterales bacterium, assembly GCA_963796575.1. GTDB lineage: Bacteria > Actinomycetota > Thermoleophilia > Solirubrobacterales > Solirubrobacteraceae > Palsa-465. The sequence continues at coordinate 81,062 of CAWCMG010000011.1, read as the reverse complement.
CCAGCTCGGACCCGAGCGCATCCTGGCGGGAATACCCGAACACCTCGGTGGCCCGGCTGTTCCATTCGAGTACCCGCCCGTCGGCGTCGAGCGTCACGAACGCGCTGCGCGCGATCTCGATGATCGCCTCAGCCGACTGGGGCCTCACGCAGGGTCGCCTCGATCTCTCCGGAGCGCCGTCTCGATCTCCTCGATCGCCTGCTCGGTCGATCGGAACCGGATCGCCTCGATGCCGAGCTCCCGTGCGCCCTCGCAATTGACCTCGACGTCGTCGATGAACAGTGTCGCCTTGGGCGACGCGCCCAGCCGCTCGAGCGTCAGCTCATAGATCCGCGGCTCGGGCTTGCGGCTGCCGACGAACGCCGAGTCGACGACCACGTCGAAGATCTCGTCGACCGGGAGCATCGCGCGCCAGTGCACCTCCCACTCGCGGATGTTGTTGGTGCAGATCGCCATCTTGTAGCCGCGTCCGCGCAGCTCCCGCATGTACCCGATCATCCGCTCGTTCGGCTCCAGGCGCTTGAAGTAGCGCGCGCCGAACCCATCGAGCGCGACCGCGCTGCCGGCTTGGGCGGACAGCTCATCCTCGATGGCGCTGAAGAACGCGCTCTCGCTGATGCGTCCGGTCTCGAGCTCGAACAACGGGTTGGAGCCCTGCCGCTGGGCGATCGTCGCCATCGCCTTGCCGAGCGACTCGAGCGAGACCCCGGAGTCCTGCATCAGATCGACGAAGGACTCCTGCAACGGCGATGTGAGCACTCCGCCGAAATCGCTGATGATCGCTTCGACGCGGCTCATCGCCGGCGGGCCAGGAGGTACACCCCGGCGCCCTCGCGCCCGCGGCTGTGCCACCGGAACGGCTCGGCCCACAGGTCGAGCTCGCCGGCAGCGGCCTGTGCCCGGTCGCCGGCGGCCTCGCCAACCGCGCGCCGCGGGTACTGCTCCTCCTCGCCCTCGCCCTCGCTTGCGGCGAGCCACAGCTCCAGGCCGGCGCGGACCGGCCATCCGCCGGCGTCGTACGTGGTCGAGAGGCGCGGGTCCTCGACCGGGGCGGAGGTCTCCGGCCCCAGCACCGTGGCGGTGACGACATCGGCGTCGTGGTGCTTGGCCTTGCGCCCCCGGAACGCCATCAGCGCAAAGCCCTCATCCGGCTCGAACCAGGTCGACACCGAGCGCACGGACTCGAGCTTCGCCAGGTCGAACCCGCCGGACCGCGACGTCCGGAGGCCGAGGTAGTCGACCGCGCGCTCGGCGCCGCCCTGCTCGAACCGCCCGGTAACCCGGCAGAGCTGATCGAACCCGTCGATGTCGTCATGGGCCTGCACGCCGACGAGGTCGCCCGCGGGCGACACGACCAGCGCGGCCTGATCGCCGTCGAGACGCCACTCGCCGTCCGCAGCGCTCGCCGACAGGCGAAGGCTCGAAACGACCGCCGTGCCGCCGTCGCCTCCGAGTGCGGCCAGGGCCGAGCCCTCGTTACCCGGAATCCACGCCGCGCCCCAGACCGTCCGCGCCACGTCGCCGAACGCAAGCGTTCGCAATGCCGGTGAAGTGGAGTTCATGGATGCAGCTGCGGCTGGTCGACGTCGGTTGCCGTGGAATCGACATCGTATGGCCGCGAGGCTCCGGTGAACCGCGTCGCGGTGACCACCACCCGGCTCTGGAGGTTGCGGGCGAGCCCGCGGCGCATCAGCGCACGCGTGGGCGGGAGCAGCGCGAGCACGCCGAGCACGTCGGAGATGAACCCGGGAACGATCAGCAGCGCGCCGCCGAGGAGCACGAGCGCGCCGTCCAGGACCTCGCGTCCGGGAGACTTTCCGGCCGAGACCGCGGCCCCGAGCCGGCGCCAGGCCGCGCGGCCCTGCGAGCGGAGCGCCCATGAGCCCAGCGGCCAGCTGAGCAGCAGCAGCACGACCGTCGCGAGCACCCCGATCGCGTCCGCGACCTTGATCGCCACGAACAGCTCGAGCGCCGCCCAAAGCACGAGAACGAGGACAACGATCATGGTGAGAAGGCTAGTACGCGATCAATCCTCCACAACCCTCGACCACCCTTGACCAAGGGGGTAGCTTGAAGCTGTGGGCGTTCGCGTCACCTGCCGCGCGTAGCCCGAGTGACCAGCGAGGAAGGGAGCGTGTGCTCATGGCGCGTACCGACATGCGGGGGAGCGAGACCCGGAATCGGGAGCCGGAGATTTCACCCGAGGTCGAGAGCGAGGCCGCGGAGCTCGTCGGCGCGGTCGGCAAGGATGAGGACCGCCAGGGCCGCCGGTTCGGCTCGAGCCGCGTGCTGACCGCGGCGGACCGCGACCGGATCCTCAAGGACGCGCGCACGGTCGAGTTCCCCGTGGCGTTGCGCGGCTACGACCGTACGGCCGTCGATCGCTACGTGGAACGGATGAGCCGCCTGATCACCGAGCTCGAGATGTCCTCGTCGCCCGAGGCTGCAGTTCGGCACGCCCTCGACGAGGTGAGCGAGGAGACCCGCGACATCCTCCAGCGCGCCCACCAGACCGCCGACGAGATCACCGCGCGCTCGCGCGCGAAGGCAGATGACCGGCTCCAGCAGGCGGAGCGCGAGAGCCAGGAGCTCCAGGAGTCGGCGCTGCGTCACGCCGCCGAGACGCGCGACGCGGCCAAGCAGGAGGCGGCCCAGGTTCGCGAGGCGGCGACCCGGGAGACGACCGAGCTGCGCGAGGCGGCCGATCAGGACGTCGCCGAGCAGCGGGAAGCCGCCGATCGCGAGGTCGCGGCGTTGCGCGACACCGCGGACCGGGAGACGACTGAGCTGCGCGAGACCGCGGACCGCGAGGTCGCCGCGTTGCGCGAGAAGGTCGCGCGCGAGACACAGCAGCTCCGCGCCACTACGCAACGAACACACCGAGGAGATGCTCGCCGCCGCCCGCCGGGATGCCGACGAGATGCGCGAGTCGGCCGAGATCCGCGCCCGCGAGCTCGCCCGGAGTGCCGAGACGATCTGGCGCGAGCGCCGGCGGCTGATCGAGGACATGCGGGCCGTCGGAGAGCAGCTGGTCGCGATTGGCGAGACCGAGGGCAAGCGCTTCCCGCGGTTCGGCGAGGAGGGCTCGGATGTCGCAGAGTTCCTGCGCGAGCCGGCCCCGGTGGCCAACGGCGTCATGCCCGAGCACGACGGGCACGAAGCCGTGCCGAGCTGAGCGAACCCGCCTCCCGCTAGGCGAACGCCGGCGAGGCGCCTTCGAACGTGACCGCCGGCAGGCGGTGCAGGCCGACGTGCTTGATCAGCGCCATCACCTGCGGCTGGGCGCCGCGGACGAGGATCTCGCGGCCCTTCGCTCGCAGGCGACGGGCCAGGACCGCCAGGTCGAGCATCACCGAGGCATCCGCGAACGCGAGCTCCGAGAGATCGACCGTCACGTTCGTCTGGGCGCGGAACGCCCGCACCATCGCGCGACGGCGCCCACCCTGCGTTGACCGGTCCTCGTCTCCGCAAACACGCAGAGTGGCCGAGAGTTCATCGAAGTCGACGATGCGCAAAAACTTATACAAACTGGTGCAGTGTCCGCAAGGAGGAACCGTCGGAAGTGCCTAAACTGATCACGAGATGGCAACTGTCGAAGATGTAACGGACGTCCTGCGCGACGTCATCGACCCCGAGCTGGGGCTCGACTTCGTCGAGCTCGGGCTGATCTACGACATCGAGGTCGAGGGCTCGACGGTCCGCGTGACGTACACGCTGACGAGCCCCGGGTGCCCGATCGGACCGCAGGTGTCAGAGCAGATCGAGGAGTTCGTGATGGAGCTCGAGGGGGTCGACGAGGTCCAGCCGACGATGACGTTCTCGCCGCCGTGGACGCCCGAGCGGATGAGCGAGGACGCCAAGTTCGCCCTCGGGTTCTGAGCTAGGCGGTCCGGCGGAGCTCGCGGCCCAGGTCGATCGCGCGGATTTCGTGCTCGCCCGGGAGCTTGGCGAGCACCGCTGAGACGATCTGCTTGACGTCGCGCTCCTCGTGGCCGAGGTCGTCGAACAGCGATTTGAGCGCGGTGTGGACGATCTTCAGCTGGGCGGGGGTGAGCTCCAGCCGGAATGCGATCTCGTCGGGTGCGATCAGGTCGTCCACGCCGCCGAAACACTAGCCCTATGCAGGTGAAACGGCAAGCACCGGGTCGCCGGCGGTAATCGCGATCACCCGGCGGGGTCGTTGCGCGCGCGCCCCGGCCGCTTGGCCCGCTTGGCGCGCATGTCCGCCGCCGGTCCCTGCTTCGCGCGGGTGCCCGCCGAGGGGAGGATCTGCTTCGGGCCGCCGTTGCGCGCTTCGCCGCTGCCCCGGCCGCTGCTCCGGCCGCTGGTGCCGCCGTTGGTCCCGCCGCTACCTGCCGGCGTCCGGGTGCGGGCGCGCGCGGCGGCGTCGAGCAGGTCCTTGAGCGAAACGTCGATCCCCTCCGCGATCACGTCGATGTCGGGCAGGGCGTCGTAGTCGCCGAGCAGGCCGTAGTCGAGCCCGCCGTTGTAGGACATGATCGCGACCGCGAGCGCGTGGTTCTTGGGGAGGAACGCGAGCGGGAACAGATCCTCGAGCTGGCGGCCGAGCACGTACAGCGGCACCTGCGGCCCCGGAATGTTCGTGACGAGCAGGTTGAACAGCCGCGTCGAGAAGTTCAGGCGCGAGGCCTCGGCGAGGATCGTCGGGGGCCACAGCTCGTTGACCGCGGTCAGCGTCGCCGCCCCGACGGCCTGCTTTGACTCCTTCAGCCCGTCCATCGCCCTCCGCACGAACCTCAGGCGCGGCACCGGATCGTGGATGTAGACGGGCAGCGGGCCACGCATCACGGTGAGCTTGTTGCCGAGCGTCCCCCGGTGCGATTCGGTGCGGACCGACACCGGCACGAGCGCGCGCATCTCGAGCCCCTCGGTCCGGACGCCGCGCGAATGCAGCCAGCGCGCGAGCGCGCCCGAGACGACCGTCAGCACGACGTCGTTGACCGTACCGCCGAACGTGTCCTTCACGGTCTTGTAGTCGGCCAGCTGATGACGGACGACCGCGTACCGGCGATGGGGACCGATCTCGACGTTGAGGGGGGTCTCGGGCGCGGGGTTGAGCCCGGCCCAGACGATCTCGCCGACGCCCTCGGCGGCATCGCGGAGCTTGCCGAGCGTGGTGACCGGACGGGTGGCCGCCGATACGGCGCGCGTCACCAGGCCGGTGGCGAGGCCGACGCTCCCGCGCAACCCGGCGGCGACGAGCTCGACCGAGGACGGTTCCCGCCTCGGCTTCCACGGTTCCAGCTCCCCGTCCGCACGGGCGGGCGGGTTGGGCTCGAGATCGAACAGCACGGTCGCCAGATCCATCCCGGCGACGCCGTCGACCAGCGCGTGGTGGGTCTTCGAGATCAGCGCGAACCGGTCGCCCTCGAGCCCCTCGACGAGCCAGTTCTCCCACAGCGGCTTGTCGCGGTCGAGCGGCTGGGAGGCGATCCTCGATGCGAGCAGGAACAGCTGCTCCTCGCTGCCCGGGGGCGGCAGCGCGGTGTGGCGGACGTGGTACTCGATGTTGAAGTCCGGATCGTCGACCCACAGCGGCCGGCCGGTCTCGAACGGCGGCGTGGCCAGCTTCTGCCGGTAGCGCGGCACCAGATGCAGCCGGCTGCGCACGTGGTTGACGAAGTCGGCGAAATCGGGCGGCGGACCCTGGAAGATCAGCACGGCGCCGATGTGCATGTGCGACGCCGGCCCCTCCTGATGGAGGAACGAGGCGTCGGTCGAGCTGAGGCGGTCCAGATGTCGTTGGGCCATGCGGTTTCGTCTGCGGTGAGGGGACGGGAGCGGTCAAGCGTACCTTCCCAGTTCCCTCCCTACACTCCCTGCGGTGGGGTCTATGCCCGAGAAGCTCCTGCTCGCGGCGCCGCGCGGCTATTGCGCGGGCGTCGATCGTGCAGTGCAGACGGTCGAGCGCGCGCTCGAGCTCTACGGCGCGCCGGTGTACGTCCGCAAGGAGATCGTCCACAACAAGTTCGTGGTCGAGCAGCTGAGCGAGCGCGGGGCGGTGTTCGTGGAGTCCGAGAGCGACGTGCCCGAGGGCGCCACCGTGGTGTTCTCCGCCCACGGCGTGGCCCCGAGCGTCCACGCGAACGCCCGGGCTCGCCGGCTGGAGACGATCGACGCCACCTGCCCGCTTGTCACCAAGGTCCACGTCGAGGCCAAGAAGTTCGCCGCCGACGGCTACACGATCGTGCTGATCGGCCACGCCGGCCACGAGGAGGTCGAGGGCACGATGGGCGAGGCCCCCGATCACATCGTGCTCGTCGAGTCAGAGGACGACGTCGACCGGCTCGACGTTGCCGACCCGAGTCGGATCGCCTACATCTCGCAGACCACGCTGTCGGTCGACGAGACTCGCTCGATCATCAACAGGCTGCGCCAGCGGTTCCCCGCGATCGTCGGCCCCCGCACCGACGACATCTGCTACGCGACCACGAACCGCCAGGCGGCGGTCAAGCAGCTGGCCGTGCAATGCGATCTCGTGCTGGTGATCGGCTCGCGCAACTCGTCGAACTCCAACCGGCTCGTCGAGGTCGCGCGCGAGCACGGCGCCGACTCGCACCTGATCGACAACGAGACCGAGGTCAGCGAGGAGTGGCTCGCCGGCAAGCGCGTGGTCGGCATCACCTCCGGGGCGAGCGCGCCGGAGTCGCTCGTACAGCGGCTGGTCGAGTTCTTCCGGGCCCGGGGCACCACCGACGTGCAGGAGCTCGAAGTCGTCCAGGAGGACGTCCGCTTCATGCTCCCCAAGGTGATCCGCCAGGCCGTGGCGGCCGGCTCCGTATAAGGCGCCGCCGTCAGGCGCCGCCGACCATCCCACTAAGCCGCTGCGAACGCTGGTCATCTCGGACCTGCACCTCGGCGCCAACGGCGCGCCGGACGTGCTGCGCCGCGAGCCCGAGCGGGCGGCGCTGGTGGCGCGCCTAGGAGAGTTCGACCGGCTCGTGCTGCTCGGCGACACGCTCGAGCTCCGGCACGGGCCGGCGCGGGCGGCGCTGTCGCAAGCCGAGCCGGTGCTCCGCGAGCTCGCCTGCGCCGTCGGCGAGGTGGTCGTCGTCCCCGGCAATCACGACCACGCGCTGCTCCGAGGCTGGCTCGAACGCCGCGATCCGACCCCGCTGGGCCTGGAATCCGCGGTCGAGTGGGACGACCGGGAGGCGCTCGGCTCGCTGGTCTGCCGCGCTCGCGCCCGCGCACGTCAGAGTCGCCTACCCGGGGGTGTGGCTGCGCGAGGACGTGTATGCCATCCATGGCCACTACGGCGACCGCCACAACACCGTGCCGATCCTCGAGCGGCTCGGGGCCGGGCTGACCGTGCGTGTCGCCGGCGAGCCCGAGGGCGGACCCGCCAGCGCCGAGGACTACGAGGCGGCGCTCGCGCCGATGTACGCGTGGGCCGACACGATCGCCCAGAGCGGCGGCCTGCACCTCGGCGGCGGCGGCAGTTTCCAGATCGCGGCCTGGCAGGCGCTGAACGGCGGCGCCGGCCGGCGGAGCCTCCGCAGCCGGGCGATGGCGCTCGGCCTGGCGGCCGCGGTGGCGGGGCTGAACCGGGCGGGAATGGGCCCGCTCAGACCCGATGTGTCCGGCGTCGCGCTCCGGCACGGCGCGCTCGCGGGGTTCACCGAGGTCCTCGACCGCCTCGACGTCTCCGCCGGGCATGTGATCTTCGGGCATACGCACCGCGCCGGACCGCTGCCCGCAGACGACCGGAGCGAATGGGGGCGGCTGCTCAACGCCGGAAGCTGGGTGCACGAAGCGCGGTTCATCGGCGATGACCCGCTCGGCAGCCCCTACCGCCCCGGGTTCGCCGCCGTCGTCAGGGATGACGGGCCGCCAGAGCTGATCAACGTGCTAGACCCGGTGTGAAGCAGACGGCGTAGCACGTCACGCCGTCGCCGACCTCGAGCGCGAGCTCTCCCGCGGTGCTCCGCTCGTGCGCGATCAGCTCGTAGCAGCCGGGGTGGTCGACCGTGATCGTGCGTCCGTTGGCATGGACTATCCCGCTCCCGTCGAGCACGGCCCACACCTCGCCGGCGGTGTACGGGCCCGAGTAAGGCCCCTCGACGTCATCGGTCTGCGGCTCGAGGCGGGCGTCGGCCGCCTCCACGGGCCGGAACGGGGTCAGCACCGGCTGCTCCACCCCCAGCATCTCCTGGATCGCGAGCTCGGTCTCCTCGTAGCCGCCCTCGCCATAGTGGTAGTGCAGGAGCATGCCGCGCTGGTCGAACAGGTACCGCGCCGGCCAGCCCAGGTTGCCGTACAGCTCCCAGATCTGGTGCTGCTCGTCGATCGCCACCGGGTAGGTGATGTCGAGCCGCGCCACCGCGTCGCGGACGGCGCCGGGGTGCTGGGACGGCGGGAAGCCCGCCGCGTGCACGCCGACCACGGTCACGTCCGCGTACCGCTCGTGCCACGCCTTCACGTACGGCAGCGTCCGCAGCGACTGCACGCGGCAGAAGTCCCAGAACTCGAGCAGCATCGGGAAACCCTCCGGCCGGCCGCCTATCCATTCGAGGCGGGGCGGAAACGGGGGAGCGGCGATGTGGTTGACCGGGGCGCGCACGGATGCCGATGCTAGGGAGCGCTTCGGCTGATCGCCTGTCCCGCGGCACCGTGCGTTCCAACACTTTCGCGATTCAAACCGTTTCGAACGCGAGTGCCGCGGGCCCGGCGTCTCAGCCTCGCTTCCAGCCAGGTCGAGGGACCGCCGGGCATGGACGCCCGGCGGAACGGCCCCACGGACGCCGCCGAAGGCGGCCCCTGATCAGGCTTCGACCAGACCGCGCCGGATGGCGTAGCGCACCAACTCGACCCGGTCGCGCATCCCGAGCTTGCGCAGCACGTTCGCCCGATGCGACTCGACCGTCTTCTCGGACAGGTGCAGGATCTCGGCGATCTGGGCGTTCGTGAACGCCTCGGCGATCAGCTTGACGACCTCCTCCTCGCGCGGGGTCAGCGAGATCGCCGGACCGTCGACGTCGCCCTCCATCCAGCGGCGGATGATCGAGCGCTCGGCCGCGTTGGTCAGGAACGCCTCGCCGCGTCCGACCGCGTGCACGGCCCCGACCAGGTCCTGGTCGGCCTCGCGCTTGAGCACGTAGCCCGATGCGCCGGCCTTGAGCGCTTCGAACAGGTAGTGCTCGTCGTCGTGCATCGACAGCATCAACACCCGCACGTCCTTGAGGTGGGATCGGATCTCGCGCGCGGCCTGGAGGCCGGTCATCCGCGGCATGCCGACGTCAAGGATGCACAGGTCCGGGCGCGCCGCCAGCGCCTGCTCGACCGCCTCGACCCCGTCGGCAGCCTCCGCCACCACGTCCAGCCCCGGCTGCCGCTCGAGCAACAGCCTGATCCCCGATCGGACGATCCCGTGATCGTCGGCTACCAAGATTCGCATCCATGCTCCTCTCTTGTTTATGCGAGCGTCAGCTCGACTCGCGTTCCCTGGCCCTGGCCGGACCAAATCGAAAGATGACCGCCGACCAGGAGCGCGCGTTCGCGCATCCCGGACAGCCCGAGGCCGCCGTCTCGGCGCGAGACGAACCCCCCGCCGTTGTCGCTGATCCGCAGCACGGTGCGGCCGATGAACGACAGCTCGACGTCGACTCGCTCCGCTCCCGAGTGCTGGGCCACGTTGGACAGGCTCTCCTGCGTCACCCGGTAAACGACCAGCTGCTGCTCGGGGGTGAGGCGCGGAGTCTGGCCGCGGACGTTGAACGCCGCCTGGATGCCGGTCTGGTCTGAGAAGTCGCGTACCTGGCTGTGCAGCGCGGGGAGCAGGCCGTGGTCGTCGAGCACCGCCGGGCGGAGCTGCCGCGCAAGCTGGAGCAGTTCCTCCATCGCCTGGCCGGCGAGCCGCTTGGTCTCGGTCAGCTCGCGGCGGAGCGTCGGCGGCGCGTGCTCGATCGAGGCCTGGAGCCGGAGGGACACCGCGGTCAGCGCCTGGTTGACCTCGTCGTGGAGGTCCTGCGCGATCCGCCGGCGCTCGCGCTCCTGCGCCTCGATCGCGGCCCGGCCCGCGGCGCGGCGGGCTGACTCGAGGCGGGCGAGCATCTGGTTGATCGCGGCCTCGAGCCGGCGGGCCTCGGAGCTGTCGATCCGGTCGCACGCGAGCAGCTGCTTGTCGGGGGTGGCGAGGTCGACCTGCTCCATCGAGGAGATCAGCCGGTCGAGCGGGATGAACCGGCGCCGCAGCAGCAGCCAGTTGCCGAGCATCGTCGCGACCAGCGCGAGCCCGAGAACGATGATCTCCCGACCCCGGAACGCGTTACCGACGCGCTCGTCGAGCGCGATCAGGGCGACCAGGAACGTGCCCGCTATCAGCAGCAGGTTCACGGACAGGACTTGGGCGAGCAGAGATCGCGATTTCATAATCATTCCGCGGCTCCCGATCCCGGTATCGGTGGCCGGCGGCGGGAGCAAGATGGGGTCTAGGCCCGATATCGGCCGAATCCGGCAGGGCCGATAACCCTGACTACAAGCACTCCACAGGCGTTCCCATGGGTCGGGGACGGTGGATCGGGATCCTGGGTCTGAATCTTGCGGGGCGTCCCCTTTGGGGTTTTGGGGGCGCCCCGCCGACGTCCTGGATGTCCAGGGGCGGTCGAGAGACTCCGGGGGGGACGCTGCCCCCACCCTCAGGTGCCCCGGCGTTCATCCGTCCGCCTGACCACACGCTCGCCACCCTTCGCCGGCGAGTCAGTCCCCGAGCTCGCGCTTCATCACTTTCCCCATCGCGTTGCGCGGCAGCTCGTCGATGAAATGCACCTCGCGCGGCCGCTTGTGCTTGGTGAGCAGCGTCGCCACGTGGTCTGAGAGCTCGTCGGCGGTGGCGGTCCGGCCCGGCTCGGTGACCACCCAGGCGACGATCCGCTCGCCGAGGTCCTCGTCGGGCCGGCCGGTCACGGCGACCTCGGCCACCGCCGGGTGCTCCAGCAGCGCGCCCTCGATCTCGCCGGCGCCGATCCGGTAGCCGCCTGACTTGATCAGGTCGGTGCTCTTGCGGCCGACGAGCTTCAGCGAGCCTTGCTCGTTGCGGGTGGCGAGGTCGCCGGTCATGAACCAGCCGTCGCGCATCGCCTCTTCGGTGGCGTCGGGGCGATTCAGGTAGCCCTTGAACACGTTGGGGCCCCGGACCGCCACCTCGCCGATCGTCTCGTCGTCGCTCGACTCGATGGTCGTTCCGTCCTCGGCGATCAGGTTGACCTCGACTCCGGGCAGGGGAGGGCCGACCCGTCCGGGCATCACTGGGTCGCCGAGTCGGACGCCCGCGTTCATCAGCGTCTCGGTGAGCCCGTAGCGCTCGAGGATCTCCTGGCCGGTGAGGCGTCTCATGGCTTCGTGGACGCTAGTCGGGAGGGCAGCGGATCCGGAGACGAGCAGCCGGGCGGTTCCGAAGGCCTGCGCCAGATCGCGGTCGCCCTCGGCCTCCCTGGCGATCCGGCTGTACATCGTCGGGACTCCGAACATCATCGTGGCCCCTCGTTGCAGCACCTCGGCGAGGGCCTGCGGGGAGAAGCGGCCGGCGTGCTCGACATGGCCGGCGCGGCGGAGCGGTCCGAGCAGTCCGATCACGAGCCCGTGGACGTGGAACACCGGCAGCGCGTGGGTGAGGCGATCCTCCGACGTCCACTGCCAGATCTCGGCCAGCGCGTCGAGGTTGCTCGTGACCGCCCGGCGCGGGATCTGAACGCCCTTGGGCGGGCCGGTGGTTCCCGACGTGTACATCACGAACGCGACGTCTTCGGGTTCGAGGTCGTCGGAGAGGGTTCGGTTGCCGGCGGCCGCGTCGTCGCGGTCGACGTCGGTGCGTGGGAGGTGCTGGAGCTGTGGGGGTGGGTCGACCCCGGCCCAGGCGACGAGCCTGTCCGGGGCGCTGTCGTCGACGATGTGCCCGAGCTCGCGGGCGCCGAGGCCGGGGTTTATCGGGACGACCGCCACGCCGGCGGCGAGCGCCCCGACGACCGCGATCACCAGCTCGAGGGTGGGCTCGGCCCAGACCGCGACCCGGCCGGCGCCGTGCAGTTGGTCGGCGGTCGCGGTGGCGGCGCCGGCGAGCTGTTCGTAGCTGAGCGCCGCGTTCCCGATGCGGATCGCCTCGCGGCCGTCGGGGTGCGCCAGACTAGGGAAGAGAGGTTCTGTCATGGCTGTTCTGGCTCGCTATACTCTCTGAAGTATTGAATCCATACCGCATTTGAGGAGTTTTCGACGATGAGCCCGTCCGGAGCGGAAGTTCTCCGCCACATCAAGAGCCGGATCGATGAGGTCGACCCCGCTGCCGTGCACGAGCAGGTCGGCAACGGCGCCGTGATCGTCGACGTCCGTGAGCCCGAGGAGTGGTCGGCCGGGCACATCCCCGGCGCCATCCACGTGCCCAAGAGCTACCTCGAGTCTCGCATCGAAGGGGCGGTTCCCGATCGCTCCGATCATGTGGTCCTGTACTGCGCGTCGGGCAATCGCTCGGCCTGGGCCGCTCGCACGCTGATCGAGGACCTCGGCTATGAGCACGTCGAGTCGATGACCGGGGGCTTCACGCTGTGGAAGGATCGCGGTTACGAGGTGCAGACGCCGCGCACGCTCACCGCCGAGCAACGCGAGCGTTACTCCCGGCACCTGCTTCTGCCCGAGGTCGGTATGGACGGTCAGCAGAAGCTGCTCGACGCGCGCGTGCTGCTCCTGGGTGCGGGCGGGCTGGGTTCGCCGGCCGCCCTGTACCTGGCCGCGGCGGGCGTCGGCACGCTCGGGATCGTCGACAACGACGAGGTCGACCTGTCGAACCTGCAGCGCCAGGTGATCCACTCGAGCGAGCGGATCGGCGTGCCGAAGGTCGACTCGGCCGAGCAGACGATCAACGCCCTGAACCCCGACGTGAAGGTCGAGAAATACTCGCTCCGGCTGGGGCCCGAGAACATCATGGACGTGTTGCCGGGCTGGGACATCGTCGTCGACGGCCTCGACAACTTCCCCACCCGGTATCTGCTGAACGACGCGTCCGTGCGGCTCGGGATCCCGGTCGTGTCGGCCGCGATCCTCGGGTTCGAGGGCCAGCTGTCGGTGTTCAAGCCCTACGACGGCCCGTGCTACCGCTGCCTGTTCCCGGTCCCGCCGCCGGCCGAGCTCGCTCCCTCGTGCGGGGCCAACGGCGTGTTGGGTGTGCTGCCAGGCACGATGGGGCTGCTCCAGGCGACCGAGGTGATCAAGCTGATCCTCGGCGAAGGCGACACGCTGGTCGGGCGCCTGTTGATGTACGACGCGCTTGCCGCGACCGCCACCGAGGTAAAGGTCCGGCGCGACCCCGACTGCCCGATCTGCTCGCGGGACCCCGAATCGATCTCCGATGACGAGCTCGGCGTGTTCCCGGACTACGAGGCATTCTGCGCGGGCGCGCACTAGGGTTATGGCTGAGATGGCGACGATTCGGATTCCACCCGTTCTGCGGGCCGCGGTCGGCGGCGAGAAGGAGCTGAGCGCTTCGGGCTCGTCGGTGGGCGAGGTCCTCCGCTCGGTGGCCGAGTCGCACCCCGACACGCAGTCGCAGCTGTTCGCCTCCGACGGCGGGCTCAACCGCTACGTGAACGTCTACCTGAACGATGAGGACGTGCGGGTGCTCGACGGGCTCGACACGTCCGTCGGCGACGGCGACACGCTAGTGATCCTGCCGGCGATGGCCGGCGGCGCCGTCTCCTGATCGCCCGGTTCGAGCACCGATAACTGCGCACTCGCCGCCCGTCGCCGGCCGAATGCATATTCGTGCCGGTATGGCAACGACGATCGCGCACTCGAGCCCGGCGGCTCGTCGAGTGCGCACCTATCGGTGCTGATTTCCGGTGTATTGGACGGTCAGGGCCGACCGCTCGGGAAGTTTTGGTGCCACCCGGCGTCCCTAGGCGATAGACCCACTATCGAAGGGAGCCGGAGGATGCCAAGTCGACTTACTCGCGACGGCGCTCGCGGTCGCCGCCGGTCGGCCGCGACGGTGGTTGCGGGGGCCGTGGTCGTGGCCATGCTCGCCGTGGCGGCCGTCGCGATCGCGAAGACGTTCACGCTCAACGTCGCCAAGAACGCGACCGTGACGAACATGACCACGATGGTGACCAAGCACGAGAACATCGCGGTCAACGGGAAGGGGTTCGCGGTCTACTGGCTGAGCGGGGACTCGAAGTCCCACCCGAAGTGCACGGAGGCGAACGGTTGCTTCAGATTCTGGCCGCCGGTGACGGCCGCCTCGGCCAAGGCTCTGAGCAAGGCGCCGGGGATCAGCGGCAAGCTGACGAGCTGGAAGCGCAATGGGTTCACCCAGGCCGTGCTCGGCGGCCACCCGGTCTACACGTTCGCGCCTGACACCAAGAAGCACGACGCCACCGGCGAGGGCGTCGTGGGCTTCGGCGGCACCTGGCATGTGGTGACCGCGTCCGGCGGGCAGACGTCCTCCCAGACCGGGCAGCAGAGCAGCCCGGGCTCCAGCCCGAACCCGTATCCGCAGGGCTATTGACGCCGTAGCGCTTGCGAGGCGGGCCGCCGACCCGGCGAGCCCGCCTCGCTATACTTCGTGAAGCGATGGCCGCTCAGCGCCTCGAGAACAAGCCCTGCGGGGGCCGTTACGGCGACATCATCCAGGCGATCGGCCACACGCCGCTGGTAGAGCTGAAGCGACTCAGCCCGAAGCCGGGCGTGCGTCTGTGGGCGAAGCTGGAGTCGCGCAACCCGACCGGCTCGGTCAAGGACCGTGTTGCGCGCGCGATGATCGAGGATGCAGAGGAGAAGGGCCTGATCCGGCCGGGACAGACGATCCTCGAGCCCACCTCGGGGAACACCGGCATCTCACTGGCGATGATCTGCAGCCGCAAGGGCTACCCGGTCAAGGTCGTGATGCCCGAGAACGTGACCCGCGAGCGCACCGAGTTGCTCCGCATGTACGGAGCCGAGATCGTCTATTCCGAGGGGTCCAAGGGATCCAACGGCGCGGTCGAGCTGGCCCTCGACATGGCCGAGAAGGACGCCTCGTACTACATGCCCTACCAGTACGGGAACCAGGCCAACCCACTCGCCCACTACAACGGGACCGCGCTCGAGATCCTCGAGGAGCTCGACGAGGTCGCAGCGTTCGTGGCGGGGCTCGGAACGGGCGGAACGCTGATGGGCAACGGGCGCCGGCTCAAGGAGGAGCTCGGCGACCAGGTGAAGATCGTCGCCGCCGAGCCGATGCAGGGGGAGCCGGTTCAGGGGCTGCGCTCGCTGGAGGACGGCTTCATCCCGCCGATCATCGACCTGTCTTTGCTCGACCGCAAGATCTTCGTCACGAACAGCGACGCGATCGTGTTCACGCGGCGGCTGCTCGACGAGGAAGGGCTGTTCGTCGGGGTCTCCTCGGGGGCGATCGCGCGGGTGGCGCTGCGAATCGCGAACGAGCTCGACGAGGGCAACGTCGTGTTCCTCGTCGCCGATGACGGCTGGAAGTACTTCTCGTCCGGCATCTACACGCGTCCCATCGAGGAGATCGAGAACCTGGACTCCACCGTCTGGTGGTGATCCGGGGCCGCCGCATATCGGCACTCGTCGTTCGATGGTGATCGAGGAATCGGAGGGCGAGCCCTCCTCGCGCAGGACGGTGCTGCTGGCGGCGGGAGCCGGGCTCGCCGGCGCGGTGCTGGCCGGCTGTGGGGGCGAGTCGATCAAGCAGCAGGTGCACAACTCGCAGCCTGCGCTCACGAACGACGTCGATCTGCTCAACCGCCTGCTCCACCTCGAGCACGTGGCGATCGCCGCCTACACCGCGGGCATCCCGCTGCTGGCCCAACCGACCGCGAAGGCCGGGCAACTGTTCCTGAACGACGAGATCTCTCATGCCGGCGACGTCGCGGGGCTCGTCCGGGAGGCGGGGGGCAAGCCGATCAAGCCCGCCCCGAGTTACGCGCTCGGCCACCCGCGCAACAGCGAGGAGGTGCTGATGCTGCTGCATTCGGTCGAGAACGCGCAGATTGCCGGCTATCTCTATGCGATCCAGCGGCTCGAGCCGGGCGTGGTCAAGCAGCAGGTGGCCTCGATTCTCGCCAACGATGCCCAGCACGTGGCGGTCGTGCGGGCCGCGCTCGGGCGACCGGCGATCCCGTCCGCGTTCGTGAACGGAAGGGACTGAGGTTGCGCGGCCTCGCGACCAGACGCCAGTTGATGGCGGGCGCCATCGGGGCGGCGGGGACCGGAGTCGGACTCGCGGCCCTGTCCGGTCCGGTGCTTGCCGACGCGCCCGTGACCGACGCGCAGGCGCTGTCGAAGGCGCTCGAGGTCGAGCGGCTGATGGTGCTGGCCTACCGACGGGTCCTCGGGTCGGGGACGCTCGAGCCCGATATCGAACGGGCTCTCGCCCCTTACCTCGGGCATGAGCTCGAGCACATATCCGCGGTCGCGGCCGCACTGGCGGCGATGGGCGTCAAGGCGGACACGGGGCCTCTCGGCCTCGATGCGGCCGGCGACGCATTGTCCAAGCACAACATTCCGGTGAGCCTCACCGACCTGGGCTCACAGAACGACAGCATGCGGTTGCTCGTCGATCTGGAGTCTGTCGCCGAGGGGGTTTACTTCACCGCGCTCAAGACGCTGAGCACCCAACCTCTCCAGCGCCTCGCCGCGCAGATCATGGCGTGCGAGGCCCAGCACTGGACGGCGGTGAGCGGCCTTCGGAATCCCGGCCAGTACGTGAAGGCGGTTCCGTGGCCGTTCGTGACCGGCAGCAGCTGATGCGGTGCCGGAGGGCACGAGCCGCCTTGGTAGCCTCGCACCGACCATGAAGATCGCGAGACAGCTATTCGACGAGATGATCGCCCACGCCCGCGAGGAGGCGCCGAACGAGTGCTGCGGGATGGTGGGCTCGAGCGACGGGCACGCGGTCGAGGTCTATCGCGCGACGAATGCCGAAGCCAGCCCCTTGCGGTTCCGGATCGATCCCGAGGAGCAGCTCGAGCTCCACAACAAGATCGACGACGCCGGGCTGGATCTCGGAGCGATCTACCACTCGCACACCCGGACCGCGCCGAAGCCGTCTCAGACCGACATCAATTTCGCGAAGCTGTGGCCGGGCGTGCTGTGGATCATCGTCGGACTCGCCGACGGAGAGCCCGAGGTTCAGACGTGGCGGATCGAGGGCGGGCAGGTGTCGGACGCCGAGCTGGTCGTGGAGTGACCCGCAAACGGGCACTCGGGGCTCGCGAGCTCTTCTGCCCGGTCTGCGGCACGTCTTATCCAGAGGACGAGCGCTTCTGCTCGGCCTGCAAGCTGCCGCTCGTGTACAGCGACCACCCCGGCGAGGTCGGCGACGTGAGCGAGAGTCACGAGCGCGCCCGCAAGATCAAGCCGCAGCTCACCGAGGGCCGGCTCGTAAAGGTCGCGTACGCGCGCAACCAGGCCGAGGCCGAGTTCATCCAGGGCCTCTTGCTCGAGGAGGGCGTTCCCAGCATGCTGCGCCGGAGCGCCGGCTTCGACGTGCCCGATTTCCTCGCGGCGGGGCCGCGCGACGTGCTCGTACCCGAGACCGCCGTGATGACCGCCCGCGAGGTGCTGCTCCAGGGCGAGCTGATCTCCGACGAGCCGGCGCCGCGGGTGGTGGCGCCGGGGCGGCTGCTCGTCGGGTTGCTGGTGGCGCTCGCGATCGGCGCGCTGGTCGTCTGGCTCGCGAGCCAGGTCGTTCACTGACGCGTCAGGCCGCGGTCGCCATCCGCGCGAGGTGGGCGCGCCACGCTTCCTCGATGTACGCCTGCGACCGGTTGCCGAACGCCTCGCGCAGCGCGGCCCGCCTCCCCCGCGGGTGGAGGCGGCACGCGAGCCGGGCGGCGGCTCGCTCGTCGCGTTCGCGCACGACCAGGTCGATCACGGTGCCGCCCAGCAACGGGGCGTCTCTCAGGCCGGGGGGAAACGAGGGCCGGCGTCCCTCCCGCAGACGGCGGGCGATCGCCGGCCGGGCGTGCGCGGTCTGACCGCCGAACCAGCGTGCCGCGCCCTCGATCAGCCACGCCCATCGCAGCTCGGCGCGGACCCGGCGCGGCGTCATGCGCAGTGGCACATCCGGGTTGTTCTCGATGATCACGCGTCGCGCGTACAGCGTGGACGCGGTCGTGGCGAGCATCTCGCGCGAGCCGGGCACGGTCGAGCCGCGGGCCTCGAGCACCTCGGGACGCAC
Source organism: uncultured Solirubrobacterales bacterium (assembly GCA_963796575.1). Lineage (GTDB taxonomy): Bacteria > Actinomycetota > Thermoleophilia > Solirubrobacterales > Solirubrobacteraceae > Palsa-465. The sequence goes on along the minus strand of CAWCMG010000011.1, from coordinate 62,872 downwards.
GATGTGCAGCTCGTCGCGTCCCGACCAGCCGGCGATGTACCGGCGGGCGGCAGGGGCGGCCGCGATCCACGTGAGTGGCACCATCGGGCGCGCGAACGACAGCGACGCGACGCTCGAGTGGAACACGACCGACATGCCGTCGACCGTGTGCGGGAAGTTCTGAGCCAGGTACTCGCGCGTTCGCTCGAGCGAGTAGAGGACTCGATCTACCTCATCGACATGGGCCGACTCGTGCCGCGCTCGGAACGAGCGCGACGCCGACTCGACCCACGCCACCTGACGTTTGGTTGATTGTGCTCGACCCGACCGCCGGGTCAGACCAGGACCGGCTCGCGGTCCGAGGCGATCGAGGCGATCGAGGCGATCGAGGCGATCTCCTCGGAGGCGCGCTCGAACTCATCGTCCGACAGCACCGGGGTGCCCTCGAACGGGAGGTCGCGGGTCAGCTCAAGCCATGAGCGGCAGCCGCCGTACTCGTCGCGCACCTTCACGGTCACCGGACGCGGGATGCGATAGGTCCGCAGCAGAATCACGTGCAGCGGATGGCGTCGCTTCCAGGCCAGGCGCTTCTCGGCGTAGTCGCTGGTCCACACGTAGAACGGGGACAGCGCGTCGACCGTGCGCCGGTCGGTGATCGTGTAGTGAGCGGCCACCTCGGCCCACGCTCGGATCCGGACGCGGTCCGGCTGCGGGATCTCGCGGTTGCGACGCAGCGCGTGGGGGGACGGCTCACCGTCGCTCCAGACGCCCTCCTCGAGCGCCCGGGTGAGCTCCGGTTGATGGGACTCCCGCACCAGGTCCGAACACTGATGGTCGAACGTGGGGTACAGGAAGAAGCGGTCGTGGTCCAGCTTGAAGTGCTTGTCGGGCTCGCGGATGCCGCCCTTGCGGAGAGTCAGAAGCTGCTCTCCCTCGGCAAGGGCCCGCACGGTCACGGCCCATTCTTTGAAAGCAATCGGCATGTAGGAATGGAGGGAAACGGGGGATTGAACGGAAAGAGTCCCGTGCGCGGTACGCAGTGCAGATGCGCCACAGGAGGAGATGATTGTAGGGGAGATTTGGCAAATCGCCAAATGTCACGCAAATCAGTGGGATTGCTGTGGCTGCCCCGCGCCGAACTCGTGCTGGGGTTGAGGAAACTGCACGGCAAGTGTGCGAATCGCCACGAACACTGGACATCCGGGCATTTGTTATCCATCGCCGGCGGTCCTGAAACCGGTTCCACTGAATTGGTCGCTTGTCGAACAATGCGTGCGGATGTCGAACTCGCGCGAGTTTGTGCGATTCTGCACTAGCTAGCAAGCTAGCACTCGGATGTGGTGCCGGCGGGATTAGCGGCCGGAGTGGGCCGGCACGCGCGCGGTTGCCGGTCGCGGTGGCGCCGGCGGACGGGGCGGGGTGGCGGCGCTCCGGTGGGCCGGGCGCCTACCGGACGCGCCCGTGGCCGCCGCCGCCGGGCGTCTCGATCCGCAACCGCTGCCCCTTCTCGAGCCGGCCGATCGCCTTCGCCGGCAGCTCCTCCCCATCGAGCAGGTTACGGCCGACCGCTCCGGGTTCGCCGCCGTCGGCCCCGCTCGGGGCGTGGCGCCGGCGCTCGGTGATCAGCGAGTAGCTGAGCGGGGCGAGCGCCTCGAGCTCGCGAATCACGCCGTCGCCGCCGTGGAACGCTCCAGCCCCGCCCGACCCCCGGCGCAGGGCGTACTGGATCATCCGCATCGGGAACTCGAGCTCGAGCGCCTCGATCGGCGTGTTCAACGTGTTGCTCATCGCCACGTGCACGCCGCTCGGGCCGTCCGCGTCCGGGCATGCGCCCTGCCCGCCGCCGATCGTCTCGTAGTAGACGACGTCCTCGCTCCCGAGCGTGACGTTGTTCATCGTTCCCTGTCCGAGCGCGCGGCCGAACGCGCGCAGCACGACGTCGGCCACGCGCGAGGAGGTCTCGACGTTGCCGCCGACGACCGCGGCCGGCGAGCGCGCGTTCAGCAGGCAGCCTTCGGGGGCGATCACGTCAACCGGCCGATAGGCGCCGGCGCTCGGCGGGATGTCGGGATCGGTCAGCACGCGGATCGCGAAGTAGCAGGCGGATCGGGTCACCGCCAACGGGCAGTTCAGGTTGCCCTCGTGCTGGCCGGCGGTGCCGGTGAAGTCGAGCGTCAGGCGGTCGCCGTCGACGGTGGCGGTGAGGACGATCTCGAGGTCGCCTTCGCGCGCCTCGAGCACGTCGGTGGCCGAGTACGTTCCGTCGTCCACCTCCTCGATGCACGACCTGGTGCGCCGCTCGGCGTAGTCGAGGACCTCGCCGAACGCCCGCGCGAGCTTGTCGCCACCATGGCGCTCGTGCAGCTCGAGCAGGCGCCGTGAGCCGACCCGGCCCGCCGCGAGCTGCGCCCGGAGGTCCGCCCGGCGCTGATCGGGCTGGCGCATCTGCGCGCTCAGCTCCGCGATCGCCTCCTCGTCGAGCACGCGAGGGCTAATGACGACGCCCTCCTCGTCGAGCGTGGTGCTGTCGGCGGGCATCGATCCCGGCGTCGGGCCGCCGACGTCCGCGTGGTGCGCGCGGCTGGCCGCGAACGCGATCAGGTGGGATCCGCTGCCGCCGATCCCATTGGAGAATGGCACGGAGGGCGATTCTCCGGCGAATATGGGTGTGATCACGGTGATGTCCGGCAGGTGCGTGCCGCCGCGGTACGGGTCGTTGAGGATCCAGCTGCGGTCCGGAGCGTGCTCCTCGTCGAGGATCGCCGCGACGGCCGCGGGCATCGCGCCGAGGTGGACCGGGATGTGCTCGGCCTGCATCACCATCTCGCCCTGCGGGTCGAACAGCGCGGTGGAGGCGTCGCGCCGCTCCTTGATGTTCGCGGAGTGGGCGGAGCGGATGAGGACCGCCCCCATCTCCTCGCACACGGCTCGCAGGGCGCCGGTCAGGACCTGGAGCTCGACCGGGTCGATCGCCTCGCTCATCGCTTCGACCTGCGCATGTGGATCGTGCCGGTGCCGTCGACCTCGCTCGTCCAGCCGGGCGGGATCAGGAGCGTCGACTCGGGAAGCTCGACCACGGCCGGACCGGCGAGCTTCGTGCCGGGGGACGGGATCCCTCGCAGCACGTCGAGCTCGATCTGCTCGCCGTCGAGCGTGGCGTTTCGGATGGAGCGTTCCACGTCGGGTTCGCCGCCGCCGCCGGCGAGCTCGACGTCGACCCCGGCGGTGGTCGCGGTCACCCGAATCGTGACGAGCTCGAGCTCCTGCTGCTCGTCGCGGTAGCCGTAGCGCTCCTCGTGCTCGGCTTCGAACGCGTCGCGGAGCTCGCCGGGCTGCGCCGTCGTGGACCCGGCGATCGGGAGCTCGAACGACTGGCCCCGATAGCGAAGCTCGTACACCACCTGCAGCTCGGCATCGGGCTCGTGCATGGCTTCGCGCGCGCGCTCGCCCAGCTGTGTCACGTGTTGCTCGATCGCAGCGGCGGTGAGGTCATCGCCGGTGAGGAGGACGCTCCGCTGCACGTCGCGCCTGCGCGGCGAGACGACCAGACCGAGCGCCGCGAGCACCCCGGACGCCCGCGGGCACAGGATCGTGTCGATCCCGAGCTCGTCGGCGATCTGCGCGGCGTGCAAGCCGCCGGCCCCGCCGAACGCCATCAATGCGTACCGGCGCGGGTCGATTCCCCGCTGCACCGTGACGACCCGGAGCGCGCGGATCATCTCGGCGCCGGCGACGCGGCGGATTCCCTCGGCGCAGGCCTTGACGTCGAGCTCGAGCTGCTCGGCGAGGTTGGCGACCGCGTCTTCGGCGGCCTTGCGGTCGAGTTCGACGCCGCCGCCGAGTGGCGCGTCGGAGGACAGGTATCCGAGAACGAGGTTTGCGTCGGTGACCGTCGGCTCGGTGCCGCCCCTTCCGTAGCAGGCGGGGCCGGGATCGGCGCCGGCCGAACGCGGGCCGACCCGGAGCGCGCCGCCGCCGTCCCGCCACGCGATCGAGCCGCCGCCGGCGCCGACCGTGTGGACCGCGAGCATCGGCAGCGCCAGGGGGCGGCCCGCGACCTCTCCGCTGCTGCGCTCCTGGACGGTGCCGCCGTCGACCACGCACACGTCGCACGACGTCCCGCCCATGTCCAGACAAAGGGCGTCGTCTACTCCGGCGGTGCGTGCGACGAACGCAGCGCCGGCCGCCCCGCCCGCTGGTCCCGACAGGACCGTCCAGGAGGCGTGGCCGGCGGCGGCCTCGACGTCGATCAGGCCGCCGTTCGACTGCATGATCGCGGGCTCGGGCAGGCTTGCCTCGTTCACGCGCTCGGCGAGCCGGCGGAGATAGCTGGCGAGCAGCGGCGACAGCGCCGCGTCGATCTCGGTCGTGGCGGCGCGCTCGTACTCGCGGAACGTGCCGACCACCTCGTGCGAGAGCGATATGTGGGCGTCGGGGAGGACCTGATTGAGCGCGTCACCGATCGCTCGTTCGTGCTCCGGGTGCCGGTAGGAGTGGAGCAGCGTAACCGCGACGGCCTCGGGGTCGGCCTCGGCTATCTGGTTTGCGAGTTCCCTTGCCGCTTCGGCCGTGAGCTCGGTGAGGGGCCCGTCCGGTGTCATCCGCTCGGCCGCGCCGAAGCGGAGATCGCCCGGCGCGAGCGGCGCGGGGCGCGCGGCGCACAGCCGGTAGAGCTCGGGGCGATCCTGGCGCCCCAGCGCGACGATGTCCGTGAAGCCCTCGGTGGCGACGAACGCGGTGCGGGCGCCGCGACCCTCGAGCAGAGCGTTGGTGGCGACGGTCATGCCGTGGGAGAACTCTTCGACCTGGCCCGCGTCCGCGCCGGCCTTAGCCAGTGCCGCCTCGATCGCCGCCATCACGCCCTCGGACTGATCGTCAGGTGTCGTCGGCGCCTTCGCGGTGATCACGCGACCGTCGAGCGCGAGCACCGCGTCGGTGAAGGTTCCGCCCACGTCGACGCCGATCAGCATCGGGCGAACGTTACTTTCGAGGCGCCGGCGCGCGCGGGCCAGGGGGCGCAGTCGGCCTCGGCCGCGCGCGTCTGGCCGGCGCGCACGGGCCCGAGGGCACGACCCGTGCGGCGCTCGGCCGGCAAGACCGCCTCAGATGCGCTGCCGCAACCCTCCCGCGGCTGCGGCGGGGCGCCTAGGCGGCCAGCGGCGCCTCGAGCTCCTCGGTGTCGGCGAGGTGCTGATGCGACGGGCAATATCCGTTGTGCGGCAGCGGCATCCGCTGACAGGGCGTGCCCTTGCGCGTACTCGCCCGGCATTGCAGCGGGTTGCCGTATGCGTCGAACCCGTTCTGCGGCAGGCGGCGGAGAAACTCGTCCGCCAGACCCAGGTAGCGCTGGGTCACGCGCAGCACCCGAAGCTGCGACGTCATCGGGAAGTACACCCGGATGTCGTTGAACAGCGTCCGCGATGGATGTGCGAAGTAGTGCCGGTCGGTCGCCAGGCGCTCGACGGCCGCCTCGCACGCCTTCAGGACGCGCTCGTGATTCAGATACAGCCCACCGTAGGGGTCCTCGATGACCTCGTCGGCAAGCTCACGGTAGATGGCTCGGCTGAACCGATACATGTAGAAACACCCACTCCTAGATCCGTGCCCCCGCCAGGGCGGTCTTGGATATCGCAGAGCGGTGCTACCCGCGATCTGTGAAGTTACGGCGGTGTCAAGTATTAAGTTGACGTTAAGCCGAAGACGGTGCGGTCCGCGATCGCGCCTCGATGGGCTGGAATCTGGACCGCTGCGATCCCGCGCCGCTCACGTCCAATCTTGAAGCACCGGCTCGCCGTCCACGCCGATAGTCACATGGACGCCGTCGAATCGCGGGTCGCGGTCCGGGAAGTCCCGCCGTTGGTGAGCGCCCCGGCTCTCGGTCCGGGCGAGCCCGCACCCCGCGATCAGTCGCACGAGAGGGTGGGGGTCCGCGGTGAGCTCGCGCAGGCCGGTCCCGTCGCGCTCGAGGCCGGCGTTGCGCCACAGCGCCTCGCGGCTCGCGGGTGAGATCGCCGGCAGCGGGCCCGCCGCGTCACGGCTTCCGGCGGCATCGGCGACCGCGGCCGGATCGGGGCTTGGCTGGGCGACGGCCGAGCGGGCCGCGCGGGCGCCGAACACGAAGCATTCGGTCAGCGAGTTCGAGGCCAGCCGGTTGGCGCCGTGAAGCCCCGTGCACGAGCACTCGCCGACGGCGTGGAGCCCAGCGAGCGAAGCGCGGCCGTGGATGTCGGTCGCGATTCCGCCCATCATGTAGTGGGCCGCCGGCGCGACCGGGATCAGCTCGCGCTCGGGGTCGATCCCGGCCTGGCGCAGCGCGGTGACGACGTTCGGGAACAGCGCCGGGTCGACGTCGCGCATGTCGAGATCGACCGACGGCGCCCCCGTCAGGACCATCTGCCGCTGCACGGCCCGGGCGACCTCGTCGCGCGGAGCGAGCTCGTCGACGAACCGTTCGCCGGCCGCGTCGAGCAGCCTGGCCCCCTCGCCGCGGATCGCCTCGGTCACGAGGAAGCCATCGGCACCGTTGCCGACGACGGCCGTCGGATGGAACTGGACCAGCTCGAGGTCGGCGAGCACCGCGCCGGCCGCGGCCGCCAGCAGCAGGCCCCCGCCGACCGCGACCGCCGGGTTGGTGGTGCGCGACCAGAGCGCGGCTGCGCCGCCGGTCGCGAGCACGACCGCGCCGCTCGCGATCACGCGGCCGTCGTCGAGGCGGACCCCCACGCACCGGCCGTCGGCTTCGATCAGCTCGACCACGCGCCGGCCCTCGAGCACGTCAATGCCGGGATCCTCGGCCACGACCGCGCTCAGCTGCCGGACGAGCCGCCGTCCGGTCGCCGCCCCGCCTGCGTGCACGATCCGGCGCCGCGAGTGGCCGCCCTCCAGGCCGAGCGCGAGCCGGCCGTTCCGATCGGCGTCGAAGCGGACACCCAGCCGGTCGAGGTCCGCCACCGCGCCCGGTGCCTCCTCGCACAGGACGCGTGCCGCCGACTCGCGCACGGCCTGGCGGCCGGCGGCGACCGTGTCGCGCAGGTGGAGCTCGGGGCTGTCGTCGGCGGACACCGCGGCCGCCAACCCGCCCTGGGCCCACCAGCTCGATGACTCGGCCAGTGGGGTGGCCGAGACCAGCGTCACGCGCGCGCCCTCCCGAGCCGCGCACACCGACGTGTACAAGCCGGCGGCGCCCGCGCCCACCACCGTGACCTGAGCGGCAAGAAGCTCCACGTGGCCCGATACCGTACCCCGATGGCGTCAGCGCCCGTATGGCTCGAGCATCCGTCCTCGTTGTTGCACGAGACGGGCCCGCATCCGGAGCAGCCCGCGCGGATCGTGGCGATCGAGCGCGAGCTGTCGGCACGCGATTGGCTTGGATTCGAGCGCGTCACGTCGCCGGCGATCGATCGGGCGGTGCTCCACACGGTCCATCCCGAGGCGTATGTCGCGTCGATCGAGCGGGCTTGCGCGCGCGGCGGCGGCCAGCTCGACGTCGACACGGTGGTCAGCCCGCACTCGTTCGAGGCCGCGCTGCACGCCGCCGGCGGTGCCGTCCGGATGGTCGATCTGCTGCTCGACGGCGAGGCGCCCTCCGCGTTCAGCGCCCATCGCCCCCCGGGTCACCACGCGTTGCCGGCGCGCGCGATGGGGTTCTGCCTGTTCAACAACATCGCCCTCGCCGCCCGCTACGCGCTCGACGCCCGCGGGCTCGACCGCGTGATGATCGTCGACTGGGACGTGCACCACGGCAACGGGACGAACGACATCTTCCACGACACCGACCGGGTGCTGTTCGTCTCGATCCACCAGTCGCCGCTGTATCCGGGCACGGGGCCCGCTTCCGATGTCGGGTTCGGGGAGGGTCAGGGCTTCACGGTCAACCTCCCGGTCGGTCCGGGCGCGGACGACCAGCTGTTCTGCTCGCTCGTCGACCGTGTCGCCGTGCCGTTGGCGCAGTCGTTCGAGCCGCAGCTCGTGCTGATCTCGGCGGGGTACGACGCCCACCGCGACGATCCACTCGGGTCGTGCGAGGTGACCGAGGACGGGTACGCCGCGATGACGCGCTCGCTCCGGTGGGTGTGCGAGACGCTCGGGATCCCGGCCGGGTGCGTGCTCGAGGGCGGGTACGCGCTCGGCGGGCTCGCGACCTCGGTGGCGGCCACGCTCGCCGCGCTGAACGAGCCCGTCGGGGCGCCGGCGCCCGACGCCGGCGCGGACGGTCCGCCGGCCGTCGAGCAGGCGCGCGAACGAGTCGCGCAGTGGTGGCCGGCGCTCAGCTGAGCGCCGCGACGGACCCGGTACAGTTCGACTGAATGGATCTCGCGTACTGAAGCTGCGCTTGTTCGTGCCGTCGTGTATCTGCGACGGCTCCGCTGCTCTCGTCGTTACGTGGAGGTCCTTTTGCAGGTTCGTAGTAGCTCAAGTTCTCGTCTCGCCGACACAACGGCCCGGTCGGACGCCCCGGCCGTGTCACTGCACGGCGTGGTCAAGCGGTTCGCCGACGTGCGCGCGGTCAACGGCCTCGACCTCGAGGTGCCGGCCGGCGTCTGCTACGGCCTGCTCGGGCCCAACGGCGCCGGCAAGTCGACGACGATGCGGATCCTCACCGGCCAGGCGCTGGCTGACGAGGGCTCCGTCGTGGTGCTCGGCCACCGCCTGCCGGCCGAGTCCAAGCTCGCGCGAGCGCGGATGGGGGTGTGCCCGCAGGACTCGAACCTCGACGTCGACCTGGGCGTGCGTGACGTGCTCGAAGTGTTCGCTCGCCTGTATCGCGTGGGGCCCCCCGAGCGGGCGGCCGCGGTCGACCGGGCGCTCGCGCTCGCCGGGCTCGAGCATCGCTCGGGCGACCGCGCGGTCACGCTCTCCGGGGGTATGCAGCGCCGGCTGCTGATCGCGCGGGCGCTGATCCACCAGCCCGAGATCGTGCTGCTCGACGAGCCGACCGTCGGCCTCGATCCGCAGATCCGCCAGGAGCTGTGGTCGCTGATCGTCGGGCTGCGCGACGGGGGCGCCACCGTGCTGATGTCGACCCACTACATCGAGGAGGCCGAGCGACTCGCCGACCGGGTGGCGATCATGTCCGCCGGTCGCGTCGTCGCGGAGGGCACGCCGGCCGAGCTGATCCTGGCCCATGCCGGCCGCGAGGTCGTCGATGTGCATGGGTCCGCGGCGCAGCTTGCCGAGCTCCGCTCGCGCGCGGACGCCGATGGGCTGCCCATCCGCCACTCGGGACCGGCGCTGACCTACCTCCATGCCGACTCGCTGGATGGGCGGCTGCCGGCAGGCCTGCGGCGAAGCGCCACCCTCGAGGACGTGTTCGTGCGGCTCACGGGGGACTACGTCGAATGAGCAGCCTGCGTCCCGGTCGCATCGAGGTGCCGGCGCTCGTCGCCGTGTGGACCCGCGAGTGGACCGTGTTCCGCTACTACTGGCGCACGCGCACGTTCGCGGCGATCGTGGAGCCCGTGATCACGCTGCTGGCGTTCGGCTTCGGCTTCGGCAAGCTCGTCTCGAGCATCGACGGCATCCCCTACATCCAGTTCGTCGGCACCGGCGCGGTCGCGACCGCGGTCCTGTTCAGCGCGGTCTTCTCGGCGATGTTCGACGCGCTCTACAAGCGCCGCTACCAGCGCGTGTACGACGCGATGCTCGCCGCGCCGGTCGACGTCGACGAGATCGTCACCGGCGAGTCGCTGTTCCTGGGGACCCGTGCCGGCCTCTACGGCGTCGCGCCGCTGCTGGTCGCGTTCATCTTCGGCCTGAAGCCCGAGCCCGCGATGGTGCTCGTGCCGGTGATCGGAGTCGTGACGGGGATCGGGTTCGCGGCGCTCGGAATGTGGTTCGCGGCGATGGTGAGCACCTACGACGGCTTCAGCTACGTGATCAGCGGCGTGATCACGCCGCTGTTCCTGGTCGCCGGCACGTTCTTCCCGCTGAACCGCATGCCGCAGTGGTTGCAGTCGCTGGCTCAGCTGAACCCGCTGTACCACTGCGTCGAGCTTGTCCGGCACTGCGCCTTCGGCCTCGATCCGGCCGCGGATCTGGTCCATCTCGGCGCGCTGTGCGCTTTTGCGGTTGTGGCCTGGTGGCTCGCGGTGTGGCGGACGCGCGCGAGGCTGATCTTGTGAGTCAGCCCTTGAGCGCGGCGCGCCACGCGGTCACGACCTGGGCTGCCATTCGGTCGGTCGAGAACCGCTCGGCGCTGTCCCGTCCGGGTATTCGTGGGTCGTCTCGTGCGAGATGTGGTGCGAGCGCTTGCCGCCATCCGGCTTCGTCGAACGGCGCGCAGTACGTCCCTTCGACCCCGTCGAGTGCGGTCGGGTGGATCCCGACGGGTGTGGCCAGAACTGGGACATCGCAGGCCAGCGCCTCGAGCACGGCCAGCCCGAACCCCTCGCGCTCGGACGGGACGATCACCGCGCTGGCGGCGTTGACGTACAGCGGGACCCGCGCGGGGTCGATTTGTCCGAGGGCGAGCAGAGGGACCGCGCCGGCGACGGCTCGGGCCCGGTCGTAGCGCTTCTCGGGGCGGCGCGGGTCGGCCGGGAAGAGGATGCAGGGGTTCTCCGGGTCGAGCCCAAGCGCGGCGCGCGCCTCCGCGCGCGGGATCGGGCGGAAGCGACCGAGGTCGACGCCGACCGGGAGTACCGCGCGCCGGCCCCGAACCGCCCAGCGCGGGATCTCGGTTGCCAGCGGCTCGGACACGGTGGCGACCAGGTCAAGAAACGGCAGCGCCGCGAGCGTGATCGGGCGGGAGCGGGGGTGCGCGAGGTCGGTGCCGTGCAGCGTCACGGCCCGCACCGAGGCGCGCCCCGCGAGCGCCGGCCACACGGTCAGGCCGAAGTGGGCGTGCACGACGTCGAACCGCTCGTGGCCGTGGCGCCGGCGGAGCGCGTACGCCGCTCGCCCGTACGCCCGCGGGCTGCCCGGCTCGAACGAGAAGACCTCGATGTCGACCCCGTCGATCCTGCGCAGCGCGTCGACCTGATCGCGGACGAAGCTGCCGAGCGCCGGCTGGGTCGCGGTCGGGTACATGTTCGTGACGATCAGCGCTCGCATGGGGCGCGGCGAGCGTAGCGGCCCCCGCCGGTGACCACTCTCGGTGCGACCGGACCTACGGCGAGGACCGCCGGTCCCCGCCTCTGGCACCATCCCCCCGCATGTCTCCACTTGCCCACCAGCCGGTCGGGGTGTTCGACTCCGGCGTCGGCGGGCTGACCGTCCTCCACGAACTGCTCGTGTCGCTCCCCGCCGAGGACTACCTGTATCTGGGCGACACCGCGCGGTTCCCGTACGGCGACCGCACCCAGGCCGAGCTCGAGGCGTTCTCGGTCGAGATCGCCGAGCATCTGCTCGCCGCCGGCGCCAAGCTGCTCGTGATCGCGTGCAATTCGGCGAGCGCGGCGGCGCTCGATGCCGTCGAGCGGCACGTGCGTGCCGGCGGTTGCGACGTCGACGTGATCGGCGTGCTGCGGCCGGCCGCACAGGTGGCGGTCGTCGCAAGTCACACGGGGCGGATCGGGCTGCTCGCCACGCCGGCCACGGTTATGAGCGGCGCGTACGAGCGCGCCGTGGCGGCCGCGGATCCGCACGTCCACCTCGAAAGCGTCGCTTGTCCGGACCTCGCGCCGATCATCCAGGGCGGATTCCCGTTCGACGAGGCTGTCGTCGCGACCGTGCGCGGATACTGTGTCCCGCTTCGCGACGCCCACGTTGACACCGTGATCCTCGGCTCCACGCATTACCCGCTTTGTGCGGCGATCCTGCAGCGCATGCTCGGGCGCGGCGTGACGCTCGTGTCCGCCGGGATGGGAGTCGCTCGCAGCGTCGAGCGCGCGCTTGCCTCGCGCGAGCTGCTCAACCCCCAGGGCGGCGAGGGGGCGTATCGCTTCTTGTGCACCGGCGACGTGGAGTCGTTTCGCACGCTCGGCACGCGCTTTCTGCAAATGCCGCTCGGCGAGGTGGTCCACGTCGATCTCAGGGCTCGCGAGGCGGCGTGATGGCGCCGGCGTTTCCCGAGCGGAGCTACGGCCGCGCCCCCGACGCTCTCCGTCCGATGGCGATCGAGCCCGGATTCGTCCGCACCGCGACTGGTTCGGCGCTGATCTCGATGGGGGAGACGCGGGTGATCTGCACCGCCTCGGTGCAGGCCAGCGTCCCGCGGTGGCTCGCCGGCTCGGGCCGCGGCTGGGTGACGGCCGAGTACGGGATGCTCCCGGCCTCGACCGGGGAGCGAAAGCAGCGCGACATCAGCCGGGGGAAGGCAGACGGTCGCTCGGTCGAGATTCAGCGGCTGATCGGTCGCTCGCTCCGCGGCGTGGTCGATTTCGACGCGCTCGGGGAGCGGACCGTGTACATCGATTGTGACGTGCTGCAGGCCGACGGCGGCACCCGCTGCGCGTCGATCACGGGAGGCCTGGTCGCGCTCCAGCTCGCGTGCCAGCGCTTGATCGCCGAGGGTGCGCTGGGTCGACTGCCGTTGACCGGCACGGTTGCCGCGGTGTCGTGCGGGATCGTCGACGGCGTGCCGCTGCTCGACCTCGACTATCGCGAGGACTCGTCCGCCGAGGTCGACGCCAACGTCGTGATGACCGGTGACGGAGGGTTAGTCGAGGTGCAGGCGACGGCCGAGCGCACGCCGCTGTCCCGGGCTCATCTGGACGAGCTGCTGGCGCTCGCGGCCAAGGGCATAGTGGAGCTCCGAGCGCTGCAGGACGCAGCGGTGGCCGCCACCGCGGGCTGAGACGATGTCCGAAGCCTCCTCCTCGGGCCGCACGGTCGTGCTCGCCACGCGCAATGCCCACAAGGTCATCGAGATGCAGCGGCTGCTCGAGCCCGCGGGGATCTCGGTCGAGCCGCTGCCCGACGAGGTCGAGCTACCGCCGGAGGACGGCACGACGTTCGCCGACAACGCGCTGATCAAGGCGCAAATCGCGGCGGCGGAGACCGGCCGGCCGTCGGTTGCCGACGACTCGGGCATCGAGTCCGCGGCACTCGGCGGGGCGCCGGGCGTTCGTTCGGCGCGGTTCGCCGGGCCGAACGCCACCGACGAGCAGAACCTCGAGAAGCTGGTGCTCGAGGCACCGGCCGACAGCCGGCTGCGATACGTGTGCGCGCTCGCCTACGTCAATCCGGAGACCGGCGAGGAGCGCGTGTTCTTCGGCGATTGCCGCGGGCGGCTCGCCCGCGTCCGCGCGGGGTCGAACGGCTTCGGCTACGACCCCGTGTTCGTCCCCGACGCGACCGGGGACAATCGAACCATGGCTGAGCTCACCGACGCCGAGAAGGACGCGATCAGCCATCGCGGCCACGCGGTGCGCGCGCTCACGAGATGGCTTCGTCCGTGAGCACCGCGGGACCTCGCTCGAGGACGCCCACCGGACCGCCCACGAGCTCCAGGGCGTGATCGGGGAGCGGCCCGCCGGCGCCGACGTGCTGATCCACCTGTAGCCGGAGGATCGCGTGCGGCCGGGCGAGGAGATCGGGAACGCGGTTCCGCCCACCGCCGGGAGAACGTCAAAGGCGGGCACCTGGGGAGGGCCGGGGCGTTGTCGCGCCCGAAGGAGACCCTCCGACGTGCAGAACCTGTCATTGGAGCGTTTTCGCGCCGACCGTGTCATGGCGCGCATCTTCGGGTCACATGCGAGATCCGACACGGTCGGGCTCTTCGGCCCCCGTTGTCGTGTTACGCAGGTCGAAACGGTGGCGCGACGCGCGGCAACGCACTCGCGGGTGCGCCGACCCGCTCCGTCGGCAACGCGCGCTCACCTCCGGTGCATAACGCCCCAACCCCCCCCGATCGTGGGGATTTTGGGGACATAAGCGCCTCGGAGACGCTCATGTCCCCTAATCACCTCGGGTGCGTCCGGCCTTTTGTCACTTCTTCTGCACCGTGAACGAGCGGCGGCACCGATCCGGCCGGCGACCGAGCCGGCGCCGGCACTACGCCCGCTCGGGCGCCGGCAACACGCCGCCGGCACGCAGGACGGCGCGACCCGCCGCCGCCCGAGACACCGCATCGCGGCGACCCGACCCGCCGGCGCATACGTGCGCCCACCGGAATCCGGAGTTTTTGAGCTAGAGCAGGTTGATCCCGGCCGCCAGCGCCACCGCGAACGTCACCGCGGCGTAGCCGTAATAGCCCTGCAGCGTGAGGATCAGGACGGCGACGAAGCACACCAAGACCGTTCCCAGCCAGGCGATCCGACCGAGATCCACGGCCGTATTCTGACCGACGTCCATGGCGTCATTGTCGCTGTCGTCGCCGACGGTTTGTCCTCCCGTGTCCGGCGGGGGGTCGAGGCGGTCGGTGGTGGTCGTCGAATTACGCAAATTCCGGAAATCTGGCCCGTTTGATCGTGTTGGGCGTCGGGTCAACCGGGGAGAATGGCCCCGTTCCCCGGCTACGGCGCGCTGCCGGCATCCGCCGCCCGTGTTAGCGTCGGGAATTCCTACCACCTCGAAGGAGGGAGCAAGTGACCAAACAAGAATTTGTGGACCAGGTCGCCGATCGTGCCGGACTGAGCAAGAAGGATGCCGCCGAGGCGGTCGATGCGTTCCTGGACACGGTCGAAGACGCCCTCAAACGCGGAAGCGACGTGTCCTTCTCGGGGTTTGGCAAGTTCAGCGTCTCGCAGCGAAGCGCTCGCGAGGGACGCAATCCGGCGACCGGCGAGCGGATCCAGATTGCTGCTTCGCGCGTCCCGAGGTTCACGGCTGGGGCCGGCCTGAAGAAGGCCGTCAAGTAGCACCGTGCCGGACGCTGGATGCTGCGGTCGCGAGCTGGATGCCGTGACCGTGGCGTCCATCGACGCCGCACACGAGACCTCGTGACCTCCGCGTCCATTCGAGCCATATGCGGGACGCCGTGACCTTGGCGTCCATCGAAGGCGCATCCGCAGCGGCCAATCCAGGGGTCGAGGGTCTCACAAGCTTCGGCGACCGGCTGGCGGTACGCGTCGCCTCGCGCCGGTCGCAAATCGTGTTGGGCCTCGACCCCGATCCCGCGCGGCTGTGGCCGGACGCGATCCGGCGGGCGGACTCGCGCATGCCCGCAGGCGAACCCGCCGCCCGCGCGGCTGCGGCGGTTGCCGCGCACTGCGCGCTCGTGATCGAGGCGACGGCAGACGAGTGCGTCGCGGTCAAGCCCCAGGTCGCCTGCTTCGAGCGCCTCGGGGCTGCCGGATGGAGCGTCCTGGCCGAGACGGTGGCGCTCGCGCGGGATCACGGCCTGCTGGTGATCGCCGACGCCAAGCGGGGCGATGTCGACGTCACCGCGACGGCGTACGCGCAGGCGTTCCTCGGCGAGACCCCCAGCCCGTACGGCTCGATTCCCGGCCTCGGGGCGGACGCGATGACGGTCAACCCGCTGCTGGGCCGTGACTCGCTCGAGCCGTTCGTGACCACCGCACGCGCCCACGGCCGCGGGTTGTTCGTACTCGTGCGCACCTCGAACCCGGGCGCCGCGGACGTGCAGGAGCGAGCACTCGCGGACGGCTCCGAGGTGAGCGAGCACCTGGCCGACCTCGTGGAGGACATCGGCGCTCCCGGCGTCGGCCACAAGGGCTTGTCCGACGTCGGCGCGGTCGTCGGCGCCACCGCGCCCGGACGGCTCGCCGCGCTGCGTGAGCGCATGCCACACGCGGTCTTCCTGCTGCCCGGGGTTGGAGCCCAGGGCGGAAACGTCGAGGAGCTCGCGCCCGCGTTCGCGTGCGGGCCCGCGGGTGGGCTGATCTCGGCGTCGCGCGGGATCGTGGCTGCGCACGAGCGCGCCGGCGGCGATCCGGCCGCGGCCGCCGCGAGCGAGGCCGCCCGGCTGCGCGAGCTCGCGTGGCGCCTGGCGGCGTGAGCGGGCCGCGCCCGCGCGCGACCCGGGTCGGCCCGCCCTCGAAGCGCGCGTGAACCGAGGTCGCCGGCACATGAGCGCCTCCACACCGAAGAGTGGTTCGTGCCGAAAGCGCAGGTATAGTCGCCGGTGCGATGGTGGGGTGGAGGAACCCGGCGCGCTACATCGCGCCGCTCGCGCTGGCCGCGGCAGTCACCGCTACGTACCTGGTCGTCCACCACGCGCTCATCAGCAAGCACTCATCGACAACCACGACCACCGTGCAGACTACGAGCACGGTCGCCCGCCACGGTCATTCGGGTTCGGCGGCGTCGAATGCGACGTTCTACGTGGTGAAGCCGGGAGACTCGCTACTCGGGATCGCGGCCAAGACCGGTGTCTCCATCACCGCGATCGAGGCCCTGAACCCGCACCTCAACCCGAACAAGCTCCAGCCCTCGCAGCGCATCCGGCTGCGGCGATGAGGTCGTCATGACCCGTCGGCTTGCCGCTGCGGCGGCTGTATTCATGGTGGCGGTCGCGGCCTGCGCCGCGGTCATCGCGGTGGGCTGGCCGCGGCAGGCGTTCGCGGGCGCCCCGCAGCCGTCTGCGACGAGCACGGGCACATCCAAGGCGTCCAGAGCTCAAACCCCGGCGGTCACATCGCGACCGTCCGAGCATCGAAACGCGACGCCGGCACCGCCGCCCCTCGGCGTCCGCGCGGCCGCACTGATCGAAGAGAGCAGTGGCGACCAGCTGTACGGCCTGAACTCGAGCGCCCCGCTCGCGATCGCCAGCACCACCAAGCTCATGACCGCGCTGGTCACGCTCCAGCACACCCCGCTCAGCAGGGTGTTCGCCGACCCGGACTATCACCCGGCTTCCGAAGACTCGCAGATCGACCTCGAGCCGGGCGAGCGGATGAGCGTGCACGATCTGCTGACCGCGATGCTGCTCCCGAGCGCCGACGATGCGGCGGTGGACCTCGCGTACAACGTCGGCCACGGATCGATCAGCCGGTTCCTCGGGATGATGAACGCCCAGGCCCGCCGGCTCGGGCTCACGCATACGCATTACACGACACCGAGCGGGCTCGATACGCCCGGCAACTACTCGAGCGCCACCGACCTGGTCAATCTTGCGAGCTACCTGCTGCAAAACGAGCCGTTCTTCAAACACACGGTGGCCCAGACGCGCGCGGTCCTGCGGACCGGAAACCACGTCCGCGACGTAGTCAACCTGAATGACCTGGTCGCGCACTACCCGTGGATCAACGGCGTCAAGACCGGGCACACGCTCGACGCCGGCTACGTGCTCGTGGCCTCCGGCACCCAGGGAGGGATGACGCTGATCGATGCCGTGCTCGGCACCTCGAGCGAGGCCGCCCGCGACTCCAATGCGCTCGCCCTGCTCGAATGGGGCTTTGCGAACTTCGGCATGCGAACGCCGGTTCACGCCGGCGCCGTGCTCGCCAGGCCGACGATCACGGGCGGAAAGCCCGGGGCGCACGCGGGACTGATCGCGGCCTCGTCGTACACGCACGTGTTCCCCAAGGCGGAGAAGGTCAGGCTTCGCGTCACCGCACCGGCGCAGCTCACCGGTCCGCTGCCCCGGCACGCGCAGGCGGGCTCGGTGGCGGTCGTCGCGGGAGGCAGGGTCGTGGCGCGAATTCCGCTGCTGCTGGCCGCCGAGCTGCCGCAGATCAAGAAGGCGAAGTCGATCGCGAGCGTGATGGTGGTATCGGCTACGCTGTTCGGACTTCTGGTGGCAGCGGGTGCGGCAATCGGGCTGACAATGTTTTGGCGCGAATGGACGAGGGGACCGAGGCGCGGCAGGCCCAGGTCCACGAAGGCGCGATGATCATCACCGTCACCCTCAACGCCGCCCTCGACAAGACGCTGGAGGTACCGAACTTCCGGGTCGGGCGTCGCCACCGGTCGGTCGAGCAGACCACGATGCCGGGCGGCAAGGGCGTCAACATCGCGCGTGCGCTGAAACGCCTCGGTCAGCCTGTGATCGCGACCGGCCTCGCCGGTGGCGCCACCGGCAACCAGATCGTCGACGCGCTCAACGCCGAGGCGATCGTCAACGGGTTCGTGCGGATCCGCGAGGAGTCCCGCACGAACACCGCGGTCCTCGACCCGACTACAGGGGTCCACACCGAGATCAACGAGCGTGGACCTTCGGTGTCCGCCCACGACCTCGAGCTGTTCCGCGACAAGCTGCTGTATCTGGTCAAGGGCGCGAGCATGTGCGTGTTCGCCGGCAGCCTGCCTCGAGGTGTGGCGCCGGACGTGTACGCGGGACTGATCCGAGAGCTCAAGAAGCTGGGCGTCACCACAATCGTCGATACCGAGGGCGAGCCGATGCGGCTCGCGGTGCGCGCCGATCCCGATGTCGTCTCGCCGAACGAGCTCGAGGCCGAGGAGCTGGTCGGGCACGAGTTCAACGACCCCGATGACCGGGCGAGCGCGGTTGTCGAGATGACCCGCCTCGGGCCGGCGGAGGCAATCATGACCGTCTCGGACGGGTGCTACGCGCACGTGCTCGACGGCGGCGCATCCGCGCTCTACCGGGTCCGGATCGAGGAGCAGGAGGCGCGCTCGGAGATCGGGTCGGGCGACGCCTTCCTGGCCGGCTACATCGCCGCCCGCTATCTCGGCCGCTCGCCGACCGAGTGCCTGCGCTACGGCGTCGCGTGCGGCGCCGAATCGGTCCAGCACTTCGGCGCCGGCCTGCTCGACCCCTCGGCCGTCGATCGGCTCCTGCCGGAGGTCGAGCTCGAGCACCTCGAGACCGGCGCCGAGATCCGCTGACGAACTCCCCGCAGTTTGGGCCGAACGGCCCGGCTGGCGCTCCATAACGCGCTGCTAGCATCGAATCTCCCGTGCCCCACTGCCCGCCCCAGACGGTGGAGTTCCCGTCCGCCACCACTAATACGATTCCGCAATGGAAGTAGAGATCGGACGCGGCAAGAAGGCTCGGCGGGCGTACGGCTTCGACGAGATCGCGATCGTTCCGTCCCGGCGGACGCGCGACCCGGACGACGTCGACGTCTCGTGGAATCTCGGGCCGTACCTGTTCGAGCTGCCGCTGCTCGGCGCCGCGCTCGATGGCGTCGTGTCGCCGGAGACCGCGGGACTGATCGGCAAGCTCGGGGGGCTGGCGGTGCTCAACCTCGAGGGGATCTTCTGCCGCTACGAAGACGCCGACGCCGAGCTCGAGCGAATCTCGACCTTCTCCAAGGACATCGCGACGCGCGAGATGCAGGACATCTACCGCGAGCCGGTCAAGCCGGAGCTGATCGCGCAGCGGATCCGGGAGATCAAGGAGCAGGGCGTGGTGGCTGCCGCGTCGCTGACGCCGCAGAAGGTGCGCACCTACTACGAGGTGGCGCTCGAGGCGGGGCTCGACATCCTCGTGATCCAGGGGACAGTCGTGTCCGCCGAGCATGTCTCGCGGGACGAGAGCCGGCCGCCGCTCAACCTCAAGGAGTTCATCCGCGAGCTGGCGCCGACGCCGGTCATCGTTGGCGGCTGCGCGTCCTACCACACGGGCCTTCACCTGATGCGGACCGGAGCGGCCGGCGTGCTCGTCGGCGTCGGTCCAGGAGCGATCTGCACCACCCGGGGCGTGCTCGGAATCGGCGTTCCCCAGGCGACCGCGATCGCCGACGTCGCCGCCGCCCGCTCGCAGCACATGCTCGAGACCGGCGACATGGTCAAGGTCATCGCCGACGGCGGGATGCGCAACGGCGGTGACATCGCCAAGGCGATCGCCTGCGGTGCCGACGCGGTGATGCTCGGGTCGGCGCTGGCCCGCGCATACGAGGCGCCGGGCCGGGGCTACAACTGGGGGATGGCCACGTTCCATCCCACGCTTCCCCGGGGCGCGCGCGTGGCGACCACGCCGAACGGCACGCTCGAGGAGATCATCAAGGGTCCGGCGCGCGAGAACGACGGGACCTTCAACCTGATGGGCGCGCTGCGCACGTCGATGGCCACGTGCGGCTACCGGGACATCGCCGAGTTCAACCGCGCCGAGCTCGCGGTGGCGCCGGCCTTGCAGACGGAGGGCAAGCACCTGCAGCGCGAGCAGGGTGTGGGCATGGGCGCCAAGCCTACGGCCGCCGCTGTCAGTGTCGACTAGCCTGGCGGCTGCAAACCTTCGCGCGCCGGCGTCCTCGGTCGCTCGCGTGCTGGCGCACGCCACGCTCCCTGCGTCCTTGGCCCGCTCGGTGGGGAATCCGGCTCGTTCCCCTTGCGTGGACAGTACCCGTCTGGGCCGGATTCCCCCCGCTCGCCAGGAGGCTTTCGCGTGAGCGCGACCACCGACCGGACGGGCCCGCACGGTCCCACGGACGCCGCGCAGCGGCCCCACGCAACCGAAGAGGTCGTCGTCCTCGACTTCGGAGGCCAGTACTCGCAACTGATCGCCCGCCGCGTGCGCGAGTGCGGCGTGTTCTCGGAACTGCTGCCCCATCACGTCGGGCTCGAGGAGGTGCGCCGCCGGCGCCCCAAGGGAGTAATCCTGTCCGGCGGTCCGGCGTCCGTGTACGAGGAGGGCGCGCCGCCGCTGCAGCGCGAGCTGCTCGAGCTCGGTGTGCCCGTGCTCGGCATCTGCTACGGGATGCAGCTAATCGCGCGCGAGCTGGGCGGCCGCGTCGAGGGCGCCGAGGTGGGGGAGTTCGGCCGCTCGGAGCTGTCCGTCGCGCGGGCCGGCCGGTTGCTGGCGGGAACGCCGGCGCAGCAGAGCTGCTGGATGTCCCACCGCGACACGGTGTTCGCGCCGCCGCCCGGGTTCAGCGCGCTCGCCTCCTCGACCGCGTCGCCGGTGGCCGCGTTCGAGTCGACCGAGCGCGGGATCTACGGGATCCAGTTCCATCCCGAGGTGGTCCACACGCCCTACGGCCAGCAGGTGCTGACGAACTTCCTCGAGGACGCGTGCGGGTGCGAGCGAACGTGGAGCCCGGCCTCGGTGATCGAGGAGCAGATCGAGGCGATCCGGGCTCAGGTCGGCGATGGGCGCGCGATCTGCGGGCTGTCGGGCGGGGTCGACTCGAGCGTCGCGGCGCTGCTCGTCCACCGCGCGATCGGCGATCGCCTGACGTGCGTGTTCGTCGATCACGGGCTGATGCGCAAGAACGAAAGCGATCAGGTGGTCTCGACCTTCCGTGGCACCTTCCAGATCCCCCTGATCGCCGTCGACGCGTCCGACCGCTTCCTCGGGCGGCTCGCCGGCGTGACCGATCCCGAGCAGAAGCGCAAGGTGATCGGGGCCGAGTTCATCCGCGTGTTCGAGGAGGAGGCGGCCAAGCTCGACGACGTCCACTTCCTGGTACAGGGCACCCTGTACTCCGACGTGATCGAGTCCGGGGGCAGCACCGGCGCGGCGACGATCAAGTCACACCACAACGTCGGCGGTCTCCCCGACGATCTCGACTTCGAGCTGGTCGAGCCGCTGCGGTCGCTGTTCAAGGACGAGGTGCGCGCCGTGGGCGCCGAACTCGGGCTTCCCGAGCGGCTCGTGTGGCGCCAGCCGTTTCCGGGCCCCGGGCTCGCGATCCGGATCGTCGGCGGCGACGCCACGCGCGAGCGGCTCGAGATCCTTCGCGAGGCCGACGCGATCCTCCAGGACGAGATCCGCAAGGCTGGGCTGTACCGCGACCTGTGGCAGTCGTTCTGCGTGCTGCCAGACATCCGCACGGTGGGCGTGCAGGGGGATGCGCGGACATACGGAAACGTGATCGTGATCCGCGCCGTGACGAGCGACGACGCGATGACCGCCGACTGGGCGCGCCTGCCCTACGACCTGCTCGAGCAGATCGCCGCGCGGATGATCGGCGAGATCCGTCCGGTCGGGCGCGTGGTGCTCGACATCACGAGCAAGCCTCCCGGAACGATCGAATGGGAGTAATCTGACCCGACGTTGTTGAAGGTTGGGGCAGCTCGTTGGGGGCTTTTGGTTGTCGCGGTGGCGGTGGCCTGCGCTTGCGGTGCGCTCGCACCGGCGGCGTACGCGACGCTCGGCGTGCCGACCGGTGGTCCGCCGACGACGCTCACCGGCTCCGGGGCATCGACCGCCAGCGCGATGGCCAGCTTCGAGGCGGCTGCGGGCGGTACCGACAACGGCACGGCAGCCGGCGAGCAGGGCAGCGGATATCGCCACGCGACGTGGGACCAGATCGCCCTCGACGGGAGCGATTCCGGCTCGACCACGATCATGCCCGGGCAGGTGATCGTCCCCGCGCGCAGCCGGCTCCAGCCATGGGGGCTCGAGCTCGGGCCCGACATCGCGGTGTCCGACAACGACTTCCAGTCGGTGTCGAGCACTCAGTTCACGCCGTTCAGTGCGCCCAACATTTGGGGGCCGTTCAACTCCGACACGGCCGAGTTCGACGTCGTGGCTCCGGCCGGCCCAGGGAGCACGCCGACTCCCGCGCAGACGAGAGGTCTCGGCGTCGTGTTCCTTAACGTCGAGACAGCGGGCACCACCACCATCCAGTACTACAACGGCAGCATCCCGCTGCTGACCCAGCCGTTACCCGTGCCTACCGGCACGACTTCATTCGCGGGCTTGCTGTTCCCCGATGCCGTCGTCACGCGCGTCGTCGTCACCCTCGGCACCGCCGCGATCTTCGCGTGGAACGGCACGACATCGCCCACCCCTGGCGGATCGACCTCGGTTGCCGGCGACGACATCGTCCTAGCCGAGCCGGGGCCGAAGGTGAACGCGACCGCCGGCGTGCCGGTCTCGCCCGTCCTCGACACGGTCACGGAAAGCAATGCGAACGCCTACGTTTCGGCCACGATCGACTGGGGCGACGGAACCCGGAGCACCGGCACCCTCGTCCCCGCGGCCGGCGGGGCGCTGGCGGTGACCGGGACCCATGCCTACACCGAGACCGGCACCTACAACGCCGTGGTCACCGCAGACGACTCGGACGGCACACAGCAAGCCTCGGACACGCTGATCAAGGTCGCTCCACGCGCGAGCACGACCAGCGTGAGCTGCTCGCCCTCACCGGTGGCGGTGACGGCCTCCACCATGTGCACCGCGACGGTCGCGGACGCGGGCGCCGGCGGCCCGATCACGCCCACGGGCACGGTCGAGCTCAGCTCGCCCACGGCCGGGGCATCGTTCGCAGACGACTCCGGCTGCGTGCTCGGTGCGACCGGGACTCCAGGCGTGGCGATCTGCGAGGCTCGATTCACGCCCACCCAGCTTCCTCCGGCGCAGGCCCGGATCGACGCGTTCTACGCCGGCGACGGCGCGCACGTCGGCAGCTCAGACAGCGCGATCATCGGGGTCCGCGCGCAGCGATGCACGTTGAAGGCGCTGTCGGCGAGGCTCAAAGGGCACCCGGCGGTGCTGGGCATGGTCGTGACCTGCGACGCGCGGGCGAACGTGACGATTGCCATCAAGGCGACGGGCGCGCGCAAGGGAAGGTTCAAGGCGTTCGCCCTCCAATTCGGCAGCCTCCGGGCGACGGTCACCGCGGGACGCCCAACCGTGCTCGTGATCAGGCCCTCGCAGGCCGTCGTGAACGTCCTGCGCACGGCCGGCCGCCGGCACCAGCGGATATCGCTGAAGCTGACGCTGACCGCGAGCTCCCATGCCACGCGGACGACCACGACCACGCGGGTCGCGGCGCTCAGGATTCGCTAGCCATCGCCGCCCGCGCCAGGATCTTGCCGACGAACTGCCCGGTGTCGGACGGCAGGTCGTCGCGGCGGAACCAGCCGGCTGCGGCGAGCTCGGTGAGGTCGATGTCGAGCTCTTGATCGGCGATCTGCGCCTGGAACATGTGCAGGTTGTCCCGATGGTGGTTGGCGGTGACGTAGAGCACGCCGAGCTCCTCCCAATCGTCGATCCGGCGGCCGAGCTCCTCGCGCATCTCGCGCCGGGCGGCATCGATCGGGACCTCGCGGTGCCGGACCGTGCCTCCGGGTAGGTCCCAGCTGCGGCGGCCGTAGGTGTGGCGCACGAGCAGCACGTGGTCGTCGTGCATGAGCACGCACTTGACGCCCACCACCTTGGGCCTGGCAAAGAACCAGTACACCCTGAGTCCGACGTAGGCGCAGCGGATCGCGGCACGCCTGGCCTTCAGCGAGAAGGTCATCCGTTGAGCGTACGCTCCACCGCGATCGGCCGTATGGCGCGGGATCGCCTATCATTGGGGCAGGCCGCGCGGTCGTCGCGCGGCTTGTGCATGCCATGAAGACCTACGTAGCCACCCCCGCCGACAGAGAGCGAAACTGGCTGATCGTCGACGCCTCCGGGCAGACGCTCGGCCGGCTCGCGACCCAGATCGCTGACACGCTGCGCGGGAAGCGCAAGCCGACCTACACGCCGCACGTCGACACGGGCGATTTCGTGATCGTCGTCAACGCCAAGAAGATCGCGGTGACGGGCAATAAGCTTTCGGACAAGCGCTACTACCGCCACTCCGGGTATCCGGGCGGGCTGAAGTCCCGCACGCTGAACGACATGCTCGAGCGCCGGCCCGAGGAGGTCATCCGCCTCGCGGTCAAGGGGATGCTGCCGCGCAACCGCCTTGCGCGCAAGCAGCTGACGAAGCTGAAGGTCTACGCGGGTCCAGAGCATCCGCACGCCGCACAACAGCCGCAACCGATGGAGATCGCGAAGTGACTGAGCGCCCCGAGGACGAGCAGCAGGCCGACGACCAGGACCCGGGAGTTCCGGAGGAGCCGGAGGCACAGGCCCCGGCCGAGCCGGACGAGCCGGCGCCGGCCGCCCAGGAGCCCGCGGCCGAGGAGCCCGTCGCCGCGCCGCGAGGAGCCGGAGCCCGCTGCCGCTGAGGAGCCGGAGCCCGCTGCCGCTGAGGAGCCGGAGCCCGCTGCCGCTGAGGAGCCGGAGCCCGCTGCCGCTGAGGAGCCGGAGCCCGCGGTCGCCGAGGTGCCCGTCGCCGCGGCTGAGGAGCCGGAGCCCGCGGTCGCCGAGGCGCCCGTCGCCGCGGCTGAGGAGCCGGAGCCCGCGGTCGCCGAGGCGCCCGTCGCCGCGGCTGAGGAGCCGGAGCCCGCGGTCGCCGAGGCGCCCGCCGCCGCCGCTGAGCAGCCGGTCGACGACGCGCAAGACGACGTCGCCGAGGCCGTCATCGAGGCCGAGCCAAACCCCATCGAGGACGAAGAGCTCGAGGAGATCGAGCTCGCTCCCCGCGAGAAGCCGGAGATCCCGGGCGCCGACCTGATTCCCGACATCGTGGCCGAAGGCGAGCAGTTCCTCGACGCGGAGGCACAGGCCGCGGCCGAGGCCGACGCGGAGGCGCTAGCCGCGCGCGAGCAGGAGGAGGAGGAGGACAGCCGGCCGATCGCCGACGCCGCGATCGATCTCGCCGCCGGCGCGCGCTACACCTCCACCGGGAAGCGCAAGACCGCCGTAGCGCGGGTGATCCTCAAGCCCGGCACCGGCACGTACGTGATCAACGGAAAGACGCTCGAGGAGTTCTTCCCGCGCGAGACGCTCACGCGCATAATCCGCCAGCCGCTCGAGACCGTCGGGTACGAGTCGCGGATGGACGTGGTCGCGCGCATGCACGGTGGCGGCGTTTCCGCCCAGGCCGGAGCGCTCCGCCACGGGATCTCCCGCGCGCTGATCGTGGCCGACCCCAATCTGCGCGGCGAGCTCAAGCGCCGCGGCTTCCTGACGCGCGATCCTCGCGTCAAGGAACGTAAGAAGGCCGGCCTCAAGAAGGCCCGCAAGCGGCCTCAGTTCTCCAAGCGCTAGCAGCGCATGGCTCGTCAGCTGTTTGGCACGGACGGCGTCCGCGGCCGGGCGGGATATTTCCTGACCGCCGACCTCGCCCTTGCGCTCGCCCGAACCGCAGTGGCGCGGTCGGAGGCGGAGCGTCCGCAGGTGCTGATCATCCGCGACACGCGCGAGTCGGGCGAGATGCTCGAGTCGGCGATCGCCGCCGGAGTGGCCGCGGCGGGTGGCGACGCCTGGCTCGCCGGCGTCCTGCCGACGCCGGCGGCGCCGCTGCTGGTGCGCCGCCACGGGCTCGACCTCGCGGCGGTGATCTCGGCGTCGCACAACCCGTACGAGGACAACGGCATCAAGCTGTTCGCGGCGGACGGCTTCAAGCTCCACGACGACACCGAGCACGAGATCGAGGCCGAGCTCGAAACCGCTCCGCCCCCGCCGGCGCACATCGGGCGCGTGCGGCCATTCGACGGGGCACTCGAGGACTACCTCCATCAGATCCAGGAGCGCTTCTCCGGCCTCGATCTGAGCGGCTTGCGCGTGCTGCTCGACTGCGCCAACGGCGCCACGTTCCAGGCGGCTCCCGAGATCTTCCGGCGGCTGGGAGCGGACGTTGACTTGCTCGCCGATCAGCCCGACGGCATGAACATCAACCAGGGCTGTGGCTCGACGCACCTCGACGGAGTTGTCCAGCGGGTCGCCGGTGGCGGCTACGACGTCGCGTTCGCGTTCGACGGCGACGGCGATCGGGTGCTCGCCGTGGACGGTAATGGCGCGGTCGTCGACGGCGACGAGCTGATCGCGCTCGCCGCCCTTCACCTTCGCGACCAGGGCCGGCTCCCCGGCGGCGGGGTCGCGGTCACGGTGATGACCAACTACGGGTTCCACCGGGCGATGGAGGCGGCGGAGATCGAGGTCGCGACCACTGCCGTAGGCGATCGCTACGTGCTCGACGAGCTCCGCCGGCGAGGCTGGGCGCTCGGAGGCGAGCAGTCCGGCCACATCATCGATCTCGGCTTCGGGCCCTCGGGGGATGGCATCGCGAGCGCTCTGCTCACGCTCGAGGCGCTCGGAAGCCGCAACCTGGCCGACCGGAGCGCGATGGAGAAGCTGCCGCAGCGCCTGGTCAACATCCGCGCCGCCGACCGCGCCGGACTGACGGCGGCCATGTCGAACCCGGGCGTGGAGGATGCGGTGGCACGCGAGCACGCCGGTCTGAGCGGCCGCGGGCGCGTGCTCGTGCGGGTATCGGGCACCGAGCCTCTAATCCGGGTGATGGTCGAGGCGCCGAGCCAGGAGGAGACCGACGAGGTTTGCGCCCGGCTCCGGCTGGTCGTGGAGACCGCGCTGCCCTAGGACATTTGCGATCGCCGCGAGTCTCGCATGGCGTCGTGCGTTGATTGAGGCGACCGTTATTCCGGCTAACATCGGCGGCCCGCTCTGAGGGCACCACCGGATGGCGATCGTGCGGATTGCCCGCCACGAAAGGGGAAGTGAGCACGCATGTGTGGAATCGTCGGCTACGTTGGCCCGCGTAAGGCGCGCCCAGTTCTACTGGCTGGACTCGAGAAGCTCGAATATCGCGGATACGACAGCGCCGGCATCTCGGTGCTCGACGGGGATCGGATCGACGCCGTGCGAGCGGTGGGCAACCTGAGCGCGCTGCGTGGCGCGATCGAGGCGTGCCGTGGGCAGCACGACGGCCATTCCGCGGTCGCGCTCGCCGAGCGGCCCCAGCCCGGGACGGGCATCGGCCACACCCGCTGGGCCACGCACGGGCGGGTCACCGAGGAGAACGCCCATCCCCACTTCGACAACACCGACCGCGTCCACATCGTGGTCAACGGGATCGTCGAGAACTACATCGCGCTCAAGCGCCGGCTGATCGACGAGGGCGCTCAGTTCACCTCGGAGACCGATGCCGAGGTGATCGCGCACCTGGTCGCCCACTACAACGACGGCGACCTCGTCGACGCGGTCCGCCGCGCGTATGCCGACCTGCGCGGCCACTACGCGTTCGTGGCCATGACCGCGGACGAGCCCGGCCTGCTCGTCGGGGCGCGGAAGGAGTGCCCGCTGATCATCGGCCGTGGCGACGGCGAGCAGTTCATCGCGTCCGCGATTCCCGCCTTCCTGCGCCACACGCGCCGCGTCCAGTACATCGAGAATGACGAGATCGTCGTTCTGCGGCCCGACGACGTCGAGTTCTTCACCGCCGAGGGCACCGCGCTTACGCGCGAGATCGTCGAGGTCGACTGGGACGCCGAGACCGCCGAGAAGCAGGGCTACGAGACGTTCATGCTCAAGGAGATCCATGAGCAGGCCGACGCGGTCGCGGAGACGATCGGCGAGCGCGCCGCGCGCGGCGTCGGGATCGATCTCGGCGACCTTGGACCGATCGACGACGAGTTCCTGCGGACGCTCCGCCGGGTCGTGATCGTCGCCTGCGGCACCTCGTACCACGCGGGGCTGATCGGGCGGTACGCGATCGAGGAGTTCTCGCGGGTGTCGGTCGAGGTCGAGATCGCCTCCGAGTATCGGTACCGCAACCCCATTGTCGGCGCCGGCGACCTCGTGATCGGGATCTCGCAGTCCGGCGAGACCGCCGACACGCTCGCAGCGATGCGCACGGCCCGCGAACGCGGTGCGAACGTGCTCGCGATCACGAACATCATGGGCTCGCAGGCCACCCGCGATGCCGACGGCGTGCTGTACACGCGCGCCGGGCTCGAGATCGGCGTGGCGGCGACCAAGACGTTCGTCAGCCAGGTCGTGGCCATGTACCTACTCGCGTTGCGGCTGGCCGAGCTCCGCGGCACGCTCGAGCCGGACGAGCTCAAGGCCACGATCAGCGAGGTCAAGCGCCTGCCGCACCGGATCACCGAGATGTTCGAGCGCGACATGGGCGCCGTCCAGGCGATCGCCGACCGCGTGGGCGAAGCGGACTTCTTCCTGTACCTGGGGCGCCACGTCGGGCTCCCGGTCGCGCTCGAGGGCGCACTGAAGCTCAAGGAGATCTCATACATCGCCACCGATGCGTACGCCGCAGGCGAGATGAAGCACGGTCCGATCGCGCTACTCGACCAGAGCACGCCGGTGGTCGTGGTCGCGACCGAGTCGCCCGTGCTCGAGAAGGTGATCTCCAACATCCAGGAGGTCCGGGCCCGGGGCGCACGGGTCATCGCGGTCGCGACCGAGGGCGACGAGCAGATCGCTCAGCACGCGGACGAGGTGATCGAGGTGCCGCGGACGGAATGGATGCTGTCCTCGCTCCTGGCAGTGATCCCGCTGCAGCTGCTCGCGTACTACATCGCCCGCCGGCGAGGACTGAACGTGGACCAGCCCCGGAACCTGGCCAAGACCGTCACCGTGGAGTGACGGTTTGAGCGGGGAGGCGGGGGTGGTGGGTGGGCTCCCATTCAAAGTCGGCATCGATCTGCTGGAGATCGAGCGGCTGGAGCGGGCGCTCGAGCGGACGCCGCGGCTCGCGGAGCGCCTGTTCACCGAGGGCGAGCGTGCCTACGCCGCCTCGCGCGGGCGGCCCGGCCAGCATCTGGCTGCGCGGTTCTGCGCCAAGGAAGCGGTGGCCAAGGCGCTCGGGATCGAGTCGTGGAACTTCCACGAGGTGGAGGTGATCGGCACGGGCGGACCACCCCGGATCCAGCTGTCGGGCACTGCGGCGACGCGGGCGGCCGAGCTGGGTGTGCAGGTCGAGGTGTCGCTCACGCACACTGGGCGGGAGGCCGCCGCGGTGGCGATCGCGGCCGTCGGGGCCTGAGCGCGACAATCGCCTAGGCTCCCCGTCATGGCGAGCCTTCCTGACTGGCTAGATCCGCTGTTCGACGCCGCCGAGCAGCGCGCGCTCGACGAGTGGGCGATCGGCGACCGCGGGATCGCCGGCCTCGAGCTGATGGAGCGCGCGGGCATGGGGCTGGCCGACCTCGTCGGTGAGCTGGCGCCGTCCGGACGGATCGTGGCGGTTTGCGGCAAGGGCAACAACGGTGGCGATGGGTTCGTCGCGGCCCGTCTCTTGCGGGATCGGGGTCGCGAGGTCGACGTGCTCCTGCTCGGAGACGTCGCCGAGCTGCGCGGCGACGCGCGGGCCAATGCGGAGCGCCTGCCGGGATCGCCCCCGGGGCCGTTCACGCCGGCGGCCCTGGACGGAGCGGCCGCGATCATCGACGCGATCCTCGGAACGGGCTTCTCGGGGGAGCCGCGTGAGCCGGCGGCCGGCGCGATCGCCGCGATCAACGATGCCGGCGGGGGCGCGGGCGGGGGGGCGGACGGCGCGTGCGTGGTCGCGTGTGACGTTCCGAGCGGCGTGGACGCGTCCACGGGGGAGGTCGCAGGCGCGGCGGTTGCGGCGCGCGCCACCGCCACCTTCCATGCGGCCAAGCCGGGGCTCTGGATCGACCCCGGAAAGGCGCATGCGGGCGATGTCCGGGTGATCGACATCGGGATCCCGGACGACGGTCCCGGCGAGCCGCAGGTCGGGCTGATCTCCGACCGGGTGACCGACCGGATCCCGCGTCGCGGCAGAGCCTCGAACAAGTTCGTCGCGGGCAGCGTGCTCGTGTGCGGCGGGTCGCTGGGGTTGACCGGCGCGCCGTGCCTGGCGTCGGAGTCCTCGATGCGCGCCGGCGCCGGCTACGTGACCGCGTGCGTTCCGGCATCGCTCAACGTGATCTTCGAGAGCCGGCTGCTCGAGGTGATGACCGTGCCGCTGCCGGACACGGGCGGATCGTTCGAGCCGTGGGGCGTCGAGAGGGTGCTCGAGCGCGCGGACAGGGTGGACGCGCTCGTGCTGGGGCCGGGCTTGGGGCGAGCGAGCGGTGCGCAGGAGTTTGCGCTCCAGCTCGCGCGTGCCGCGCCGGTGCCGCTGGTGCTCGACGCCGACGGCCTGAACGCGCACGCCGGGTCCCTCGGCCTGCTCGCCGATCGCGAGGCCGCCACCGTCCTCACCCCGCACGCCGGGGAGCTCGCGCGGCTGCTCGAGACCGACAGCCAGGCGATCGCTGCGCGGCGCCTGCAGAGCGCGCGCCGTGCGGCGCGCGAGGCCCAGGCGATCATCGTGCTCAAGGGCGACGATACGATCGTGGCCGCGCCCGACGGCCGTGCCGGCGTCAATCGCGGCGGCGCGCCCGCGCTGGCCACCGCCGGCACCGGGGACGTGCTTTCGGGCGTGATCGGCGCGTTCCTTGCCAAGCGGATGGACGCGTTCCACGCGGCATGCGCCGGCGTGCTCGTACACGCTCGCGCGGGGCAGCTGGCCGCGCAGGAGATCGGGCCGGAGGGCGTGATCGCGAGCGACGTGATCGCGGCGCTTCCGCGCGCGCTGGCGTCGCGAGCGGCCTGATCATGGCGCTGCGCGCGCTGGCCCGGGTGAACCTCGCCGCGATCGAACGCAACGTGGCGCGGCTCCGGGCTGGGCTTTCCGGCGGAGCGGAGCTGGCGGCGGTCGTGAAGGGCAACGGCTACGGCCACGGCCCCGTTGCGGCGGCGCTGGCGGCGCTCGCCGGCGGGGCTCGGTCGCTGGCCGTCGCGACCGCCGGCGAGGCGGCCGAGCTGCGTGCAGCCGGCATCGACGCGCCGGTGCTGGTGATGGGCGCGCTCGGCGACGAGGAGCTGCCGGTCGCGCTCGAGGCGCGGAGCGAGGTGGTCGCGTGGAGCGAGCCGTTCGTCGACCGGATCGCGCATGCGTGCGCCGGTTCCGCCGCGCCCGCCGGTCACGTGCGCGTACACGTGAAGCTCGACACGGGCATGGGCCGGCTCGGGACCCGGGATCCGGAGGAGGCGATCCGCGTCGCCGAGCGGGTGGCCGCGGCCGCGCCGGCGCTCGAGGTCGCGGGGGCGATGACCCACTTCGCGAGCGCCGACGAGAACCCCGAGTTCACGGCTCGGCAGCTCGTGCGATTCGCCCCGTTCGCCGGGGCAATGCGGCAGCGGTGGCCCGGGATCGTCGTGCATGCCGCCAACAGCGCCGCCACGCTGCGCGAGCCCGCGAGCCATTTCGATCTGGTTCGCTGCGGGATCGCGATCTACGGTTGCGACCCGATGAACGAGGATCCCGCCGCGCACGGCCTCGAGCCGGCGCTCGAGCTGACCTCGTACGTGGCGGCCGTGAAGCTCGCGCGCGCCGGGGACAGCGCCGGCTACGGTCGGCGATGGGTGGCCGACTCCGAGACCTGGGTCGCAACGGTGCCGATCGGCTACGCCGACGGGATCCGCCGCGGGCTCACCAACAACTGCGATGTCCTCATCGGTGGCCGGCGCCACGCGCTCGTCGGCACGGTCAGCATGGACAACATCACGGTCGATGTGGGTGTCCCGGACGCCGTCCGCTGTGGCGACCGGGTGACGATCATCGGTACCGACGGCGACGAGCGTCAGACGGCGGAGGACGTGGCGCGCCGGATCGGCACGATCAACTACGAGATCCTGTGCGGGCTGACGCCGAGAGTTCCGAGGGTCTATCACCGGGACGGGACGCCGGCGTGAGCATCGGCGGCCCTCTGGAGGCGCTCACCGGGATCGCGGACGAGCCGGCCTGGCTGGTGGGCGGGGCGGTCCGCGACCGGTTGCTGGGGCGCCCGACCGACGACTACGACGTCGCGGTCGGCGGCGACGCGCGCCGGCTCGCCCAGGCGCTCGCCCGCAGCACGGACGCGCACGTGTTTGCGCTGTCGGAGGCGTTCGGCGTCTGGCGCGTCGTCGCCCGGGACCACAGCTGGCAGGTCGACATGCTGCCGCTCGTCGGCCGGTCGATCGAGGCCGACCTGGCGCAGCGCGACTTCACGATCAACGCGATCGCCGAGCCGCTGAGCGGTGGGGGGTACGTCGATCCGTTCGGCGGCGTCGACGATCTGCATGGCCGCACGCTCCGGATGGTCTCGACGGAGGTCTTCTCGGCCGACCCGTTGCGAACGCTCCGTCTCGCCCGGCTCGCCTGCGAGCTCGATTTCGAGGTCGACGAGGCGACCGCGGCGGCGGCCGCCGCGAGCAGCTTCCGCCTCGCCGAGGTCGCCCCGGAGCGGGTCTTCGCCGAGCTCAAGCGGATCGTGATCGCCGACCGCGCGCTCGCCGGCCTCGAGGTGATGGACGCCGTGGGCGCGACCGACGTGGTGCTGCCGGAGCTGACCGAGCTGCGCGGCGTCGAGCAGAGCCCCTACCACCACCTCGACGTGTACGAGCACACGCGGTCGGTGCTGGTGTCGACGATCGAGCTGACAGGTCGGCCCGAGCAATGGTTCGGCGAGCACGGGGGGGCGGTTGCGCGACTTCTGGCCGAGCCGCTCGCCAACGAGCTGACCCGCGGTCAGGCGCTGCGGTTCGGGGCGCTGCTCCACGACGTCGCCAAGCCCCAGACTCGGCGCGTGACGCCGGAAGGGCGGATCACGTTCGTCGGGCACGATGTCGTGGGGGCCGAGGTGGCGATGGACGTCCTGACCCGTCTGCGGGTGAGCGACCGGCTCCGCGAGCACGTGGCGGCGCTGACCCGCAATCACCTGCGCCTCGGCTTCCTCGTCCACGAGATGCCGATCGGCCGGCGGGCGATCTATCGCTACCTGCGCGCCTGCGAGCCGGTCCAGGTGGATGTGACGCTGCTCAGCGTCGCCGATCGGCTGGCGACGCGCGGGCGCGGTTCGGATGAGGCGATCGCGCGCCATCTCGAGCTCGCCCGAGTTCTGCTCGGGGAGGCGCTCGCCTGGCGCGAGGGCCGCCCGCGCCCGCCGGTGCGGGGCGACGAGCTCGCGCGCGCAGTGGGCCTCCGACCGGGGCCGGAGCTCGGCCAGATCCTCCAGGAGCTCGAGGAGGCGAGCTTCGTCGGAGAGATCACCTCGCGCGAGCAGGCGATCGATCGAGCGCGGTCGATGGTCAGCGGGCAGGGCCGCTCGGTCTTAGAGCGATAGGCTCCGCGCCGTGAGCGACCCCGATTGCATCTTCTGCAAGATCGTCGCCGGCGAGCTGCCGGCGCAGATCGTCGACGAGGGCGAGCGGACCGTCGCATTCATGGACATCAGCCCCGCCACGCGCGGCCATCTCCTGGTCGTTCCGCGACAGCACTCGCGCGACCTTCTGGAGATCGGACAGGAGGACCTGGCGGCGACGCTGACCGCGGCGCAGCGGATGGCGGCGAGGATCGTCGAACGGCTCAACGCCGACGGCGTCAACTTGATCAACGGCTGCGGGCGGGCCGCCTGGCAGACCGTCTTCCACTTCCACGTCCATGTGATCCCGCGCTACGACGGCGATCCGCTGAGGCCACTGTGGATCCCGGCGCCGGGCGATCCCGGCGAGATCGAAGCGACCGCGCAGGCGCTGCGCTGACGTCTTCCGGGTCGGTTCCAGACCCGGGAACTTGCATCGAATCACTCCAGAAAGCCATCTGACGCGGTTCCTTGCTACCTTCCCCGGGTTGGTCGGGGCCCTCGGGCACCTAACCGGCGTGTCCGACAGCAGGCATACAAGGGGAGTACATGGCAACGGGTACCGTCAAGTGGTTCAGCGACGACAAGGGCTTCGGCTTCATCACGCCCGATGACGGCGGGCGCGACTTGTTCGTGCATTTCACTGGCATCGTGGGGGACGGCTATCGCTCGCTGTCCGAGGGAATCAAGGTTTCTTACGAGGAGGAGGCCGGTCCGAAGGGGCCGAAGGCGGTTAACGTCAGCAAGCTCTAGCAAGGCGGCCTGACTGGCCGTTTTGTAGTAGAGAACTCGATCCGCCGGCGCCAGGATGGCTATCGTCGCCTTGGTGCGGCGCAACTGGCGCCGGAGTGTCGTGTTGAATCTGAACATGAAACGTTCTTTGTTGGCCACCGCTGGCGCCGTCGCGCTTTGCGGCCTCCTCCCAGCCGCCGCGGACGCGACGATCACCGAACTCGGTGCGACCACGTCGCCGCTCGTGGCGCCGGCATGCCCGAAGGGCGTGCCGCCTTCGCAATGCACGATCATCCTGACTCGAGCGACTGCGCTCGAGACGATCCGGGACAACATCGCCTACCCGTCCAAGGTCAAGCAGGCCGGACGGATCGTGGCGTTCACGGTCGGGCTGTCCGCGCTGTCAACCAACGCGTCCACCGCCCTCAGCGACACGAAGTTCCTCGACAAGACCTACGGCGGTGATGCGCAGATCGGAATCACCGTGCTCAAGCCGGTCGGCAAGAAGAACGCCTGGACCTGGTCGGTGGTCGCGCAGAGCCCGCTGGTGGACGTTCAGCCCTATCTCGGGCAGGTCGTCCAGTTCCCGCTCACGACCACAATTCCCGTCGTTCGGGGAGAGACGATCGCGCTGACGACGCCCACCTGGGCGCCGGTCCTCTCGATCGACCTCTCGACTGGCCACTTCGCGTATCGGCAGAGCCGCAGCCGCAGCTGCAACAACCCGCCGTCGACGTCGCAGGCGCAGGTGACGATCGGGCAGAGCAGCACGTATTCGTGCGACTACCCGGGGACGCGGGTCGAGTACAGCGCGACCGAGGTCACGAACCCGGTGGCGCCGACGACGACGACCGCGCCGACGACGACGCAGAAGTGAGCTGAGCGCCGGCCGAGCCGCCGGCGCAGAGCGTTAGGCGGGCCGGTGAGTCCGGACTCCGGCGCCCCGGGCGGCGTGCGCTACGGCCCTGAGCGGCGTGCGCTACGGCTCTGAGCGGGCTCGTGCGGTCGCTGGGGAGGGGCCGGGCGGGGTTAGGCTGCCTGCGCCCGCGCCGCGCTGCCCGCGCCGCGCTGCCCGCGCCGCGCTGCCCGCGCGTGCTGCGAGAGAAGCGGTTAGGGGAGAGAGCGGCTACCGGTGAGGGCGGGTACGGGCGAGAGCGGTTAGGGGAGCCCGCCGCCGCCGCTGCCCGAGCCGGAGCTCGAGTTGGTGCCCGTGGAGGCGGCGCCGTTCGGAGTTGCGCCCCCGCCCGTGGGCTGGCTCGACCCGGAGTTGCCCCCGCTCGTGCCGCCGCCCGTTGTACCGCCACCGGTCGTGCCGCCACCGGTCGTCCCGCCGCCCGTGGTACCGCCGCTGGTGCCGCCCGAGGACGAGCCCGAGCCACCCGAGGACCCGGAGGCGGACGCGGACTGCGACGCGCCGCTCGAGGACGTGGTGGACGTCGTTTTGGTGGTCGACGTGCTGGACGTCCCGCTTGACGCCGGCACGGCGATCGGAGCGGTCGGAACAGTCAGCGGCGGGGAGCCCGACGTATCCGTGGCCGCCGAGCCGCTCCCGCAGGCCGCGATGCCCGCGGCGACGGCGGCCCCGGCGGCGAGCGCGGTGAGCGTGCGAGTAGCGCGAAGCGTGGCTGGACGGCGCGGCATCACCGACACCTCAGACTTCTTCGAGCGGTTCCATCCGCCTGCCGCAGTGAGGGCAATCATTGAGGTCCTTCTGGCAATGCTGGTCGCACCAGTTGCAGAAGCGAAGGTTCTCAACCGCCCACGGCAGCTCGGACGGGGTTGGCGCCAGCGGCAACAGCTGCCCGACGACCTCCAGCGGCTCACCGGTCTCCCGATCGACGTACGTCCGCCCGGCCTCGGCATCGATCACGACCTCACGACCAGTGGATGGCGTCCTCATCCGGTACTTCTGGCGCGTCCTCATCCTCAGCCATCGTATAGCAGGGAACGGACGCCCGCCCTCCGCCGGCGCGGGTCTGGCGGGCTCGTCGGGGCGGGTTGGGCGGTCGCGCCGGGGTGGGCTGGGCGGTCCCGCCGGCGCGGGCTGGACGGTCAGCCGGCGCGGGCTGGGCGCTCCCGCCGGCGCGGGACCGCAGCCGCCGAGCCCCCCTGCCGACGGCTTGGATAGAGTCCCGCGTCTCAAGGTATGGTCAAGTCGCTGGGACGCATCACTACGCTCATGGCGGCAGCCTGTATCGCGGTCACGGTTGGTGGTTGCGCGCTCAAGCACCCGACGGCCAACCTCGTGACCGGCAAGAAGCTGTTCGCGACGAACTGCGCGTCGTGCCACACGTTGGCGCACGCGAACTCGACCGGAACGGTGGGGCCGAACCTGGACGATGCGTTCCGGCAGGCCAAGATCGACGGGGTGAAGGCCGCCTCCATCCAGGGACTGATCTCCTACTGGATCGAATACCCGAACACTCAGGGCGTGATGCCCGCGCGGCTGGTGAAGGGCCAGGGCGCCCAGGACATCGCCGCATACGTGGCCGCGGTGGCGGCGGTGCCGGGACAGGACACGGGCGCGTTGGCCCGCGCGGTGGCGGCGACGGTGGCACCGACGGCCGCCAACGGGAAGGCGATCTTCACCGGCGTTGGCGGGTGCGGCTCGTGCCACACGCTGGCGGCCGCGGGGACGACCGGGACGGTCGGACCCAATCTCAACACATTGAAGGAAGCGTGCGCGGCGCCGGCATCGCAGGCGGTCCGCGGCTCGACGTTAGAGAAGTGCATCGAGACCGCGATCACCGATCCGTACAAGTACATCCCGCCGGGCTATCACGCCGGCATCATGCCGAACACGTTCAGCAAGACGCTCAGCCCGAGCCAGATCCAGGCGCTGGTGGCGTTCTTGTCAAGCGCCTCTCACTAGTGCCGGGGCTCGGCGTGGGCTCGCGCCCGCCGGCGACGTGCACAATCTGACAACCGAGCCGCTGCCGGCGGACCGCGGCAGACGGTGCATTTGGGGCGTGAACGATCTGCCACGGTCGGCCGTCGGGAGGTCCGTTGGCAGATTTTGCATACCCACGGGCCGGGGCGGGAGACCGGGGCGGTCGCTCTCGGGGCCCGGCGTTGCCGGCGCCACCGCCGGCCGGCGAGCCCGCGCACACGCGCCTCAGGACACGGTCGTCGCGCCCCGAGCCCGGATCCGCTCGAGCAGCTCGTCGCCGCGGCCCGCCGCCACCGCCCGCGCGGCGCGCTGCTCGTCGAGCTCGAGCCCGTTGGCGGCGGCGGCGTCGAGCAGTGCCTGGCGCTCCTCGGCCTCGCGCGCGACCTTCAGGAACAGCCAGCAGAACAGCCCGATCGTGAGCAGGCTCTCCTCGACCATCATCAGCCCGGCGGCGGCGATCTGATCGCCCATCGGGCTGATGTGCCAGCGCGCGTCGCCGGCACGGTAGATCGGGTACAGCACCGTGCCCGAGAAGATCATGATGTTGGCGAGGATCGTGCCAGCCAATCGGACCGCGATGATGTACGCGAGCCGGGCCGCGTTCCCGAACCAGCTCGGCTTCGGCAGCGGCCCCAGCAGCGCCATCCACATCGCCATCCCGAACGCCAGGAAGGTGCCGTGCTGAAGGGCGTGGAGGCCGTCGTGGCGGAGCGCCGCCTGGTACAGAAACGGCGTGTGCCAGGCGTAGAAGTTGATCGCCCATACCGGGAACGCCACCAACGGGTGCGCGAAGATGCGCAGCTTGCCGATGTACCGCCGGCGGAGCAGCGGCGCGAGCAGCGGCCCGGTGAAGCCGAGCACGAGCAGCAGGGCCGAGATGTCGCCGATCACGAGGTGCTCGGCCATGTGCGCCACCAGCAGCTGATCGGCGATCGAATCGACGGGCTCGCTCAGGACGAAGGCGAGCGACACCAGCCCAGCCGCGAAGCACGCCTGGCGCCAGCCTGGGACCGCGCGCCGCTCGTGCGACAGCGTCCGCACGCGCGCGCGATACGGCAGCCAGCACAGCAGCACGATCACCGGCGGCACGATTCCGTTGATCAGGCCGGCGTCGGCGAACGGGAGCGAAGTCAGGGGCACGGCTTTCTTCTATGGTGGCGCACCCGCGCGCGAACGACTAGGTCAGCGCGCGGACGATCAACACGATCACAACGATCGCCGCGATTACGGCCAGGCAGTAGAGGAACACCCGGAACGCGTCCGCTTCGTAGCGCAGAGGGTTCGCCACGGCCCGACGCTCGACGCTCGACGCTAGAGGACGTAGACCGACGTGTACACGACGATCCACATGATGTCGACGAAGTGCCAGTAGATCCCGGGGACTTCCATGCCCGCGTGGTGCTCGGGCGAGTAGTGGCCGCGGAACGCGCGGTTCGTCACCATCAACAGCAGACACAGGCCGATGAACACGTGGATGCCGTGCAGGCCGGTCAGCGAGTAGAAGACGGTCGCCTGCGCCGAGTCGTGCGGAGCCCACCCCAGGTGGATGTACTCGTTGATCTGGATGAACAGGAACGTGAGGCCGAGCATGAACGTTGAGGCCATCCCAGCTCTCAGCCCAAACCGGTTCCCGCTCTTAACCGACGTCAGCGCCCAGTGGAGCGTCAGCGAGGAGGACAGCAGGATCGCGGTGTTGACGCCTGCGACCGCCTCGGGCACCGCCGTTCCCTTAGCCGGCCACGGGTTGTGGGTGACGACGCGTATGAAGAAGTACGCGGTGAAGAACGCGCCGAAGATCATGATCTCGGACATGATGAAAAGGAGCATCCCGAGCGTCGGCGCGTGCACCCTGGAGGAGTGGTGCGCGGGCGGCGGTCCGTGATGCTCGGCGTGGCCGTGGGTGATCGAGGCGGCTTCCATGGGCTAGGCGGTGGTCGGCGCGGCGTCTTCGTGGACGATGTGCTCGACGGGCTTTCCCGTCGTGCGCCGGACCCGCTCGACGAGATCGGTGCGGAGCCAGCCGGACTTGGTCTCGGCGAAGGTGGAGATCACGATGTCGTCGACGCGGAAGTACTGAAGCGCGTTGGTGATCGCGGTGAACGGATCGGGGTCGCCGATCATCCCGGCCGCGAACATGCCTCGGGCGTGGAGCCGGTCGAGCACGAGCTTCAGGCGCGTGCGCGCGCGGCGCGCGTCCTGGCCGCTGCCGCCCTCCTGGGGCACTACGACCACGAACAGGCGGTTGCGCCCCTCGGGCTCGGCGTCGACCTTGGCCTGCAGCGCGTCGAGCAACTCGTCGCCGCTCGCGGTCCGGTTCGCGACCGC
Source organism: uncultured Solirubrobacterales bacterium (assembly GCA_963796575.1). Lineage (GTDB taxonomy): Bacteria > Actinomycetota > Thermoleophilia > Solirubrobacterales > Solirubrobacteraceae > Palsa-465. The sequence goes on along the minus strand of CAWCMG010000011.1, from coordinate 23,478 downwards.
CAGGGTCACGTCGAACGGCAGCCCCTCGGTGTCCGGGTCTGCGACCACGTGCTCGACCGGGAGGCCCGTGGCGTCGCGGACGCGCTCGATCAGGTCACGGCGGAGCCAGCCGGAGCGCGTCGCCGGATACGTCGAGATGATGATCTCATCCGGGCGGTAGGCGTGGACGGCGTCGATCGTCGCCGAATAGGCGTCCGAGTCGCCGACCTCGCCGATCGCCTCGATGTGCTCGGCGCGTGCGAGCTCGAGCGCGAGGTCGACACGCGTCTGGGCGGCGTCGAACACCGAGTCGTCGTAGACCACGAGACCGGCCCGCGGCCGGTTCTGCGGCGCCACCAGCACGAAGCGCACGTCGCCCTTCGCGGCTCGGTTGCGGACCGCCTCGAGTAAAGACCGACCGCCGAGCGTCTCGTTGGCGACGACCAGGACCGTCCTCACGTGTGGCTCTCCTGGCCCGGTGAGGGCGTGAATGCTCCGGCCGCCACGCGCCGTGCCTCGGCGGGCGGCTTGAAGATCCCGTGCACCGCGCCGGGAACGCCGTACTCATAGGGCCCGCCGACGACCGTCGGGATCGCGTCGAAGTTGAAGATCGGCGGTGGCGAGGAGACCTGCCACTCGAGCGTGAGCGCCCGCCATGGGTTGGCGGGAGCGCGCGGCCCGCCGCGCCAGCTGACGACGACGTTGTAGAGGAAGATCAGCGTGCTCAGGCCGAGGATGAAGGCCGAGATCGAGATGAACAGGTTCCAGGCCGCGAACTTCTCGGCGTATTCGGCGACGCGCCGTGGCATGCCCTGGATCCCGATCAGGTGCATCGGGCCGAACGTCAGGTTGAAGAAGATGAACGTCATCCAGAAGTGCCACTTGCCGAGCCGTTCGTCGAACATCCGGCCGGTCATCTTCGGGAACCAGTAGTAGACGCCGGCGAAGATCGTGAACAGCGAGCCGCCGAACAGCACGTAGTGGATGTGGGCGACGATGAAATAGGTCTGGCTGACGTGGATGTCGAACGGGATCATCGCGAGCATCACGCCGCTGATCCCGCCGAGCGTGAACATCGTCAGGAACCCGAGCGCGAACAGCATCGGCGTGTCAAGATGGAGCACGCCTCGCCACAGCGTCGCGAGCCACGAGAAGATCTTGATCCCAGTCGGGATCGCGATGATCGCCGTCGTGATCATCATCGGGATGCGGATCCACGGCGCCATCCCGGACACGAACATGTGGTGCGCCCACACGGTGAAGCCGAGTACGACGATCGCCAGCAGCGAGAACGCCATCATCCGGTAGCCGAAGATCGGCTTGCGCGATTTGACCGCGATGACCTCGGAGATGATCCCGAACCCGGGCAACATCATGATGTACACGGCCGGGTGAGAGTAGAACCAGAACACGTGCTGGTACATGAGCACGTTGCCGTTCTTGAGCGGTCCGACGAACGCGTCGAAGAAGTGGAAGTGGAGCGCGACGTCGAGCAGGATGAAGAACTGCGAGGCCGCGATGAACGGGGTGGCGATCACGACCAGCAGCGAGGTCGAGAAGTTTGCCCACACGAGCAGCGGCATCCGGAAGAAGCTCATTCCCGGGGCGCGCATCGTGATGATCGTCACGAGGAAGTTGAGCGCAGTGGCGATCGACGAAGCCCCGGCGAGCTGGACGGCGATCGAGAAGAACATCTGCCCGATCGGCATCGTCGTCGACAGCGGCGCGTACGCCGTCCAGCCCGCCGCGAACGAGCCGCCCGGGGCCAGGAAGCTGAACAGCATCATGATCCCGGCCAGCGGCAGCAGCCAGTACGACAGCGCGTTCAGGCGCGGGAAGGCCATGTCCGGCGCGCCGATCATCAGCGGCAGCACGAAGTTCGCCAGGCCGGCGAACACCGGGATCACGAACAGGAAAATCAGGATCGTGGCGTGGACCGAGAACACGCCGTTGTACTGCTCGGGGGTCAGGAACTGCATGCCCGGCTTGGCCAGCTGGGCGCGGATCAGCATCGCGAGCAGGCCGCCGACCAGCAGGAAGAAGAACGAGGTGACCACGTACTGGATCCCGATCACCTTGTGGTCGGTGTTGACCCGGAAGTAGTCGCGCCAGCTGTGGGCGCCGTGGCCGGAGTGGTCCTCGGGGCGGGTGGGGCGCCCGGAGACCCAGTACAGCCAGTAGTCGGCGGTTCCGAACCCGAACAGGAAGAAGATCGGAACCGCCAGCAGGGCGACGATCGTGATCGCGTGGCCGTCGATAACCGGGTGCTCGTGCATCAGCGAGCGAATCAGGACGGTCAGGCCGAACGCGAAGGCAAAGCCCAGCACTTCGAACAGCGCCGCCCGGTACCAACCGGGCTGGCGAAGGCTAGGCGGGAGCGGGACGCGCGTGCGACGCGCGACGGGAGCCTCATGGGCGGCGGTTGTGACTGCCATCAGTCGGCCTCCTCTCCGAGATGACTCCCCCTATGGACGATGCGTACGCGCGCTGGCTCGCGACGGCTACCGCTATCCATTGTCTGCACGATACCTCCTTGGATGGCGGGGACCGTTGCTCATTTGGCTGCGCTCGCCAAGAAGTTGACGAGCGCCTGGATCTCGTCCGGGGTGAGGCGCTGAGAGAAGTTCGACGGCATGATCCCGGCGCTGTAGCCGCTCGGCAGATACGCGTAGGGCTTGGTGATCGCGGTCTCGATGCATTGCTTAAGTGTCGTGCCGCGGACCTTCTCGGAGGCCGGATTCGCGCAATCTGTCCGCAGCCTGACATCGAGGTCCGGTCCGACCGTCCCGGTGGCGCCCGCGGCCGCGAGCGTGTGGCATCCGCTGCATCCCGCCTGGCCGGTGAACACGGCCTTGCCGGCGGCGGCGCTCGTACTCGAGGCGCTCGACGACGAGGACGAGGAGGACGTGGATGGGCTCGAGGACGACGACCCGGCACCGGGTACGACGGCGTAACCCGGGACGGCCTGGATCACGTTCGGCGGCGGCGTCCCCACCGGCGGAGGGCCGTTGATCGGCTGAGACCTCAGCCAGCTCGCGAACGCGGTCGGGCTCACCACGTGCGCGCTGCTCCGCATCAGGGAATGGCCGGCGCCGCACAACTCGGTGCACTCGACCGGATACGTGCCGAGCGCGTCGGGCGTCACCCGCAGCGTGGTCACGATCCCGGGCACGGCATCGAGCTTCTCCGAGAAGCTCGGGACGAAGAAGCTGTGGATCACGTCGAGCGAGCGGAGCTTGAACACGACCGGCTTGCCTTCGGGCAGGTAGAGGACCGGCGAGACCACCTGTTTTCCGGGCGAGATCGGATAGGAGAACTCGAACGCGAACTGACGCGTGGTGACGTTCACGGTCATCTCGCCCTTCTTGCTGTCCTCGTTCGAGCGCAGGACCGTGTACGCGTACGCGCACAACGACACGATCAGGATCGCCGGCACCGCAGTCCACACGACCTCGAGGCGGGTGTTGCCGTGGATCGGCGGACCGTCCATCTCCTCCTGCCCCGGGCGCATCCGGAATTTCCAGACGGAGAACAGCACGACCGTCTCCACGAGCACGAAGATCGGCACGGTGGCGATCAGCAGCACGTCGTAGAGCGTCCTGATGTTGCCCGCCTGGATCGAGCCCTTGGCCGGGAACCACGGGATGATCAGCGCAAGCGGGATGCCGATCGCCGTGGCGATCACACCGATGACGATCATCTGGACGAGCGGGCGGTTACGCACGGTGGTCTTGAGTCTGCGGGCCCTCGGGCGTCACTCCGTCTCGCATCCTAAGCGTTCTGGTCGACGAAGGACGTCAGGACGTCCACCAGCGGGCCGGCGAGGCCGCCGCGCCGCGTTCGGATAGCCCGAACGCCCTGAGAACCCCGACGCGATTTGCTGCCAGCGGCGCCGTGGGTTGAACTATGATTGAGGCAATTGTTGCAATCTAGCCAGGAGACGTGATGCAGGTACGTGAGGGGATGTCCGACACCGTCCTGACGATCGGCCCGAGCCATACGCTGCGGGACGCTGCGGAGGCCATGTGCCGCCGCAACGTCGGGGCGGCGGTGGTGCTCGACCCGGACGCCCAGGGCCCGAGCGTCATCACCGAGCGCGACATCCTCCAGGCGGTCGGCTGCGGGGAGGACCCCGACCGGGAGCTCGTCTCCAACCACGTGACCTCGAACCTGACGCTCGCGTCCCCCGACTGGTCGCTCGAGCGGGCGGCGGCGACGATGGTCAGGGGCCGCTTCCGTCACCTGGTCGTGTACGAGGGCGGCGAGCTCGCAGGCATCCTGTCGATGCGGGACATCATGCGCGTCTGGATCGAGGATGGCGCGACGAGCGAGGTGCCGGCCGGGGCCGCCGAGGCCTGAGCGCGGGGTCAGGCTGCGCGGGCGCCGCCTGCGCGGGGTCAGTGGTGCTCTTCGGGGAGCTCTGCGATGTCGCGCCGGGTGTCCCCGACCCAGAGGATCACGAGGATCACGAGTGCGATCAGCCCGACGATGCTGAGGATGATGTTGATCGTCGTGCCGATCACGATCAGCGTGATCGCGATCGCGGTCATGAACGGCTTGATGCTCGGCCCGGGCAGGTGCAGCTGCTCACCGGCCGGCGGCGCCTGAGTTGGATGCTCGCTGTCGGTCACGGATGGACGTAGATCGCGGACGCCACGAACGTGATCCCGAACATGACGGCGCACAGCGCGCCCGCGATCAGACCGGAGCGGAGGTTCTTGCGTGCAAGCCTTCGGTCCATTACGGCGGAAGGCTACAGCTTCACGTCGGCGACCATCGCGCCGAACAGCAGCGCGAGGTAGGCCATCGAGAACAGATACAGGCGCAGGGCGCTGCGCCGGTCGGCCTGGCGGTAGAGCCACAGAGCGCCGGCGATGAAGGCCAGGCCGAGCGCGATCGAGGCGAACAGGTACGCCGCCCCGAACTCGCCGGCGCAGAACGGCAGCTGCGAGATCGCGTACAGCAGCAGCGCGTACAGGACGATCTGGCGCCGCGTCTCGCGCTCGCCGCGGACGACCGGCATCATCGGCACTCCCACCTTGGCGTACTCGTCCTTCATCAGCAGGCTGAGCGACCAGAAGTGGGGCGGGGTCCAGTAGAAGACGATCGCGAACAGGTACACCGCGGTCCACGACAGCGAGCCGCGCGTGGCGGCCCAGCCGACCAGCGGGGGTACCGCCCCGGCGGCGCCGCCGATCACGATGTTCTGGGCGGTGCGGCGCTTCAGCCAGATCGTGTAAACGCCGACGTAGCCCACGAACCCACCGAGCGCGAGCGAGGCCGCCAGCAGGTTCACGGTCAGCGACAGGAGCGCGAACGACAGGCCGCAGAGCACGAACCCGAAGATCAGCGCGGCCCGCGGCGAGATCCGCCCGGCGGGGATCGGCCGCGAGGCCGTGCGGCGCATCTGGGCGTCGATGTCGCGGTCGTAGTAGTGGTTGACCGCGCCGGCGCCGCCCGCCGACAGGTAGCCGCCCAGGCAGGTCAGGGCGATCAGCGAGACCGGCGGGTTGCCGGCGATCTCCATCGTCGCGATCGTCGTGAACAGCAGCAGCGTCTGGACCTTCGGCTTGGTCAGCTCGAAGTAGTCGGCCAGCAGCTGCCGGGCGCCCGAGGCAACCGACGCCGACGGGACCTGGGTTACCGGCGAGATGTCCACGACTGAGAGACTACGCCCTGGCGAACCGCTCGCTGCCGCCCGTCTTCTGCCGCACGCCGGTCGTGCGCTCGATCTGGCGCCGGATGTCACGCATCGGCTCGACGGACCGGACGCGGGGAATCTCGTCGAAGTTGTTGACCGGCGGCGGCGAGGGGACGAACCACTCGAGCGTGTTGCCCTTCCACGGATCCGGCCCCGCCAGCGGACCGGTCTTGTAGTTCATCGCGACGTTGACGATCGTCATCAGGATCCCGACCGCGAGGATGAACGCGCCGATCGTCGAGATCAGGTTGTACGTCGACCAGCCGAGACCGGGCTGGTAGGTGTAGATCCGCCGCGGCATGCCGGACAGGCCGAGCGCGTGCTGGACCAGGAACGTCGCGTTGAAGCCGATGAACGTGAACCAGAACGAGATCTTGCCCAGCCGTTCGTTCAGCAACCTACCTGTCATCTTCGGGAACCAGTAGTAGAGCCCGGCAAGCACGGGGAAGATCGCGCCGCCGAAGATCGTGTAGTGGAAGTGGGCGACGACGAAGTAGGTGTCGTTGAGCTGCCAGTCGACCGGGAACACGGCCAGGAAGATTCCGGTGATCCCGCCGACGGTGAAGATCGCGATCATCCCGACCGCGTAGTACAGCGAGGTCGTCATCACGATCGACCCTCGCCACAGGGTCGAGATCCAGTTGAAGATCTTGACCCCGGTCGGGACCCCGATCAGGAACGAGCTCAACATGAAGAACCCGAGGACGACCACCGGTATCGGCGAGGCGAACATGTGGTGGGCCCACACCAGCGTGGCCAGGAACGCGATCACGACCGTCGACGCGGCGATCGCCTTGTAGCCGAAGATCGGCTTGCGCGAGAACACCGGGATGACCTCGGAGATGATCCCGAAGCCGGGCAAGACCATGATGTAGACCTCGGGGTGGCCGAAGAACCAGAACAGGTGCTGCCACAGGATCGGCGATCCGTGCGCGGTCGGATCGAACCAATGCGTTCCGAAGTGACGGTCGGTCAGCAGCATCGTGACCGCCGCGGCCACCACCGGCAGCGCGATGATCAGGAGGATCGCGTACACGAGGATCGTCCAGATGAACAGCGGCAGGCGGCCCCAGGTCATCCCGGGGGCGCGCATGTTGACGATCGTCGCGTAGAAGTTGATCGCGCCCAGCAGCGACGAGATGCCGGTCAGGTGGATCAGGAAGATCCACGCGTCCTGACCGCCGCTCGGCGAGTACTGGATGCTCGACAGCGGCGGGTAGCTCCACCAGCCCGCCTCGGGCGGGTGGTAGAAGAGCGTCGCGTAGAACACGATCCCGCCGGCGAGCAGCAGCCAGTACGAGAGCGCGTTCAGCCGCGGGAACGCCATGTCCCGCGCGCCGATCATCAGCGGCACGAAGTAGTTGCCGAACCCCGCCATCACCGGCACGACGAACAGGAACACCATCGTGGTCCCGTGCAGCGTCAGCAGCTCGTTGTAGCGTTCGCCGCTCAGCAGCGTGTTGCTCGGCTCGGCCAGCTGGATCCGCATGAGCAGCGCCTCGACGCCGCCGAGCATGAAGAACACGAACGTCGTGACCAGATACATGATCCCGATCTTCTTGTGGTCGGTGGTCACGATCCATTCGACCCAGCGCTTGCTCGTGCGCGGCCCCGTGACCTCGTGCGCGAGGACCTGCGGGACCGGTCGGGCCGGCCCGGTGACCGGTCTGGCTGCTGGCTCGGCTATCACGGACATTCGCAGTCTCCTAGAGGTTTCCGTTGGCCGTCAGGTACGAGCGCAGCTGGGTGACCTGCGAGTTCGCGATTGAGATCAACTTCGTCTGGCGCTGGAGCCAGGCCTGGTATTCGGCGGGCGACACGACCTGCACGAGCGCGGTCATGAACGCGTGCTGGCGTCCGCACAGCTGGGCGCACTGGCCGTGATAGAGGGCCGGACCCTTGGCCTTGAACCAGGTATACGTCGTGTAGCCGGGGACCGCGTCCACCTTGCCCCCCAGCGACGGAACCCACCAGGAGTGGATCACGTCGATCGATGTGATGCTGAGCACGACGACGGTGCCCGCGGGGACGACCATCTCCTGGAAGGAGTACGGCAGGTGCGGCGTGAATGGGTTGTTCTCGCAGGCGGCGCCGTAGACGTAGCGCCAGATGTACTGCCGCCCCTGAACGCAGATCGTCAGCTGCTTCCCGTTGGGCGGGCTGGGCTGGGTCAGCGACGATTCGAGGAACGGGGCGCTCGAGTTCGGCGGGTTGAGGATGCTCGGCAGCTTGACAAACGTGACCACGGTCAACACCACGAGGATCATCGCGGCGGCGACGGTCCAGGCGATCTCCAGACGCGTGTTGCCGTGGATCTGGGCCGCGGTGCGGACCTTCTTGGCGCGGAACCTGTAGACCGAGTAGACCAGCGCCCCCTCGACGATCACGAACACCACGGCCGCGATGTACAGGATGATCAGGTACAGCGAGTGGATCTGGTTGGCGTTCGGCGAGCCGCCCGACTTGGGCGTGATGAAGTTCGCGAACGCGCTCGGCGCAAGCAGCAGCGAGACGACGACGGACGACGCGAGGGCGGCGCCTAGGAGCAGAGGCGTACGGCGTCGGCGCTGGGCGTCGGAGGCGTCGGATCGCAAGGCTGCGGCATTCTATCTAGGCCGACCTCGCCTTGATCCCCGCGCCACCGGTCGTTGCGAGTGCTACAAGGGCAGCGCGCGCGGGGCTTCCGCCGGGCACTCCATATACTCGCCGCCCTTGCGCGCACGGAGGGCCATCAGAGCCACGGCCTGGGCCCTCGTCGCGACGGGCGTCGCATTGCCCGTCCTGCGACGACGGCTCAAGATCCCGCCGGCGGTGGTGCTCGGCGGCGCCGGCCTCACCCCGGCGGCGCTGTGCGTCGCGGTTCCCCGCTCCCGGGCGCGCGACGCCGGGGTCTGCCTGCTCAACATGTGGGCCTACCTGGCGGCCTACGAGATGCCGAACGACGACCCCGACAAGCTCGCCGCGCGGGTGCGTGTCGATTACCCGATCGCGATCGACCGGGTCCTTGGGCTCGGGGTCCCGCCGACGCTCCGTCTGCAACGCGCGTTCTCGACCCCGGGCAAAGTCAAGCGGTTCGAGCGAGTGCTCGTGTGGTGCCACTGGATGTGGTTCTTCGTGCCCCACGCGACCGTCGCCTACGTGTGGTGGCGCGCCCCGGACCGGTTCCCCAGCGCGGCGGCGCGGATGTACGGCGTGTTCGACGCCGGCGCCGTGTTCTACTGGGCGATCCCGACGGCGCCGCCGTGGTACGCGGCGGCCAGAGGTCGGCTCGAGGACGGCGATGCGCTACGTGTCCGGCGGATGATGATCGAGTACGGGCAGCAGTTCTGGGGCGAACGCTGGGATGGCCTTTACGATGTCCTCGGAGGAAATCCGCTGGCTGCCATGCCGTCGCTGCATTTCGCCACGTCTCTCATGGCTGCGCACCTGCTCTCGGAGGTCGGGCCGGTGGTGGGCGCCGTTGGGTGGATTTATGCGGCCACGCTAGGCCTGGCGCTGGTGTATCTCGGGGAGCACTACGCCGTCGACCTGATCGGCGGAGCGGCGCTGGCGGAGGGAGTCCGGACCGCGGCTCCGCGCTCCGAGCCGCTCTACCGTCGCCTGTCGGCGGGCCTGCAGGCGCTCGAACGACGTGCGGGGACGTAGTTGCGGCGGGGGGAAAAGCGACAGGACACACCTGAGGGCGTCCTGAATGGGTCGCTGCAGCCCGCCCTAGCCTCCGAATCAGCGCCAGAGCGTACGGATACGGGCGACGAACAGCCGCCTCGGGTCCTGTTCACCCGCGGGCGAGTGCTCGGAACCCTTCTATTCGTCGCCTCGGCTCTCGCATTCCTGTACTTCGTGCTGCCGAAGCTGCTCGGCCTGCACGAGACGTGGGACCGGATCCAGCACGGCAACGGCTGGTGGTTCGCGCTCGCCGCGCTCCTCGAGGTGTGCTCGTTCTTCGGCTACGTGTGGCTGTTCCGCGGTCTGTTCGTCCGGGGGCAAAGAAAATCGTCGGCGGCGCCTGGCGGCGGCGCCTCAGGCAAATCATCGGCGGCGCCTGGCGGCGGCGCCTCAGCGCGGATCGACTGGCCCGAGAGCTACCAGATCACGATGGCGGGGCTCGCGGCCACCCGGCTGTTCGCTGCCGCCGGCGCGGGCGGGATCGCGTTGACGGCGTGGGCGCTGCGCCGCTCCGGGATGGGAACGCGCACCGTCGCCTGCCGGCTGATCGCGTTCACGGTGATCCTGTACGCGGTCTACATGATCACGATGGTGATCGACGGGGTCGGCCTGTACCTGGGCGTGATCCCCGGCGGGGGTTCGTTCGCGATCACGATCGTGCCCGCGATCTTCGGGGCCGTCGTGATCGTCGTGTTCCTCGGCATCTCGATGCTCCCCCGTGACATGCCCGGCATCGTCGGACGGCTGACCGCCGGCCGGGGCCGGCTCGAACGGCTCGGCATCCGCCTGGCGCAGGCATCCGCGACGGCGGCCAGCGGCATCCGCGCGGCGATCGGCCTCGTGCGTGAGCGCAACCCCAGCCTGCTCGGCGCGGTCGCCTGGTGGGGATTCGACATCGCGGTGCTGTGGGCGTGCTTCCACGCGTTCGGCGCCTCACCCCCGAAGGGCGTGATCGTGATGTCGTACTTCCTCGGGATGCTGGCCAACACGCTGCCGCTACCCGGCGGAATCGGGGGTGTCGACGGCGGCATGATCGGTGCGTTCGTGGCGTTCGGCGTCGACGCTGAGCTGTCGGTGGTGGCGGTGCTCGCCTACCGCGCGTTTGCGTTCTGGCTGCCGACCCTGCCCGGCGCAATCGCCTACTTGCAGCTCCGCCGCACCGTCCAGCGGTGGAGCGATGAGCCGGCGACGGTGCTCCGCGGCGCGTCCGATCCGGTGTAATAGTCGGGATATGCCATCCGCAAGCCCACGCTATACTTTTTGAAGTGGAAGATCAGCGCGTAGAGAACGTGATAATCGTCGGTAGCGGACCGGCCGGCTACACCGCCGCGCTCTACACGGCCCGCGCGAACCTCGAGCCGCTGGTCATCGAAGGGTTCGCCTGGGGCGGCCTGCTCCAGCAGACGACCGACGTCGAGAACTACCCGGGCTTCCCGCAAGGGATCATGGGCCCGGAGATGATGCAGCACTTCCGTGACCAGGCCGAGCGGTTTGGCGCGCGCCTGGAGACCGACGACGTAACGCGGGTCGAGATCTCGACCGACGGCGGGCTGCACAGGGTTTGGACGGGCGACGAGATGCACGTCACCCGGGCGCTGATCTTGGCGATGGGCGCACAGCACCGCAAGCTCGGCGTACCCGGCGAGCTCGAGCTGTCAGGCCGCGGAGTCAGCTACTGCGCGACGTGCGACGCGGCGTTCTTCCGGGACGCGCCGACGCTGATCATCGGCGGCGGCGACTCCGCGATGGAAGAGGCGATGTTCCTTTCGAAGTTCGCCAAGAAGGTCATGATCGTGCACCGCCGGGACGAGTTCCGAGCGTCGAAGATCATGCTCGAGCGTGCTCGCGCGGTCCCGAACATCGAGTGGCTGACGCCGTACGCGGTCGAGGATTTCAGCGCCGGCGGCGGCAAGTCGCTGTCGGTGGCGCGGCTTCGCAACACGGTCGACGGGTCGACGCGCGACCTCGAGGTGACCGGCGCGTTCATCGCGATCGGCCACGAGCCGCAGTCACAGCTCGTCGAAGGCCAGGTCGAGACCGACGCCGCCGGCTACGTCGTGACCCAGGGCCGCTCGACGCTGACCGGCGTCCCGGGCGTGTTCGCCGCCGGCGACCTCGTCGACCACACCTATCGGCAGGCGGTCACGGCCGCGGGATCCGGCTGCCAGGCCGCGCTCGACGCCGAGTGGTATCTGCGCGACACCCCGTTTCCGGTGACCGAGGCAGCCGGCGCGGCCGCCGAGGCCTCGGCTTAGCGGTTCGCCGCCGCTCGCTAAAGCTGTGTAGGTGCGTGTCCCACTCGGGTGCCTCGCGTCCGATACAGCGGCGAAGCGAGCCGAGACGGGCAGCGCGGGCACCCGATGCGGACACGCACCGGAACTAGTACGGGCAGCCGTCCGCCGGGCCCCAGTTGCCCGACGGTGGCGACTTGAACATCGACAGCGCGAAGTCTTGGGTCCAGGTCCCCGCGCCGGTGGCCCAGCCCCTGACCGGATGGCTGCTGATGCCGGTCCCGACGTTGCCGTAAGTCGGGTTCAGGATGTTCTGGCAGTGCCCGGTGCTCGCCATCCAGGCGTTGACGACGCCCCTCGGAGTCTGGAAGCCGGTGGCGATGTTCTCGCCGGCCGCGCGCCACACGTAGCCGACCGCGCTGATCCGCGCGGCGAAGTTCGTGCCGTGGCTGAACACATCGCTCGCGACCATCGCGTTCGTCCAGTCCTGGGCCGAGTGATCGAGCAGCCGCGACGCCCGCAGCGGGGGCAGATGGCGGCTCGTGCGCTGCTCGTTGATCAGGCAGACGACCGCGGTGCGCAGCGCCTCGACCGAAGTGCTTCCTGCGACCGCGTTCGCGTTCGGGCACGTGTCCGCTGCGCGGGCCCGCCGGACGCGGGCAGGATGCTTGGCGCCGGAGATGCTCGCGGTCGCCGCCGGGACGGTCGCGAGCACGGAGGTGCAGAGGACGGCGACGACGGTGATCGCGAGACGCGAAAGATGACGGCGGCCGGCCCGATTTGCGGTTGAACGCTTCTGCGAACGGCCATGCATCGGGAGGAAGATCGGCAACAACACCGAATCCTTCACGCGCGGGTTAGGTTAAATGGCCGATTGGTCGACAAAACTGATGCGAAAGTGACGCGGGCGGACACAGAACATCCAAATTTCGGGTCCTCCCGCGAACCCCGCGGGCCTAATACCCCGAAACCGATCGGCTTAGTCCTCGTGAGCGAGAAAGCCCTCGCCGGTCTGTCGGCCCAGCCGCCCGGACATCGCGAGCGAGCGCAGCAACGGGGACGCCCGGTAGCGCTCCTCCCGGCGCTCGTCGTAGAGACCGTCGAGCACGGATAGGACGTGGTCGAGGCCGATCGCGTCGGCCCAATCGAGGATCCCGCGAGGGTAGTTGAGGCCGTGGACCATCCCGGCATCGACGTCCGCGGCGCTCCCCACGCCGTGCGCGACCGCGAACGCGGCCTCGTTGACCACCTGGCAGACGATCCGGCCGAGCACCAGGCCGGGTGCATCGGCGACCCACACGGCGTGCTTGCCGATCGTCGCGAAGAAACGCTCGGCGGCCGAAACCGCCGACTGCGCGGTGTCGGGGCCGCGGGTCAGCTCAACCAGGCTCGCCTCCTCGAGCGGCGGGAGCGCGTGAAAGCCCACGGCGGCGCCGCCGGGGTCGAGCATCGCCAGCGAACCGGTGGCGCAGCAGATCGCCTGCGGGCCGCCCTGGAGAGGAGCTTCGAGGTCCTCGCCCTGGTTCAGGTCCAGGATCAGGAACGGCGCCTGGAGCTCCCGCGCCTCGTCCGGGAGCGCCACCTCCCAGCCGGCGGCCGACGCGGCGCTCTCGAGCTCCTGCGCGAGCGGGGACTGGCCGGCGATCACGATCAACCCGTCGCCGCCGCCGGCGCTCAGAGGCTCGGGGTCGGCCGGCCGGTACGGACCGGAGCCGTTGCCGTAGTCGTAGTACCCTCGCCCGCTCTTGCGGCCGGTGCGGCCGGCGGCGACCGTCCGCACCGTGATCGGCGACGGGCGCCACCGGGGCTCGCCGAAGCTCTGCTCGTAGAACGACCGCGAGACATCCAGGCCGGTGTCGACGCCGACCAGGTCCATCAGCTCGAACGGCCCCATGCGGAAGCCCCCGGCCATGCGGCAGATGCGGTCGATCTCCCCGATCGAGGCGATCCGCTCCTCGAGCAGCTTCAGCGCCTCGAGGCCGAACGGCCGGTTGCAGCGATTGACGAGGAACCCGGGGCCGTCGGCGGCGTCGATCACGTGCTTTCCCATCGCCTCGCCGGTCGCCCGGGCGAGCGCCAGCGCGGGCTCGGACGACTGCTCCCCGGCCACGACCTCGAGCAGGCGCATCACCGGCGCGGGGTTGAAGAAGTGCATGCCGACAACGCGCTCGGGTCGCCTGGCGGCGCTGGCCACCGCGGTCACGAGCAGCGAGGACGTATTGGTCGCGAGCACGCACTCGTCCGAGACGATCTGCTCGGACAGCCGCGCGAACAGCTCGCGCTTGATCTCCAGGCGCTCGGGCGCGGCCTCGATCACGAGCTCGCACGCGGCCAGATCCTCGAGCGCCGGCGCGGCCTCCAGCCGGCCGAACGCAGCCGCCGCCTCCGGTGCGCTCCAACGCTGCCGCTCGACGCCGCGCTCGAGCTGGGCCCGGATCCGATCGGCGCCACGGTCGAGCGCGGCTGCATCGGGGTCGTGGAGCAGGGTCCGCGCCCCCGACAGGCAGGCAAGCTGCGCGATCCCGGCGCCCATCGTGCCGGCGCCGGCGACGCCGATCGTGCCGGCCGCTCCGGGGGTGGGGATCATTGGGATCATGCCGTCCGTGGAGGCCGGGCCGTCCGTGGGGCCGGGCTTACGCAGGCACGAGCGCGTTGATCCCGGTCAGGGCGCGCCCGATGATCAGCTTCTGGATCTGCGAGGTGCCCTCGTACAGCGTCGTCACGCGCGCGTCGCGGAGGTACCGCTCGACGGGGTAGTCGTCGACGTAGCCCGAGCCGCCGTGGACCTGAATCGCCGCGTTCGCGCACTTGACCGCGGCCTCGGTGGCGTACAGCTTCGCGACCGAGGTCTCGGTGGTGTTCGGCTGGCCCGTGTCCTTCAGGAAGCCCGCGCGCCACACGAGCATCCGCGCCGCGTCGGTCTCGAGCGCCATGTCGGCGATCATCTCCTGGACGAGCTGGAAGCTCGCGATCGGGCGGCCGAACTGCCGTCGTTCCTTGGAGTAGCGAATCGAGGCGTCGAGGCAGCCCTGGCAGATCCCGACGCAGCCGGCGGCCACGCTATAGCGCCCGGAGTCGAGCGAGCTCATCGCGACCTTGAAGCCGTCGCCGATCTCGCCGAGGATCGCGTCGTCAGGAACCTCGACGTCGCTCAGCGAGATCTCCGCGGTGTCGGAGCCGCGCAGCCCGAGCTTGTGGTGGACCGGGCTCGGCTGGTAGCCCGGCTGGTCGGTGTCGACCAGGAAGCAGGCAAGCCCGCGGTGACCCAGGTCGGGGTCGGTCTGCGCGAACACGAGCGCAAGCCGCGCGTAGTTGCCCATCGAGATGAACATCTTGGCGCCGTTGATCACCCAGCCCGAGTCGGTCTTCTTGGCCCGGGTGCGCTGGTTGGCGGCGTCCGATCCCGTGTCGGGCTCGGTCAGGCCGAAGCAGCCGAGCCACTCGCCCGAGCACAGCTTGGGCAGGTAGTGCTGCTTCTGCTCCTCGGTACCCCAGCGCACGAGCGCCGAGCACACGAGCGAGGTCTGGACCGACACCACGGTCCGCATCGCCGAGTCCCCGCGGCCGATCTCCTCGACGATCAGCCCGTAGGTCAGATAGTCCAGTCCGGCCCCGCCGTACTCTCGCGGCACGATCGCCCCGAGGTAGCCCTGCGCCGCGATCTTCTCGACCAGTTCGAGGTCGAAATGCTCGTTGCGATCGTTCTCGCGCGCGCGCTCGACGATCTCGTTGTCGGTGAAAGCACGCGCCGTCTCGCGGACCAGGCGCTGCTCGTCGGTGAGCTCGAAGTCCATGCCCGGGACGCTACCGGAGCGGGGGCGGCGGTGGGGCCGCCCCCGCTGTCCGGTGCATCCCCTGTCTCTAGGAGGCGGGCGGGAGCCCTATCGTCGAGACGGCCGGCGACACGGTGATGGTCACCGGCGCCGACGCCCCACCGACGTTGCCGCGATCGCCGGTGATCCGGGCGCGGAACTGGTACGTGCCGGCCTTGCCGAACGTCCAGCCGAACTGGAACGTCGAGGCGTTGGTCACGAACCGGACCTCTTCGTTGTGCCAGTTACCGTCGGCGCCGAGGCGCTGCAGGTAGATCACGTGACCGGCCTTGTCGGGAAGGACCGTACCGGTGAACGTGACGTGGCCGCCGACCTCGGAGGTGGTCGAGCTCGGCGTCATGCTGAGCACGTCCTGCACGCCCTCGAACAGCGCCGCGCTGTGACGGTGCGGAGCCAGAGTGGTGCGTACCTGATACACGGTGTCGAAGGTGGGCACCTGTGGCGCGAACGTGTAACTACCGTCCGAACCCGTGGTCGTGTCGGCGACCGGAGTGAACTGAATCTGATAGGCGGTGCGCGCCCACAGCGTCACCGGCGTGTTCGCCTCGCCGGTCATCGACGAGCTCGACTGATCGAGCACGCCCGAGATCGTCACCGACTGACCATAGGAGATCAGCTGATCCGAGCTCGAGATCGTGAATCCCGGCACCTGCTTCTGCTGAACCGCGACCGTGACCGGATTCGCGCTCCCGGCGATGTTGCGGAAGTCGCTCGGGAACAGCACGCGGACGGTGTGGTCGCCGGCGAACCGCCACCGGTAGGTGATCGAGTAGTTCGAGCCGCCGTCGAGCCGACCGCTCTTGAGGTCACGCCAGTTGCCGTCGGCGCCTTGCTCCTGCAGGACAACACGCTCGAAGGCGTGATTCGGGGTGACCGATCCGGTGAATGTCACCGGCTGGCCGGTGACCGCGGTCGTCGTGCTGGCGGCGAGGCTGACCAGCGCCGAGACGCGCTCGAACACGGTACGGCTGTGGATCTGGTGGATACCCTGCTCACGCACGAACCAGCTGCGGTTGGTCATCACCACACCCTCGGCGCGAGTGAACTCGTAGAAGCCGTGGGAGTTGGTCGTCGTCTGTCCGACCTTCGTGTAGCCGAGGCCCGACCCTGCCAGGTGGTGGTACAGCACGATCGTCTGGCCGCCGACGGGTGTGGCGTTGAGCTGACCGTAGATGAACACGCCGTCCCCAGCATCAATCGGGTTTGGTACAGCGGCGATGGTGAGGCCGCGGTTGTGCCTTGGCGCGGCGTTGGCGACGCTAGACACGGCACCCGCCGCGAGCGTTGTCACCAACGTGGCGAGCACGGCAAGGCGAAGGCGCATGAGGCTCCTTTCCCAGCGGTGGTGTATTGAGTGCCTCCGCTGGGATTCCCGGCTCCCTACCAGGCGGCGGCTATTGGAAACGCCCCTGAAAACACACTTTCAAGCACGAAGTTGCGCTGAGTGCGCTCGGGTTTAGACTCGCTGTTCGTGGACCCGTTTACGGTGGTCGTAGTCGGTGGGCTGATAGCGGTCGGTGCCGTGTTCTGGCTGCTCGGGAGGTATTACCCAGGGTCGGGGCTCGAGCAGGTCGGGCTGAGGTCAGCCCGCGAGCTGGCCGAGCGGCGCGAGGCGCTCGAGGCCGAGGACTTGGACCAGATGCTGGCGGCGCACAACGAGCGCCGGCGGGCGAGGGGAGAGGCCGAGGTCACCGCCGACGAGGTCGAGGCCCGGGTCCTGCGCGAGCTGTCCAAGCAACAGCGGCGCCATGAGGGTTGAACACCGCTGGCTCGCTGCCTGATCATCGGCTGTGGCTGTCGCGGGCTGTCGCTCGCGCGTGAGCTGATCGCGGCCGGTCACGCGGTCCGGGGGACGACGCGCGACCCGGCCCGCCGCGGCGAGGTCGAAGCGGCGGGCGCGGAGGCGGTGATCGGCGATCCCGACGTGGTCGCGACGCTGGCCGGCTCGCTCGAGCACGTGAGCGTCGCGTGCCTGCTGCTCGGCTCGGCTGTCGGATCGCCCGAGCAGTTGGGGGCGCTCCACGGCACGCGTCTCGAGATGCTGCTGACCCGGATGCTCGACACGACCGTGCGGGGGATCGTGTACGAGGCGACGGGCTCCGTCGATCGTGCGCTCCTGGATGCGGGCGCCGCGCAGGTTCGGGCGCGCTGCGAGGACTCACGGATCCCGTACGCGCTGCTCGAGGCCGATCCCGCCGACGCTGACGCCTGGACGGTCGCGGCGGTGGCCGCGGTCAACCGCGCGCTCGATGGCCGCCCCGCGGGCTCACGATAGACTGAATACAAAATAGGTAAAAGGCGACTGGAATTCCCAGGAGGATCCATTGGCTGACTATGCGAACGACGTACTGGTCGAGCCGGAGTGGCTCGAGCAGCACCTGAACGACGACTCGATCAGGATCGTCGAGGTCGATGAGAACCCGACGCTCTACCGCGAGGCGCACATTCCGGGGGCGATCGGATTCGACTGGCGACTGGATCTCCAAGACCAGGTAAAGCGGGACTTCCTGGGCCCCGACGCGTTCGGCGCGCTGTTCGGCAGCCGCGGCATCTCGAACGACCACCAGGTGATCCTGTACGGCGACCGCAACAACTGGTTCGCCGCCTACACCTACTGGTATTTGAAGTACTACGGGCACGACAACGTCAGGCTCCTCAACGGCCCCCGCGAGCGCTGGATCGCCGAGGGGCGCCCGACGACCGTCGAGGACCCGAGCTACCCCGAGACGACGTTCCAGGCCAAGCCCGGCGACGACTCGATCCGCGCCAAGCGCGACGAGGTCCTAGCCGCGCTCAAGGACTCGCGCGAGCTCGTCGACGTCCGCTCGCCGCAGGAGTACTCGGGCGAGCTGATCGCGATGCCGGGCTACGAGAACGAGGGCGCGCAGCGCGCCGGCCACATTCCCGGGGCCAAGTCGATCCCGTGGGCACAGGCGGTCAAGGAGGACGGGACGTTCAAGTCCGCCGAGGACCTTCGCGACCTGTACGGGGGCAAGGGCGTGCTGTCGGGCGAGCCGATCATCGCGTACTGCCGGATCGGCGAGCGCTCGGCGCACACGTGGTTCGTGCTTCACGAGCTGCTCGGTCAGCCCGACGTCAAGAACTACGACGGGTCGTGGACCGAGTGGGGGAACCTCGTCAACGTGCCGATCGAGAGGGGCTAAGGCGCCGCCGTCAGGCGCCGCCGACGATCCTATTGACCCGGGCCGCGGGCTCGCGCTCCGACAGCAGCGGCCCGATTCGGTCGAACAGGTCGGCCAGGATCCGGGCCGTTGCTCCCCAGATCAGATGGTCGCCGACCAGGTAGGTGTCGGTCCGGATCGGCACTCCTCGGCGGATCAGGCGCCGGCGCGCGTATCCGGCCAGCAGCGTGGCGAGCGGCAGCTCGAGCACCTCTGACACCTCGCGCACGCTCGGCGTCCACGTCCGCCCCGGCTCGATCAGGCCGACGAACGGGTACACCGCGTAGCCGGTGGCGATCGTCGGCGTGGGCTGCAGCGCGCCGACGAGCTCGACCGCGTCCGGGGGCAGTCCGATCTCCTCCTGCGCCTCGCGCAGCGCGGTCGCGCGGAGGTCCTGCTCGCCCTCGTCATAGCGTCCGCCCGGGAACGAGATCTCGCCCGGGTGCCGGCGCAGATCGTCGTGCCGCTTGGTGAACACGGCGTGGAGCCGGCCGCGCTCGAGATACAGCGGGACCAGCACCGCGGCGTCGGTTCGGCCCTGCACATCGAGCGTCAACGCGTCCTCGGTTGTCAGGAGCACGCGGCGAAGATCCTCCTCGAGGTGATCGTTGGCCGACGGCATCCGCTGACTATATTCGCGGTGTCATGCGGGCCCTGATCGTGGTCGACGTGCAGAACGACTTTTGTCCCGGGGGCGCGCTCGCGGTTCCCGACGGCGACGCGGTGGTCGATGCGGTCAACCGGATGGCGTCCGAGGCGTCGTTCGTGGTCGCCACGCGCGACTGGCACCCGCCCGACCACGGCTCGTTCGCCGCGCATGGCGGTCGGTGGCCGGTGCACTGCGTGCAGGGCACGCCGGGAGCGGAGCTCCACCCCCGGATCGACGCGAGTCAGATCGACGTCGTCGTCGAGAAGGGCCAGGTTTCTGACTGCGAGGGATACTCCGGCTTCGAGGGGACCGAGCTCGAGCGGCTGCTGAGCGAGCACGGCGTCGACGCGGTCGACGTGGCCGGGCTCGCGCTCGACTACTGCGTCAAGGCCACCGCGCTCGACGCCAGGCGCGCCGGCTTGGACGTGACCGTCCACCGGGGCGCCACTCGCGCCGTCGAGGTGTCGCCGGGCGACGGGGAGCGGGCCGTGGAGGAGCTGCGCGCCGCCGGCGTTGAGGTCGTCGACTAGACCGCGGCCGGCTGCACCAGCTCGATGCGCTCGTCGAAGCTGACTTCGCCGTCGAGCGTGCGGTGCACGGGGCATTTGGCGGCGATCACGCGCAGGCGCTCGATCTGCTCCTCGGTGCAGTCGCTGGGCAGACGCAGCACGAGCTTGAAGTTCGTCATGCACCCCCGCTCGGCGGGCAGGTACTCGCACTGGACCTCGACCGGTCCGAGGTCCCAGCCCTTGCGCTTGGCGTACATCTCCATCGTGACCGCGGTGCAGGCGGCGAGGCTGGCGGCGAGCAGCTCTTGCGGGCTCGGGCCGTCATCGTCGCCGCCGTGCTCCGCCGGCTCATCGGCCACGAGCCGATGCTGTCGTACGTCGATGCGGTGCGAGAATGCTGTCCGTGCGGTGCGGCGCGCGATGGCCTTCATGGTCCTGGTCCTCGCTTGTTGAAGGTGGTCACAGTTCTCATCGTAGCGATGCTCTCGCGCGCTGTCCGAGCTTGGTTCGGGCTATTCGGACAATGGGTTGAACAGCAACCCCGTGGGGACTTTCGGGAAGAAGTAGGTCGACTTCGGAGGCATGCTCTCGCCCGCGCCGGCGACCTCGCGCACCTGCTCGATCGGGGTGGCGGCGACGAAGAACGCGGCGTCGTAGTCGCCGTCCTGCACAAGCTCGAGCGCCTGGTCGAAATCGCGCGCATAACCCAGACCGGCGAGGTGGTCGATGTCGTCGTCGGTCATCCCGAGCGCGCCCTTGAGGATCAACGCCTCCAGCACGGCGGTGTCGAGCCGCCGGTACGGCGCCGCGTGATCGGAGAGCGCGGCGTCCGCGATCGCCTGGTCCTTGAGCGTGAGCATCCACGGCTGGCGGAAATGGGCGTCGATGTAGCCGAGGCTCACCGGTTGCCCGTACACCGGGACGAGCTCGTCGGTGCTGTCGAGTCGCTTGATGTCGAAGTCCCGTCTGATGGTGTTCGCCAGGCTCTCGTGCTGATCGGGACGCAGATCGCGGAGCAGCCTGTGGGTCGGGAACACGGTCAGCCCAGGATCCTCGAGCGCGACCAAGCACATCAGCACGTAGCGCTGAGGGCCTTCGCCGCCGATCTCCTGCGCGTACACGCGCGCGGTCTCGTAGCGGTGGTGGCCGTCGGCGATCAGCAGCTCGGAGGCTTCGAGCGAATCGTGGATCGCCGTGATCGTGGCCGGGTCCTCGATCCGCCAGAGCCGGTTGACGGTCCCGTCGTCGTCGGTCCACTCGCCCCAGGGCGGGTTGCCGTAGGTCGCCGCGGCGAGGGCCTCGGTGACGGCGCCGGCGGGATCGGCGAACAGCGAGAAGATCGGCGACAGGTTGGCCCTGGTCGCGCGGGTGAGCCTCAGCCGGTCCTCCTTCGGACCGGGGTGGGTGCGCTCGTGGGGCCGGATCCGGCCGGGACCGTAATCGTCCACGCGCACGCGCGCGAGGAACCCCGTCCGCGTCCGCATCAGTCCGTCTGGTCCGTTGTACCGCTGCTCGAGCGGCCACAGCGCCGGCTTCTCGTCGCGGACGATCACGCCCTCGTCGCGCCACGCCGCGAGCAGACGCGCCGCGTTGTCGTAGGGGTTGATGCCGACCGGCAGGTCGATCCGGACGACGTTGTACGGAGAACTGGCCTCCAGATCCCCTCGCTGGTCTGCGTCGATCACGTCGTAAGGAGGGGCGACGACGTCCTGGAGACCCCCGGTCCGGTCCAGGTCGTAATGCAACGCCCGCAGCGGTTCGACATCGGCCATGCCGGCGCCTGAGGCTACCGACTCGGGCGGCCATCGGCGGTCGATAGATCGGGGCGCCCGGATTCGAACCGGGGACCTCAAGCACCCAAAGCTTGCGCGCTAACCAGGCTGCGCTACGCCCCGTGTGTGGGGCGTCGAGTGTAGTGGTCGGGAAATCCGCGGAGCAGGCGCGCGAAGATGCCCTTCAGGGTCGCCTTGCCGTACGGGTGCGAGCCGTCGTACATCGTGAGCACCGCGATCGACACGCGTGCGCAGCCGCGGACGAGCAGCGCGACTTGGTGGTCGAGGAGCCCGGTGCCGTAGCCCCAGCCGCCCTTGAAGTAGAGCTTCCAGCCTTGCGGAGCGACCTCGCCGATCCCCCAGCGCTCGGACGGCACGATCCCCGCGAGCCGCGACATCGCGTACGCCCGGTGGCGTTCCGCTATGTAGCTGTCGATTCGGAGGAAGAACCTGGTCTGGTCGGCGGCCGTGATCTCGGTCTCGCCCCAGATCGGGGAAGTGGCGAAGTGGGTCATCCCGACGCGGCGCGCGAGCGCCCGGAGTGCCACCTGGCCGACCGTGTCGAACACGACCTGGGCGTCGTCGTTGTCGGACTCGGTGATCATCGGGCCGAGGAGGGACTTGTCGTGGGCGGTCAGGGCTCGGCCCCTGACCCACGGCTCGTCCAGGTAGGCGACCATCAGCATCGCCTTGACCACGCTCGCCGACCACTCGTCGTGGTCGGGCCGGTAGCCGTAGAAGCGGCCGTCACTGGTGCGTACCGCGAACGCGATGTCGCCGGCCCTTGTGTCGGTGTAGCCGATCGCCGCCCGCATGTGCGGGTGCCAGAGGGCGTCGAGCGGCTTGCCGGTGCCGGGGACGAGGCACACGGTCGCGGGGAGCGTCGGCGTCTGCGCGGGCGCGCGGGCCGCGCCGGACATGCCGAGCCAGGCCACGGTCGTGGCGGCGACGGCGAGGGCGGCGACGGGCCAGGAGCGGAGCCGGCGCAGGGGCACGCCGGCATTGTTCCGCGTCAGGGCGACAGCGCGGGACAGCCGACGTCGCCGGCGTCGATCGTCGCGACGACGCTGTGGGCGCTCACGGCGCCGTAGCGCGGGTCGCGCCAGGCATAGCCTCTGAGACGCCCGGCCTTCCAGATCCCGCCCTGAGCGGTGCTCATGCCGAACGCGCTTTCGTACAGCTGTTCCCCGCGCGCGAGCGTGTCGCCGATGTTCAGCCCCCGCGTCGTTGCCAGCACGGTCCCGTGCGACGGCGTGTGGGGAGCGACGGTGGTTCCGAACTCGCCGTACTGATATCCGACGAAGCGAGAGCGATTGAAGTACACGGTCAGCACGGGGTCGAAGGCGTAATGCGTGCCGTGTGTGGACACGATCGCCCAGTTCGGCCACGTCATGGTGTGGTCGACGCCACACTCGGCGTGTACGCGGATGTAGCCGGTGCTCGCGGGTCCGAGCAGCGGCGTGACCGCGTTGATCGCGGCGAGGCGAGACTGGCCGAACCTGACCGCTGCGATCCCGTCGCCCATCAGCACGTTCCTGATCCGCTGCTCGGTGTAGAGCGGCTGCGCGGTGGTCACCGGCGGGAGCGGTCTGTCCTGCACGAACGGCGCGGCGGCGGGCATCAGGGCACGACCGGCGAACGTCTCGATGACGCGCCCGCCGGGGGCGTACCACGCGACCGCCGCCGGGGGCCGGCAGGGCACGGTCGCATCGATGCAGCCGCCGGTTTGCGGGACGCTCGCCGAGGCGATGTTGTTGCGGACGGGTACCTGCACGGTGACCCGACCACGGCCGAGGCACGGGGTCGAGCCGCGGCCGCACGCGAATGTCCAGCGCACGTTCGCGACGCCGCCGGAAACGAGACTCGTCCAGATCGGCGGCTGTCCCAGCTCGTGCCCGGGGGCTGGGAACTCCATCGGCGAGATCGTGTAGCCGGTGGCCGGGCCGAAGTTCGCGC
>CAWCMG010000010.1:0-127574 GCA_963796575.1 uncultured Solirubrobacterales bacterium | reverse complement strand
TGGGCCGTCGTCAGGACCGGCGCGCGACGATACGACACGCCGCGACCCGCGCCTGCGGCCGCATGAACCTTCACGCCGCCCGCGCGGACGAGCGAGAGGCCGCGGTCGCGACTTGATGAACCGAACGTGAAGCTTCGCGCGCCGCGCAGCCGGGGTTTTGCCCGTCGCGAGGTACTCGGTGAGCGGGACGAAGAGTTGCGTCTCGTGGCTAGTGTCAAGCCGGGGCATCGTCGCGTGAGCGTCGGAATCTCATAAGCACCGCGAAGTATGAATCGGACCACGGACGACGAAGCGCCCCCGGCGGGAACCGGGGGCGCCTCGGATGCCTCGAAAACGCTTATGAGAACAAGGCGACGCTCAGAACACGAGGCTACGAAGATACCAGCGTCCGGGGACAGCCGACGTCAGAACCGGCGGCGGAGACGGTCCCTCGAGCGGCTCCCAGCCTTGGCGATAAAGCGATTCCTTCCAATCGGCCGACGGCACGGTCCCCGGCAACGGCAGACCATCCGACCCGAGCTCGGCGAGCTTCACCCACACCGCACGGTCGACGGGACCGGCATCCCGCCGCACCAGCCGGTCCTCGTACACGCTGCGGCGGCCCTCCGGCGGCGCGTCCTCATCATCCTTCCGGCCGCGCAAGAACCTGCTCACGCCGCCGCTCCCGTGCCGTAACGCGACTCGTAAACCGACACGCGTTCGACGTCGGCACCGTTGCGCACCCAGCCGTCAGCAGCCATCACCAAAGCCACGAGCGGGTCAATCCGGTGCGCCGACCGCGCCTTGTCAAGCTTCACGTTCCCGGCCGGATCGACCGCCGCAGCCACATTCGACGCGCACCACCGCAACAACGGATCGCCGCCGTGACGAAGCTTCTCGTCGACAACGAGGCGCAGCAGCTCCTTGGTGGGCGTCGTCATCGACGCGAAGCCTTGCCTCATGTCGACCATCTCGATCCCCAAGTCCTCGAGCTCGGCCACGAGCTGGCTCGAGTTCCACTTGTCGAAGCTGACGTCCCGCAGATCGAACGTCGTCAGCCGCCTCCAACACGGCCGCTTTGACCGCCGCATAGTCCACGGTGCGGCCGGGAGTGAGAATCAGCGACCCCTGCTCCGCCCACGTCGGTACGGGACACGATCGCGCCGCTCCCGCTCGACGATCCCATCCCCGGCAAAAGCCCAGGCGTACACGTCGGAGCCCTCGACCAGGCACACGAACGCGGTCAAATCCGTCGTCGCGGACAAGTCCAAACCGCCGAACGCCGTGCCGCGCTTCTCCGGCATCGCCGCGCACCGATCCCACGCCTCCATCGGAAGATACCTCTGAGCCTGACCAACCCACTGCGACAACAGCAGCGTCCTGAAGCTGTTCTGCTCGGTCGGCATCGCCTGGGCCCGCGCGCACTGCTCACGGTAGAAATCGATCGACGCGGTCTCACCCAAACTCGGGTTCGCCGCCCTCCAAACCTGCTCGTCGGTCCAGTCGGCATCCATCGGCGCGCCGTACACCACACCCAGGAACCCCGGCGCCTGCACCGTGCCCTCCGCGACCTGGCGGGCGAGCTCATGCTGCCGAAAACACACGGACTCCTGATTCCAACCGGCCGTCGAGATAGCAAACGTCAACGGCTGCTCGCGCGAACCGCCCGACGTCGTCAACGCGTCCCACAACTCCGGCGTCTTCTGAGTCATCAACTCGTCGAAAACCAGCCCGTGCAAATCGAGTCCGAACTGGCCCGCCGTCTCGCGCGACAACGCGCGCACCCAACCGCCGGGATTCGACCGCAATTGCATTTCCTTCCGCGAGTTGTAGATCGCCGTCACCGCATACAACTCCGGGGTCTGCTCGAGCATGTGCCGCGCGCCCGCGTAAACAATCGACGCCTGCTCACGGTCATACGCCGCACACGCAACCTGCGGCGCCGCCTCACCATCAGCGAACGCCAGATACAACGCGATCGCCGACGCCAACGAGCTCTTCCCCGACTTCCGCGGCGCCTCCACATAGCACGACCGGAACAACCGACTCCCGTCCGCGCGCTTCCACCCGAACAACTCCCGCACAAGCCGAACCTGCCACGCCATCAGCCAGAACGGCCGTCCCGCCCAACGGCCCTTGAAGTGCCGCACATTCCGCTCGATCCAATCGACCGCATGCCGCGCCGCCTTCTCATCGAACCGAGACCCCGCCGGCTTCGGAGCGTCATACGTCGAGAACAACGGCTCGACCTCAACCACCGTCGGCCGCCGACCACGCCGGCGCTCGATCAGCGCAACCGCCTTCGGACGCTGCCGCTGGCCGGCAACCCTACTCATCGCGCGGCGCCACCATCAACTGTGAGAGCATCATTATCCGGCGGTCTTGTCGTGCGTGGTGGGTGGCTGACGACCCTGGCTACCCATCGGGGTTGTTCGTACAGATCTGTGCGAAACGTGGGCGTTGTGTGCGGTCGTGTGCGGCCATTGGCGTGCTGCTCGCAGTGGGACCGCACTGTTGCCGTGCGTGGCGTCAGTGGGTCCCACGCGAGCCCTCAGTGGGTTCGGTGGGTGTCGGCGCCGTTTCGATGTCGCGGAGTCGCGCGAGTAGCGGCACGAGTTCGCTCTGGACGGTCGGGTCGTCGCGGTCTGCCCATAAGGCGGTGATGACGGTGCGCAACTCGTCAGTGGTCGCGGTCATTGGATGCACTGTTGGTGGATGGATTGGGTGCACTGTTCGTGGATGTGGATGGGCGCATTGGTTAGTGGTTGGCGATCAGGATGTCGACGATCACGATGGTCGCGATGTACACGATGATGATCATGACGATGGTGGATGGGCGCACGGTCAGTCGATCCTCGACGCGATCTGGACGATCTCGGGTTGGAGGAGGAGTTCGCGGTCTCGGAGTTCCGCACTGATCGCCGACATGAGTCGGCGGAAGTGCGTGTCACGGACGAGCGCCTGGGCGCGGCAGACATGGCCGATGTAGGCGACCTGATCCAGATGAAGGAATTGGCAGACGAACGCGGCGACTTGTGCGTCTGATTCGAACTGGTCGCCCCACTGTTCTGTGGTGATCGGCCAGGCGGTGAGGTCGATCGTGGTTTCGGTGGCGACGCCGGCGAGGGTCGCGGTGAGGAGTTGTTTCAGTGAGGCCGCGTCGCATGGGTCGCGGACCGTCCAGTCCGGCCGTGTGTGTCCCTTCTCGTGCTGGTGTGGGTAGACGATCTCGACGGACAGGGGCGGCCAGTCGGCCATGCACAGTGCCGCGGCGTGCGCGGCTTCGTGCGAGGCCGCGACATGCACGGTCATCCCGGAATGCCAGGCGGTGTGCGGCCACGCCAGTACTCGGCTGTTGCCGCTCGCGCTTCGTTGTGCTGGGCGGCTTCGGCGGCGTTCTCTTGCTGGCGTGCCGCGTTGGCGGCGGCGGCCGTCCGTTCGCGTGCGGCGTCACGTGAGGCTTCGATCTCATCCTCGTGCGCGCTTCTGATCGCGCCACCGGGCGCGTAGTAGAAACCCATGTCGACCGAGGGTGCGGTCCGGCGTGGACTGTATCCAACGCCGCCGGCAACACCGCCGGCGGCCTGCACTTCCGCT
This sequence comes from uncultured Solirubrobacterales bacterium, assembly GCA_963796575.1. Classification (GTDB taxonomy): domain Bacteria; phylum Actinomycetota; class Thermoleophilia; order Solirubrobacterales; family Solirubrobacteraceae; genus Palsa-465. Next base: position 123,998 of record CAWCMG010000010.1, on the reverse strand, counting down.
AGGCGCCGTTCGCGGGCGCGGTCATCGGCCGCGGTCAGCTCGGCGGCGACAGCGTCGCGGAAGTCACGGATTTGGAAGCGGGACGCTTTCTGAAGAAACCGCTCGGTGTCCGTCCACACGTCGACGATTTCCTGGCCGAGTTCTTTGCGGCCGAGTCGCTGGCCGACCGCGTGGATCGCCTTCGCGAGCGCGGGATCCAACGCTTGGTCGCCGAGCAAACGCTCGAGTCCCGACCTGCGGCCGAGCATCACGAGCCTTTCGGCAGATACTGGCCGGTCTGTTCATGCCGCGGCTGCTCGCCGGTCGCTGCCCACGGTCCGAACGCGCTGTTGGCGTCGGCCTGCGCCGATGGATGCGGATTCGTTGGCGGCCCAGCGTCGATCGGCTGGCGTGGTTTGGGTGCGGTCGCGTCCGCCGGCGGTTGTCCGATTCCACTGGTCATGGCTTGTTCTCCTTCTCGAGCTCGGCGGGGTCGCGAAGGTACGCCTTGATCGCTCGCCGGGCTGTCGCGGTGATGCTCCGGTCCTGGGCGCGGGCGATCTCGCGGAGACGGTCGAGATCATCCGCGGGGACGTGCCAATGGACGAGCCGAAGGTCGTCGGGCATGGTTGTCGTCATGCCACGAATTTTACAGTGAGGGTACGGCGGCGTAGCTTTCGGCTCGACCCCCGGAAACAGAAGAGCCCCCCGGAAGGTGCAGAGGGCTCTTCTGCGCATTACGCGAGTCCCAACGGCCCCGACCGGTCCAAACCTCCGGTCTTCCGGTCAAACGACCGGGCGGCGCGGACTACAAGCGTTAGCGTGGATTGTAAGGGCCAGCCGGCCGGACGCGCAGCTGTTGGCTGACGAAACCTTGGACGGTCCGGATTGACCGGTCGCTGCCGGCAGGGAACGACCCGAGCCGCTCCGGTTCCCGCCGCTTACGTCTGCGGCGGCGTGGGGGCGTGGTGACGGCCACGACCGGAGAGCCTACCGCTCGTCGTCCATTTCGAGCGCCTGCACGATCAGCCGGAGCTCGGAGAGCGCCGCCTGGTGCGTCGCCCGGTCGCCGGTCGTGTGCTCAGCCAAGTGCTCGAGGACAGCCGTCGTCGTCCGGATCTGCATGTAGTCGCAGTCGGCGGCGAGCAAACCTAAGGCGATTCGGCAACCGTCCAGCTGGGTGATGAGATGGTCGCGGGTGGTTCGGAGGCGGATCATCGGTGCTAGCGCCATAGTTGCCGCCAGAATCCGGCGCGGCCGAGCGCCCGGCCCAGCACGTGGTTTTTGATTCTTCTCGTGACGTGCCCGGTCGCGACGGAACGCACGTCGGCGGAAAACCGAGCGGCGCGGAATAAGGTCGATGTGATGGTCATGGTCTGAACCCTTCTCGGGCCCGCAGCCTAGGCGTGGCTGCGGGCCCGAAGTTTGCGGGGTTTGCGGGATTTAGTGGAGGGTGGCTGTGATCGTGATTGGCTGACCAGCGATCGCGGACTGATCCGATGCCGTATTGACGAACTTGACGTCCGCGGTGCCGACCAGGGTGTCGTGCCCGTTAGGCATCACGACCGGGAGGCCGCTGGTGGGGGTCACCTGGAACCAGGCAGGATCGAAACCCGCCGCGGTTGACGTGACGGCGTAATCGATCGAGCTGACCTGCGCGGTCTGGCCGGACGGGTTGCTCGCGTACACCTGGATTGATGTGGTGTCGCCCGGGACCATGTGGTTCGCGTCGAAGCCGGTCACGCGAACGCCGGCGAGGGCGATATTGCCGCTGTTACCGAGCGTCTGGTCCTGGCTTGCGGTGCCGGAGACCGAGAGAACGAAGAACGCGGCGGCTCCCGTCGCCGCGACCAAGGCGATCGTGCTCACGATCGTGACGATCTTCCTCCGCTTGGAATCCCACAGGACCCGCTTGATTTTGGATTTGAAAGCACGCATGGCATGCCTGCGCTTTCTGCCGCCCGTGAGCGGCGTGCGTGGGTGGTTGGTCGAGCTCATCGAGGCTCCCTCGAAAGATCGGAATGGTGGGTCCCGGCGGCCTAGGGGCAGCCGGCCGCCGGGACCGGTTCCGGGAGGGTTACCGGCGGGAGTGAGTGCCGGCGGTGCTGCTCCCGGGGCTTCCTTGCCACTTGCCACCACTGTAGACGTGCCTAGACAAGGATGCGTCGGTAGTCCGCCACATTTGTCGAGTAGCCTCTACGTGATGAAGACTACGGAAACGTTGCCGCGCCGAGTCACCCACGCAGAGGAGCTGGAGCTACTCGACCATCAGGCCGGACTTGAGAAGGCCGAGGCGGAGGTCGACGCTCGGCGGGTCGCGCGCGATCAGCTCATCCTCGAGCTGGTCGACGACAAGTGCCGCGTCGCGGACATCGCGGAGATCCTGAACATGGATCGCAGCGCGGTGTATCTCGCGATCGCTCGCGCGCGGGACCGCTGACTGTCCCACCGCCGGTCCCACCAGCGGGACCGGGGACACCGAAAAGCCTATGCCTACAGGGTTTTTGGGGGTCGTGGACCCCATCACTGGAACTGTCATTGCCCATCAGCGCAGTAGACACCACCACGACCGCGCCGGACGGCGCCCTCGCACCAATCGCTCTCGGTCCCGATGAGGGAGAGCACTTCTGGTTCTTCGGTGGCCTGACGACGATCAAGGCCGATGGCGCGGGAACCGGCGGCCGCATGATGCTGACCGAGCAGACCGCTCCGCGCGGCTCCGGCTCGCCGCTGCACGTCCACCACGACGAGGACGAGTGGTTCTACGTCCTCGAGGGCGAGCTCACGATCTGGGTCGCGGGCCAGACGGTCGTCGCTCCGGCAGGCTCTTTTGTGTTCGGCCCGCGCGACGTGCCCCACACATTCATCGTCAGCTCCGACGAGGCTCGCTTCCTGCTGGTCACGCAGGCGGCCGGGTTCGAGGGCTTCATCCGCACGCTTGGGACCCCTGCTCCCGTCGCGGAGATCCCGCCCGCGCCGGCCGCGCCGCCCGACATGGGGCCGGTCTTGCAGGCCGCCGCCGACCACGGCATCGAGATCCTCGGCCCTCCCGGCATTCCGGCCTGAGCCGCGCCGAACGAACTGCCGACTACGTTGCGCACGCGCCCGAGAGCATCCGGGCGGTGGCGCTCGACAGTGACGCCTGGGTCGAGTTCCTCGGCGTCTTCGTCGAGGGCTTCCCGGATCTCCGCCTCGAGGTGCTGGACTCGTCGGCCGACAGGGGGACGGTCGCTCAGCGCATCTTGTTTACCGGCACGCACTCCGGTCCCCTCCGCGGTCTCCGTTCCGGGCCCGCGGTTGCTTCCACGGCTCCTAGCCTCGCCGGTCACGAGGCTGTTGGGGAAGCGGCGGCGCACGAACCCGTTATGGGACGAGGTCTCGAGTCGCAGATCGGTCGCGCGCTTCCGCGGGAGCACCCACCGCGAGCCGTCGGTCGCACTGATTCCAACCCGCCGTCGGCACATCCCGCCGACAAGCCCCGCTAGTAATGCAGGGTTGTCGACTATCTGAGAGGCGTCCGACCGGGCTCGTTCGTGCTCCTCTGAGAGGACGCCCGCCAGCTCTCGAACGCGTTCTTGTCCGTTGATCGTTTGTTGTCCGACATCGGCGGAGGACCCGGTTGTCGGCCGGGAGGTAGGCTTGCGACATTCTGGCTCGCATTGCTCGGGTGTTCGGCAAGAAGCGGAGCCGTCAGAACCGACACGGAGGGCTGGGGCATGGCCGGAGATGGGTCTGCGGCGCTGGGCGCGCCGGAGCTTGCGGGCGCGATGGTCAACCCGCGAGGGTTTGGGAAGAAGGCGTCGGCGGGCGCCATTGGCGGCGTCGTCGGCGCGGTCGCGGCGACCGCCGTCGCGAGTCGATCGTCGAAGGCCTCAGACGTCCCCGCCTTCGGCCGGGTTGGTTACATCGCGGCAAGTGAGACCGAGGTAGCGTTGATCAAGACGAAGTCGGGTGCCCTCAAGATGAAGGTCACCGACGAGGTGCTCGCCCGCGCTCCTCGCGAGGAACTCCGGACGGTCGAACTCAAGGATGGCAAGGTGCTCTCGTCTCTCCGGTTGCAGTTCACCAACGGAACTGTGTGGGAGTTCGACGTCCCGAAGATCGGCAAGAAGAACGCTAAGCAGCTGGTCGCGGTGCTGGGCGGTAGCGTCATCTGATCAGACCCGCGGGGTTCTACGTATGCCCGGAGGTCGGGCGCCAGGGCGGCCAGTTGATGGCGCCCCTCACGAAACGCCTGCGCATCCTGCCGCGCTGGACGCGCGCCGACCCCGGCACGACCCCTACCGGCCGATCCGCGGTGCTCTCTCTGCGGGCATTCATCCAGCGCGCAGTCGACCCCGACCCTTCATCACGGTATGGCGGAAGCACGAAAGCTGGCGTGACGAAGCCCTCTGAACCGGAGAAGCCACGCTCCAAGTGCGGACCTCTACTTGCGCAGGACCGTAGGCGGTACCGATGTCGCTTGACGGCGAAAGGGGGACCCTGTCGGGATCCCCGGACGACCGGGGATTACCCAAATGAGTGCTGGACCGACGCCTGTCGTGAGAGTGGCACCCGAGGTTCTACGCACTCCGAGGAGGTTTGCATCATGGCAACCATCTCTGCACCTGCACGATCGGTCCGTCAGGAGGCTCAGCTCGAGGGCGCGCCAGTCACCGCAACTCTTGATTGGGGCAACTCGGCCCCACTTGCGCTTTTGGCGTTCGCCGTCACGACATTCATTCTGAGCATGATCAACGCGAAAGCCGTCTCGGTGGGGACAACCCCCGTGGTGTTCGGCGTCGCGCTGATGTTCGGCGGCTTGGCGCAGCTGATCGCGGGCATCATCCAGCTGCGAACCGGCAATACCTTCTCGGGTGTGCTGTTCGCCGGCTTCGGCGCTTTCTGGTTGTCGTTCTTTGCACTCGGGCAGTGGTTCCTGAAGGCCGTGCCGGTGACCCAGTTGGGGCATGCGGTCGGCCTGTTCATTTACGCCTTCGGCATCTTCGTCGTCGTGATGTTGGTCGCGTCCTTTCGCACGAACGTGGTCGTCGTGCTGGCGCTGGCAATTCTCGTGGGGGTATTCTTCTTGCTCGGAGCGGGCAATTACGGGGCTCACACAACGCTGATCCACTGGGGCGGCTACCTCGGCCTCGCCGCGGCCGCGTGCGCGTTCTACCTGGCCTTGGCGGAGCTCTGCGAGTTCTCCTATGGCCGACCTGTGCTCCCTGTGTGGTCGCTGGCCAAGCGCTGATGGGGGCCACGCTGAACGCTAGCCGGCAGATGTGATGGGCGCTTCGGCGACCGAGCCGCGGCCGCTGGTCAGGGACGTGCTCCTGCGCGACGGGTCGACGCTGCGCCTGCAAGCTCCGACTCCAGCGGATTTTGCCGACATCAAGGCGTTTTATGACCGGCTCTCCGAGGTGAGCCGCAGCTTCCGCTTCCACGGGCTCGCGCGCACCGATCTCGTCGCGCGCGAGGAGGCTGAGGCGACTGGCCTCGATCGCATGGTGCTGATCAGCCGGCGCGACGGCCAAGTGTCGGCGGTCGCCAGTTATGCCGGATTGCGCGAGCCCGGCGTCGCGGAGGTCTCGTTTGCCGTGGCTGACATTGATCAGGGCCGGTGGATCGGCATGCGGATGCTCGAGCAGCTGGCGGAGATCGCGGCGGACCGTGGAATCCACCGTTTCGACGCAGAGGTGATGGCCGACAATGCCGCAATGCTGGCTGTGTTCGAGCACGCCGGCTACGCCGTGCGACGTCGGGGTTCGTTTGGCGAGGTAACGGTGTCGCTCGACATCACGCCTACGGCGGCGGTGCTGGAGCGGATCGACGAGAGAGACCATGTCGCTGCGGTGGCATCGCTACGACCGGTGCTTGCGCCGTCGTCGATAGCAGTTATGGGCGCCGCGGCGACGCCGGGCAATGTCGGCCGTGCGGTACTGGCGAACATCATCGGCGGTGGCTTTCAGGGTGTGGCGATGCCGGTCAACCGGGCCGGGGGTGTCGTGTGCTCGCTGAGAGCCGCTCGCAGCTTGGGTGAGCTGGATGTCGCTCCGGAGTTGGTGATCATCTGTGTCGGGGGCGACGCGGTGCTCGAGTCTGCCGCCGAGGCGACGGCGGAGGGAGCGCGAGCGTTGCTGGTGCTCCCCGCTGGTCGTGAGCAGGAAGGAGGCGAGGCGTCCCTGGCGCGACGGGAGCGGCTGCTTGAGATCGTTCGGGAAACGGGCGTGCGAATGGTCGGGCCGAACTCTTTGGGGGTGCTGAACACCGCCGCCAAAGTCAGCTTGAACGCAACGTTCACGGGCGCGAGCGTCCGGGCGGGACGCCTGGCGATCTGCTCGCCGTCAGGTGCCATTGGGATGGCGCTGCTTGGTCACGCGGCCGCTCGGCGGCTCGGAGTCTCGATGTTCGCCTCGCTCGGTCACCGCGCCGATGTGTCGACCAACGACCTGCTCGAGTGCTGGGAGGCTGACGACCGCACAGCGGCGGTGATGCTGCATGTCGAGTCGTTCGGCAATCCTGAGCGCTTCGCGCGGATCGCGCGTCGGGTGTCGCGCACCAAGCCCATCTTGGCGCTCAAGGGGCGTCGACGGGCCGAGCGCATCCTCAGCGAAGCACGCTCTTACACGGCGGCGGCACTCCGCAGCGACGCCGCAGTGGACGCGCTCTTACATCAAGCCGGGGTGCTGCGGTTCCGCGGCGGCGAGGAGCTGTTCGATGCCGCCGAGTTCTTCGAGAGTCAGCCGCTGCCTCTCGGACGTCAGATCGGGATCGTGAGCAACTCCGCCGGCGTGGCGACGCTCGCCGCTGACGCCGCCGCAACCCACGGGCTAGACGTGAGCGAGTCAACCGATGCGCAGAACCCCGTGGTTTTGAGGATCAGCGCCGGTCCGGACGAATACGCTGCCAGCATCCACGAGCTGCTTGGCGATCCCGGCGTCGATGCGGTGATGGTCTACTACGTCGAGTGTTATGACGGCGACCCGGAGGCCGTGCTGGACGCGATCTCCGCGGTCGCGGAGGGGCGGCCCAAACCGGTTGTGGCGTCGGTGCTGCGGGCCGACGGCCGGCTGCCCGCGCGGACCGGCGTGGGAGTGCCGAACTTCCTGTTCCCGGAGTCGTGTGCCGCCGTGCTCGCACGCGCGGCCGAACGTCGCGAATGGTTGTCACGACCGCTCGGCGAGCCTCCGCGCTATCCCGGCCTGGACCGGGCGGCGGCGCGCGAGCTGATCTCTTCATTTCTCGATCGGGAGCCCTCGGGCGGGTGGCTCACGGCTGCAAACGCCGAGACCCTGTTGGCCACGCACGGGATCCCGATTGTCGTGTCGCATCACTGCCGTGACATCGAGCACGCCGTCGCCGTGGCAGCGGAGATCGGCGCTCCGGTCGCGCTGAAGGCGGACTCTGCTGCTCCCGCGCATGCCAGCGACATCGACGCCGTGCTGCTCGGGGCGAAGGGTGAGGCGGCGGTGCGATCCTGTTGGCGCGAGCTCGAACGACGCGTGGAGGCCGCTGGGCGCGAATGGATTGGAGCGATCGTCCAGCGTATGGTCGGGCCCGGTGGGGCGGACCTACTGCTGGGGGCGATTGCCGATCCCGATCTCGGCCCGGTGTTGGCGGTTGGCTTCGGCGGGCGCCGGGCCGGCCTTGATGGATCGACCGCGTTCGGCCTACTTCCGGAAACGGATGCGGAAGCCGACGAGCTAATCGACTCCGCTCCGGGAGTCGCCACCCAGCTGGACGGGTTCCGCGGCAGCGCTGTGCTGCATCGGCAAGCGCTGCGCGACCTGATGCTGCGCTTTGCCCTCCTGCTCCGAGAGCTGCCAGAGGTGGTCGAGACGGATCTCAACCCTGTCCGATGCACGACGAATGGCTGTGTCGTGCTCGACATGCGAATGCGAATCGAGCGCCGGCGCCCGGTCGAGCGCGTGAAGACCTGGTGAGCTTTCAGGACCGCCACCCGGGAAGGCAAGATCGGCCCGTTGAACGGCACGCTGGCAAGCTGCGGGCTCTGACAGCCGTGCCCCGCACGAAGATCATTCCGCCCGAGGCGGCCGCCCGGTTGATCGTCGATGGTGACACGTTGGCGATCGGTGGATTCGTCGGGATCGGGGTTCCCGAGGCGCTCATCAACGCGCTCGCGGAGCGCTTCGGCGAAACTGGCGGCCCGCGCGACCTGACGCTCCTGTTCGCAGCGGGACAGGGGGACGGCGGCGACCGAGGGCTCAACCGCCTCGCCCGCGAGGGGCTGATCCGGCGCGCGATCGGGGCGCACTGGGGGCTGGTCCCTGCGCTCGGCGCGCTCGCCCTCGACGGCCGGATCGAGGCCTACTGCCTCCCGCAGGGCGTTATCTGCCATCTCTATCGCGAGACGGCCGCCGGCCGGCCAGGCCTGATCACACGGGTAGGGCTGGGAACGTTCGTCGATCCGCGTCTCGAGGGCGGTCGCATGAACGCGGCGTCAACGGAGCACATGGTGCGGGTCATCGAGCTCGACGGCGAAGAGTTCCTTTTCTATCCCTGCCGCCCCATCGACGTGGCGCTCGTGCGCGGCACGACAGCCGACGAGGAGGGCAACGTGACGATCGAGCGCGAGGCCGCCACGCTGGACACGCTGTCGATCGCGCAGGCGACGAAGAATTCGGGTGGGATCGTGATCGTGCAGGTCGAGCGTGTCGTCACCCGTCACGTCTCCGCCCCGCGGGAGGTCCGCCTTCCCGGCATGCTTGTCGACGGCGTCGTGGTCGCGAGCAGCGCCGTGCACATGCAGACGTTCGCCGAGGCATACAACCCCGCGTACAGCGGGGAGGTGCGCGTGGTGTCGGAGGCGCGGGAGGCGACGGCGCTCGATGCGCGTAAGGTGATCACCCGCCGCGCCGCGATGCTGCTGAAGACGGGCTCCGTCGTGAACCTCGGCATCGGGATTCCCGAGGGCATAGCGACGGTTGCCAGCGAGGAGGGGATCCTGGACCGGATCACACTCACCGTCGAGGCGGGCGCCATCGGCGGCGTGCCCGCCGGCGGTCTGAGCTTCGGCGCCGCTACCAATGCTCAGGCGGTCGTCGACCAGCCGTATCAGTTCGACTTCTACGACGGCGGTGGGCTGGACCAAGCCTTCCTCGGGATGGCGGAGGCCGACCGCCATGGCCACGTAAACGTCAGCCGCTTCGGCCGCAGGCTTGTCGGCGCCGGCGGATTCATCAACATCAGCCAGTCCGCCCGTGACGTCTTCTTCCTCGGGACGTTCACCGCCGGGGCCGAAATGACCGTGAGCGACGGGAGGCTGCGCATTGAACGCGACGGCACGGTCCCGAAGTTCGTCGACGCGGTCGCGCAGATTACGTTCAATGGCGAGCGCGCTCTCGCGACTGGCCAGTCCGTCCTCTACATCACTGAACGCTGCGTGCTGCGGCTCGGCGACGACGGCCTCGAGGTGATCGAGCTCGCGCCCGGAGTGGATCTCGAGCGCGATGTGCTGGCCCGTATCGCTTTTCGGGCCAAGGTCGCGCCCGAGCTGCGCGAGATGGACGCCGCGATCTTCAGAGACGCGCCACTCGGACTAGGTGAACGCTCACCGCTGACGCTCGACGAACGCGTCGATTACCGCGCGAACGATGACCTGGTATTCATCGACCTCGACAACCTGGCCGTGGACACCCTCGAGGAGGCTGAGACGCTCGCTGCCCTTCTGAGCCGGCGGCTGTCCGACATCGGCACGCGGGTGAACCTCATCGTCAACTACGGCAACTTCGAACCCGGGGGCGCCGCGGCGCCGCGCTTCTTCGAGATGGTTCGGCAGCACGAGCGGTCCCATTTCCTGTCCTCTGCGCGCTACTCGACCGACGCCGTGCTGCGCCGGAAGCTCGCCCAGGCGTTCGCGGACGCCGGGCTCTCGCAGACGATCTACCGGAGCTTCGAGGAAGGCACCAACGCCTTAGCGGCACACACGGCGCGCCGCCGCCCAGCATCGAACCAGGACGGCTAGCGTGCCCGGAGCCCGAACCATTCACCCGCGCCGTGCCCTCATCCGACACTACCCGGCCCCAAGGGCCTGGGTATGGTCGAACCGTAGGGCACGCGGCGGAACCAAAGGCTGCGCGTTTCAAGCGCGCAGCAGAGAGGAGCCCACATGTCCACCGTGTCACACAGCGACTTGACACCGTTGCGTTTCCTGGAGCGCTCCGCCGAGGTATATCCCGACAAGGTGGCGATTGTCTACGGTGACCGGCGCACCACCTATCGCGAGTTTGCGGCCGAAGCCACTCGTCTCGCCCGCGCCCTGCAGGCGTCTGGGATCGATGCGGGCGACCGCGTGGCCTACCTCTGTCCGAACATTCCTGAACTGCTGATCGCCCACTTTGCCATCCCGTTGGCCGGCGCGGTGCTGGTAGCGATCAACTCGCGGTTGTCCGGCGAGGAGGTGCGCTACATCTGCGACCACTCCGGTGCCAAGCTCCTGGTGGTCGACTCGGAGCTACGCTCGAACGTCACTTCGATCGAGAACGAGCTTGAGACCATCGCCGAGATCGTCACGGTCTTCGACCCTGAATCGGAAGGGGACGTTTCCAAGGCATACGACGGCCCCGGCTACCCGGATCTACTCGAGCGTGGATCTGACGAGCCGTTGGGCTGGACGGTCGAGGACGAGCTGGCGACCATCACGATCAACTACACGTCAGGCACCACGGGACAGCCTAAGGGCGTCATGTACACCCATCGGGGCGCCTACTTGAACAGCCTCGGGGAGCTGCTCCACTCCGAGCACGGCGCCGACAGCGTCTACCTGTGGACGCTGCCGATGTTTCACTGCAACGGGTGGTGCACGGCTTGGGGCGTGACCGCCATCGGCGGGCGACACGTGTGCCTTCGTGCGGTGCGCGGCGACCGCATCTGGCAGCTCATCGAACGGGAGAACGTCACGCACCTCAACGGCGCTCCGCCGGTGCTCGCCGCACTGGTGGGCGCGAAAGAGGCTCACCCGATGGACCGGCCATTGGTGATCACGACGGCTGGCGCGCCGCCGAACCCAAGAACGATCGCCCAGTGTGAGGACATCAACGCGAGGGTGGTGCACGTTTACGGGTTGACCGAAACCTATGGTCCTTACTCGGTTTGCCAGTGGCAGGAGGGCTGGGAGGACGTTGGCGTGGAGGAACGCGCGGCGCTCCTCTCCCGCCAGGGCGTCGGGATGATTCAGGCGGAACGGCTTCGGGTGGTCGACGAGGACACGAATGACGTGCCCGCCGATGGCGCGACGATGGGCGAGATCGTGATGCGCGGCAACAACGTCATGAAGGGCTATTTCAAGGACGAGGAGGCGACGGCCGAGGCGTTCACAGACGGCTGGTTTCACTCCGGCGACCTCGGGGTCGTACACCCCGACGGCTACGTCCAGCTCTTGGATCGAGCCAAGGATGTCGTGATATCCGGCGGGGAGAACATCTCCACCGTGGAGATCGAGCAGGTGCTCCTCAAGCACCCGGCCGTGATGAACGCGTCGGTTATCGGGATGCCAGATGAAAAGTGGGGCGAGCGTCCCAAGGCCTTCGTCATTCTCAAGCCCGGCGAGCAGGTCAGCGAGCAGGACCTCATCGACCACGTCAGGTCCGCTATCGCCCACTACAAGGCGCCAAAAGCGATCGCCTTCATGGACGAGCTCCCAATGACCTCGACGGGCAAGGTCCAAAAATTCGAGCTCCGGGACCGCGAGTGGGCCGGACAAGCCTCCCGAATCAAGGGCTGAGGGCACGATGCGGCGGAAACCTGCGCGCGAGACCCGACGGCCTCATGAAGTCGGCAGCGTTGGAGCTCGGCCCTCACAAGATCACCGTGAACGCCCTCATTCCCGGCCTCATCGACACCGCCCTGACCCACCATGAAGAGCGCTATGCGCAGGTGCTCGAAGACGCCGGCAAGGAGCCGACCGGGACAGTCAAGGACGAGCAAGCGGCGCGCGAGATTCTCGCCACCAAGACACCGCTCGGCGTGACCTGGATCGAGCCCGAGGATGTCGCACCGGTGGTGGTCTTCCTCGCTTCGGAGGCCGGGCGCATGGCTTCGGGCTCGACCTTTGAGATCACTGGGGGCGACAGCGCCCACGACACCGCGTGATAGGAGAGTGATGCATGGGAGTGACTTGGAAACCTCATGAGAAGCACGGCGAGCTGTCCGAACGCAGCGACCTGCCGGACACCGTCTTCGCGTTCCCAAGAGAGCGCAAGGAGCCGCTCACCGATGCGGAGCACGTGCGCAATGCGATCGCACGCTTCGATCAGGTCATCGACGTCTCCGATGCGGAGCGCGGGCAAGCCTTCGAGAACATCAAGGCCGCCGCCCACCACTACGGCGTGGAGATGTCCGAATCGGAGTGGGAGGAGCTTGGTCGAAGTCCGAAGACCGGCCGCACGGCCGCCGATCGGAAGAGCTCGGCGCGGCAGGCTGCCGAGACGCGCAAGAGCCGATAGCGAAGCGTGGCGTCGAGTTCTGACGCTCCCGCTTTGGCGGCAGGGCGAGCATCTTCATATCCCGTCCGACGGCTCCCTTCTCGAGCGAGCGAGAGTCGGCATCTCTTCGGCGGTCGACGCAGCGCTTGGCGTGGTTGCGACCGCGCAGATAGAGGGACAACCCGATTACCGGAAGGTGATCCGGTCGGCTCGGGTATTCGGAAACTGTCCCACCTTGCCAGTTAGACGTTTCAGTTTCCAGAGATAGAACGCCGAGAGTGTTTAGGGGTTCGGCCAGCGATCGTGCCCACGGTGGGATCGCGAGTCTCCCGCGGCTCAGTCTGCCGTGGCCGTCGGCGCCGCAAGGCGCACGCCGTAGGTGGCGAAGGCTCCGTCGCGGGTCAGTATCTCAAGGTCGTCGTGGAGCGCGTGCGCGATCAGAACACGGTCGAACGGATCCAGGTGATGCTTCGGCAGCTCGGCGGCCTGCTCGAGCAAGGCTGCGGTAATCGCGAGCATGCGGAACTCGGCGGCGAGCACGGCGGTCAGCCCGCGCGGGGAGCGCAATCTGCCCGCCTCTCGTTTGATCGCCGCCTCCCAGACCGAGATCGGGCTGAGGCAGCGATCGACCGTTGGATCGACCAGCAGCGACTGCTCGGAGCCTGTAAGGCGCTCAGGTTCTCCGAGGGCCCAGAGCGCGATGTGGGTGTCGACGAGAACGACGGTCATCCCGCGTATGCCTCGAACTCCGGCACCGGCGCATCGAAATCGTTTGTGAGCTCGATCTGTCCGGCGAGAACGCCGAGCCGGACCGGGGGATGCTCCTTCACGATCGCGACCAGCCGCGCCGCCGGCTTACCGTCGCGGGCGATGAGAACTTCTTCGCCGCGCTCCGCTGCGGCGACCAGTTCGCTGAGCCGGGTCTTGGCTTCGTGCATGTTCACCTGCATAGCTAGCATCTTAGCTAAGCATCCGGCGGTCAGCCGTCGGATCCGCAAGCGTCGCTCCCGGCGTACACAAGGCGCGGGCAGCTCGACAAACCCCGAGTCTGGGCGTCCCGACTCCCGTGCTCCGCGCTATTTGGAAACTGTCGCACCTCGTCAGTCGGATGCTTGCGCCGACGCTTGCCGAGCCACCCTTCGCGGACAGTGCCGCGATACGGTGCGCTTCGGTTGCATCGAGCCGTGGTCGATAATCGGGAGGTTGACGGCTCACGGACGAACCTCACAGCGGCGCCAGTGCGCGCTCGGGCGACGCTTGATGGAGCTCTCGCCGGTCACGCTCGCACTAACGGCCGTCCTCCTGGCAGGTGCCGACTGGGGCACCAGACTCGCGGGGGCCACGGTGATCCCGGGCGGGCCGCTCGATGAACTCGCGCACCTGCTCACCACGCTTCTGTTCTTCTGGGCCCTCGGGTCGCGAGCACGCGAGCGATTCCTGGTGCCGGCGCTGATAGCGTCGGTGGCGATCGACCTGGATCACATCCCTGGCGCGCTGGGCGTCGACTGGCTGACGGCGGGGACTCCACGTCCATACACCCACTCGCTGCTGACGCTCGCCATCGTGGTCGCGAGCGCCTTGGTTCTGCGGCGACGCCGCTATCTTCTGCTGGGGATCGCGATCGGCCTGGCGATCCACTTCTGGCGCGACATGGGGGAGGGTGCAAGCGGCGTCTCGCTCCTGTGGCCGATCTCGGATCACTCGTTTCAGTATCCACATGGCGCCTACGTCGGCGTGATGGTCGTACTCGTGCTGCTCGACGCGTCACGCTACGTGGAGGCCAAGCGAGCAATTGATCGCGTGTTTGTGCGGCCACCGCGAGAAGCGCGATCGGCAGACTTCGTAAGAACCACCGAAGGATGATCGCTCGAGGCTCTACCTTCGGCACGGAAGTGCCGATGGGTACTGCAGGACCTCGACGACGAGGGCGTCCCCTGCCCGGACCTCGAGTTGCCTGCAAGCATGTTCTCCAGAGCCCCATACTCGACAATCATCAGATGGCTGCTGTGCGCCGTGCTTCTATCCGCGCTGGGGCTCGCGCTGTCCGCCTGCGCTACGACGTCGGCACCGGAACATGCCGGCGCCGTGCCTGCACGTGATATGCGGGCACAGCCAATCGGTACGGGCCAACGGGAGCCGATGCCGGTGGGCACCATCCCCGGCTGGCGACAGGTGTTCGCCGATGACTTCAACGGGCGGACGCTCGATTCTTCGAAATGGCGCCTCTACTGGGGCAAGCCGGGTGGTGATCCCGCGGGCTGGTTCGACCCACGCCACGTCGCCGTCTCGCATGGGATGCTCGTGATCAGCGCCTATCGCGACCGGCGTGACGGGGGGCGGTGGGCAACGGGCGGCCTTTCGAGCAGTCCCGGGCTCGTTCAGACCTACGGCAAGTACCTGGTTCGCTTCCGTCTGGATCCCGGTATCGGTGTGGGTCATGCCGCGCTGCTGATGCCCGCCAACAATTCCTGGCCGCCGGAGATCGACTTCAGCGAGGACAACGGCAGCGGTCGCACGGGGACGCTCGCCACCCTTCACTACGGCAAGCACGACACGCATCGGGACGCATATTTAGCGAACGTCAACCTGACTCAGTGGCACACGCTTGGGGTGGAGTGGACTCCCGGAAGGCTCCAATTCACGATCGACGGCCGGATCTGGAAGACGATGGCCGGTAGCGCCGTGCCGGCCCTCCCGATGGTGCTCGACCTGCAGACTCAAACCTGGCCATGTTCGGGCACTTGGGGCCGCTGCCCAAACACGAGCACCCCACGGGTCGTCAGGATGTATGTCGACTGGGTCGTCGCCTATGCACCGGCGAGCGGCGACTGACGAGCATCGGGGGACGGGCGGCTGATGGCCAAACTAGGACTTCGCGTAAGCGACGACCCAGTCGACGTCCAGGTTGACGCGCGCCGGCGTACCGGCGTTCGGGCACTGCTCCCAGGTCGAGGTCCCGCACGCCCAGCCCTGGGTCTGGATGTCGAGCACCATCGGGATCGAGGGCACGTTCGCGTTCGTGACCGTCGCCCAGGTTCTGCTATCGAGCGTATACACGAGCCGACCTGCGGTCCACTGCACCCCGAGCGTGTGCCACTGGGTCAGGTTGACCGCGACGCTCTTCTGCACCTGCGTGTTGCCCGATCCGTAGTGCAGGGTCGCGTAGTCGGTCTGACGCTGAGCTCCGTTGTCCTCGCTGAAGTCGATCTCGGGCGGCCAGGTGTTGCTCTGCGGCCACAGCAGGATGGCATGCGCGATTCCCTGACCTGCGTCCATCCGGAAGCGCACGAGATAGTCGCCGTAGGTCTGCGCGAAGGATGGCGAGGAGCTGATTCCGCCGGTGACGTACGTGTTCGGACCGGCATCCCACGCGTTGTCGGCCGGGTCCTGATAAGCGGATATCACCAGCTCGCCGCCGGAAACCGTTACGTGGGTCGGGTCGAAGAACCCGCCTGGGTCTCCACCCGGCACCCCCCAGTACGCGGTCCACTGCCAGTCGAGGCTGGTGCCTGTGAAGTCGTCGGCGAATACCTCGCGCCAACCACGCGGGCTGGTGGTCGGAACCGGCACGC
Organism: uncultured Solirubrobacterales bacterium; assembly: GCA_963796575.1. Lineage (GTDB taxonomy): Bacteria > Actinomycetota > Thermoleophilia > Solirubrobacterales > Solirubrobacteraceae > Palsa-465. Next base: position 108,022 of record CAWCMG010000010.1, on the reverse strand, counting down.
CCGACGGGTCCAGTGCCGGATCGTTTACGGCGTTCCTGATGGTGTATCGCGAAGTGGTCGATCGCCGGTGGCGCTTGACGACGGGGCGGTGACGGCCCGCCGAATGGGGAGCGGATCGAGTGGCGGCAAGCACGGACGGGCCACTCAGCAGCATCCACGCCAGCGTGAGGGCAAGCCCGGCAAGCGTAGTCGTTGGTTGCCGGCGCATTGGCTCGAGATCGGCGCGCAGCTTAAGCGGCTTGACGGCGGCCGGGGCAGACGGACAAGAGATTGATGGGTTTTCACGCCTGGGCGTTGCACGATTGCAAGATCGAGGGTGATCGGGCGTGAGCCGGATGGCCGCCAGCATCGTGATCGCGTGCCACACCGAAGAGCGCTTCGAGCAGCTGCTGGAAGCGATCGACTCCGCACGGGAGCAGGCGCCAGAGCCAGACCAGCTGATCGTCGCGGTCGACCACAACGAGGCCCTGTGCCGCCGGCTGCGCGCGGAAGTGGACGGAATCGAGATCGTCGATCACCGCGGCGACCCGGGCGCGTCGGGGACGCGTAACGCCGGCACGACGCTCGCCCGCAACCCGTTCCTGGTGTTTCTGGATGACGATGTGCGAGCGCGGCCCGGCTGGCTACGCGAGCTGCTGGCACCGCTGCTCGACCCGCAGGTGATCGGGACCGGCGGGATGACGATGCCTGCCTGGCAAGGACCGCGTCCCCCCTGGTTTCCCGACGAGTTCGGCTGGGTGGTGGGCGCCTCACATGCAGGGCTGCCAACGGAGCAGGCCCATGTCCGCAACGTCTGGAGCGAGAACATGGCCGTCCGCAAGAGCGCGTTTGACGCGGTCGGGGGTTTCCGGCGCGGGTTCGGCAAGGTCGGCTCGACGTCGCGGCCAGAGGACACCGACCTCTGCATCAGGATCGGCGCGAGCGCGCCGGACCGCTGGTGGACCTACGTGCCCACGGCAGTTGTCGACCACGTGGTCCCTGCGGAGCGTTCGACGTTCGCGTTCTTTCTGCGCCGCTGCTACTGGGAAGGCGCCGGCAAGATCGAGCTGTCCGCGCACCTGGGGGAGGATCGCGACCTCGACGACGAGCGGTCCTACCTGACGCGCACGCTTCCACGCGCCCTGGTGCGGGATCTCCTGAGCGGGCAACTTCGCCGCGCGATGGCGATTGTCGCCGGCGTCACGCTCGCCGCGGCCGGCGGGGCGGTCAGTCTCGCGCGGGCGGCGGCGGCGAGGCTCGAGCGCTAGCCGTGGATTGCCCGCGGTAGGGCGCGCGATAGCCTCGGCCCATCGAGCCACAGGCCAATCAACGATTTCGCGAGTGGGTGCTCCAGGACTGGGCCGTGAACGCTACGCGGCCAGAATCGCAGCTGATCCTTGCGTGGTTCCGTCTCGCGCAGTGGGCGGCGCAGCGATGGGGACGCCTCGCCCGCCTGATCGTGAGCCCATACTGGCTGACGTGCTCGCTGATCTTCAGCGTCGAGCTACCGGTGACCGCAAACGTGGGCGCCCGGCTGCGCCTCTATCACCCGCACGGGATCGTGCTCAGCCCCCACTGCACGATCGGCAACGACTGTCATCTGCGCCACAACGTGACGATTGGCAACCGAGTCGACCGTGACGGCAACGAGGTGGGCGTCGCGACCGTCGGTGACGGCGTCGAGCTGGGCGCCGGATGCGCGGTCGTCGGCGATCTCCACGTCGGTGACCACGCTCGGATCGGCGCGCTCGCCGTGGTCGTCAAGTCAGTTCCCGCGTGGGCCGTCGTGGTCGGCAACCCGGGTCGCGTGATCCGGATCGACGAACCGCCGGCGAGCGCCTGAGCGCCCGCCAGCGGTCAGTCGGCGGCCAGCTTGTAGATCGTCGTGTCGTCGTTGTGGTAGACGACCGAGCCGCCGAGCTCCATCGGGATCTCACCGACGAGCTTGTCGTAGCCAAGGGGAGCACCGAAGTAACGGGCGTCGGCGTTCATGCTGCGGCTGACGACGAGATAGGCGTCCTGGTGGCCCAGACCCGAGATCCAGCTGTTGACCTCTGGCAGGTTGCCTTCGTTGAGCCACGACTCACCGAGCTGCGGATCGGATGGCATCACCTGCAGGTCGTATGAGTTGTAGTTCGCGGACTGCAGCGTCGGGAAGTTCTCGTCCGGGAGCACGATCAGCGACCCATGCGGCGCGTGAGCGTAGAGCCATTGACTGGCGTTGAGCTCCGGGCCTGTGAAGGCGTTGACCGCCACGGGGCCGTACAGGCCCTGAAGGCCCGCGAGCAGGATCGCAATGCAGACGATCGCCGTAGCCGGCCAGCGAAGCGACAGCCGCTTGGGCAGCCGCAGTTGCACCAGCGCGCCCGCGATCAGCAGCGCGCACCACGGTGCGGAGAAGAGATACACGCGGTAGATCGCCTCGCCGCCGTAGCTCTGCGCGCCGAGGATCACGAACGGGCTGAACGCGAGCGCAGCCGGGATCAGTACGCGACCGAGCGCTCTGCGCCGCAGGACAACGGAGGCCAGCGCGAGCAGCCACATCGCCGCCGCCAGCAGGTGCACGATCCGAGCGGTGAACGCCTCGCCGCCGGCGTGATGGGTGCCGTGCGCACCGGACGCGTTCTGGATCGGGTTGCCGCCGCTGAACAGGCCTCCGAAGTTGCCCGAGATCAACCCGTAGCGCGGAATCAGGTAGGCGGTTGCGATCGCCGCCAGCAGGATCAGCAGCCACCGCGGACGCAGGAGGTCGAGCGCGGTCAGCGCGCCGACTCCGGCGAGGATCACATACGGGGTCAGCTGGTGGGCCGCGACGATCACGAAGAAGATCGCGGTCACGAGCACAAGCGCTGTGATCCGCTGCGCGCGGGTGGTCTTCGGAACCGGCGCCAGATCGACGGCGATCCACGTGCGCAGGCGGGCGATCCGGCTGTGCCCGGCCGCCGGCGCCGGCGCCCGCAGCCAGCGCAGGATCACGAACGCCATCGCGAGCCACAGCATGAACGCGAACGCCTGCGGCGACAGGTAGTCCTGACCGACCCACGCGACGAGTCCCACGTACAGCGCCACGGCAAGGTACGGCACGCGCCGATCGGTCGTCAGCAGGCGGAAAATCGCTACCAGCAGCAGTGCGTCGGCGAGCTCGAACGCGAGCGGCGCCCAGGTTGCAAACGAGATCGCGTTGACGTGCGCGAGCGAGCTGATCGAGGCGACGGCGGCGAACAGCGCCGGCCATTGGTCGTAGATGTTGTCGGGATCGGTGATCCGCCCGTAGTGGGAGAACGAGGAGATGATCCCGATGTGCTTGTAGACCCAGGCGTACTCCGGCGTGCCGCCATAGACGATCGGGACGGTCGCGTGGACCATGACGATCAGAACGACCAGGTCGAGCATCAGCAGCCAGCCGCGGGGCGCATGCCGGGCGAGCTCGAGCATGAAGCCGGCGATCAGGGCACCGAATCCGAGCAAGAAGAAGACGTTCGCGCTCGCCAGCAGCCCGTAATCACCGATCGCCGACGGGTGCAGCTCGCTGACGCCCAGCACCCAGGCGACGAGTCCGATCAGCGGCAACGCCAGTTGAGGCTGGGCCCACGTGGTCCGAGATTCCTCGCGCGTCGCGCGAGCCGAGCGAAGTGAATGACCGAGCGCGCTCATCGAGCACCTCCGGGGACCCTCGCGACGCGCAGTCTAAGCGCACACGAGACGACGGCGGCGCCGGCCAGCACGAGCAGCGCGCGGGGCTGCCAGCTAGCCAGCCAGATCATGACCGCGCTCGCCAGCGCCAGCACGGTCAGGCTGACGGCCAGTATCAGACCGGCCTGCGCCGCGTTCTCGCCGGAGTCGATCCAGCACATCACCGCCGCTCCAGCCGGGACGCAGGCGAGCAGTAGAGCTCCGATCAGAGCCAGCCAGGCCGTCGGGGCGATCAGCACGAGCGCGACCGCCAGAAGGCTCGCGGCCAGTCCCGCGTAGGCGGTCGCTTCGGTCCGCGTCTTCGTCATCGTAGCCTCCGCGCAGGGACGCCACCGTAGACGGCGCCCGATTGACAATCCTCAGTGACGACGGCGCCGGCGGCGATCACGGCCCCCGGCCCGATCGTCACGCCCGGCAGGATCGTCGCGCGTGCGCCGATCCAAGAGCCGTCGCCGATCCGCACCGGGCGCGACTCCGTCGTCCGAGCGATCTCGCCGTCACGCCCGAGCTCGTGCGTCGAGGTGAGCACGAGCACCTCCGGCCCGAACAGGCAGTTGTCGCCGACCTCGATCTGGCCCGAGCCCTCGAACCAGCAGCCGGCGTTGACGTACGAGCCGGTACCGATGGTTACATCGGGCGACTGAAACCAGCAGCGCTCGAGCCCCCAGACCATCGCGCCGAGCTTGACGCCGCCTCGCCGCAGCAGCCACCGCCGGACGGCCAGCGGCAGCGAGGGGCGAGGTCACGGACCGACCGCGACGAAGCCAGCGTGCCGCCGCACGCGCGTCGTCGGGCAGGGCTCCGATCGCGGCGCCGTGGCGGTGGCGGAGCTGCTCGTCGCTAAGTGGGGCGACGCCGACGACGCTCATGCCGGCTCCACCAGCAGGCCGGTCCGCAGCCGCCGCGAGATCAGCGGCGCGGTCACCGCCGCGGCGACCGCCTGCACTCCGAGGTTGGCCCACCCAACGGCGACCAAGCCGAGGTGCGGCAGGAGCACCAGGGTCCCGGTGAGCAGCGCGACGCCACACGCAGCTTGGAAAGCGGCCAGCAGCCAGACGCGCCGGTCGATCCACATCAGGGTGCAGTAGAGCGCGACGAGAGCACTGAACGGAGCGCTGCAGCCGATGAGGCGGAGCAGTTCGGTTCCGTTCGCGGCGTAGGCACCCCCGGCCAATGACAGGAGTGGTCCGGCGGCGATCACGCAGGCCACCAGCGCGGCGGCTACAACCCCGGCCCACAGGATCAGCGTGCGGCGGAGCAGGGCCTCGGAATGCTCGTGCGGTGATGCCAGCTCGACGACGAACGCGGACGCAACGTTCCACAGCAACAGGCCGATGCCCATCGAGATCAGCCACGGCAGAGTGAAGTACGCGACCTGCGTCGGCCCGAGTCGCCACACCACAATCAGCGGCATCAACTGCGTCGTGGCGGTAGCCCAAACGGCAGTCACGTACTCGCCGGCGACGAATGACATCAGACGCCGGCGTCCAGGCAACGTTCCTTCGATGTGCTCGAGCCCTTGCAGCAGCCGCCGGAACAGCAGGGCGCTGACTACGAGCACAGCGATCGCGGCCGGCGCGATCCATGAGATCACGATCCCGCCGCCAATTGGCAGCAGCAGGGCCGCCGGCAGCAGCGCCAGCTTGCAGGTGGCGAACGAGATGTTCTCGGCCGCCACCCATGGGGCCCGACGCAGGGCCGTGAGCACCGAGTCCTGCAATGCAAAGACCGCAAGCAGCGGGACTGCGGCCACGAACGCCGCCTGTGCCACAAGCCCTCCTTGCACGACCTTGTGGCCCAGGCCGCTGAAGACGTACACGGCCCCTACGGCCAGGGAAAGCGCCACTACAGCCACGTAGCCGCGAGCGATCAGGCGCTTGCCGAGTCGGCCGGCGGTCGGGAGTAGACGAAGGAACACGTTGGTCAGATTCAGCTGTGAAATCGTCGCCAACAGCGTCAGCGCTGCGATCGCAGCCGCGGCGTGTCCCACGATTCCTGGCGACCCAAGGCGTGCTGCCACGGTCCAGAACACCAGCCCGAGCGCGTTGGTCGCCACGGTCGCTGTGATCAGCGACATCGCGTTGAAGGTCATGGAGCGACGTCCGCGCAGCAGCCTCATCGCGACCTCCGCAGGCGGCTCGCGAGATAAACGAACGGGCCAGCGGCCATCCCGCGCAACTCCATCCGGGCAAGCTCTCCGGTGCGTGGATTCGGCTGTCTGTCGACGGCGAGCTTGTCGCGGTAGCCGGCGCTCATGATCTGCACGGCCCGCCGGGCGGTGCCCGCCATCCGCCCGAGATGGCGGGGATCCTCGAGCACAAGCGCCGTCAGCAGCGCGCCGTAGCCGACGCCGTAGCCCTTGATCTGGCGCTCGAGCGATGTCTCCTCGCGACGGTGGGTGTGATGGACGATCGACGCCGGCTCGAAGGCGACCGCATAGCCGCGCCAGGCGAGGCGGGCAAACATCGCGAGGTCCTCGCCGCCGTGGGTGTCGGTCCCCGCGCCGAGCGCGCAATCGAAGCCGCCGAGCTCGCGCAGCACGCCGGCACGGTAGGCCATGTTCGCGCCGGCGCCAAAGCTTCCCGCAGCGTAGAGCGAGAAGCTCCGCAGCACGCGGCCGCCGTCGTCAATCGCGTCGACGGTCGCCGGGGCCAGCGGCGAGCTACAGCGCGGAGCGCGCATCCGGTGCGATACGGCCTCGAACGTACGCACTCCGAAGCCGCCGTAGTACTCCTCGAGCTCGACCTGCGCCGGCGTCTCGAGCTCGTTCGGGAGTGTCAGCCCGGTGACGCACGCTTCCTCGGGGTGCGCCACAAACCGCGTCGCGATCGCCCGCAGCCAGCCAGGATCGACCTCGACGTCGTCGTCGGTGAACGCGACGATTTCCCCGGTGGCCGTCTCGAGTCCGCGATTGCGCGCGGCCGAGATGCCCGGGCGCGTCTCGCGTACGACGCGGACGCCGGGCAGGTCGACCGGGGGCGCTCCGGCGGGGCGGTTGTCGACGACGATCACCTCATAGTCCGGGTAATCGAGATCGGCCAGCGACCTCAGGCACGCCTGCAGCCCGTCCTCGCGTTCGAGAAGGCTGGGAACCACGACCGAGATGGACGGAAGGAGGTGCTTCGGCGCGGCCCGTGGAGCGGACGCTCGCGACGGCGCCGGAAGTGCCGCGATCGCGACGGCGAGCTGCCCACGGCTCACGGATCCGTCCTCGAACGGAACCCGGATCATCCCGCGCGGCCGGTCGTGCTCGCGGACGAGCGCCCACAGGGCGCCGTAGCCGGGCCCGCCGTCGATCGCATCCGGGAAGTTCTCGACATCGATCGTGGCGAGCTTGATCGGGCGAAATCGCGTCTCATCAGGACGGGTGGCGAGCTCACTCATGCTGCCCACCGCCTCTGCATCCGGCGCGCTCGCAGGTACGCCGCGGGTCCCGCGAGCATCCCGCGCAACTCCGTTCCTCCCAGCTCCGTTGGGAAGTCGGGGGTGCGGTTTGCGCGCTTGGCGGACGCGGGATCGCGCAACGAGCGCAGCCATGCCGGAACGACCGACGCGAGCCCCACGAAGTGGCGCGGGTCCCGCAGGGCGATCGCGGTCAGCATCGCGGTGAAGCCGACCCCGTAACCGTGGATCTGGCGCTCGAGGTCCTCGATCGTCGCGCGATGGGTGTGGTGCACGATCGCGGCGGGCTCATACGCGAGCCGATGCCCGTCGGCCAGGAGCTCGACCAAGATCGCGAGGTCCTCGCCGCCGCGGGTCGGCGTGCCGGTGCCGAGCGCCTCGTCGAATCCGCCGGCGGCCCGGAGCACGTCGGTCCGGAACGCCATGTTCGAACCGAGTCCGAGCTCGCCCATCTCATACAAGGACTGGACCCGCTCCGTGCCGTCATCCTCGTCCCGGCGCGTGATCTGGAAGCGGCCGGCGCGCTCGAACGTGAGCGGGGCGTAGCCGCGATCGAGCCCGCTGCCCGACTGCTCGAAGAAGATCTGCGCGGGGGTCTCGAGCTCGGCCGGCACGACCAATCCGGTCACCGCCGCAAGCTCGGGGGCGCGTGCGAAGCGCTCGCCAATCGCGCGCAGCCAGCGCCGGTCGACCTCGACATCGTCGTCGGTGAAGGCGACGATCTCCCCACGGGCCTCCTGCAGCCCACGGTTACGGGCGGCGGAGATTCCGGGGCGCGTCTCGCGTACGACGCGGACGCCGGGCAGATCGACCGGCGGCGCTCCGGCCGGGCGGTTGTCGACGACGATCACTTCGTAGTCGGGGTGATCAAGCTCGGTCAGGCTCCGAACGCAGCTCCGAAGCTGCTCGGGCCGCGAGAGCGCGGTCGGAACCACGACCGTGGCCCGCGCGAGCTGCGGGGCGTCCTGCGCAGCCCGGCGGTCCCACGCGCCTCCGAGCTTCGCGCGGAGCTCGCGCTCGAGCTGCTCGCCCGGGATCCGCCTTTGATGTACGGGCAGCTCGACGCTTCCGAGCGGCCGGCCATCGCGGCACGCCAGGATCCATGCGGCCGCGTACGGTGGTTCGCACACGCGCGTGCAGTCCACGTCGACGATCGGTTGTCCGACGTCGATGACCGCGACGTGGATTGGTCCAGGCACGCTCATCGCCGCGCTCCTTGAAGTCGTCCGGCCTCGGCGGGGCCCCAGCCTGCACATCGGCGTCCCAGATGCCAGACGCGTTGCTTGGAGCGCGCCCACGTCCGTGTCGCCAGCCGCGGTCGCCATGTCACCATCGCCACCAGCGCCTCGGGCGTCGTGTCGTCCCAGACCTGCAGGCGCGGCAATGCCCAGCGGTCGTCGCCCGCCCGAGCGGGCAGGTCGCCGACAGCGCACGCTTGCCGATAGCCGGCGGCACGTACGGCGCGGCGGCCGGAGGCGGAGTGGTAGCCGAATGGATAGGCAAAGCTGCTCACCCCGCGGCCGATGCGGTCCTCCAGCGCGAGCCGGCTGGCGCGGGCGTCGTACTCGACGAGGTCGGCCGCGTTGAGGTCCGCCGCCATGTGCATCCGACCATGCGACGCAATCTCGAATCCCTCTTGGGCCAGCGAAACGATCGTCGCCCAGCTGAGCATTGGCCGCCGCGCATCGGCGCCGTGCAGCCAGCCCGAGTGGCCGCCTACATAGCCGGTCGGGACGAACAGCGTCGCGGTCATCCCGAGCCGCGCCAGGACTGGGCAGGCGTTTTCGGCGGCGTCGGCGAGTCCGTCGTCGATCGAGATCGCAACTCCGCTGCGTCCGGCGGCGAGCGCGTCGGGAACCTCGCCAAACGGGATCACGTCGAGGTTCTGCTCGTGCAGCGCCTCCATGTGCTCGGCGAACAGGGACGGGTCGACGGTCAGTGCGGCGAACGCCGGCGTGGTTCGCGCCGCGATGCTGTGGTAGGACAGCACGGCCACGGTTGCCGGGGAATCCATCACCGCTCAGCCCCCGCCACGTCGGTCGCCAGCCGACGCGCCCGTAGCCGAGCGCCCGGATACTTGAACGCGCCCTGAAGGAGACCCTTGCGGTTGATCCTCAGGAGCTCTCTCGGAAAGCCGTCGAGCTCGGTGAGTCGTTGCCCGTCGTGCGATACCTGATCGCGCATCGCGCGGCCAGACAGACGCACCAATTCGGGCAGGCAGCTGGGGTGGCGCACGAGCATGCTCGCGTAATAGGCGCTCAGCCCCCGGCCGTAGCCCAGCATCACGCGCTCCAGCGCGCCGTAGTCGCGCCGGTGGCGGTGATACACGATCGCGCTGGGCTGATACACGATCGTCCCGCCGGCGAGCAGCAGCGCGCTCAGCGCGGCCGTGTCCTCGCCGGCCAGCGTCGGGGTACCTGTCCCGAGCGCGCAGTCGAAGCGGCCGATTCCCTCGACGGCGTCGCGCCGGAAGGCCATGTTGGCGCCGGCGCCATAGGGCGGTAGCGGATACAGCGGGCTCTGCTGGCGTGCCGTCGCGGGCGAGAACACCGCGCGGGTGAATCCGCGGCCGCGACGGACGCCGCTGTATTGCTCAAACCAGGCCTGGGATTCTGTCTGGAGCTCGGCGGGAGCGACGATTCCGGTGACCGCGCCGGCCTCGGGAACCTCTACGAACGCGCGCGCGATCTCGGCGGCCCACCAGGCGTCGCATATCTCGTCGTCGTCGGCCCACGCAATGACCTCGCTGTCTGATGCCTCGATCGCCCGGTTGCGCGCCCAGGAGAGGCCTGGGCGCGGCTCAGTGACGTAGCCAATCTCGCGCGTCCGGGCGAGCTCGGAGACCAGCCGCCGGGTCCGGTCATCGGACGGAGCGTTGTCGACCACGAGCGTGCGCAGGCGGGGGTACTGCTGATGCCGGAGGCCGTCGAGCGCGCGCGCCAGGTCATCAGGCCGATCGCGGGTGCAGATCGCGACCGTGATCTCCGGGCCCTCGGCAAGGGCACGTTCACGTCCCTCGATGAAGCTCGGTGTGCGACCGGGCTCGAGCCCGTTTGTGGGGAGCGATCCCGTCCACGCGATCGCGCAGTCAGCAAAGCGCTCGCGCAGCTCGGAGCCGAGCTCGCCGGCGATTTCAGCCGCGAGGTCCGCAGGCTCCAGGCCCCGGTCGGACAGGCTGAGGCTGAGCATCCCAATCGGCTCGCTGAACAAGCGCACGAGCACAAGGGCGGTAGTTTCCGACGCTGGTGCGGCGATTGCGGGAACCTCGACCGAGAGCTCGCACTCAACCACGATCCCGACCGCAGGGGTGCTTTGGCGCGCGCTCATCGGTCAGCTCCGCGTGTGTTGCGCGCGGCGGGCGCGATGGACATATATTTGGCTTCGTTATCGCAGCCACGGAACTCAAAACCGGTGAACTCAGGTGTCGCGTCCTCCTCGGCACGGAGGCCATCTATCGCGTCTGCGACTGGAACGACGAGTTGGCCGAAGTCGAGGTCGTACAAGCTCCGGGATTGCGGCGCGGCCAACGTTTCACGTTCGAAGTGGGGGCAGTCCGGGACATGACAGTGGTCGTGGAGCCGCCCGGTGGGGGCGGCAAACAGAGCTAGATTCCGCATGTTCATGCACTCGCCGCGTCGAGCTCGCGGATGGCCGGAGACGGGGCAGGCCGGGTGTCTGCGCGCCTGGCGAAGCGCTCGACCAGGATCGTCCGCAACACACGGAACCCGTCGCGGAACGGACGCAGCTTGCTGACTCCGTGAATCCGCTCGTGCTCGACGCTGGGGACCTCTGCGACGTTCAGACCAGCCTTGGCAACGCGTACGTTGATCAGCGTCTCGACCTCGAAACCGGCGCAGTCGACGTTGATCGTCGGTCGCACGTCAGACCAAAACGCGTTGTAGCCGTAGCAGAGGTCGCTGTAGTCGGTGCCGAACAGCGCGTTCACGGTTCCGTTGAGGAACCTATTGCCCTGCATCCGCAGGGGCGTGATGTCGACGCTGCCGCCGCCCTCCATGAATCGAGATCCCTTGGCGAAGTCCGCCCCGTCGAACAGCGCATCGACATAAGCAGGAATCTCTTGTGGATCCGTCGATCCGTCGGCGTCGAGCATCACGATGATGTCGCCTCGGACGGCTGCAAAGCCGCAAGCCAGGGCGTTGCCTTTGCCCTTGCCGTCCTGCAGCAAGACCCGAACGGATGGGCACAACTGACGCGCGATCTCGATTGTGTCGTCGGTCGAGTGCCCGTCGACGAGGATGATCTCGAACAGTTCCTCCAACGGCAGTCGCGCGAACACATGCGGCAGGTTGGCTGCCTCGTTGAACGTTGGGATGACGACGCTCACACGCGCGTGCGAGCGCTGTGGTCTCGCGATCTGGTCTGCCTCGATTCGTGACTTCTCAATTGCGTTCATGACGCCCCTTCTGGACGGCGTTTCCTCGCCGGCGCGGCTGTCGGAGTTCGACTGGGGAACTCGGAGCCAATCGCACGGTCCCGTTGATACATTTGTCGACTCGTTGCGCCGCGCGCTAAATGACCAACTCGGGTCAAGTTCGCTAAGACCTTCCTAAGAGCGCGCATTGACGTAGAGCCGCTGTGCACGCACACTTGGCTGTGTGGAAGGGCTCGGTCCCTACGGCGACGACATCGAAGACGCGCTCGAGCTCGTCAACGTACCGAGCTACGTGCTTGACACCACGGGCGTCGTCGTGTGGATCAATCCGGCCGCACGCCGGCGCGTCGGCGACGTCCGTGGCCGCCAGTTCTCGTCGATCGTGGCACCCGAGGACAAGCAGCGCTCCCTCGAGATGTTCGCCCGCAAGGTGGTCGGGAACGAGTCGGTTACCGACGCCGAGTTCGTCGTCGTCGACCGGAACGGCGATCGCCTGGCGATCGAGGTGAGTTCAGTGCCGCTTCTTCGCGGGAAGCGGGTGGTTGGCGTGTTCGGCCAGGTCACGAACGAGCGCGAGGCCTCGCCTCTGCCAGAACTTCCGCACCTGACGCCGCGCCAGTCCGAGGTGTTGCGGATGCTCGAGCACGGCCGCTCGACACGGCAGATCGCTCAGGAGCTGCAGCTGAGCCCAGAGACCGTGCGCAACCACGTCCGTCACGTCCTGCAGGCCCTCGGCGTTCATTCGAGGCTGGAGGCCGTGACCTTGGCGCGCCGCCAGCAGCTTTTCGCGAACTGACCCATTCGATTCGGGCTGAGCCTCGCGCCGGCGCACGGGGGCCGCTGTCTATCGTGAGCTGGCGTGTCGACGCTCGTGCTTTCGGACCTTCATCTGGGATCGCGTCTACGGCACGACGTCCTCACACAAGCCGAGCCACTGCGCCGACTGCTCGAGACGCTCGAGGGGATCGAACGACTTGTGCTGCTCGGGGACATTGTGGAGCTGCTCGAAGAGCGGGCCGAGCGCGCGATGGGGGTCGCCGAGCCGATCCTACGGCTGATCGGCAGGACGCTCGGGGCCGACCGGGAGGTGATCTTCGTGCCCGGCAACCATGATCGGGCCTTGGTTGCGGGGTGGATCAGGCGAGTCGGCGCGGGCCTCGCTCCTGACAGCCGCGTTCCCCTCGGCGCGACGCCGGAGCTCGCCCGCGTCGTCTCGTGGCTTGCGCCGGCGCGCGTCCGTGTGCACTACCCGGGCGTGTGGCTCGCCCCCGGGATGTGGGCGACGCACGGGCACTACCTCGATCGTCACCTGCTGCCTGAGGCCGCATTCGGCGTGACGCGTGGTCTACTCGGGCGGGTCCCGCGACCAGGCGCCGTCCCGATCGACTACGAGCTGGCCGGAGGACCGTCGCTCACCCGTCTGGAAGCGCTCGTGATCAAGGCGCTCCCGCGCCCGCTCGCGGCGCTGGCGGAGGACGTCGCTGAGCTTATTCGAGCCTCGACGATGCCGGTAGGGCCCCGCCGCCTGCTGCGCCCCGGGATGGCGCGCCTCACCGCAACTGTTCTGGGGGCGCAGATGCGCCTCGCGAGCCTTCCCGCTCTCGCGCACGTAGTCGGGCGCCTTGGCATTGACGCGGAGTGGGTGCTGTTCGGTCACGTCCACCGCCTGGGGCCGCTCCCGGACGACCTCGATACGCGCTGGCGGGGACCGCAGGGCCAGCCCCGCCTTCTCAATACCGGCTCCTGGGTCTACGAGCCGCTGCTCGTCCACAACGCCACCGCGCCGCACCCGTACTGGCCCGGCGGGGCCGTGATCCTGGACGACGACCGCGCCCCGCGCGCCATCGGGCTGCTCGACACCGTCCCCGCCGGCGCAATGCACTAACCCTGGATCCAGCAATCCCGCGGTGCTTATGCGAACAGCGAGTTAAGTCACATATCACAGCGGAGCGGCGAGAGGCATCCGCGAACCAGGATGTGATCGCTCAGCGGGCCCACCCCCAGGCGATCGAGAAACTGTTCCGCGAGACTCGACCATGCAACGGTGGTAGCGGCGCTCGACCGGGCCGGAGCTCATGGGTCGAGTAGGCTTGATTTGAGTGGGATGCATATTGCGCGCGCTCGGCTCGGTCGGCCGAGGTCAGGGCTCTCAGCTGCGACCAGCCGCATGGGCTCCTATCGCCGCTGCTTGGCGGCGAGAAACAACTCGTAGGAGGACACGATGCCTGGACTCGCCGGCCGCATCTCAACACTCACCAAGGCGAAGATCTCGCACATGCTCGATCACGCCGAGGACCCAGCCGAGACACTTGACTACGCCTACGAGCGCCAGCTCGAGGATTTGCAGAACGTCAAGAAGGGGATCGCCGATGTTGTGACGGCCAAGAAGCGGCTACAGCTCCAGGAGCAGAATCTGCACCAACAGGCAGACAAGCTCGACGGCCAGGCGCGCGAGGCGATGTCCGCCGGACGGGAGGACCTTGCCCGCGCGGCGCTCGAGCGCAAGCAGATGATCGTTCAGGAGACGACCTCACTCGATCAGCAGGTCTCCGAGCTCGAGTCCGAGCAGGACAAGCTGACCGCGGCCGAGCAGCAGCTTCAGACCAAGGTTGAGCAGTTCCGCTCCAAGAAGGAGGTCATCAAGGCGCAGTACTCGGCGGCCGAGGCGCAGGTGCACATCTCCGAGGCGGCGACCGGAGTAGGGGACGAGATGGCCGACGTCGGCGCGGCCATGCAGCGCGCGATCGACAAGACCGACCAGATGGAGGCGCGGGCGTCGGCGGTCGAGGAGCTCCAGGCTGCGGGCACATTTGAGGACTTGACCGCGCTGGGTCCGGCCCAGGACGACGTCGACCGCCAGCTTGATCAGCTGGGCGCCAAGAGCGCGGTCGACGATGAGTTCGCGAAGCTCAAGGCTGAGGTCGGATCCGGCGCACAGCAGTCTGCGCTCCCGGCAGGAGAGCCAGCCGTCGGTGCGGAGCCAGAGTCCGCTCCGAGCGAGCCGGCTGCGTAGCGCCGACGAAGCCCGACGCTCTCGGACCTCGCCCGCTGCGTTGGGTCTGATCGATGACCCACGCGCGTGACGAATCCGGGAACTCTTAGTGACTGTTTATGCGCGCCGAGTTCGAGACAGCTAAGCTCCTAGCCTAAGGGAGCGGATCGCCGATCGGCTTCGACCGCCACGAAAGGCCGTAGCCATGATCGACCAAGCTGCAACTCCGCCCGTGCGCGCAGCATCAACCCGAGGGTGCGCGCGCTTGCCGCGGCGGGACGCCGCGCTCTTGCGGGAGTCGTTGACCGAGTACGTTAGGCCCCGTCCGCTACGCAGCTTCCTCGACGTAATGACATCGGTGGTGGCGTACCTGGGGATGAGCGTGGCCATCTACTTCGCGCTCAGGGTGTCGCCTCTGTTGACGATTGTCCTGGCGCCCGTCAGCGCAGTCTTTCTGCTCCGTGCCTACATTGTCTTTCACGACTGCTCGCATGGATCCTTTCTGGCGTCACGTCGCGGCAACGTCTGGCTGGGGACCTTCTGCGGCCTGCTCGTGCTCTCACCGTTCGTCCGCTGGCGGCATGACCACGCAATTCACCACGCAACCTCCGGCGACCTAGACAAGCGCGGTGTCGGTGACCTGCCCACACTGACCGTGGCGGAGTACTACGAGCGTCGGCGGCCGGGCCGTCTCGGCTACCGGATCCTCCGAAGCCCTGCGGTGATGTTCGGCATAGGCCCGGTGTACGCGATGATCGTCGGCCCCAGGATCGTCGCGCGGAACGCGCGACCGCGAATGCGCAACAGCGTTATCTGGACCGACGTCGCGTTGGCCGTGGTCGGCGGAAGCCTGATCTGGCTGATCGGGATCGGCGACTTTCTGCTCATCTGGGCGCCTGCGGCGCTATTAGCAGGCGCCGTCGGGATCTGGCTGTTCTACGTCCAGCACCAGTTCGAGGATGCTTACTGGCAGCGTTCGGACGGCTGGAGCTACGCCGACGCGGCCCTGCGCGGCAGTTCGTTTCTGAAGCTCTCGAAGCCACTACGGTTCGTGACGGGGAACATCGGCTATCACCACATCCATCACCTCAGCGTCCGGATCCCGAGCTACAACCTGCCGCGTGCCCACGAGGAGAACCCCGTCTTTCAGAGCGTGCCAACGCTGTCACTCTGGGATGGGCTGCGCGCGGTCAGGCTGAAGCTCTGGGACGAGCAACGCGGGCGCCTGGTGACATTCGCGCAGGCTCGCGCTGCATACGCCTGGTAGGCGCGTCGCGAGACGCAAGCCGTCACCAGCGAATGGGTTTAGGGGCGGCTTGCGGCGGGGGAGACCGGCGATTCGTGCGCTTCGGAGCCGCGCGCCGGTCGAGAACCATTGCGTAGCCGACGCTCGATCGCGAGGCTGGTGCGCCTGATCGCTTCGCCATAGGCCACTCTCATGATGTCTGGCACAGGTAGTGGGGAGCGTCCAGCCGACAGGGCGCGCCGCTCCTGCGGTTCCTCACGTTTGTCGTGCAACTCCCGGCGGCCACGGCCCATCGCTGCGACGGCGGCGTCGTCCGTTGCGGAGGCTTTCCCCGCGGAGACCCATGCGAGGCGGAACAGCAAGCCGGCCGCGAGATACACGACGCTCGCGAGATCTTGCGCGCCCGAACCGGCGCGGCGCTCGACCAACCGGAGTGAGAGCCCAAGCCCGACGAGGCCCTTGGCGCCACGGAAGTAGAGTCCGGGCCGCCCGGCGCGAAGCGCCTCGGCGGCGTCCCCCAGCCGCCGCTCGCCGAGCGCCGAGAGCGAGAGCTCGGTAAGCATCGCGGCGGTCTCTATGGAGCCGAGCGCCCTACGGGTCGGGTGGCCGTGCGGTAGGCCGCTGGCGACGAGGACGAGGCGGGTGGCGGCCGCCCCGGTCGCGGTCGCGGTGGCGACGAATGCCGGCCCGAGGATCACGCGGCTTCGGGCCCACACCGGAACCGCAGTACAGGCGAGCAGGACGCCCGTGTAGGAGCCCAGATAGCTGCCGAACAGCGACGTGAGCGCCCCAAGCGCGCGGGCGGCCTTCGGTCGCCCGATCAGATCGCAACCGACTGCGAGGCCGCTCGAGCCGCTAAAGGCGACCAGACACCACGCGCCCGTGTTCATCGGCGAACGGGGCTTGAAGATCCGCATCATGTTCAGAAATCGCTCAGGCCGGCCGAGATCGGCGATCAGCAGGAGCGGCGCGGGTGCAACGGCGCCGAGCGCGACCTTGCGTGCGATCGCGGCGGAGCGATGGTCGCCGGCCATATCGCACGCGAACGCGACAAACGCCGAGCCGGATGCCATCCCGCCGAACCAAAAGTAGGTTGCCACCTCCCAGCTCCAGAGCGGAGCGTGGATGAACGGCCCGTGGATGTCCGAGACCGGCGCCCCGCGCATCCGCCGGTTTGCCGCCGCGACCTGCCCGGGGGCAGGCTCACTGCCGGCATAGCCGGTGTCGCGCGCCTTATAGAGAAACGACCAGTGAGCGTCGCCAAAGCTGGGGCGCGCCAGCGCGACCGGTGCCCCCGGTTCGGCCGGGGTCCAGGAGCCCGGTCCACCGCGCGTGCCCAGCGCTGGGTCGATATCGAGGGGGTCGTGGTCGGGCATCGAGCCGTCCTCGTTGTTCACCAGGACCCCCCGGCGGATATCCTGCGGCCGCGGCGTCCTGCCACGGCGAACGCGAGGACCGCGCCCGCGCTCGCGATCAGTCCGGCGGCGACCGCGGCCAGTGTGGCCGGGACAACGTTCTGCTGCACCGGCGACTCCGCGTGTGCGGGCAGCCCGTAGCGCTCGGGGGGCTCGGTCAACAGGAAGAACGATCCCAGACCGCCGGCGAGCTGCTCTGCCGGCTCGTCGCCGGCTCCGTACAGGTAGGCGCCCTCCATGCCGCGTCGATGCAGCTCCGCGACTCGGCGAGAGGCGAGCTCCACCAGCTCGTCGTGGGGGCCGAACTGGATCGAGTCGGTCGGGCAGGACTTGGCGCAGGCCGGCTCCATTCCGTCCTCGAGGCGGTCGTAACAGAGCGTGCACTTGCCGGCGCGCCCGTCCTCGGGGTCGCGGTCGACCACGCCGAACGGACACGCCGGCACGCAATATCCGCAACCGTTGCAGACGTCGGGCTGCAGCACCACGGTCTGATGCTCGGTGCGGATCAGCGCACCCGTGGGGCAGGCGTCGAGACAGCCCGCGTTGCTGCAGTGCTTGCAGACGTCTGACATGAACACCCAATCGCCCATCTTGCGCACGGCCTCCGCGACGTCCACGAGGCCCGACGCAGGCTGCGCAGCGTCCACGAGGTCGATTGCGCCGGCAGCCGGTATCGCCGGCAGCTTGCCCCCGGCCCCGGCGTCGAGCGCGCCGTGCGCCTCTTGCTTGAGCTGCCAGGAGGGCTCGAACAGCTCGACGAACCGGACGTGACGCCACGTCGAGGCCGAGAGATCCCCCGTGTGGTCGTAGGAGACGGCCTTGCCGGACTGCCAGCCGTCCGCGGGCAGGTCATTCCACTGCTTGCACGCGACTTCGCAGGCCTTGCAGCCTATGCACACCGTGGTATCGGTGAAGAAGCCCATGCGCCTGGCGCCGGTGCGATGGATGGCAATCTCGGTTTCCGGGACGCTGGTGCTCACGGCCTCACCTCCTTTGGCTCCTCCGCAACCGGGTCGTCCTCGTTCGGCCGGATGTGATGCCCTCGGAGCGCGGCGCCGGCCAGCCGCGCGGTGCTTGCGCCGTGCCTGCGACCGGCCCGCACGTCGCAGGTGAACGACTTGTCATCCTGGATCGAGACATTCGGATCGCCGGACAGACCGACAAGCTCGTTGGCTGTGTCACCGCGTGAGAGTCCGCTGTACCCCCAGTGCCACGGCAGCCCTATCTGGTGAATCGTCCGCCCGTCCACCCTTACGGGGCGGATGCGGTCGGTGACCTTGGCCCGCGCCTCGATCTCCGCGCGCTCGGTGACGATCGTCATCCAGCCGCCGTCCTCGATCCCCCGGTCGGCCGCAAGCTGCGGATCGAGCTCACAGAACATCTCCGGCTGAAGCTCGACCAGCCACGGGACTGTGCGGCTCATCCCGCCCGCCGTGTGATGCTCGGTCAGCCGGAACGTCGTCGCCACGACCGGGAACCGAGGATCGCCGGCGGCTTGGTACGGGTTCTCGGGCCGCCGCCAGCGGATCGCCGCCGGATTGCCATCCATCGTCGGGTAGAGCAGGTTCGGCATCGGCGACTCCATCGGCTCGTAGAAAGTCGGCAGCGGGCCATCGAGCAGACCGCTCGGCGAGTACAGCCACCCCCGACCATCGCCCATCATGATGAAGGGATCGGCGCCACCGATCGCGTCCATCCCCCGCGCTTCCTTCGCCGGCCGATAATCCGGCCGCTTATCGAGCGGGAAGTCGGGCACGTCGTAACCCCCCCAGCGACCCTGCCCCTCATCCCACCACACGTAGCGCTTGCGCTCAGACCACGGTGTGCCCTGTGGATCGGCGCTGGCGCGATTGTAGAGGAGCCGGCGGTTTGCCGGCCACGCCCACGCCCACTCCGGCGAGACGATGCCGCCCGCCGCGGCGATGTCACCCGGTCGGCGCCGCCGCGCCTGGTTGACGCCTCCGGCATAGATGCCCGAGTAGATCCAGCAGCCGCAGGCGGTCGAGCCGTCGTTGCGCAGCTCGTCGAACGAGCCCACGGGCCGGCCCGTCGCGACGTCGTAGCCGTTGATCTCCTTAATCACCGACTCCACGTCGGGCTCGCGCAGCTCGCCACACTCCGGGTAGTCCCACCTCAAGTTCACGATCGGCCAATCCCGCTGGCGCTCGGATCCGGCGTAGTGCGCTTTGACTCGCTTGGCCAGGTGGTGCATGAACCACAGCTCTGAGCGCGCGTCACCGGGCGGGTCGAGCGCCTTATCGCGGAACTGCACCAGCCGCTGGGTGTTTGTGAACGTGCCTTCCTTCTCGATGTGCGAGGCGGCCGGCATCAGGAACACCTCGGTCTGAATCGTCTCGGGGCGAAGCTCGCCCGACTGCACCTCCGGGGAGTCGCGCCAGAAAGTGGCGGTCTCGATCTCGGCCATATCGCGCACGACCAGCCACTTCAGCCTCGCGAGAGCGCGCCGCTGAAGCCCGGCGTGCTGAGAGCCGACCGCCGGGTTCTGCCCCATCACGAAGAGGCCCTCCACCCCGCCGTCGAGTGCCCGGAGCATGGTCGAGAAGTGGGAGTGGTTGCCGGTGAGCTTGGGCAACCAGCCGAAGCCGTAGTCGTTCTCCTTGGTCGCCACCTCGCCGAACCACGCCTTGAGCAGCGAGACGATGTAGGCATCGAAGTGAGACCACCAGCCGCGGTCCGCCTTGCCGACGCCGATGTACTCCTCGAGCGTCAGGTGACCCTCGCGAGTCCGCGGCATGTGCAGGTAGCCGGGTAGCAGGTCATAGAGGGTCGGGATGTCGGTCGACCCTTGAATCGACGCGTGCCCCCGGAGCGCCATGATGCCGCCGCCGGGCCGGCCGATATTGCCTAGCAGCAACTGCAGAATCGCCGCGGCGCGGATCATCTGTACAGCCTCGGAATGCTGCGTCCACCCGTTCGCGTAGCAGAACGCGCTCGTGCGGTCACGCCCCGAGTTCGCGATCAGCGCATCCGCCACCGCCATGAAGTCCTCGCGAGAGATTCCGCAGATGCGCTGAACCGTCTCGGGCGTGTAGCGGGCGAAGTGTCGGCGGAGGATCTGAAACACACACCGCGGGTGCTCGAGCGTGGTGTCGTGCTCTAGATCGTTCACGTGCATCCCCGCGCCGGTGTGCTCGCTGAACGCCTGAGTGGCGTGCTCATGCGCCCCAGCCCCGAAGTTGACCTGGCAGCCCCCATACATCCACGAGGTCGGGTCGTACGTTCCGGTCTCGGGGTCGTAACCTGAGAACACACCCGACGGCTCGCCGCCCGCTCGGCGTCCAGCCTCGCCTGATTGGGCGGCGCCGTCGTCATCCAGCGGGTCCTCGGTGTCACGAAACCTCTCGTCGACGATCGCGCATGCGTTCGTGTAGTTGACGACGTATTCCCTGAAGTAGGACCCGGTCTCGATCACATGGCGGATCAGCCCACCGAGGAACGCGACGTCCGTCCCGGCCCGGATCGGCACGTGCAGATCAGCCAACTGGCTGGTCCGAGAGAAACGAGGATCGACATGGATGACCAGCGCGCCCCGCTCCTTGGCCTTCGTAACCCACCGGAACCCAACCGGGTGCGCCTCGGCCATCTGCGAGCCCTCAATCACGATGCAGTCGGCGTTCTGGAGGTCCTGCTGGAAGTTGGTGGCGCCGCCTCGGCCGAACGAGGACCCCAGACCGGGGACCGTCGAGCTATGTCATATCCGGGCCTGGTTCTCGATCTGGATCGCCCCCATGGCGGTGAACAGCTTCTTGATCAGGTAGTTCTCCTCGTTGTCGAGGGTCGCCCCGCCGAGGTGCGCGAACCCCAGCGTGCGGTCGACCCGCCGACCACGGCGGTCGGTTTGCTGCCAGCCGGTCTCGCGCGCGGCGATCACCCGCTCGGCGATCATGTCCATCGCCTGCTCGAGCTCGAGCTCTTCCCATTCGGTGCCGCCCGCTGGGCGGTATCTGACCTTCGTCAGCCTTCCCGGCTGCCGCACGAGCTGACGCGATGACGCTCCCTTCGGGCACAACGTCCCTTGGTTGATCGGCGAACGCGGGTTCCCCTCGATGTCGACCAGCTCGCCACCGCGGGTGTACACCAGCTGGCCGCACCCGACGGCACAGAACGGACAAACGGACTCGGTCACCTTCAGCCCCGCGATCCTCGCCCCGGCCCGCCGCGTCTGCTCCGAGGCCGCACTCGGACCCAGCCCCCAGTCCATCGCCCGACCGATAAGCGGGACGCTCCGCAACGTCTCGAAGGAGCGCGGGCGGGATCCGAGAGCGGTCATCGACTAATCCCAGCTTTCGGTTGAAGGTCGTAGGACAGCGAGAACCCTGCCACCCGAGGAGTGGTTTGACAACCCCAACTCCATCTGAGAAGAGGAATTCGACCGGGCAGACCACGTCGGGCAGAGGAGGGGCGCGGAGCACGTACCC
Source organism: uncultured Solirubrobacterales bacterium (assembly GCA_963796575.1). Classification (GTDB taxonomy): domain Bacteria; phylum Actinomycetota; class Thermoleophilia; order Solirubrobacterales; family Solirubrobacteraceae; genus Palsa-465. Next base: position 86,463 of record CAWCMG010000010.1, on the reverse strand, counting down.
GGCCAAAATGGGGAGCTCTCCCGATATCGGGGACGCTCTCGCTCTTTAGCATTGCGGCGTGGAGCAATTGGGACTGTTGGAGCGTGGCGATCAGCTTGGGGCGCTTCATGGATGCGCCGCCGAGGTGGCGGCGCACGGCCGGGGCCGGGTCGTGCTTGTCTTCGGGGAAGCGGGGATTGGCAAAACGGCGCTGCTGCGGCAGTTTCATGACGAGCTTCCGCGGCGTGTCACGGGGCTGTGGGGCACGTGCGATGCGCTGTTCACGCCGCGGCCGCTTGGGCCGCTGCTGGAGCCGGCGGCCGAGCTGGGGGGCGAGCCGAAGGCGCTTGTCGCCGGGGGAGCCAGGGCGTTCGACGTCGCCGTTGCGCTGGTGGAGTCGCTGCGCGCGATCGCGCCGGCGGCGTTGATCGTCGAGGACCTTCAGTCGGCTGACGAGGCGACGCTCGACGTCGTCCGCGTTCTCGCTCGGCAGGCCGGAGATGCGGGACTGCTACTCGTGCTCAGTTACCGCAGCGACGAGGTGCACCGCGATCACCCGCTGCGGATCGTGCTCGGCGAGCTCCCCTCTGGCGACGCCATCACCCGCATGGAGCTGGCAAGGCTGTCCCGTGAAACAGTCGGCGAGCTCGCCGCCCGGTCGGGGCTCGACACCGGCGAGCTGTACGCGCGGACGGCTGGAAACCCGTTCTTCGTGACCGAAACGCTGGCGGGCGAAAGCACGCTCGTTCCGGAGACGGTTCGGGACGCGGTGCACGCGCGCATCGCGCGGTTGTCGGCGAGTGCCCGGGCGGTGCTTGATGCCGTCGCGGTAGTGCCGCAGCGCGCGGAGGTATGGTTGCTCGACGCGCTGACCGACGGCGCGCTCGACGCGCTGGACGAGTGCCTGCGTTCCGGAGTGTTGCGGGCGCAGGCCGACGGGGTCGTGTTCCGGCACGAGCTGGCAAGACTCGCGGTCGAGGAATCGCTGCCGCCCGACCGGGCGGTCGCACTGCACCGACGGGCGCTCGTCGCGCTTGCCGATCCGGCTCTCGCCGTGCCGGACCTCGCCCGCCTCGCCCATCACGCCGAGGCGGCCGGGGACGGCCCAGCGGTGCTCCGGTACGCGCCGGCGGCCGGCGAGCGGGCGGCCGCGCTCGGCTCGCCGCGCGAGGCGCAGCACCATTACTGGCGAGCGCTGCGGTTCGCGGCCGGGATCGAGCCCGAGGCGCGCGCCGAGCTGCTCGAGCGATTCGCCGACCACGCATACGTGTCAGACATGCGCGCGGAGGCGGTAGACGCGGTCGACGAGGCGATCGCCATTCACAGGCGGGCGCGCGACCGCCTGCGCGAGGGCGCGGCGCTCCGCCGGCGGGTGAAGCTGCTCGCGTGCATCGGCCGGGCGCACGAGGCGCTCGAGACCGCGCGCGAAACGGTCCGTGTGCTCGAGCAGGCGCCGCCCGGAGCGGAGCTCGCCCGCGCCTACAGCGCGCTGGCCGGTCTATCGATGCTGACCTATGACCCGGCGTTGACGATGGAGTGGGGAGCGAAGGCGATCGCTCTGGCCGATGAAGTCGGAGACCGCGAGGCGCTGGTCCACGCCCTCAACAACGTCGGCACCGTCGAGCTGAACAACGGGAATCCAGCCGGTCAGGTGAAGCTCGAGCGGAGCCTCGAGCTCGCCCGGCAATGGCAGCTGGGACCCGACGCCGGCCGGGCGTACATCAACCTCAACGAGGGACTGGTGCACTGCGGTCGCTGGCGCGAGGCGCTCAGCTGGGTCGAGCGAGGAATCGACTACACGCGGGAGCTCGGACTCGAGGCGTGGCTCAATTGCCTGACCGGCTCGCGAGGAGTGATCGAGCTCGCGCTCGGCCGCTGGGACGAGGCGGCAGCGACTGCGGAGACGATCCTCGCGGGACCGCGCGACCAGGTGATCGGCCCGCGCTCCGACGCGCTCGTGACGCTCGCGCTCGTCCGGGCGCGGCGCGGCGACCCGGGCTACTGGCCGCTGCTCAACGAGGCACTGGAGACGGCGACGGCCGCCGATGACCTTCAGCTGCTCGCGCCGCTCGCCGCCGCGCGTGCGGAGGCCGCTTGGTTGGAGGGACGGCCGGACGCGATCGGCCCGGAGACCGAATACGCCTACGACCTGGCCTACCGGCTCGGCGAGCCAACGTACGCGGGCTGGCTTGCGTGCTGGCGCGCGCGGGCAGGGCTCCCGGTCGAGCCGCCCGACGGAGTTCCGGAGCGCTACCGCCTCCAGCTCGCGGGCGAGCCGGAACTGGCCGCGGAGCTTTTTCGAGCCGAGGATGCAATCTACGACGCTGCCGTCGCCCTCGTCCCTTCGATGAACGGTCCCTGGCTGCGCAGCGCGCTCGGCCAACTCCACGCGCTCGGCGCCAAGCCCGCCGCGGCGAACGTCAGCCGGCGTCTACGTGAGCTCGGCGAGCGTCGCGTCCCGCGCGGCCCGCGTCCGAGCACGAGTGAGAACCCCGCCGGGCTCACCAACCGCGAGCTCGAGGTTCTGCCGCTGCTGGCGGAGGGACTGCGCAACGCCGAGATCGCCAAGCGGCTGGTCCTCTCGCAGAAGACGGTCGACCACCACGTCTCCGCGATCTTGCGAAAACTCGGCGTCAGCACCCGCGGCCAGGCAGGCGCCGCCGCTGGTCGGCTCGGCCTGATCCCGAAGACGATCGGTCGTTAGTCGTCGCGCCCGCGCTGAGCCGGGCGCGACGAGCGCGGCTAAGTCGGGAGGGCCGTTCGGCGCGGCGCCTGGTTCTCCGAGTCGGGGTCAGCGGTAGATGCCGGGATTAACCACGCCGGCGTAGTAGAGGAAATGCGCGCGGGTGTACGTGCGATTCCCCGTGATGCTCGCGTCCAGATTCGGGCCGAGCGCCAGGTCGGTCCCCAGGAACGGCTGAAACGCGGGGTAGATGCTGAGATAGCTCGTGGGGTCGGCCCGGAGCAGGCCGATCAGCGTCTCCGTCACGATTCGCCCTCCCACCGGTCCCAGGTGCAGTCCGTCCGCCATCACCTTGGCCTCGGCGAGGATGTAGTACCAGAGGGGCGTACTGGTGGCGAATGGGGTGTACACGCTCGCGATGTCGCTCAGGTCGCTCGGGCTCAACGCGGGGGCGCCCATCGCACGGGCGATTGCCTGTCCGGAGGGCAGCCCCCACGTGAGCTGCCGCAGCAGGTTTCGCTGAGGCAGGACGGTCGGGCTTGTCTGGGTGTGCGGGGCGATCGCCGGAATCGGAAGGGTGAACAGCACGCTCGAGATCGTCGTGTCAATCTTCTTGTTGTTCTTGACGTTCCCGTCGCCGAGGTCGAAGAAAGTCTGCCAGCCGATGTAGCGACGGGGGGCCGGATAGCCGCCAAGCAGGTCGTCGCGGTCGTAAGTGACCGGGCCGGAGAAGTCCGGCTCGTTCTTGTCGAACACGAGCGCGAAGAACGGGTCGGCGGTGGCGCTCGTGCTGTCGCCGGTGCCGCTGGTGAAGTTCGCGCGGTAGGAGGGGCGAACCATGCTGTGGCCGAACCGGTAGGCGGCGGCGCCGAACTCGATCGGCATGAATCCGTCGCCCGCCGGCGGACGGTAGAAGCGGTTGCCGTGCGCAAGCACGTCGTTCACCACGCTCTGTCCGGCTATCTGGGGCAGGTGCTCGTTCACGAGCAGCCACTGGTAGTGCCAGAGCGTCACCTCGCGGGCCAACAGGAACGCAACGTAGTTGTTGCCGGCATCGTCGGCGTACGGCCGCGCGGCGGGGAAGCGCGCGAGGTCGTGCTCGGCGAGCTCGTCCAGCACCCGGTTGTAGAACAGGATGTGCGAGCAATGGAGGCCCGCGATGATCAGGTTCTCGTCGTTGCGCGCGTCGCCGAGCAGCGCGGTGTAGGTGCCGTCGCCGTTGTCGACGCGGGGGACGTCCTCGTGCACGCCACCGCTCCCGATCTTCAGCTTCGGGCCAACCGACCCGTCCGGGTTGTCGACATACAAGTCGGGACGCCGTCCGGGACCGCCGCCGAACACGGAGTCCAGGTCGAGCGCGGGCGTGCGGGTGTTGGGCGACACCAGCGGGTTCTGGGTCACGCCGAGCTGCGAGGTCTGATCGAACGTGATGTCGTGATCGGTGAACTGCCCCACGAACGTCGAGCCGGCCGTCATCGTCGGGTTGTCGGGGTTCGTCCCGTACGCGTCAGTCGCCGTCGGGTTGCCGTTGACCGTCGGGTCGACGATGAGCGCTTTCGGTCCCGCGCTCAGCTGGTCGCCGGCGTCCATGATCCCGCCCGGGTTGCCGACCTCGACCAGCGCGGCTCGCACCGTGTCGTTCGCATCGGCGAACGCCGGCAGCGACGGGAAGATCCGCCCGAAGTCGACGCTGCTGGCAGGGGCTCCCCCGGCGGTCCGTGCGTGGCGTCGAGGGGCAAGCGCCCCGGGGACAGGATCGGCCGTCGCCGGCCCCGCTCCTACGGATCCCGCCAGGAGCCCGGCACCCGCGGCGCCGACCCCCTGCAAGAAACCTCGCCGTGACGAACGACCACGCCGCGAACCGGTGCTCATCGCCAACCCCCCTCGTGTTTCTGTGTAGTTGCTTGTGTCACCAAGGTAAATGCGGTGTCCGCCCCGCAAATCAGGAGGTCACCTGGTTTGTGCGCCGCGCCTGCCGGGGCCGGCCGGCGAAACGCCCCGCAACAGCCACGGCCGCGGTGCTCGGGTTACTGCCGGAGAGCGAGATCCCGGGCGGATATCGCGCTTTCAGCCAGGTACGGTCGCGTGCCTGCGTCGCCGCTGCACGACCCCCCAGGTGGCGCCGCCGGCGCCCAGCATCAGCGCCGCGCCAACGGCGCCGATCCCGGCGTCACTCCACCGGAATCCGGCCCCTGATCCGGATGGGATTGGCTGAACGTCCGGGGCGCTCGGCGGAGCCACCACTTGAGTGGGAGCGGCGCTCGGCGCCAGATTCAGATCGGGCCTGGCCAGCGCGGCGGGCGGCGCCACCGCAGCCGCGAAAAGGAGCGCGGCCATCAACCGGCGCGTGATTATGCGCTTTTTCCTTGACATTGGTTCTCCCGTTCACGCCTAGAAGTAGGGGTAGGGCACGCTCCGCGACACACCGCGGCCTCGCCACCCCCCCTCGGATTTGCAGTCGGTCCGGCGATGCGCGCTGCAGCATGTAGCGCGGCATGTGACTCCTCTTGTGCGCTCGTTCGCTGATCTGACAAGAACCTACGAGCCACACGGCAAAGCCACATCGGGATGACCACCCATGTTGGGCCCCCGCGATACCCACTTTCGGCAGCTACTCCTCGGCTTGTTGGAGTAGGCCTAGACGGATCGCAGCGGCGGCGGCTTGACTGCGGGTGGGAGCGTACGGAGGATCGCGGAGGCCCGGTGGTCGAAGGTCTTCGAGAGGCCGGGCTTGCCAGGCGGAGCGCTTCGCGTCTACTGTGTCGTCAGCATTGTCGCGCGACTGAGGAACCGGACGGAGGAGGAGCAGAGACATGGCTGAAACCGAGAGGGCGATCCTTGCTGGTGGGTGCTTCTGGGGAGTGCAGGATCTGATCCGTAAGCTCGACGGCGTCGTCGGCACGCGCGTTGGCTACACGGGTGGCGATGTCCCGAACGCGACCTATCGCAACCACGGCACGCACGCGGAGGCGATCGAGATCCTGTTCGACCCCGACCGCATCTCCTACCGGGACCTACTCGAGTTCTTCTTTCAGATTCACGACCCAACGACGAAGAACCGTCAAGGAAACGACGTCGGCATGAGCTACCGATCGGCGATCTACTACGTCGACGACGAGCAGCGCCGAATCGCAGAGGACACGATTGCGGATGTCGACGCCTCCGGCTTGTGGCCCGGCAAGGTCGTCACGGAGGTGGAGCCTGCTGGACCGTTCTGGGAGGCGGAGCCCGAGCACCAGGACTACCTCGAGCGCTATCCCAACGGCTACACGTGTCACTTCGTCCGTCCGGGCTGGAAACTGCCGAGGCGCGCGCAGCAGGCTGCGCATTGAGCCAGCCTCTCCAGCACGACAGAGGCGGGTAGCGACCCCGAAGGGCAGTATCGAGCCATAAGGCCCGCTATGCGCAGGGCCGCTGGGCAGAGCCGTCAACTGACGATGGAGCGCTCCATGTCGTCGGCCAGAGCTGGATGGTGGTAAGGACCCGGCGCGCGCAACGCAGCGATCACCCGCTGCTGGTTTTCCGGGCTCTTGTCGTGGCTGAGCTTGATCTTGCACACGAAATGCGAGATCGGGATGCGCAGCCCGACTGTTCCCTTGGCCAACTGCGCGCCCCAATCGGGGTCTAAGAATTGCGGATGCTCGAGGTGGCGCTCGAAATGCTCCACGAGCCGCGTCAGCACACGCAGGTTCTCCTCCGCGCCGAGAATCTGGGGCACCCCGTAACAGTGCGCAACGCTGAAGTTCCAGGTCGGAGCCGGCGTCGTCCCCGGCACGTACCAGCTCGGGCTGATGTAGCCGTGGCGGCCCTGGACGATCAGCATGACCTCGTGGTCGCCGAGTCCATGGACTTTTTCATCCGGACGCCCGACGTGGGTCAGCACCGCCAGCTCAGCCGATTCCTCATCCAGGAGCACCGGATAGTGCGAGGCGACGAGCTCGCCGGCGTTGCTGCTCACGAGAGTGCACCACGGGTTCTCGCGGACAAGTTGCCGCACCACCTCGGGGTCGTCGCTGGCGTGGATCGGATTCGGTCGCATGGATAGAGTCTCGCGCGTCGCGCGCTCTAACGCTCCGCGGGAGGCCGGCCCGCAGAAGTGGTGGCGCGGGTGTCTAGGCTTTCGTGATGGCCCTGCGGGTGGACTATGAGCAGCACGGGCGTACCTACGCGCGGTTTCGGCGGCCTGATCCACGGATCGCGCAGCGGATCGAGCGGGCGTTGGGCGACGCTCGTACCGTGGTCAATGCGGGTGCCGGTGCGGGCTCCTATGAGCCCCGGGATCGCTGGGTGTTGGCGATCGAGCCGAGCGCGACGATGCGGGGACAGCGACCGCCCGAGGCGCTGCTCGACCCTGAGGTCCGCGCCTCGCAGTCGATATGGACGCTTCTTGAGCCGGGGATCGAGCAGCGGATCGTCGACCGACTCCGTAAGGACCTCGCGTCCGGGGCGCGGGATGCCCACCATGGACACCTGCGCGACCTGACGAGCTAACGGGGCGCTGAGGCTCGTCATAGCCGAGTCGGCCTAGCCCCGCGAGTCGCTCAGTTGTCAATGCATGCCGATGGTGGGAGCGCCCGTCGCCGGGCGCCCCACACGATGGCGGCCACCGCTAGCCGGCTTGGGCGCCGTATCGCCCGGGCCGGCCTTCGAGGATCACGGTCTTGGTCTCGAGGAATGGGTGGAGCCCTTCGATTCCGCCTTCGCGGCCGATACCTGACTGCTTGAAGCCGCCGAACGCGATCCCGAAATCGGTTCTGAAGGCGTTGTGGCCGACCGTGCCCGAGCGCAGTTCGCCCGCGACCGTTCGCGCTCGTTCGACGTCGTCGGTGAATACCGAGGCGTTCAGCCCGTAGATCGTGTCGTTGGCGACGCGAACGGCGTCGCGTTCGTCGTTGGCGGGGATCACGCTCAGGACAGGTCCGAAGATCTCCTCGCGCGCGATCGTGGAGCCGTTGTCGACGTTCCCGAACACGGTCGGTTCGATGAACCAGCCGCGCTCGAGGTAGGAGGGACGCTGCCCGCCGGTCGCGAGGGTCGCGCCTTCTTGCACGCCTTTGTCGATGTATCCCAGCACGCGGTCGCGCTGGCGTTCGGAGGCGAGCGGTCCCATCTGGGTCTCGGGGTCGAACGGATCGCCGACCCGCACCCGAGAGAACGTGGACGACAGCGCGTCGAGCAGCTCGTCATGGCGGTGACGCGGAACGACGATCCGCGTCAACGAGGAGCACACCTGGCCCGAGAGGAAGCACTCGGCGCCGGAGATCGTCTGGGCGACGGTCTCGAGATCGATGTCGTCGAGGATGACCGCCGCCGACTTGCCACCCAGCTCCAACGTGCACCGAGCGATCCGCTCGCCGCAGATCGATGCGATCCGCCGACCGGCCGCGGTTGAGCCAGTGAACGTGATCTTGTCGACGCGCGGATCGCGGACCAGCAGCTCGGACACCTCACGGTCGGCGGTCACTACGTTGAGCACACCGGGCGGCAGCCCTATCTCCTCCGCGATCTCGGCCAAGACGTAGCCCTCACCGGGCGCCTCGGGCGACGACTTCAAGACCTCGGTGCAGCCTGCCAGCAGCGCGGGGGCCACCTTGTTGGAGATCAAGCCCATTGGCGCATTCCAAGGGACGATCGCGCCGACGACGCCCACCGGCTCGCGCACGATCAATCCGAACTCGCCGCCGGCTGTCGGCCGTGCCTCCTCTTCGAATGGGAACGTGTCCGCGAGCGAGGCGTAGAACTCAAATCTCCGGGCTGCACCCTCGGCCGCATTCTTGGCGATGCCGTACAAGACGCCGGATTCCCGTGGCCAGATGTCGCCAACCTCCGCACCGCGCTTACGCAGGGCGGCCGCGATCGCGCGAAGGTATTCAGCGCGTTCGGCATGGCTCATTCTCGGCCACGGCCCCGCATCGAATGCTCGGCGCGCGGCCTCGACGGCGCGGGCGATGTCAGCCGCTTGGGCCTCGGCGACCGTGAAGAAACGGTCCTCGGTCGCGGAGTCGGTCACCGTGATCGTGGCTTCGCTGGACGGCGTGACCCACTCGCCACCGATGAAGAAACGATCGAGATGGCGAAGCTGTACTGCCGGCTGTTCGGTCAAGCTCATCCATCAACCTCCTGTGTTCGCTGTATCGGATGAAGTGCTGATCACGCGGCGCGAGAGCCGATCCTCCGTCCACGGTAACGCCCTGTCATTGGGTGGGGATGCTCATGACGTGGGTCTCGGTGAACTCGACCAGGTCCTTGTGCCCAAGCTTGCAGCCCACGCCGCTCTGGTTGAAGCCACCGAACGGCGCTCGCTCGTCGACGGCGGTGGGGTTGTTGAAGAACGTGAATCGGGTGCGGAGACTTTCGGCCACGCTCGTCGCGCGGCGATCATCCCCGGACCAAACCGACGAGCACCGGCGTTCATGCCCCCGGGATCTGCGGGAGCCCCGAGACGGTCGCGTACGCGAGCGGGGCTGCGCTGACAGCGGCGAGTCCGCTCCGTCCGATAGCCGCACGGGCTCGAGTTGCGCGGTGCTTCCCGCGGCGACGCCAACGAGCTGTTCGGCCTCCCTCCGGAGCGTCAGGCTGGGGGGACACCGGCGTGTGGACTGCCGCGCTTGGTTCGGGCGGCGAGGTTCATCCTCGAGCCGGCGCCGGTTGCAGGCGGGAATGAGAGTTCGATGGTGAGCCCGCCCCCGGGTCTTGCGCGCGCGGTGAGCTCGGCGCGGTGCGCGTTTGCGATCGTTTTGACGATCGAGAGCCCCAGCCCGTGTCCGTTGTTGTGCTGAGTGCGGGCGTCGACGAGTCGTTGGAAGGGTTGAAAAAGACGCTGGATCTGTTCGGGCGGGACTGTCGGGCCGGTGTTCTCGATCGACACGAACGCGTGCCGGTCACGGGTTCCGGTGGTGATCTCGACAAGTCCACCGTGGGTGTTGTGGCGTATCGCGTTGTCGATCAGGTTGGCGATCACGCGCTCGAGCAGCCGTGGATCGCCCCCGGTCGGTGCTGGGTCGAGCGTGGCGTCGACGTCGAGGCTCAAGCGTTCGACCTCGGGGCGCTGCGCTTCGAGCGCTCGGGTTGCCAGGACGGCGAGGTCGGATCGCTCGCGTCGCTCCAGCCCCGCTTGGCCCCGGGTGAGGGCGAGCAATGAGTCGATCAGCTGCTCGAGGTGTTGCTCGGATGCGAGCACGCGCTCGTGGGCGTTACGCAGTGAGGCGACGTTCGCCTTGGGGCTGGCGAGCGCGACCTCGATCAGCGCTCGCTGGCGTGTGAGCGGCGCGCGCAGCTCGTGTGAGGCGTTGGCGACGAACTGGCGCTGCGCCCGGTAGGAGTCCTCGAGCGGTTGCATGACGCGCCCGGCGACGAGCCAACCGGCCAGCACGGCGAGTACGGCCATGATGGCCAAGGCGATTCCCGAGTCGACCAGAAGCTGGTGCGAGTCAGCAGCGCGTTGTGCGGCTTGGACGGACCCTGCCTGGGCTACCTGATGCACGGCTCCTGCCAGCTGATTGACCGCCTGTGCCAGCTCATGCTGGTCCCGTGCCAGCTGATGCTGGTCCTGTGCGAGCTGAGGCACGGAATATGCGAACCGGGGCGCGGCCTGTCCGAGCGGCGGCAGTTGATCCCGTGCCAGCTGCTGCCGGTCCTGTGTCAGCTGAAACTGGTCGTGGGCCAGCTGAGGTAGAAACCGTGGCAGCTGAGGCAGCTTGGGCTGCTGAATGGCGGGAGTGTGAGGGATGTTCGGTAGGTGCGGCTTCGTGTATTCGGTCGCTTGTTGGAAAAGGACGTATGTGATCGCCACCAGCGCGGCGCCGGAGAGCAGGAAAAGGGCGCCGAAAAGGAGCGTCAGCCGGATACGGACGGTCCGGTGGGGGAGGTGCCGCCCGACGGCGAGTTGGGTGATGCGGGTGTTGAGGCGGGTGGTGGTGTTCATATGCGGTAGCCGGCTTTGGCGATGGTGTGGATGATGGGGGGGTCGCCGAGTTTGGTTCGTAGTCGGCTGATGGTGACTTTGACGGTGCTGGTGAAGGGGTCGGCGGCTTCGTCCCAGACGCGTTGGAGGAGTTCTTCGGCGGGAACGACGCGGCCTTGGGCGGCGAGGAGGAGTTCGAGGACGCCGAATTCTTTGGGTCTGAGGGTGAGGGGTTTGCCGGCTCTGTGGGCGGTGCGTTTGGCGGTGTCGAGGACGAGGTCGTGGTGGTGGAGGGTGGGGGGGATGGTGGGTTGGGCTCGGCGGGCGAGCGCGGTGATTCGGGCGAGGAGGACGGCGAACGCGAAGGGTTTGGTTAGGTAGTCGTCGGCGCCGAGTCCGAGCCCGTCGATGAGGTCTTGGTCCTCGGTGGCGCCGGTGAGCATCAGGACGCGGCTGCGGCCGCCGGCGGCGGTGAGTTGGGCGCAGACGTGGTCGCCGTGGAGGATCGGGAGGTCGCGGTCGAGGACGATCACTTCGTAGTCGTTTTGGAGCGCGTGGGTGAGGCCGGCGTGGCCGTCGAGGGCGATGTCGGCGGCGATGCTGGCGTCGCGCAGGCCGGTGGCGATGGTGTGCGCCAGTTCCTCGTCGTCCTCGATTACAAGCACGCGCATGGGCCGCTCCTGGTCAGGTGAAGGTATCGCGCGGGCGTTTCACCGCGGTTTCACCGCCCGGGGCGCCGGCGCCCGCTGCCGGGTGGGGGGCGGGTAACCGGGCGGAAACCGTCGGTCGCGTAGAACCGGTGCGCACACGAGGGGAGATCAGAAGGAGGCCGGGATGCAAGACGGCATCGTTCTCAGACGGGCGACCGGGTCGCGGCGGGCGTGGCGGCTGGCCGCCGCGATGCTCGCGAGTGGGGTGATGGTCGCTGGATGCGGCGGAAGCTCCCACACCCCGACCGCGACGGCGGTCGGCGGCGCGGCCACTTCGTCGACCGTCGGGACCGGCGGGGGCGCGCCGAGCTCGGGCTCGACCGCAGCGGGCGCCGGCAGTCCGGGCGTGGCGTTCGCGGCGTGCATGCGCTCCAGCGGCTACGGAGTGATAACCGATTACGACGGAGCGATCCTTCTGTTCCCGAGCACGATCGACATGCAGTCGCCGGCGTATACGCAGGCGGTGGCGGCGTGTGGTGCCCTCGCCGGGAAGCTCGGCCGCGGCCCGCACTGATGACAACCGGACGATACGGGCAACGACGGGCCGCCCGCACCACTTTGGCATCGGAGAAGCGAGCTGAGTTGAGAACGATGTAGACCGCAGTCAAGACCAGGGTGGTCACGGGCGCAACGGGCGGACCAGACCAACATACTTCGCGGCGTCATCAAACGGAGGAGAGCCGCATGTCTGTCACGAGCGACACGTCGGGCGCCACAGCTATTCGCCCGTTCGAAGTTGACATTCCGGAGGAGGCATTGGAGGACCTCCGCCGCCGCATCGCCGCGACGCGGTGGCCCAGTAAGGAGCTCGTCGCCGATCGGTCGCAGGGCGTACAGCTGGCGACGATCCAGGCGCTCACTGTCTACTGGGCGAGTGATTACGACTGGCGCAAATGCGAGGCGAGGCTGAATGCGCTGTCGCAGTTCAAGACCGAGATCGGCGGGGAGGACATCCACTTCATCCACGTGAAGTCGCCGCAAGCGGACGCGTTGCCGCTGATCATGACCCATGGCTGGCCGGGCTCGGTGATCGAACTGCTCGAGACCGTCGGCCCACTTACGGACCCGACAGCGCACGGCGGACGCGCCGAGGACGCGTTCGACCTGGTGCTGCCGTCCATCCCCGGGTACGGCTTCTCGGCCGAGCCGACCGAGCTTGGTTGGTACGCCGGCCGCGCCGCTCAGGCGTGGGCGGAGCTGATGTCCCGCCTCGGCTACACCCGCTACGTCGCCCAAGGGGGTGACCAGGGCGCCGCCGTCACCGACGCGATGGGCCGCCAGGCACCCACGGGCCTGATCGGCATCCATACGAACTTGCTCGTGCCGGCGCTGGGCGCCACCCCGCCGGCGGAGACCGACGAGGAACGCGCGGCGGCAGAGGCGCTCGCCACGTTCAGGATGAGCGGCTTCGGCTACTTCCTCGAGCAGGCCACGCGGCCGCAGACGATCGGCTACGCCCTGCTGGATTCACCCGTCTCCCTGGCGGCCTGGATGCTCGACCACGACACGGACAGTTACTACAAGATCTCTAGCGCGTTTGTCGACGGCAAGCCGTCGGGCAATCTCACCCGCGACCACATTCTCGACAACATCACGACCTACTGGCTCACTGGCACCGGGGCCTCGGCCGCCCGGTCGTACTGGGAGGGCGGGCAAGCCACGGCTCGCGCGGCGGGTCAGGCTCCTCCGCCGGTCTCGCTGCCGGTCGGATACACCACGTTCCCCGGCGAGATCTTCAGGGCCCCGCGCAGCTGGGTCGAGCGGTCCTACCCGAACCTCATCTACTTCAACGAGGTCGACCGGGGCGGCCACTTCGCTGCCTGGGAAGAGCCCGAACTGTTCGCGACCGAGATCCGCGCCGCTTTCCGATCGCTCCGTTAGATGATGCCCGCCCGCGGCGACTACGTCCTCGACCGCAGCCGTCTCGAATCACTGCCTGACGATCCGCGAGGCGAGCGGCGAGGGTCTCGCCGCTCGCCGTCGGCGGGAACGCATGTCACGCCGGTTGAGGGGCGGCCGCCCGGGCGATCTGGTCGACGAACCCGCCGGTGATCTGCCTGGTGGTCGCGTTCAGGCGGTTGTATGCGTTGATGGTCGCGATCGCGACGACGAGCGCGGCCAGCTGCGGTTCGGTGTAGTGGCGCGCGGCCTCATCCCAGACCTCGTCCGGCACTGGGTCGGGGCGGTCGGCGAGACGGGTGGCCGCCTCTGTGAGCGCCAGGGCGGCGCGCTCGGCGTCGCTGAAGTACGGCGTCTCGCGCCACGCCGCGACGGTGTGGATGCGCTCGCTGGTCTCGCCCGCATACTCCAGCTCGCGGGAGTGGATGTCCACGCACACGGCGCATCCGTTGATCTGGCTTGCGCGCAGATCCACCATGTAGAGCGTAGTCTCGGGGATTCCGGCGGTGGTCGCCGACTCGCCGAGCTGCCTAAGCGCATCGAGCGCGCCCGGAACGGATAGAGCCGGGTTCTTGATTCTTGCGTGCATGTCGTGGTCCTTTCGGGCTCTGGTGTGTCGTAGGTGTGGCAGGGAGGGCATCGCACCGAGCGTGCAGCGGTGGTCAGTGGGCGGTCGCCGGCGCGGCCGTCGCCTTGATCCCGAGTGCCTTGGTGCCGTGCTCGAAGAGGGTCGCCGCGATCACGGCGCCCGCCGCGAAGATCAGGGCGGCCCACGCGAACGCGGTCGTGTCGCCGTGCAGGGCGGCGTGCGCGAGCAGCAGCCGGGTGGGGTGCGTGTGGGCGCTCGTGATGTGGTTGGTGAGCGCGTTGGCGGCGATCGTCGACAGCAGCGCGGTCCCGAGCGATCCGCCGACCTGCTGGGAGGCTGAGACGGTCGCGGACGCGACCCCTGTATCGGCTGGCTCGACGCCCAGCGTGGCGCTGTTGATCGAGGTGGAGAACACCAGCCCAATCCCGATGCCGATCATGATCAGCGCCGGCAAGATGCCGGTGGCGTAGCTCGAGGCCAGGGTCAGACGGGTGAGGTAGAGCATCCCGCCGCCGCCCAGCAGCATCCCGGCGATCATCAGCGGACGCGGCCCGACCCGCGGTCGGAGCCTGTTCGTCGAGATGATCGCGGCGAGCATGACCGCTGCGGAGATCGGCAGGAACGCGACGCCTGTCCTGATCGGCGTGTAGCCGCGGACCTGCTGCAGGTAATAGGTCAAGAACAGGAACACGGCGAACACGGCCGCGCCGGCGATCCCGATTGACAGGAAAGACGCTCCGCGGTTGCGGTTGGTCACGACCCTGAGCGGCAAGAGCGGGTTGCGGCTGCGGGACTGGATCACCGCGAACAACGCCAGCAGCAGCGCGCCGCCGGTCAGGAACACGATCGTGGTGTGGCTGGCCCAACTGGTCGTCTCCGCATGCGAGAAGCCGAACACGAGCGAGAACAATCCGGCCGAGACAGTGAGCACGCCCGGAATGTCGAGCTTAGGCTTGACCGCGGGCGCCTGGTTGTGCAGCAGCGCGAGCGCGCCGGTGACCGCGATCGTCGCGAACACGAGGTTGACGTACATGCTGTAGCGCCAGCTGAGCGTCTGAGTCAGCACGCCGTCGAGGATCAGTCCGATCGCGCCGCCGCTGCCGGCGATCGCGCCCCAGATTCCGAATGCCTTGTTGCGCTCGTCCGGGTCGGTGAAGGTGGTTGTCATCAGCGAGAGCGCGGCCGGCGCGAGCAGCGCCCCGAACGCGCCCTGGCATGCGCGGGCGATGGCGAGCATCCCAAACGACTGGGCCGCGCCGCCGACGGCGGAGGCCGTCGCGAACCCGGCCAGGCCGACGATGAACGTCCACTTGCGGCCGACCAGGTCGGAGATCCTTCCGCCGAGCAGGAGCAGGCTGCCGAACGCAAGCGCGTACGCGGTCACGATCCACTGCCGCTCCGAATTGGCGAAATGCAGCGCCCGCTGCGCCGAGGGCAGGGCGATGTTCACGATCGTCGCGTCCAGGACGACCATCAGCTGCGCGATCGCGAGGATCGCCAGGATCGTCCAACGCCTGGAGTGATGGGGGTTGTTTGTCGTCATTGCTGCTCCGGTTGTCAAGAACGGATGCGAGTCCGTTTTCGGTATCTACTTGCATGACACGAGCGCAACCCCGGTTGTGACACCTTCGAGCGCCTGAGCATGGAGACTCGGAGGGTGCCCGCTCGGTGTCCGGACGAGGCGACCGCTCGCGCGGCGAATGCGAACGCGGGCACACGAACGCCCCCGCACGAGCGGGGGCGTTCTGTACGAGGCGGTGCGGGAGCTCGGGCCGGCGCGGGTCAGGCGCGATGTGACGGTCGACGCGAACGAGCTTCGGAGGCACGGACGTCGTCGCGGTGCCGTTGCGAGATGTCGTGGATGTAGCTGGCTACGACGGCCTCAGAAATCAGGGTGATGCTCGGCCGCCGGCGGGACTCCAGCGCGGCGCGTGGCGAGCGGCGATCCGCTCGGCTTGGCCCGGTGGTGTGGGCGGGGAAGCGATTGGTTTGTGTCATGCGGCTTCTCTCTCGATGTCGAAGTTGATGCGAGCGGCGTCATCTGCCGCGGGACGGTCGGCGAGCTGCAGCCCCGGCTGCGCGCGGCTGGGCCGCAGGAGCGCGAAGGCGAGGACGATGCCAGCGGCTATCGTTCCCGCGCCGGCGATGAACGCGAGGTGGTAGCCGCCGATCAGGGAGCTCGTCAGCCCCTGGTGGGCGGACAGCAGTCCCTTCGTCCGGTTCGCGGCGATAGTGCTGAGGACGGCCAGGCCGAGCGCGCCGCCGATCTGCTGGGAGACGTTGGTGATCCCCGAGCCGAGGCCCGAGTCGGCGGCGGGAACGTCGGCCATGGCGAGGGTGAGCAGGGGCATAAACGCCATGCCGATGCCCAGGCCGATCGCGAAGCAGGCGAAGAAGATCGTGGGGAAGAAGGGGGTGCTCGGTCCGACGGTGCTGAACAGGAGCAGTCCGACCGCCGCGCTCCCCATCCCCGCGGTGAGCACGCGAACCGGCCCAAACCGAGCAACGAGCCGTGCCGTGATGCCCTGCGAAAGGACCGCGATCGTGATCGTCCAGGGGAGCCATGCGGCCCCGGTCTGCACGGCGCTGTAGTGGCGAACGTGCTCGAGATAGAGGCTTCCGAGGAAGAACGTCGAGTACATGCCGGTCACCAGGAAGCCGCGGACGAGGCTCGCCTTGATCAGGCCCTGGAGGCGCAGGATGCGCATGGGCATGATCGGGTTCTCGATGCGGGCCTCGAGCGCGACGAACGCCGCCATCAGTAGCGCCGCGACGGCGCCGACCCCGAGGACCTGAGCCGAGATCCAGCCGTGGGCGGTGGCCTGGACGATCGCATAGATGAAGCCCATCAGCGACGCGGTGACGAGGATGGAGCCGATCCAGTCGACTCCGTGCTCGAGCCCGAGCCCGCTGTCGGTCCGGATAAATCTCTGACCGAGGACGAAAGTGGCCAGGCCGATTGGGAGGTTGACGAAGAAGACCCAGTGCCAGCTCAGCGCCTGGGTGAGGATGCCGCCGGCGAGAAGTCCGATGGAGCCGCCGGCGACCGATACGAAGACGTACGCGCTCATCGCGCGTGCGCGCTCGCTCGGTATCGGGAACTCGGTGATGATGATCGCGAGGATCACCGAGGCCTGGGCGGCGGCACCGATGCCCTGCACGAAGCGGGCGGCGATCAACACGCCCTGGGTTGGCGCGATCCCGCACAGGAGCGAGGCGGCGGTGAACGTAACGAGGCCGGCGAGGAACACGCGCTTGCGGCCGGCGAGATCGCCGAGCCGCCCCGCAAGCAGCAGCAGGCTCCCGAACGTGACGAGGAACGCATTGACGACCCACGTCAGGTTCGACTGGCTGAAATGGAGGTCGCGTTGAATCGAGGGCAGCGCGACGTTCACGATCGTGACGTCGAGCACGATCATCAGCTGCGCCAGGCACACGATCATGAGCGCCGTCCAACGACGGCGGTCGGATGCAGAGCTTTGCGGGGAGATTAGGTTCATGCAGATCCCAACTTGTCGGTGATTCAGTGAGGCGCTAAAATGGAGGCCACCTCCGAAATAAGTGGAGGAGCCCTCCGGAAACTATATGGAGGCACCCTCCGTTTGTCAAGGGAATTCGTGTGAGCACGACTCAAGTCAGCCCAGAGACCCTGATCGCTCGTCCCAAGCGCGCGGACGCTCGGCGTAACTACGAGAGGGTGCTGGCGGCTGCTCGGGAGGCGTTTGCCGAGGGAGGGGAGTCGACCGCGCTCGAGGAGATCGCGCGCCGCGCCGGCGTCGGCATCGGCACCCTCTATCGCCACTTCCCCAACCGGCAGGCGTTGCTAGAGGCTCTCTACGTCAACGAGGTCGAGGAGGTTTGCCGCTCCGCCGCCGAGCTCGACGGCAGCGATCCATGGGAGGCGCTCAATACCTGGTTCGAGCGACTGCTCGGCTATCTCGCGACCAAGCAGGCGCTCGCCCAAGAGTTGCTCAACTACTTCGACCGCGACGCCACGCTGTTCCAGGTGTGCCGGACGTCGCTGTACGACGCCGGCGATCCGCTGCTGAGGCACGCCCAGGAAGCCGGGGTCGTCCGCCGGGACGTCGAGTTCCCGGAGGTGATGCAGATGGTCATGGGAATCGCCAAGATCCCGGCCAGCGATCCGAGCCAGGTCGCGCACATCCTTCGCATCGCCCTCGACGGTCTCCGCTACCAACCTGAGGGCTAGGCCCGAGCACGCAGCCGACGATGTGGCTGCGGCTGCGGCTGCGCTGGCTGCCGCGTGACGGGCCGGCCCAAAGTGATCAGTTTTCGAGAAGCGCCCGTCACCAGGCGGCACTAACGTGACCACCATGTGCATCATGATTCACGGAACCTTCCTTCCGCCCCCCGACCCGGACGCATCCCTGGCGCGTCGCCCCATCGCCGTGATGGTGGCCCCGACGTCGGGAGTGACCATGACCGGCTCTTCCGCTGAGGGAATCGAGACCGTGCCGCATTCCGTTTCCGACCTGACGACGGCCAAGGAGGAAGTTGGCAATGGCTGAGAAGCAAGCTGCGAAGAAGGGCACGCGACAGTCCGCAAAGAGCACGACCCGCAAGGCGTCCAATGGATTCACGGACGAGGAAAAAGCCGCGATGCGGGAGCGCGCCAAAGAGGTGAAGGCGGCCGCTCGCCGCGGCCTGCGCGCGGGCGACGCGGACGGGGAAAGCGACGTGCTCGAAAAGATCGCCGCGATGCAAGACGCTGATCGCGCTATGGCCGAGCGGCTCCACGCCATCGTCAAAGCCAGCGTGCCGGGCCTCTCGCCGAGAACCTGGTACGGGATGCCCGCGTACGCCAAGGACGGCAAAGTCGTGTGCTACTTCCGCGACGCGCAGAAGTTCAAGGAGAGGTACGCGACGTTCGGCTTCAACGCCGCGGCGAACCTCGACGATGGAGCCATGTGGCCGGTCGCCTTCGCGCTCACGGAGTGGACCCCCGACGTCGAGGCAAGGATCAGCGCGCTGCTGGAGAAAGCGACGGCCGCCTAAGGGCGAGGTTGATCGCTCGGCGGCTCCCGCGCTGCGATGATGAGCGCGTCGATCACTCGGGCCGTGGGGCCGTCGAGCGGTCCGGGTCGGCGTGCCAACACGACGCGTCGTGTCTCTTGCGGCTCACCCCGTACAGCGACAACTCGGATGCCTTCGGGAAGTGCGTCGAGCATGATCGGGGCGATAGTCGTGATCGCGAGGCCGGCGGCGACGATCCTGAGCTTCGCGAGCCAGTCGCGCACGACATAGCGGACTTCCGGGCGCTCGGCCAGCCCTGGCCAGACTCCGAGCAGCGTGTCACCGGTATCGGATCGGCTTGCGACCCAGACTTGTCCCTCGAGCTCCCGGACTTCGACGGCTTTTGCGCGGGCGAGCGGGTGGTTCGCCGGGACGCCGACGGCCAGCTCGCGCTCTGAGAGTGTCGTCAGTTCGAACGCCGGCGAGTCGGCGTCGAGTGGGCGGAAGGGCGCCGTGCGGGCGAGGATGGCGAGATCGAGCGTGCCCGCTCGCAACGCACGCGTCAGTGCGGGTGTGGTTGCCTCGCGGAGGCTGACGGTGAGCTGCTGAGGCAGCGCCGCCAGCGCCTTCGGTACGAGCCCCGCGGCGGCGGTCGCGAACGCGCCGAGTCGCACCGGTCGGCCATCGGTCTGCTCGCCGGCGAGTTCACGACGGGCGGAGTCGAGTTCGTCGAGGACGCGGACCGCGCTCGTCAGAAGCCGCGCTCCCGCCGGAGTCAGCGTGACGCCATGCCGTCCACGTTCGAACAGCCGGCGTCCGGCGGCCGCTTCGAGCGCTGCGACCTGTCGGGAAACAGCGGACTGCGTGTACCCCAGCGAAGCTGCTGCCGCCGAAAAGGAGCCGGTCTGCGCGACCTCGCGCAGGACCCGGAGTCCGGTGGGCGAGAAATCTATGGACATGCGCATAGCGCATAGTAGATGTGCCAGGTTCTCGTTTACAGCATGGCCGGCCGACGCTACCTTGGGACCATGACTGATTCACGAATCGCACTGATCACAGGGGCCAACCAGGGGCTCGGGCGCGCGCTGGCCGAAGGGCTCGCCGCGGGCATGGCGCCACAGGACCGCGTTCTGCTCACAGGTCGAGATCCCGACCGTGTCGCGGCCGCCGCGGCTGCCGTCGCCGGCGGACCGGCGATCGCCCGTGTCGAGGGTCGCGTGCTCAACGTCCGCGATGGCGACGCGATCGCCGCGCTTGCCGCCGAACTCGGCGATGCGGACATCGTCTTCTCCAACGCCACCTCGCGCATGAGTCCGCAGGCGGATCCCGCTGACGAGGTCGATGCCGTCGCGGAGACCAGCAACCTCGCGACGACCCGACTGCTCCGCGCGTTCGCGCCTCGCCTGCGCCCCGGCGGCAGGTTGATCATCATCGCCAGCGCATTGGGCACCCTCGACAAGCTCGACGGCCGAGTTGCGGGCCGGTTCGCGCAGGTCGCCAACGCGGACCTCGACGCCGTCGACGACCTCGTTGCGGACTGGCGCCAAGCGGTCCACGACGGCCGCGCAGAGGACGAAGGCTACGGAGCGTGGCTGAACATCCCGTCGAAAGTGGCGCAGGTCGCGGCTGTCCGCGCGCTCGCCCGCGAGCGGCGCGCCGCCGACCTTGCCGAGAACAAGTTGCTCATGGCGCTGTGCCCGGGGTTGATCGACACCGACGCCTCCCGCCCCTGGTTTGAGGACATGAGCGCCGCCCAGACCCCAGCCCAGGCCGCGGCCTGGCCCGTCCAGCTCGCGCTCGGCCAGACCTTCGATCCGGCGTTCTACGGCGAGCTCGTCCAGTTCGGCAAGGTCTTGCCATGGGAGACCGGCGTTCCGGTGCCGCACACCGCAGCCGCCTGACGCGCCGCGTCTCGAGGTGGGTCAGGCTCTGACCGGTCGGGCTCACTTACAACCGAGCGACTCGCGCAGAGTGAGCCGACCCACTTCGCGCTTGATAACAAACACGTAACGCCGTTATTACGGTGTTAGGTGTCAGTGGGTAAACCGCCGGATGACCGGTCCTCCATTCGGAGGCCGGCTCCGGCGGCATGTCACGAAGCGGCGCTCCACTCGCAGTAGTTTGGTCACGGGACGTCGTCGGCCCGTCCGCGGTCCGAGACGTCATCGGCAAACGGCGCAGCCGTTTCAGGTTTGATCCGGCCGAGCTGGTTGTGCTGGCGGCGTTCGCCGTGATGTCGGCGTGGGTACTGCTGCTCGGCCTGTGGTGGACGGTGACACAGGGGCGTATCTGGACCGGGGTGAACGGGGTGTACGTCCAGGACGTAACCCAGTATCTGGCGTGGATCCGCGACGCGTCGCGGCACGTGTTGGTCTCGGATCTGTTCGTGTCGAGTGCCACACCTCACGACTACCTGCAGCCCGCGATAGCGGTTTCCGGAGGGCTCGTGGCGATCGGTGTAGCGCCGTGGCTGGCGCTGCTGCTGTGGCAGCCGGTCGCTGTCGGCGGCACGTTCCTCGCCGTCCGCTCGCTCGTGCACAGCCAGCTGCGCGCACGCCGCGCCCGGCGGGCGGCGTTGGTGCTCGCGTTGTTCGGCGGCTCGATCGGCACCTTCCAGGACCTGTGGCTGCCGTGGTGGACGTGGGGATACGTGTTCGGGGTGCTGTCGCTGGCGACGATGGTCGCCTCGCTCCTCCTGTACGACCGTGCCGTTCGGGGTGCCGCCCCCGTGTGGCCGGCGGCGGTGCTCGCCGGGCTCGCGAGCTGGCTGCACCCGTGGCAGGGGGCGGTCCTGGCTCTGACCATCGTGGGCGCGGAGATCACGGTGTTGAACCAACCCCCGGGGTCGCCGGGCTGCCCGCGACGACGCAGCCTCGCGCGGCCGGCCCTCGCGCTGGTCGCGATGTCGCTGCCGCTCGCCTACTACGCGGTGCTCGGTCGTGCCGACGCGGCGTGGCGGCTGGCCGGAGAGTCGCTCAAAGGAGGGGTCCCCGTCTGGCAGGTGTTGGTGATGCTCGCGCCGCTGCTGGCGCCCGCTTTGCTCGCTTACCGGATCCGGCCGTGGTCGTTCACCGCCGCTGCCGTACGAATCTGGCCGCCGGCCGCGTTCGCTGTCTACATCGCCGGCGAGCACGGGATCGGAAACGAGCCGATGCACGCCTTCCTCGGCATCAGCGTCCCGCTGGCGATCCTCGCCGCACAGGGCGTGGGCAGCGTTCGCCGGCCTCGGCTCACGCCGCGACCGACCCTTGTGGTGCTCGCCGTGCTCGCACTCACCGTGCCCCAGGCCGTGAGCGAGATCATCGACAAGTGGCGATTCGTGCGCCCCAGCACCACCCCGATCACCCGCGGCGACTGGCAGGCGGTCCACCACCTCGATCGTGACCCGCTGCCGGGCGGTGTGCTAGCCGGCTTTCCGCTGGGCCGCTACATCCCGGCGGAAACGGGACGCAGCACGTACATCGGAGACGTGTTCTGGTCGGAGCCCGGTCCCCGTTGGCGCGAGGCCGAGGTTGCCCGCCTACTCGCCGGCCGCCTGGCGCCGCCGCAGGCGGAGAGGTTCGTGGCCGCCACCGGCGCCCGGTTCCTGCTCGCCGACTGCACCACGCACGCGGACCTGGCACGCGAGCTCGCGCCGATCATCCAGTCCGTGCACCGCTTCGGTTGCGCAACCGTCTACCAGTTGGACCCCTAGCCTCGGCAATTGGCTCCACCGGGTGGCGTGAACAGGAGGCGCCCGGGCGCATCGTTCCGGTGCAGCGCCGGCGCTGACCTGCGGATCACGCCAACGGACGCGTCTGGCACGGACCTTGCCGCGTCAAGCATGTGGGGCACGCATGCCGCGACGCGGTCCGGCAGGAACGGCTCCGCTGACGCGTCGTGCATGTCGATCAGAGGCGACCCGGCGCCACCTCCCTCCCGAGGTGCCGGCCAGTCGGCCGAGTCGCGAAGGGTCAGTGCAGCGCCGCGAGCCGCATCGGTGCCCTTTCGCCAGAGCACCCCGACTTCGCTGAAGCCGGCCTGCCGGAGCGCCTGCTCGTGGATGGCGAGACTGGTCTCGGTCTCCTCCGGGTGGTCGAACTGCCGCCGCTCGCGCTCGGACATCGCGTCGCTCAGGTCCGGATCTGCACGCACGGCGTCCCACCAGCCACGCCAGTCCTCGCCTTCGCCGTGATGGCGCGCGCTCCGGCGCCTGTCGAGCTCGCGCGCGAGCGCGTCCAGCCGGGGGGACGCGAGAACGCGGAGGTGATCGCCGTTGGCGAACAGCCCGCCGGGGCGCAACAGCCGCGCGCACGCCGCGTACACCGCCCGTAGCGCCGAGGGCTTCAGCCAATGGAGGGCGGTCGTCGAGAGGACGGCGTCATAGGGGTCGGAGGGGATCCGCTGCGGCCAGTCCGGACGGCGGAGGTCGGCGTCGACGAGCTGCAGGCCCGGGGACGCTGCTTCGCGGGCGAGGGTCAGCAGCACCGGGTCGGCGTCCACGCCGACGACCGTGGCTTCGGGCAACCGCGCGAGCACGCGGTCCGACAGGGACGCCGGTCCACAGGCGAGGTCGAGGACTCGCGGCCGTGGGCCCGCCGTCATCTCGAGCAGATCGACCAGGACCTCGAATCGCTCCTCGCGATCCGGCATGTACGTCTCCTGCTGGGCGTCCCAGCGTTCGAGCCACGTGGTGGTTGCGCTCATGCGATCTTCCCTTCGCGTCACTCGCGTAATAGGACAGGCTCGGGGTGTGCGCGGGTCCGGAGTGCGAGCGCGTATTCGTTGACCTTTCGCGCAACGGATCGCGGCGCTTCTGCAGCACCGCCTGCCAGAACCGCGTGAAAGCAGCCCATTACCGCGCCCGTCAGCGCGCCGGCGGATAACAGCACGCGCCGCCGGCTCCGGGTTCCGCCCGACTCGCAGGACCGTCGTTGACCTCGATCGATGCGACAGTCCCGGACAACGCTCCGACCGGGAGGTCACCATGATCACCAAGCTCGACTTCGTCGCCGTCCCCTCACAGGATGGCGAGCGCTCGCGACGGTTCTACGGGGAGACCCTGGGATTACGTCCGGACGAACACGGGCAGTTCGAGTTCTGGGCGGGTGAGACGTGCCTTGGCATCTGGGAGCCGGAACGGCTGGGTATGCCGTTCGCTCCCCAGAAGAACGGGCATCTCGCGCTTCATGTCGACGACGTCGCTGACGCCCGGGCGCAGCTCGAGGCCAGGGGCGTGAGCTTCGCCGGCGACACGTTCGACACCGGCGTGTGCCATATGGCGTTCTTCACCGATCCCGACGGCAACGACCTGATGCTGCACCACCGGTACGCCCCGTACGAGTGACGTTCAGCTACGAGATCGCCGCGAACGTCAGGATTTGCGGATCGCACGCGGGGACCGTTGCTGTCGATGAGCAGGGCGGTGCCGTGATCCAGGCCCGGGACGATCAGCGCCCGCGCGGCGCAGCTCAGCTGGACCGAGGAGGTGCCGCCGGAGCTGCGCGCGCGAGCGGCGGCGGGCGCAGCCGGCCGCCCGGCCTACGCCGGCTGATCAGGTGGCGTAGGCAGCATCCAGTGATTGCACCACCACGGGTCCCCCAGCCGTCGCCGGTGGACCTCGGGAAGGCGAGAGGGATCGGTCGGACCACCGAGCTCGCGCATCACGACCGAATCGGTCTCGAGCGTTTCGGTCAGAGCGAAATCGGCATCTTCGTAGGCAGCGAGCTCCATTTTCACCAGCCTAGTGAATCCGGCGATCATGTCCGGTCGGCTCTGATCCACGTAATAGCAGTCAAGGGAGGGCTCACATGCCGTTGGTAGAGATCGACCTACTCGAAGGCCGCTCCGAAGCAGAGCTTGATGCGATCTCGGATGCCGTCCACGAGGCGATGGTCGCGACGCTCGACGTGCCACAACGTGACCGGTTTCAGATCATCACCGAACGCCATCCGAGGCACCTGCGCTTCGACCCGAACTATCTCGACATCGACCGTGACGAGCAATTCGTGTTGATCCGGATCACGCTCGCCGCCGGCAGGACAACCGATGCCAAGCAGGCGTTCTACCGGCGCCTCGCCGGGCTGTTGGCCGAGCGCATCAGGGTGCGAACCGAGAACCTCACGGTGGCGATGGTCGAGAACGGACGCGAGGACTGGTCCTTCGGCCGTGGGCAGGCGAGCTACGTCGAGCTCCCGCGTGACGCGTGGCGATGACATCGGCGACGGTGGTACTGGCGACGATGGGCTCGTGGGGAGACATCTTCCCCGTGATCGGGCTGGCAAAGGGGCTGACCGAGACGGGCCACGACGTGCACGTCGCGGCGTCGCCGGCGTATGAGGAGCTCGTGATGGGAGAGGGGCTCAGCTTCTCGGGCATCGGGCCGCCGTTGGGTTTCTCCGACTACGCGAGCGATCCGAAGATCCTGAGCGGCCGGTTGGGAGGTTTCGCCGGGTTCGCGCATCTGTTCCGGCACTTCATCTTCCCCGTGCTCGATCGCTACGTCGATGACCTCGCGGCCGCGATCCGCGGGGCGGACCTGATCCTGGCTCACCCCGCGCTCGTCGCCGCCCCGGTCGCGGCAGAGCGGGAGGGAGTTCAATGGGCCACGATCAGCGTGTTTCCCGGTCTCATTCCGACCGCTTATGCCGCTCCGGCGCCGACGCGCGTCGAGCTTGGCTCGGGCTCGATCGGGCGGGCCTCGCACCGCGCGGCGTGGTCGGTCGCCCGGTTCAACATGTCGCGGCTGTTCGACGGTCCGGTCAACCGTAGCCGCCGGCGACTCGGGTTGTCAGCCGTGTCGGATTGCTTCTTCGCGCCGGTCGAGTCCGGCCGCCCCTATCTCGTGATGGCATCCCCGGCTGTCATCGACCGGCCCGCGGACTGGCCGTCGAACGTCAGGCTCACGGGTTTCGTCACGTGGGATCGTGTGAGCTCGTTCCCCGACCCACACGGCCTCGAGGAGTTCATCTGCACCGGTGACCCGCCGGTGCTGGTGACGCTCGGGGCCAGCTCGTCGCTCGACCCCCAGCACTTCTACCGTCACGCTGTCGAGGCGGTGACCGGCCTCGGCCGCCGCGCGTTGGTGCTGACCGGCCCGACCCCGAGCCCCGTCGAGCTGCCGCACGATCCGTGGGTGTTCAGCACCGCGTTCGCCCCGCTCTCCAGCATTGCCTCGCGATCCCTGGCCGCGATCCACCACGGTGGGGTCGGGACAGCCGTCGAGCTACTCGGCGCCGGGCTACCGCAGCTCTTGGTCCCTCGCGCCTTCGACCAGCCACAGACCGCGATCCGCATGCAGCGCCTCGGCGTGGCCCGGACGCTCCCGTGGGCCCGCGCGAGCACCGAACGGCTCGCGCGTGAGCTCGCCGCGCTGCTAGGCGACCGCGCATACCGCGAGGCGGCCGTGACCGTCCAGGATCGCCTCGCCGGAGAAGACGGTCTCCGGAATTCGATAGCCGTCGTCGACTCGATCCTGCGCGGCTGAGCCCGGTGCCGCGGCGGGCGGGATCACCCGATCCGGGTGAAGTTCGCCCGACGAGGCGAGGTTAGCGTGCCTCGCGTGAGCGACCTGGCCGCCGACGCATTCATCTACGGCTTCCCGCTGGTGTTCGACCTCCAGCAGGTAGAGCGGTTCACCACCCAGGGAATCGGCAGCGTGCCCGCGTCGCCGTTCAACGCGTTCGGTCACGCGACCCGGCTCGCCGGTCCCGAGGAGCGGTTCGTGTCGATCAACAACGACACGGTTTATTCGCTCGCCAACGTGGATGTGAGCGGCGGCCCGGTGAGATTCGATGTTCCCGACTCGCACGGTCGCTACTACGTGATGCAGTTCGTCGACGCCTGGACGGACAACTTCGCCTACGTGGGGCACCGGGCGACCGGGACCGAGGCAGGCAGCTTCCTGCTCGTCGCCCCCGACTGGCACGAGGAGCCGCCGGCAAACGTGACCGTGATCCGGTTCCCGACGGCGGTCGCGACGATCGTCGGACGGTGGGCGGTGGACGGCGAGGAGGACATGCCGGCGGTCAGAGAGCTCCAAGGTGCGCTGAAGCTCACGCCGACCTCGGACGGCCGAGGTCTGCCCGAGCCCGATCCCGCCGTGGCCGACGACCTGCTGTTCTTCGAGCAGATGCGCGTGTGGTTGCGGGCGTTCCCGCCTGCTGTGCGCGACCGGGACTATCAGCAGCGGTTCGAGCCGCTCGGCTTGCTCGCCGCCGACTCCCCGTTCAGGGACGGCGATTCCGAGCTCGCAACCACCCTGAGGGCCGGCATCGCGGCGGGTCGAGAGCGAATGGAGCAGGCGCTCAGGCACGGTGACGCCCCGAAGCAGAACGGCTGGAACGTGACCTATCACGCGTTCGACTACAACCTCGACTTCTTCGAGGTTGGCGCGCTCGACGACGACACGTGGAAGCTGGTCGACGGACCCGATCGGTACCTCATGCGCACGCTGGCGGCGCGGGGCGGTCTGTGGGGCAACCACGGGTACGAGGCCGCGTACGCGATGGTCTACGTCGACGCCGACGACAACGACCTCGACGGCGCCCGCAGCTACGAGCTGCGCTTCACGACCCCGCCGCCGTGCCGCGCGTTCTGGTCGGTGACGATGTACGACACGCCCGATTTCTTCCTCGTCGCCAACCCGATCGACCGGTACTCGATCGGGGACCGCACCCCGGGGCTGCACAGGCAGGAGGACGGATCGCTGACGATCGTGATGCAGCCCGACGAGCCCTCGGAGCCGGAGCGGCGCGCCAACTGGCTGCCGACTCCCGCGGGCGCGTTCAGGCCGATCCTGCGGATGTACGAGCCGAACGACGCCGTCTTCGACGGCGGGTACGAGCTCCCGCCGATCACGCGGACGCGCTGACGGGCACTGCGCGCCGGCGCGCTACGGCGACCTTGCCGCAGGCGGCGGTGATGATCGAAACGGCCGCGATCACCCCGGTCGTGATCGCCAGCGCGGACTGCGGCTGCTGGCCGGACTGGCTGAGGTATATGCCGGTGAACGTGGCGACTCCCATTCCCTGGCCGATCAGGCTGGCGGTCAGGATGAAGCCGCTCATGTCGGCAGCGGCGGACGGGTCGACGGCGGCGGTCAGCCGGGTCGCGAGCGGCGAGAAGCCCCACGCGTGGCCGACCCCTCCGGTGAACAGCAGCGGCGCGGTCAGCCACCCCCTCCCCCCCCCCCCCCACACCCCGCATCGCCCTCTTGGGCGCCCGCGTCCAGGTGAGGCTCGCGGTCGCGAATACGCTGGCGTAGATCGGAAGGTCGCGGCGTGCAGCGGCGAGGCGCGCCCTGGAGATAGAGCGTCACTGATCAGGAAACGAGTAGCAGGCCATGATCAGCAGCACGGCGAGCATGCCCGTCGCACATCGAGGATCATCGAGTACGCGCCGATCGCCCGTGCCCGCCGCTCGCCCGCGTATTGCAGCTGGATGATCGAGAGGGCTGCGGCGTCATCAGCGCCGCCGCCGCGCCCTGCAGGACGCGCGCCACGACCAGCACCTGCGGATTCGGAGCGATACCGCCGATCAGCGAAGCCACCGTTTACGCCGCCAGCCCCCATATAAACGCACTCCGATGCCCCACCGTCTCTCCCAGCCGCTCGCCATTCACCACCAGGCTGTCGAACTCCAGCTCATACATCGACACGATCAGCTGAAGCTCCCCTCCGGAGGCGTGTAGATCGATCCTCAGAGTCTTCTCGGCGACCGCCATGATCTAGCCTTCCATCACCGCTATCTCCTGTCCTATCAGCAGCACCAGTAGCCCTTGCATGACGAGCAGGATCACACCGGCCGCGCGCCTAGTCTTGGACTTTCATGCTCGGTTGCAACAATCGATGGGTGATCGAACGCTCGAGCCTGCACCGCGACGGCCTCGAGCTCGCCGACGTCGCTTGCCGTCACCGGCGAGGCCTTGCGAGGTCGGCGAGCACGTCGACAACCATGCGATCGTGTTCGTCCGTCTCGGCTGCTTCGTCCGCAGCGCGGGCGGGGCCGAGACCATGCTCGACCCGACGCTTGCCTACTGCATGTCACCCGCCGAGGAGCAGCTGTACGACCACCCGCACGACCACTGCGACGATTGCACGGCGTTCTTCCTGAGCGACAAGCTGGTCGAAGCGCTGCGGGGAGGGGAGCACACGCTGCCGCGTGTCCCGATCGCCAGCACCCCCGGATTGGACCTCGAGCACCGGCTGCTGCTGTCGGAGGCCAGACGTGGAGCCGACCAACACACGCTGCTGTAACGATCGCTGCTGCTCGTGGCCGGCGCGCTCGAGCAGCACTATCCCGGGCCGACCGCATCGGGCCGCCCGTCGACCACCACCGCTCGTAAGGCGATCGTCCAGGGCGCCCGGGAGCTGCTCGCGGACGACCCCGACCTGTCCCTGCTCGAACTGGCCGGGGAGCTCGCCGTCTCCCCCTACCACCTCAGCAGGATCTTTCGTCAGGGCGCCGGGCACACCGTCTCGCGGCACCGCGTCCGTCTGCGCGTGCGCGCCGCGCTCGAACGGATCGCCGACGGCGAGCGCGACCTCGCGCGGCTCGCGGTGGAGCTCGGGTTCAGCGACCAGAGCCACCTGACCCGCAGCCTCCGGCGTGAAACAAGACACACGCCGGCGGCGCTTCGCCGCGCACTGGCGTGATCGCGCACCGCGCGGGAGCGTCGAGAGGACGATCGGCGGCGACCGGACCAACCCGATCGCCGCCGGCCACAAGCGCTACGCGACGGCTGCCACCTGCGGCGTCCGCCCGTTCGGTCCCGGGACTGTGTCGATCGTCTCCATGGCCTTGGTGAATTCGATCGGCTCGTCGTCCATCAGCGCGCGCGGGTTGAACGACGGGTCGGCCATCACCCCGTGCACCCGGCGACGCTGCATCCCGAAGTTGCCCGCGTCATAGAGAGGGAACAGGGCGGCTTCGCGGAGGTACTTCTCGAACATGTGCTGGCGGTCCAGGCTGTTGACGCCGACTACCTGCATGCACTTGTAGACGCAGTCGAGCATCATCTCGGTGCACTGGATCTTGCACATCGCGCCGATCAGCTCGCCGTGGTAGTCGTGCTGGTCCAGGTAGTGCGCGGTCTTCCAGCAGAAGTACCGTGCCATCTCGATCTTGGCAGCCACGTCGCCGAGGACGTAGCCCGGGTATTGGTAGTGGATGATCGGCCGCGGGCCTCCGCTCGTGTACGTGTGCGCCCAGTCCAGCGCGGTCTCATAGGCGGCCCGCGCCACGCCGACGGCGGCGATGCCGGCAACCGGGCCCGACCACGCGAAGTTGCGGTTGATCAGCAGGTCGCCATTGCCCTCCGTGCCTTCGACGAGGTTGGCCGCCGGCACGCGCGCGTTGTCGAACACGATCTCCGCGTTGGGCGTCAGCCGGTGCGCCATCTTGTCGATGAGCTTGTAGGAGACGCCGGCAGTACCGCGGTCCACCATGATCGCCGACAGCCCCTCGGTGCCGCCGGCGTCGGGATCGGTGCGAACGACCACGATGCTCGTGTTGGCGCCCTGGCCATCCCAGCCTCCGACGTTGCACGGCCAATACTTGCGCCCGTTGAGCACGTATTCGTCACCGTCGCGGACGGCGGTCACGCCGATTCCGACCGGGTGGGGGAGCGGCGTGTCGAAGTTCGCGGTGCCGCCCGGCGAACCGGCCGGCTCGGAGACCGCGTAGCCGACGATGTACTCGCCGGTCGGATCGGACGTCGCCGCCCGTAGGTAGCGGTCCTTCTGTTCCTCGTTGCCCCAGTACCAGACCGGAAGCAGACCTAGGCCGTTGACCAGCACGGTGCAGGCAAAGCCGGGGTCGATCGCGCATATCTCTTCGGCCGCGATGATCAGCTCGACGTTGCTCACCCCGCCGCCGCCGTACTCGCGTGGCAGCATGCAGAAGGCGATCCCCGCCCGGTAGGCAGCTATGTACGCCTCCTTGGTGCGCTGGAACCCACGCAGAGGATCGGGCTCGGCGTCGGCCTCGCGGACGACTGGTCCGAGCACGTTCTCGGCGAACTCGCGCGTGTTGGATTGAAGCTCGCGCTGCTCGTTGGTGAGAGTGAAATCAATTGCCATCTGGTGCATCCCCTCCTTTGTCGCGGGCATCCCGGGGCGAGCATGCCACCGGGCGCGACGAGCGTTCAGGCGCGGAGCCAGGGTTGCAGGGGGGTTGCAGCGCGGGCCCGCCCATCATGGCGCCACGGCCGGCGTGGGCAGGCGCGCTCGAGCCGCGCCCGAGCCGCCGCGATCGCGGGCACGTCCGAGTCCGGCAGCAGGGGACCGACATAGATGTCTCTCGCCGCGGCCAGCGCGCCGCGGCGGGCCATCCACTCGACCTCGAGGAAATCGGCGTGCACGTCCGCGACCAGGCGGTACGGCTGCGAGGCGACGAGCGGTCCGAGCCTCCGGCGCAGCCGCGCGATCTCGGCCCGGACCGTGACCTCGCTGCCGTGCACGCCGTACAGGGCGCGGGCAAGCTCCTCGCCGCTCATGCCGCGGGGGTGGAGCGCGAGGAGCACGACCAGCTCGCCGTGGCGCTTGCCGAGCTCGACGCTGCGCCCGAGGAGCTCGACCTCGACGTGGTTGCGCCCGAGCGCGCGCAGGTCGAGGCGCGGGTGCGGCGGGCCTTCCTGGGCGCCGGCGTCCCAAACGATGCTGGCATCTGGCGCCAGCGGCTCGATGGCCAACCGCGGGCCGCCTTCGAGAGTCACCTCGCCAGTCGATGCCGGGAGCTCGAGTCGCTCACCGAGCCAGCCGGGCGGCGTCGCGGCGAGCACCCGCCCGTTTCGCTTGACGAGCGCGCTGCGCCGTGGGCGGGACCGCGCCACCAGGTCGAGGTAGCGAGCCGCGAGCGCGTGATCGTGGACGGCCAGACGCTCGGCGAGATGTGCCTCGGCCAGCCGCGCGGCAGCGCTAACCAACGCCAGCGTGTGCGGATGGGCGCGGCGGAACGACCCCGTTAGGCCGACCGCCCCGAGCAGCTCGTTCGTCTCCGGGTCGTGGATCGGCGCGGCCGAGCTGCCCCAGCCGTGGAGCAGGCGGTTGAAGTGCTCGGCCGAGAAGACCTGGACCGCGTGATCGAGTGCAAGCCCGGTGCCGATGCCGTTCGTTCCGATGCCCCGTTCGCTGCACAGGCACCCGGCATGAAATGCGGCTTGGCGGCGGCCTCGGCCATGCTCGGGTGTCCCTCGGACCACAGCAGCAGGCCGTCCGCGTCGGCGAGCACCGCGAGGTGACGGGCATCTTGGGCGACCTCCCCGAGGAGCTCACGCACGACGGGCACGACGGCCGCGAGCGGATGGGCGTCCAACCGTTCTCGCGTCTCGTTCTCGTCGAGCAGGCGGCGCGGCTAACTCATCGAAAATGCCATTCCTATACCCCATATGCTTAGCCTCTTGGCTATAACCGTGACTCAGCTCACCGCGTTCTTGGCGGTCGTGCGGGGCGGGTCGGTCACGGCGGCCGCCGACGAGCTGGTAGTCACGCAGCCGTCCGTTTCATCGGCGATCGCCGCGCTCGGCCGCGAGCTGGGGTGCGAGCTGTTCGAGCGGGCGGGACGGGGCATCCAACTGACGAAGGCCGGGGAGGCGTTCAGGGCCTATGCCGAGGACGTCGTCGGACTGCTGGAAGAGGGGCGGCAGGCGGCGCGAGAGGCAGCTGAGGTAGCCGCACGGAGGATGTGCATCGCAGCCGTCACCACCGCCGCCGAGTCGTTCGTGCCGCCGCTGATGCAGGTGTTCGCCTTGCGGCATCCAGACGTCGAGCTGACTCTCGACGTCGGCAATCGCGCGTACGTCTTCGAGCGGGTGTTGAGCCACGCCGCAGATGTCGCGTTCTCCGGTACGCCTCCGGCCGACGAGCGGCTCGTCGCCGAGCCGCTGCTCGAGAACCACATCGTGTGCATCACCGGCGCCGATGACCCGCTCCCGGCAGCTGGACCGGTTGGCGCCGGCGAGCTCGCGCACCGGACCTGGCTGCTGCGCGAGCCGGGGTCGGGGACTCGCGCGCTGGGCGAGCAGTTCCTCGTGGAGCGAGGCCTGAGCCCGACCACCCTCACGCTCGGCTCCAACGGCGCCATCAAGCAGGCGGCTCGGGCCGGACTCGGCGTCGCGCTGTTGTCGCGAGCGGCGGTCGAGCCCGAGCTCGCAGCGGGGTGGCTGCGGGAGCTCCCGCTCACCGATGGCCCGGCGCCCCGCCTCTGGTTCGTCGTGCGTTCTGCGGTCGGTCCGGTACGCGAGCTGGCGACGACCTTCGCCGACTTCGTGCGCGCCGAGGCACGAGGTCGTGCGTCGTTCGGTTCGGAACATTCATAACCATAAATCTATGGCCATACGCGAAATCAGTGTTTGACATCTATCTGTTGGCGCTCGTACGCTGCTCGCCAGTTCGACCGAAAGGCTCGTCTGGAAGATGTCGCTCACCACCGCACCATCAGTCGACCACAAGAAGGACCGCTGGGCGTCCGGGGTCACACCCTACGCCGAGATGGGCTATTTCAATCCCGACTATGTCCCGTCGGCGACCGACATCCTCGCTGCCTTCCGGATCACGCCGCAGCCGGGGGTCGATCCGGTGGAGGCGGCGGCCGCGGTCGCCGGCGAATCGTCGACCGCCACCTGGACGGTCGTGTGGACGGACCGGCTGACGGCGCACGAGCACTACCAGGCGAAGGCGTACGACGTCTCGCCGGTGCCAGGTCGCGAGGGCGAGTACATCGCGAAGATCGCCTATGACCTCGACCTGTTCGAGGAAGGGTCGATCGCCAACATGACGAGCTCGATCATCGGCAACGTGTTCGGGTTCAAAGCGCTCAAGGCGCTGCGACTCGAGGATCTGCGGATCCCGACCGAGTACGTCAAGACTTTCCAAGGGCCGCCGCACGGCATCGTCATGGAGCGCGAGTACCTGGATAAGTTCGGGCGGCCGCTGCTGGGCGCGACCGTCAAGCCGAAGCTCGGGCTGTCCGCCAAGAACTACGGACGCGTGGTGTTCGAGGCGCTCCGGGGCGGGCTCGACTTCACCAAGGACGACGAGAACATCAACTCGCAGCCGTTCATGCGCTGGCGCGATCGGTACCTGTACGCGATCGAGGGCGTGAGCCGCGCCGGCGCCGCGACCGGCGAGGTCAAGGGCCACTACATGAACGTGACCGCCGCGACCATGGAGGACATGTACGAGCGCGCCGAGTTCGCCAAGGAGCTCGGCAGCGTGATCATCATGATGGACCTGACGGTCGGCTACACGGCGATGCAGTCGATGTCGAAGTGGGCGCGCCGGAACGGCATGATCCTGCACCTGCACCGCGCCGGCCACGGCACGTACACCCGCCAGAAGACCCACGGCGTGTCGTTCCGCGTGATCGCGAAGTGGTGCCGGCTGCTCGGGGTCGACCATCTCCACGCCGGCACGGTCGTCGGGAAGCTCGAGGGCGATCCGTCGATGATCGAGGGCTACTACGACACGCTCCGCCTCGACCACGTGCCGGAGAACCTGCAGAACGGCATCTTCTTCGACCAGGACTGGGCGTCGCTCCCGGCCGTGATGCCGGTGGCCTCGGGCGGAATCCACGCCGGGCAGATGCATCAGCTGCTGCGCTACCTCGGCGAGGACGTGATCCTGCAATTCGGCGGCGGCACGATCGGGCATCCGATGGGGGTCGCCGCCGGCGCGACCGCCAACCGGGTCGCGGTCGAGGCGATGATCCAGGCGCGGAACGAAGGCCGCGACTACTTCCAGGAGGGTCCCGACATCCTCGAGAAGGCGGCCAAGGGGTGCCCGGAGCTGAACGCGGCGCTGCAGGTCTGGAAGGACGTGACGTTCGACTTCCAGTCCACCGACACTCCGGACTACGTCCTCACGCCGACGCTGGCCTGAGCAGGAGAGGAGACACGATGCGGATCACGCAGGGCACGTTCTCGTTCCTTCCCGATCTGACCGACGACCAGATCTGCGACCAGGTCCGGTACGCGCTCGAGCACGGGTGGGCGATCTCGGTCGAGTTCACCGACGACCCCCATCCCCGCAACTCGTACTGGGAGATGTGGGGGCTGCCGATGTTCGACTTGCCGGTCGAGGACGTCGTGCTGGTCATGCGCGAGGTGCGCGCGTGCCGCGAGGCCCATCCTCAGCACTACATCAAGGTGATCGCGTACGACGCGTCCTACGGCCGGCAGACGACCGCGCTCAGCTTCGTCGTCAACCGGCCCAAGCACGAGCCGGGGTTCCGCCTCGACCGCACGGACGCCCACGATCGTGTGATCAGGTACCGGCTGTACCCGTACGCGGCCGACAAGCCGGTCGGCAGCCGCTACCTGAACGGGAACGGGTCCGGATGAGCGTGGTGGACTGGCGCCCGGATGTCGCGACGCTCGTGCGCGAGGCGAACATCGAGGCGGTGCTCGACGAGCTCGATCGCGAGCTGGTCGCGTTGCGGCCGGTGAAGACCCGGATCCGGGAGATCTCGGCGTTGCTCGTGATCGACCAGCTGCGCCGGCACGCCGGCCTGACTGCGGGAAGGCCGAGCCTGCACATGTGCTTCACCGGCAACCCCGGGACCGGCAAGACGACGGTGGCGATGCGGATGGCCGACATCCTGCATCGCCTCGGCTACATCGAGCGCAACCACGTCGTGGCGGTCACTCGCGACGACCTCGTCGGGCAGTACGTGGGCCACACAGCGCCCAAGACCAAGGAGGTGCTCAAGCGCTCGTTCGGCGGGCTGCTGTTCATAGACGAGGCGTACTACCTCTACCGCCCGGAGAACGAACGCGACTATGGGGTTGAGGCAATCGAGATACTGCTGCAGGTGATGGAGAACGAACGAGACCGGCTGGTGGTGATCCTCGCGGGCTATAAGGACCAGATGGACGAGTTCTTCCGGTTGAACCCGGGCATGTCCTCGCGCGTGGCTCACCACATCGACTTCCCCGACTACACGGCTGCGGAGCTGCTCCTGATCGGGAAATTGATGCTCGGCGCGGAGAACTACGTCTTCTCGGACGGCGCCGAGCAGGCGTTCCGCGAGTACATCGTCCGGCGCATGGCGCGCCCCCGGTTTGCGCATGCACGGAGCGTCCGGAACGGGATCGAGCGCGCGCGTCTGCGGCACGCGAACCGGGTCTACGAAGCGGTGCGGACCGGGGTCGAGCCGACGGTCGAGATGCTCAGGCAGATCGAAGCGCAGGACATCCTCAAGAGCAGCGTGTTCGACGAGGACGAGCGGCCGGCGCCGGAGCGGCAGGCGGCGTGACGGCCCAGGCGAGCGAGCGGCGGACGGCGCGGCCCGTCATCCTCGGCGTCGTCGGCGACTCCGCCGCGGGCAAGACGACGATCACGCGCGGGCTCGTGCGCGTCCTCGGCGAGGAGCACGTTGCGCACATCTGCACCGACGACTACCACCGTTACGACCGCCGGCAGCGCGCGGAGCTCGGGATCACGCCGTTGCACCCCGACTGCAACTACGTCGACATCATCGCCCAGCACCTCGCGCATCTGCGGCGCGGCGATGCGATCCTCAAGCCCGTCTACCGGCACAAGGACGGCACGTTTGGGGCACCCGTGTACGTCGCGCCCGAGCGGTTCACGGTGATCGAGGGGCTGCTCGGCTATCACCTTCCGGAGATGCGCGACGTCTATGACGTGCGCGTGTTCCTCAATCCTCCCGAAGAGCTGCGGCGCAGGTGGAAGGTCCAACGGGATTGCTCTCGCCGCGGGTACACGACCGACGAGGTGCTCGCCGAGCTCGACCGGCGCGAGGCCGACTCGGAGGCATTCATCCGGCCCCAGCGGCGCTACGCGGACATGCTCGTGTCGTTCAGGCCATCCGAGGGCGAAGCGACCGCGGATCAGACTCACCTCGAGGCCGAGCTGACACTGTGCGACGGGCTGCCGCACCCCGATCTCTCGCCGTTCATCAACGGCAAGCCGGATGGCTTGACGCTCGTCGAACGGGGCGAGGAGCGGGTGCTGCGGATTCCCGGGCGGATGGATCCGGATCATGCGGCGGCGATCGAGGAGACGATCTGGGCGCGCATGCACTTCGCCACGCACCTGCGCGCCCGGCGCCTCGGCGAGTTCACGATCGGCACCGAGCTTCACCGGTCGGAATCGCTGGCGCTCGTGCAGTTGCTGATCCTTTATCACCTGGTCACAGCCAGGGCGGCGGTCGCACTCGGTGGCGAGGGCACGCGGACCCTTTCCGCCGTCGCGGCGTCGGCCTGATCCCTCCGAGCAGAAGAAAGTCGCTTGCCGGCGCCTGCGGAGCTTAGGCCCCTGAATCACGTGCATAACACGGCAACGGGGCAACTCAGGCTCGGCCGTGCCGCGTTACGCGTGATTATCGTGCGCGAGTCGGCAAGGTCCGCTGCGTGCGCATCGAGTGTCGTGCTAAGCATGTCGATTCGCGTCCGGCCTCCGCCCTCGACGACGCCACCACACAGGTGTCCGCCTTTGTGGCGCGGCATCGGCTAGTGGGCGGCGAGGTGGATGATGCCGACGCTGTCCAGCCCGTCGAGCACGAGTTGAACGCGCCCCCGCTCTAGAGTCCGGCGTCAGTCGCCGCCCGGAAGGTTGATGCCAACCACCAGAAACACTGCCATCGCGACGAACGCAATCCCGGTCAACAGGTCGGTGCGGATGCGAGGGATGAAGTGGGCCGCTGTGCGGCCGATCTGGTGCCCTGCGACCGACATCACAAACGTGATCATCCCGAACAGGACGGGCGCGAGCCAGGGTGAGTATCCGACGAGACCAAGGCTCGCACCGGCGGCCACGTTGTCGACACTCAACGGCAGGGGCAGCCCGCGCGTGGCGAACCGCAGGTCCGGATCCGCATGCTCGTCTGACAGCAACGCCCGCGCGACGATGAACAGGCCGTATCCAGCGAGGCCGATCGCCGCGATCATGTCGGCGGTGGAGTCGACCTTGTTGCTCAGGTAGCCGCCGATAAGTATCCCGACCAGCGGTGCGATGCCATCCCACAGGCCGAAGATGAAGGAAGTCTTGACCGACCGAAGCAGGGTCGGCTTTAGCCCCCCCAGCACGATCGAGGTGCGGAAGTTGTCCAGGCTCAGCGTGAACCCGAGAGTCAGAAGCGCGATCACCTTGTTGCCTCGAAAGGTCGGTGGCGACGCCTGCGATCTGTCACGACGCGCGCGCCGTGACAGATCGCTTACGGCTTCGGTCGCTGTGCGCTACTCCGGTAGTGCGAACGCGAAGATCGCGGATCCACCCGCCTGGGCGAGCGCCCCGGGGTAGAACCCCTCGGTCCAAGCGCCGTATCCGACCGGCACCGCGATGTACTGCCGCCCGTCGACCGTGTAGGTGCTGGGACTCGAGTGGTGTCCGCTTCCGCACTGGAACTCCCACAGGAGCTCTCCGGTGCTGTCGTTGAACGCCCAGTACTTGCCCGCGGGGCCGCCGGCAAATACGAGCCCGCCGGCCGTGGTCAGCACGGACGCGGTCATCGGGTGCTCCTGACGGAAGCGCCACTTCTCCTGACCCGTGGCTGGATCGATGGCGGAGAGGTACCCGGCCACGTCCTCCGTGTCCACGGCTACGCCCGCGCCCCAGTACGGGATGCTCTCCTTGAACTCCCGGCGCCGCCGCGTAGCCGTCGCGCCGACGTCCTGCACCGGCGCATAGAAGAGCCCCGTCTTCGGGCTATAGGCAGCGTGCGTCCATTCCTTGGCGCCGGCCGGGCCGGGCCAGAAGTGAACCGGGTCCCCCTCCTTGTCGGGGAACACTCGCGCCGTCACCTTGCCGCTCGCGTCGATCTCGCCCCACGTGATGCGATCGACGAACGGCACGACCCGGATCAGGCTGCAGTCCGTGCGGTCCAGGACGAAGAAGTACCCGTTCTTGTCGAAGTGCCCGGAGCACTTCCGCCCGTCCATCTCGAACAGGATGTTCTCCATCGTCGAGTCGTAGTCCCACACGTCATGCGGGGTGTACTGGTAGTGCGCCTTGATCTGGCCGTTGTCGGGGTCGACCGCCACGACGCAATTGGTGTACAGGTTGTCGCCCTCGCGTACTCCCCCGTCGAAGTCGGGGCACGGGTTGCCCGTGTTGAAGTACAGGAGGTTGAGCTCCGGGTCGAACGTCGGCGTTGTCCAGCAGTTCGCGCCGCCCCGCGCCCAGGCCTCGCCATCGGACGGCCAGGTCTCGGATCCGGGCTCCCCGGGAGCCGGGATCATGTAGCAGCGCCAGACGCGCTCTCCGGTCTCGAGCTTGAACGCGTCGGAATGACCGCGCACCCCGAACTCGCCGCCGGAGCTTCCGACGATGACCATGTCCTTGACGATCAGCGGAGCGACCGTTGCGCTCTCACCGGCCCGGACGTCGCCGTACGGCTGGTCCCAGACGAGCTCGCCGTTCGTCGCGTCGAGCGCGATCACGTGGGCATTCAGGGTCGTCATGAAGACCTTCCCGTCGGCCACGGCACACCCGCGGTTGACGTTGCCGCAGCACAGGCGCACGTCGTACGGAGAGGCGCGGTGGTAGCGCCACAGCTCCTGACCGGTCTTGGCGTCCAGCGCCCAGAGCCAGCCATCAAAGCCGGTTACGAACATGATCCCGTCGACGACCAGCGGGGACGCCTCCAACGAGTACGTCGACGCGCCCGAGTGCATCCCCACCGAGCCGCACTGGAACACCCAGGCGGGTTTGAGATCCTTCACGTTGCCCTGGTTGATCTGATCGAGCGGGCTGTGGCGCTGCCCATCGTACGCGCCGTAGTAGGTGATCCAGTTGTGCGGCTCCGCGTCGCGGGCCTTGAGGATCCGGTCGTAATTGACGCCCTTGGTCACCGGGGGCGCCTTGCCGACCAAGCCGGGGCTCAGAATCCGGAAGTCGACCGCTGCCCCTGCGTCAACATACTCAGTCTCAGTTGCCATCAGCGGCTCCTTTCTACGGGCGCGGTTGGGGTGGGCGGTCGAGCTTGGCTTCGTCTGGGACCTCGCCCCCGACGACGATCGTGCCGGTGAGGCCGCCGCCCTCATCGTTGCCGGTCCGCGAGCCGTACCAGTAATAGCCCGGGCCATCGAGGTTGAGGCTGGCCGTTCCCTTCGAGAAGTTCACCAGCCAGATGAACTTGGCATCGCCGTTGTTCGGCAGGACCGCGCAGTGGGAGTTGTTGTCGTCGTTGATGATCTCGAGCTCGAGGTCGCCACCGTGCGGCATGACCAGCACCCTGGGCTCGAAAATCAGCTCGTCCAGGGGGATGCGGACGGTGGCGTGCATCTTGCCGTCCGGTCCCTCCTCGGCCATCCCCACGGAGCCTCGACCCAACACCGCCCCGATCGTCGTCCCATTCTGCTTTGTCAACCCCTCGATAACAGTCTTATCGGCAGTGGCAGCCACGCGACTCTCTCCTTCCATCCGGAAAATGGGCCGAAAGAACCTAACAGGGGCGCGGCCACTACACAACCTGACCGTCAGTCACAAAACCTTCTGCCCGAGTGGGCAGGATTGCTGACTGACCGATCGGACAGGTAGTCACACTGACCGGGCAGTCAAGTGTCAAGTACCAGCCAGTCAAAGTGACCTGCAGGCGGGCGAAATGGTCACTCTACGGACAGTTTCAGCCCAGCGAGATTTCCTCAGCGCCGGCAACGCGCAGATAGTCGAGCACGGAGCCGCTCGACTCCCTCAGCCTCAGGACCTCCGCCAGGGCGGCGTTCGGACCGCCGGCCAGCCCATCCGCGAGCAGTGCGCCACCGCGCGCGGCGGCGCTCGCCCGACCGGGAACGAGCGCGACCACCGGGGCGACGGCTCCGAGCGACGAGGCGAGGGTCGCGATCAACTCGGGCAGCCGAGCGAGACGCCCGGAGACGGCGATCTCGCGTGGGGCCGGCACGCTGACGACGAGCGCGCGCACCGCTTTGACCGCGGCCTCGAGGAGGGCCGTCCAGCCCTCGGCGTGGGCAGGTGAGGCCCACAGCGCCTCCAGGTCGGTCATGTCGAGGGCGCCGGCGGGATTCAGGGCGCCGCCGCTGTACAGGGTGTCCTTGCGCAGCGCCTGCCCGAGCAGGTAGGCGAGCTCGCCGTCGAGGGCGCCCGGGGCCCGCACGCCCAGCGGTCCCGACGACCCGCCCATCCCGTCGACGATCTGTCCCCGATCAAC
Source organism: uncultured Solirubrobacterales bacterium (assembly GCA_963796575.1). GTDB lineage: Bacteria > Actinomycetota > Thermoleophilia > Solirubrobacterales > Solirubrobacteraceae > Palsa-465. Next base: position 45,622 of record CAWCMG010000010.1, on the reverse strand, counting down.
GGCCAGCGCCGCGGTGAAGGCGCCTCCCAACTCCAGGAGGACCATTGCGGTTTCGTGAACGGCGATCGCGCGGCGGGTGCACTGATCGACGATTGCGCACGCCGCCGCGCAGACCTTGTCCGCGGTCCCGAGGTCGATCCGGTTGTACTTGCGGTGCGGCGGAACCGAGGGCAGATGGATCACGCCGGGACCGAACACGACGGGCAAGCCGCTGCCCGCGAGGGCTCGTAGCAGTGATCGCATCCCACCGACGCCCGCGTCGGCGCGAGCCTCGTCGGGCCTGACCAGGACCATCTCGGACAACTCGCGCTCACCGACACTCGCCGCGGCCGCGAGTGGAAGGCCGTAGCCGCTTGGACCGTAGATGAGGTCGTACGGTCCGTGGCGCGCGAGCGCATCGAGCAGTGGAGTGCTGTCCTTGCTCAGCGTGCCGGTCTCGAACACCTCCTCCACGACCGGCTCACCGTCCTGCAACACGCACAGGTCAAACGAGAGCGTTCCCGGGTCGATGCCGGCGACACGGGGCATATCATTCGGTCATGAGCTCAACGAAGGACAAGCCGCGCACCTACAGCGAGGACGAGATCCCCGCCAAGTTCTCCGAGTACGGCCTCGACGAGTGGTACTACGAGGACAAGTGGATCCGGCGCAAGTACAACACCGACGGCTGGCCGACCACGCTGATGGCGGTCAACGCCGTTGGGTACCTGTGCGAGGCCGCCGGCCATCACGCCGACCTGAACGTCACCTGGGGCAAGCTCTGGGTCAAGCTCGCCACGCACTCGGCGGGCGGAATCACCGACAAGGACTTCACCCTGGCGCGCAAGATCGAGGACACGATCCTGTGGCGGCCGGACGCCGATGGCCCGCTCGACGGGCCGATGGGCAAGTTCGTGTTCTCGAAGTAAGCCGTCCAAGCTGACGGCCCTCGATTTTGCTGTGAGCGAGGCTGAGACGCCTGGCCCGCGGCACTCGCGTACGACACGGTTGGAACTGCGAAAGCGTGGCCACGCACGGTGCCGTGGGACAGGCGATCAGCTGAAGCGAACTTCTCACAGCGCCTCGAGGGCAACGTCGTAGACGCCGTCGAGGTCGAGCACGGTTCCCTTGGTCTCGAACAGCGCGCGGATGCAGGCCTTTTGCAGCTTCATCTTGGGGCCGCCCACCGCCAGCGCGCCGAGCTTCAGCACGCCGTCGTCCTCATCGAGGCTGTCGCCCCGGTCGACGTCCTCGACGCCCACGGGCTCAGCCGCCGAGTAGTCGACAACCACGCGCATGCCCTCCTGCGCCCAGCCGCTGCGCCGGAGGATCTGCGTGCCCGCGGGGCCTGCGGCGAACACGACCGCGTGGCCGGCGAGCGCCGCGTCGAGCTCGTCGCTCGACGCCGGCTCGACGACCTCGAAGCCCGCCTCCTGGGCGACCGGGATGCCCGATGCGCGGCGATGGCCGCCCTTCATCGCGTCGGGCGGGAAGGTGAACATCGTCACCTCGGCGCCCTCGCGCCGCAGCAGCTCTGCCGTGCGCAATCCGACCGGCCCGACCCCGATCACGGCTGCGCGGCTGCCCTTCAGCGTCACCGCGCCGCGCACACGGGCCACGGCGGCGGCCGCGGTCGTGTTCGAGCCGTCCGAGTCGAGCATGATCGACGGGGTGAACGGCTTGAAGAACAGCTTCCGCGCCGCGTCGAACACCGCCTCTCCGTCGCGTACCTTTGACCCTCCGACCCAGAAGGCGGTGTTCGCCAGGCCATCGGGACCGCGCGGGAAAATCGCACCCTGGACGACGTCCCGGAGGTTGTCGGGGGTGATGTCGCCATACCCGGCCACGACGTCCACGTCGGCGTCGTAGGCAGCGATCGCGTCGAACGCGCTCGGGTGCTGATCGGTATCGAGCTGGATCAGGATCTTCTTCATCGGATGTCCTCCCGTCGGGGTTCGGGAAAGCTCAGGATGCCCCAGTCCAGCGGGCCTTCCTGGCGATAGCTCTTGTGCAGGCCGCGCGCGATCGTTGCCTTCATCAACTCCTTGCCCAGATAGAAGGCGTGCGAGGCGTCACCGACGCCGAGCTGATCGAACACCGCGTACATGTTCGTTTCGCGGATGAAGCGTTCGCCGTTGAACGCGTACAACCACTCCGCGTCCGCGAACAGGCGCCAGTTGGCGTCCGAGATCTGGGCCTGCATCGCTCGCAGCTCCTGCTCGGTCGGCGCGCGCATCGACTCGTCCTTGCTCGTGACCAGGCCGCCGTCGATGTGCTTGGGCGGTCGCGCCTGCCGCTGCGCGAGATGCATGACCTGGGCAGCCAACACCGTCTCTCGCACCGCTCCGCGCGCCCACCCGATCACCTCGGTGGTGAGCACAGCGCCGATGCCGATCTCCTGGCAGAAGCCGATCAAGAGCGCAGCGACCCCAGTCGTGTCGGCCTCGGTGAGCTCGGTCAGATTGCCGATCCCCATCAGCATCTCCGCCCCGGGATGGCGGCGACGGACCTCGACGTAGCGGGCCAGCGACGCGGCGAACCCGGAGTTGATCGGGGCCAGAATCGAGTCGAGCAGGTACGGGCGCTCGAGCTGCTCCATCCGAGTGGCCAGGCGGCCCAGGCCGTCGAGGTCGTCGGGGTCCTCGGTGATCAGCACCGGCGTCGCGCGTAGCTCGCCCGCCAGGTCGATCGTCGCCGGGGTGAGGCTCAGGACGTAGTCGACGCCGGCGGCGTCCGCCATCCGGATGTGCTCGGGGTCGAGCGTGTCGATGCTGACCGACAGCCCGCGCTCGCGGAGCGCCGCGATCGTCGGCGGCCCCTCGGCCAGCCACGAGCGATCGAGCGACAGGCCGAGATCGATCACGTCGGCCCCCTCCGCGCGGTAGGCCTCGGCCCGGTCGGTCACCTGCTCGAGCGAGAGCGATTGCACCCCGTTGATCTCGGCGAACACGCGGACGTCGCGCGGACCGAGCTCCGCCCGGATTGCCTCCCGCCCGTACCACTCCGGCAGTGCCCGGACGTCCGCCGGGCCCTTGCGTACCGGCAGCCCGGTCGCCTGCTGCAGGGTGTCCACGTCGCCGTCGCACAGCCCCGGAATCACGATGTTGTCCACACCGGACGGCACCTCCAGCCGACGGGCGATCCAGCGCGTCGTCATCAGCGCCGCGACGCTGATGTTCATCACGGCGATCTGGTGGTCGATCTCAAGCTCGGACGCGATGTTGCGAAGCGCCGGTTCGGCCAGGCGGCCGGTGACGAACAGTGTCTCAGCCAACTGTGCCGCCGTTGACGTTGACCGCCTGGCCGGTTACGAACGCGGCGGCCGGCGACGCCAGCCACACGGCGGCACCGGCAACGTCCTCGGGGCGGCCCCAGCGGCGCAGCGGCGTGCCCGCGGCGACCTCGTCGTAGAAGGCGTGGTCCGCGCCCGCGCCATAGGCCGTCTCGATCCAGCCGGGGCACAGCACGTTGACGCGGACGTCGGGGGCCACCGAGCGCGCGAACGACTTGGAGAAGCCGAGGATGCCCGCCTTCACCGCGGCGAACAGCTCAGGGTTGTCACCCTTCATCCCGTCGATCGTGGCGTGATCCCACCCGATATTCAGGATGCAGCCGCCGGGCCGCATACGCGCGGCGACCAGCCGCGAGCAGCGGATCGTGCCCTTCAGATCGAGCTCGAGGAGCGCATCGAGCTTGCGCTCGGGCGGCCAGCCGGCGGCCTCGCCGGTGAGCACGTCCGCGCCGGCGTTGTTGACCCAGACGTCGACGTGCTCGAGTTCGTCAAACGCCGCTCGCACGATCGACGTGCATCCGTCCGGGGTGCCGAGGTCCGCCTGCAGCAGCGGATGGCCGGGACCGAGCTCGTCGGCCAGCGCTCGCGCGGGCTCCGAGGAGTGCCAGAAGCCGATGCCGACGCGTGCGCCGGCGGCCGCGAACGCGATCGCGATTGCCCTCCCGATCCCGGAGCTCGCTCCGGTAACGACTGTGCGCAGACCGGCGAGCGGCAGCTCTCCGGTCTGCGCGGTCAACTGCTCCCTCGCTAACCCTCAGCCCCGCCGGCGAACGGGTGCCGCGCGGCGGGCGTGTCGGCGAGCACCTTGTCGACGCTCGGCTCGCCGCCCAGGGCGCGGGCGATCGACGCCTTCACGGCCTCGTAGTTCCAGTCGTAGATCTTCTTGTCGTCCTCGGCCTCCCAGTGGATGAACACGCCCACGATGATGCAGAGGTCGTCGACCTGGTCCCTGGGGATGACGCCCTCGGCGACCGAGTCCACCACGGCGCGAGAGACCGCGGCCTGAGCGGGGCCGAACAGCTGCACGGCCTGCTTGGCGCCCTTGATCGTCACCTTGTTGCTCAGCACCGTGTCCGGCTTCGCCGGCAGGTTTGGGGTGACCACGGCGAGCAGGTTGGTGTGACCTTCCGACTCGTTGACGAACGCATGGGCGAACGCTTCGCCGACCGGTCCGCTCTTTGACCCGATCAGCAGGTCGATGTGGGCGACCTCGTTACCTTCGCCTACCAGAGCCTCGCCGGTTGCCAGGGTGATGGCCATGAAGTGAGTCTCCTCTCTCCTATCGTATGGTGAAGTTAGTGGACGCAACCCTAGCTCACTCCAGACTGAGCCGGGACCTACTTGCACATCACGTCCAACTAGCGTGCCTGCTGGAGGTGTCAGCAGCCAAGCCGGGCAACATCACGCCGGCCCACGACTTTTCCGATACGACCTACGCCGACATGGTGCGCTCGGCGCTCGCGCTCGGCCCTGTGTTCGCCCGGCGCCGAGCCCGCCGGCGAGGTGTGGGGGAGCTGATCGCAGACGGGGTGAATGCGACCGCACGCGTCACCGGCGCCAACACGAACCTCGGGATCGTGCTGCTGCTCGCGCCGCTGGTCCGCGCCGAGGCGACGCGGCGAGCGGACGAATCGCTGCGGTCGGCGACGGAGCGAATACTGGGGGAGCTCGACGTCGACGATGCCGCCGCGGTCTTCGCCGCGATCGTCCAAGCTCGCCCCGGCGGCCTCGGCGAGGCGCCCGAGCACGACGTCAGAGCCCCGGCACGCGTCTCCCTACGCGAGGCGATGGCTGCGGCCGCGCACCGCGACAGCATCGCCTCGGAGTACGCCACCGGTTACGAGATCGTGTTCGACGCCGGCCTCCCGTTGCTGGCGGAGGCGCTCGACGGCGGCGCTCCGACGCTCGACGCGATCGTGTCACTGCACGTGGGGCTGCTCGCGTCCCACCCGGACACGTTGATCGAGCGCAAGGCTGGCGCCTCGGTGGCGCGGGCCGTGACCGCGGCGGCGCGCGAGGTCCGAGCCGGAACCCGCACGCTCGGGCAGCTCGACGCCTCGCTGCGCGGGCCCGACCACCGGCTGAATCCCGGCACGACCGCCGACCTGGTGGCCGGCACGCTGCTAGCCGCGCTGCTGACCGGGGTGACGTTGCCGTGAGGGTGCTCGTGGTCGCGGTCAGCGCTCGCATGCTGGCGGAGCTCGCCGCGGCCGACGGCTATCAGGTGACCGCGCTCGACCGCTTCGGCGACGTCGACCGGCGCGCGGTCGCGCCCGGAGCGACGGCGCCGAGCAGCGATGCGTTGGCGGCGCTCGCCGCGGACATCGACGCGGATGCAGTGGTGTACGGCGCCGGGTTCGAGAATCGCCCCGATCTGGTGAGTCGGCTCGCCGAAGGACGCGAGTTACTGGGGACGCCCCCCGCGTTGCTGTCGGCGGTGCGCGACCCCTGGGCCGTTGGTGCCGCGGCACGGGCGGCCGGCGCGCGCGCTCCCGAGACCCGGCCGGTCGCCGAGCTTCCGGGCGCCACCGGGCGAGGGGCTTGGCTTCGGAAACCGCTCCAGAGCGGCGGTGGGCGCGGCGTGCGCCGGTGGGCGGGCGGTCGTTTGGCGCCGACGGAGATCCTCCAGCGCCGGGTCGACGGGCTATCTTGCTCGGCGGTCGCGATCGCCGACGGCCGCCGCGCCGCCGTGCTCGGCCTCACCGAGCAGTTGCATCGCCGGCCCGGGTTCGGGTGGCTGGGGAATGTGACGCCTCCGCGTCTGCCCGACGCGGAGCTCGCCGAGCTCGACGGTCAGCTTCGCGCGGTCTGCGACGCGGTCGCGGCGCGGTTCGGCGTGCGGGGAGCCTTCGGCGTGGACGCCGTCTGGGACGCGCGCCGCGCCTGGGTGCTCGAGGTCAACCCCAGGCCGCCGGCCTCGCTCGAGCTGTTCGGACCGGGGTGCTTCGAGGCACACGTCCGCGGTGCGCGGGGCCTCGGTCTTCCGAGCGCCGGCACACTCCCCGCGACGCGGTGTGCGAAGGTGAAGCTCGTGCTGTTCGCAGACCGCGATCTCCGCGCCCCCGACCCCGGCTGGTGGCCGGAGGGGCTGGCGCGCGACATCCCGCGCGCCGGCGAGACGATCAAGCGCGGCGCGCCCGTGTGCACGCTGATCTCGACGGGTGCCGGCGTGCCCGAGCTCGTCGAGCGCGGGTCGCGCCTGCTCGCCCAGCTTCCAACCGCGGTGCTCGTCGGTGGCTGAGCTCGGGTCCGTCACCTGCGCGGGCTGTGGTCTGCTGTGCGACGACGTGATCGTCGAGGCGTCGCGTGACGCGGTGCGGCTGCAGCCGGAATGCCCGCTCGGTGCGCAGTGGTTCTCGGAGCGCATGCGCCGGCCGGAGGGAGCGCCGGCCACGATCGACGGAGAGGCGGTGGACGTCGAATCGGCGCTCGCCCGGGCCGCCGAGCTGCTGCGCGGCGCTCGCCGTCCGCTTCTGCACGGGTTCGAGGGCGCCACCGTGGAGGACGCGCGGGCAGCGGTCGCCCTGGCCGACCGACTCGGGGCGCTGGTGAGCACCGGGCCTCTCGCGGGCGAGTGGCCGGGCGCCCCCGCGGTGCCCCTCCGCGGCGCCTCGACCGCGACGCTCGGCGAGATTCGCGATCGCTCGCAGGTCGTCGTGATCTGGCGCGAGGATCCCGAGACGACGCATCCGCGGTTGCTCGAGCGGCTCGGGTTCGGCGACGCGTCCACGCGCTCCGGCACCGAGCGAACGATGATCGTCGTCGACGACCGAGACACCGCCACCGCGCGGCGCGCCCACCTGCGCATGAGCTGGCCGAGCGAACGCGACCTCGACGCACTCACGAGCCTGCACGTATTCCAGCGCGGCCTGGACGTGCGGCCGGGCGAGCCGGCCGCCGAGCTGCGCGGCCTGATCGAGCGGTTGCGCTCCGTCCCGCATGCGGCATTCGTATACGGACCCGGCCTGACCGGCGGTACGGGTGGGCAGCGACGCGCGCTCGCGCTCCACGAGCTCGTCCGGGCGTTGTGCCACGACCGTCATGTGGTCACGCTCGAGTTGCCTGTCGCCTCCGGGACAAGTAGCGCGGACGACGTGCTGGCCTGGCAGACCGGGTACGGCGGTGCGGTCGACTTTGCCGGCGGCCATCCCGAGCTGGTCACCGCGACGCGGCCGCTCGCCGCCGCCGAGGGCGTCGACGTGTCGCTGCGGGTCGAGGCCGCGCCCGCGCAGCTGCCCCCCGGCGTCACCGAGATCGTGCTGAGCAGCCTGCCGGCGGGGCCAGATGCCGGGGTGTCGATCCGCACCGCGGCCGCCGGCGTATCGGCCGGCGGCACCGCCCACCGGCTGGACGGGGTCCCACTGGCGCTGCAGTCGCCGGCGCCCGATAACACGCCGACGGCGGCCGCGCTGATCGCGCGCCTGCTCGCTGAGATCGAGACGTGACCGAGATCCGAATCAGCGGCGGCGCCGTCCACGACCCCGCCAACGACGTCGACGGAGACATCCGCGACGTGTGCCTGAACGACGGCAAGGTGGTCGCCGACGTCGGGCCCGGCGCCCGCCGAATCGATGCTCGCGGGATGGTCGTGATGGCCGGCGGCGTCGACGTCCACGCCCATATCGCGGGGCCGAAGGTCAACGCCGCGCGCAAGCTCTCGCCCGAGGACCGGCGCGACGAGCCGCTGGATCGAACGGAGGTGCTGCGCTCCGGCACCGGCGGTCTCGTTCCCTCGACGTTCGCCACCGGCTACCGCTACTCGCTGCTCGGCTACACCACGGTCGTCGAGGCGGCCGCCCCGCCACTGGCCGCGCGCCACGTGCTGTCCGAGCTGCGCGACACGCCGATGATCGATAAGGCCTTCCTGATCCTGATGGGCAACAACCAGGTGCTGTTCGAGCTGATCCGCAGGTCCGGCGGCGCGGTATCGGCCGAGCTGCGCGATGCCGTAGCGTGGTGGCTCGACGCGACCGGCGGCTACGGGGTCAAGCTCGTCAACCCCGGCGGAGTCGAGCGCTGGAAGCAGGACAACGGCAACGTTCACTCGCTCGACGACGAGGTCGACGGCTTCGACGTGACGCCGCGCCAGGTGCTGGAGGCGATCGGCGGGGCCGTGGACGAGCTCGGGCTGCCGCATCCCGTCCACGTTCACGCCAACAACCTCGGCGTGCCCGGCAACGCCGACACGACCCTCGACACGATGCGCACGCTGTCGGGACGCCAGGCGCACTTCGCCCACCTCCAGTTCCATTGTTATGGATCCCCGCCCACCCAGCCCGACGGATTGCCGCGGTCGAGAGCACCCGAGCTGCTCGATTACCTGTCGGCTCATCCCGAGCTCACCGCCGACGTCGGCCAGGTGATGTTCGGCCCAGCGGTGACGATGACGGCCGACGCCTCGGTCTCGGCGGTTCTGCGCGACCTCGACGGCGGCAAGTGGATCAACCACGACACCGAGGTGGAGACCGGCTGCGGGATCGTTCCGTACCGGTATCGCGCCGGCAACTACGTTCACGCCCTGCAATGGGGGATCGGACTCGAGCTGTTCCTGCTGGGCCGGAACCCGTGGCAGGTGATGCTGTCGACCGACCACCCCAACGGCGGCTCGTTCCTCTCCTATCCGAAGCTGATCCGTCTGCTCATGGATCGCTCGTTCCGGGAGGACCAGGTGGGCCGCGCCAACCAGCGAGCGGTGCGGCGCACCGCTCTCCTCGACGGGCTCGACCGCGAGTACACGCTGAACGAGATCGCGATCATCACCCGCGCGGCGCCAGCGCGCCGGCTCGGGCTGCGCGACAAGGGCCATCTCGGGATCGGCGCCGACGCGGACGTCACGATCTACCACGATCGCGCCGACCGGGAGGAGATGTTCGCCACCCCGCGCTACGTGATCAAGGCCGGTGAGGTCGCCGTCGAAGAAGGCGACCTGCGCCGGTCGGAAGATGGCCTGTTGCTCTCGAGCCGCGCCGCGTTCGACCCAGAGGTGAGCTCCGTGCTCGAGCCGCTGTTCGGCGACCGCTACACGGTGGCGTTCGAGCACTATCCGGTCCGCGACCCGGCGCTCCGCGAGCCCGTGCGGATCGTGGAGGCAGGCGGATCGTGAGCGGATACCGGCTCGGCAGCGCGGACATCGCCGACACGTTCGCCGAGGCGTTCCCGATGCGCTACGCCCGGATCCTGATCACGGCTGCCGCCGACGCGTGGGCGCTCGAGGCCGCCCGCTCCATGACAGGCTTTGCGACGTCGGTGATCGGCTGCAAGTGCGAGGCGGCGATCGAACGCCCCCTGACGTCAGCGGAGACTCCGGATGGCCGGCCAGGAATCGCCGTGCTGCTGTTCGCGATGGATCGTGAGGGCGTCGGCAAGCGGGTGCTCGAGCGCGTCGGCCAGAGCGTGATGACGTGCCCGACGACGGCGTGCTTCGACGGGCTCGAGGGCGAGGACAACACAGCGCCGCTGGGCGCGAGCCTCCGCTACTTCGGCGACGGCTTCCAGGCCAGCAAGGTGATCGCGGGCAAGCGCTTCTGGCGGATCCCGGTGATGGAGGGCGAGTTTCTGGTGTGCGAGTCGGTCGGCGTCGGCCGGGGAGTGGGGGGAGGCAACGTGGTGATCGGCGCCGGCGACGAGGACGCCGCGCTCGCAGCCGCGCAGGCGGCCGCCGAGGCGATGCGCGGCGCGGGCATCGCGCTACCGTTTCCGGGCGGGATCGTGCGCAGCGGGAGCAAGGTCGGCTCGCTCACCTCGAAGTCGATGCCGGCCTCCACCAACCATCAGATGGCGCCGACGCTTCGCGTCCAGGTCGACGACACGCTGGTCCCGGACGGCGTGGGCGCGATGTTCGAGATCGTCATCGACGGCGTCTCCGAAGACGCCGTGCGCGAGGCGATGCGCCGCGGGCTGCACGCCGCTGCCGGGGCCGGCGCGACGCATGTCACCGCCGCCAACTTCGGCGGCAAGCTCGGCCAATTTCACTTCCCGCTCTCGGAGCTGCGCGACCCGCCGTGACGCTGACGCTCACCCTCCGGACGCAGCCGCCGGCACGCGTGCTCGCCGCCCCGCTGATCCCCGAGCGGCTGCGCGGGCTGAACGCCTCGGCGGTCGCCGCCCTCGATCTCCGCTGCGGTGGCGAGACGGTGGCCGTCGGCGATCTGTTCGAGGTATCCGGCGCGGGCGCTGAGGAGGAGGAGCTCGTGCTCGGCGGCGACCTGCGCCAGTTCGACGGGATCGGCGCTTGCATGTCGAGCGGCGAGATCGAGGTGCGTGGCGATGTGGGCGCCTGGGCGGGCGCCGAGTTGTCCGGCGGGGTGGTGCGGATCTTCGGAGATGCCGGCGCGCGGCTCGGGGCTGCCTATCCCGGCGCGCGGGCCGGCATGACCGGCGGCGAGATCGTCGTCTCCGGCGACGCCGGCGAGGAGGCCGGCGCCGGCATGCGGCGTGGACTCGTCGCGGTCGGTGGGCGTACCGGGCGCGGCGCCGGGCTCCGGATGCTGGCGGGCACGGTGATCGCGCTCGGCGGCATGGGCGCGGAGGCCGGCCTGGGCAACAAGCGGGGCAGCCTCGTCTCCGCCCGGCCGGTGGAGCCGCTGCCGGCGTATGCGTTCGCCACTCGCTTCCGGCCTCCGGCCTTGCGGCTCCAGCTTCGCCGGGCGCGGGAGCTCGGCCTGAACGTGGACGAAGCGCTGCTGCGCGGGGTGTGGGCGAGATGGTCCGGCGACCGGACCGAGCTCACGCGCGGCGAGATCCTGATCTTCGACGACGGGGAGGAGAGGCGCGAGTGAGACTGTCGATGAACGAACGTGCCGGCGCGTTGGTGGATGCGATGGTCGCCGATGCCGAAGCGCTGGGGATCGAGGTCCGCACGCTGGAGTCGGGCGCGCGGCTAGTGGATTGCGGCGCTCACGCCCGAGGCGGACTGCACGCCGGCCTGGGCTTCGCGGCCGCCTGCATGGGAGGGCTGGGGAGGCTCGACCCGGTTCCGGTGACGGTCGGCGAGCGGACCTGGCCCGGCATCGGCGTCGCCACCGACGATCCCGCGGCCGCATGCCTGGCCGCGCAATACGCCGGCTGGAAGCTCGAGCACGACGACTTCTTCGCGATGGCCAGCGGTCCGGGGCGCGCGCTGGCGCGGGCCGAGGATCTGTTCGAGCAGCTGGCGTGGCGGGAGCAGGCCGACCGGGCGGTCCTGTGCCTCGAGACCCGCCAGGACCCGCCGGCGGCGATCGTCGAGAAGGTGGCGCAGCGGTGCGGGGTCGAGCCGTCCGCGGTCACGTTCCTGATCGCGCCCACGGCATCGGTGTGCGGGTCGGTCCAGATCAGCGCCCGTGTGGTTGAGACCGCGGTCCACAAGCTGCACGAGCTCGGCGTCGACCCCGCGCGGGTCCGGCACGGCTGGGGCTGCTGCCCGATCGCTCCGGTGGCCAGGAAGGACCCAACCGCGATCGGGCGGACCAACGACGCGGTGCTTTATGGCGGCACCGTCCATCTGTGGATCGAGGGCCCGGACGACGAGGTCGCCGACCTCGCGCAACGGCTGCCGTCGGCCGCCTCGGATGCGTTCGGCACCCCGTTCGGGGAGCTGCTCGAGGCTGCCGACTGGAACTTCTACGACATCGATCCGATGCTGTTCAGCCCCGCCGCGGCCACGCTGACCAGTACCGAGTCCGGGCGGGCGCATCACGGCGGCGGGCTGGCACCCGAGGTCCTCGGGCGCTCGTTCACGTCGTGACCGGACCGCTCCGAGTAGCGGTCCTCGGCGCGTCCGGCTCCTGGCACTCGCGTGGACTGCTCACAGCGCTCGCTGATCGCGGCCACGAGGTGCTCGCAATCCCCGCCACCCGACTTCGGTCGGTCGTCGACTCCAGCGGAGCCGCGCACGTGCTCGGTCCCGACGGTGCTGCGCTCGAGGCGCTCGACCTGCTGATCGTTCGCGGACTTCCTCGCGGCTCGCTCGAGCAGGTGATCTTCCGCATGGACGCGCTGCACGTGCTCGCCGAGCAGGGCGTCCGGTGCGTCAACGGCGCGCGCGCGATCGAGCGGACGGTCGACAAGTCGTGGGCGGGCGCGGTGCTTGCCCTCGCCGGAGTGCCGACGCCGCCGACGATCGTCTGCGAGCGCTACGACGACGCGATGCAGGCGTTCGACCAGCTCGGCGGCGACGTGGTCGTCAAGCCGCTGTTCGGCGCGATGGGCAACGGGATCGTGCGCGTCGAGGACCGCGACGTGGCTCATCGGGTGTTCCGCGCACTGGAGCTCGAGCGGACCGTCTACTACGTCCAGCGCACGGTGGCGCCGGCCGGCCGTCGCGATCTGCGCGTACTCGTGGTGGGCGGCGAGATCGTCGGCGCGATGGAGCGCGCGACCGACTCCTGGCGGGCCAACATCGCGCGCGGCGCGCGTCCGCGTGCCGTGACGCCGAGCGAGGACGAGCGGGATCTGGCCCTCGCCGCGGTCGCCGCGGTCGAGGCCGACGTGGCGGGGGTCGACCTGCTGATCGGCCCGGACGGCGACGCGGTCGTGCTAGAGGTAAACGGGATCCCGGGCTGGCAGGCGCTCCAGTCGGTCTGCGAGACGGACCTCACCGCGCGGGTGGTCAGTGCCTGCGAGACGCTCATCACAGCGTGAGGCGACCCTCGTGCAGGGCGGTGGCCACGAGCGCGCCCGTGGCTCCTGCTGACTCGAGCGCGCGCAGGTCGGCGTCGTCGCGCACGCCGCCGCCGGCGTAGATGGCCAGTTCGGGCAGGGCGGTCGCGAGCTCGGCCACGGCGTCGAGCGGCGGGCCCGAGCCGGAGCCGACGCGGGCGAGGTCGATCACCAACAGTTCGCGCACGCCAAGCGCTCGCGCGAGTGGCGCGGCCGCTGCCGGTTCGCGGCCGGCGAGCTCCGGGTCGGGCGAGATCAGACTCCCGTCGCGCAGGTCGACGCTCAGGACCACCGGTGGCGTGTCGGAGCGGTTGACGTCGGCGCCGGGCTCGAGCGACTCCGTGCCGATGACATTCCGCGCCACGCCGGCGCGGTGGAGCGCCGCAGCGCTCTCGGGCGTTGTGGCGCCGGCGTCGATCCACGGCTCCGCCACCGACGCCAGCGCCGCCAGGACCGACTCGTTCACCGGCTCGCCGGCGAGGGCGTCGAGGTCCGCGACGTACAGGCGCGTGGTCCGGCACGCCGTGCACAACGCGCGCGCGACCGCCACCGGCTCGCACCCCTCGACCAGCGGACTGCGCAGCGGCGCGTAGGCGGCGCGCTGGCCGCGACGGGCGTGCACGACGACGCCGCCCTTGAGATCGAGGACCGGAACGATTTGCATGGTCCGCGTCATGATGCCCGGATGGTTCCCGTGATCGGGCTCGACGTCGGCGGCGCCAACACCAAGGCCGCGGTGGTGGACGGCGAGATGGGGGTGCGGATCGTCACCGAGCCGTTCGAGGTGTGGCGCGAGGCCGAGGCGATGGCGGGAGTGATCGCCGACGTCGTCGGGCGGCTCGGGCTCGCCGGCGCGCCGGTCGCGCTGACGACGACCGCGGAGCTCGTCGACGTGTTCCCGAGTAAGCGAGAAGGAGTGCTGCACGTGCTGGGAGCCGCGCGGCACGCGCTGCCGGGCCGCCGGCTCAGCGTGATGACCACGGCCGGCACGTTGATCGGCCTCGAGGCGGCGCGGATCTCGCCGCTCGAGTGCGCGGCCGCCAACTGGATGGCGACCGCGATGCTGGTCGCGCGCTCGCTGCCCGACGCGATCCTGATCGACTGTGGCGGCACGACCACCGACGTGATCCCGATCGCCGCCGGCGCGGTCGCCGCGCGCGGCCGAACCGATCTCCAGCGCCTGCTCGAGGGCGAGCTGGTGTACACCGGCGCGCTGCGGACCAACATCGCGACGGTGGTCTCGGACGTGCCGATTGGCGGCCGGCGGTGTCCGGTCTCCTCCGAGCTGTTCGCGATCACCGCCGACGCTCACCTGCTGCGGGGCAGCCTGACCGCCGAGCAGTGCACCTGTACGTTCCCGGATAACCGGGGCACGTCACCGGGCGAGGTTCGCGCCCGGCTGGCCCGCGTCGTGTGCGCCGACCCCGAGCAGCTCGCCGCCGGCGATCTGGAGGCGATTGCCGGCGCGGTCGAGCAGGCGCAGGTCGCCCAGATCGCAGCGGCGCTTGAGTGTGTTGCTTCCAGGCTGCCCGACGGCGTGCCCGCGGTCGCGGTCGGCGTGGGCGAGTTCCTGGCCCGCTCGGCGGCGGAGCGCTGCGGCCTGGCGGTCCAGGAGTACCTCGCCGGCAAGAGCGGGGAGGTCGCCGCCGCGGTCGCGTTGTCGGTGCTCGGCCGTGAGTGAGCTCCGTCCGCTGGTCGTGAAGGTCGGCGGCGGACTGTTGCGGGACGAGGGGCTCGCGGGATTGCGGCGGGGGTGCGCGGAGGTGAACGCGCTCGCGACGAAACGGCCGGTCCTGGTGGTGCCCGGTGGCGGCCCGTTCGCCGATGCGGTGCGCGCAATCGACGAGCAGGTGGGCCTGACCGACGGCATCGCGCACGCGTTGGCGCTGCGGGCGATGGATCAGCTCGGCGCGATGCTGGCGCCGCTGCTGGCGGCCGCCGAGCCGCTGAGCGACCTGGTCGCGCCCCGCGCGCTCGGTCTGCTGGCGGTGGCGCCCGCGTTCGCCGGCCGACCCGAGGTGCCCGAGTCGTGGGCGGTCACGAGCGATTCTCTGGCGGTGCTCGCGGCCGGCGCGATCGGCGCCGACGAGGCGGTTCTGCTCAAGCCGGTCCGCGGGGTGGTGGCGCGGTGGCCGTCGGACGACCCGCCGTTGACCGCGCTGACCGCGGACGAGCTTCAGGCGCTGCAGGCTCGCGGTGGCGGCCGGGTGGTGGACGCGTACCTGCCCGACGCCGTCCGCCGCACCGGTGTGGCAGTGACGGTCCGTGCGCCGGACGGCGTCGGGACGCGGATCACCCGTGGCTAACGATCGGGGTTTGGCGATGCAGCTAACACATATGTAGTTGCAGCGCCAAAGTTCCGGACGTCGGCGACGGCGGCCGCGACCAACTCCGCGTCGAGCTCGGCCGTGCGATCGCCGCCGCGGCACACGGCGGATCGCACGCCAACCACATCGGCGTCGACGCGCCGCAGCTCGCCGCGCCGCAACTGACCGGCGACAGCGAAGAGCCCGCCGGCGGTCCGGGTGCGCGCCACCAAGTCGCCCAGCTCGGGCTCCGACAGCCACCCGTACAGGCCACGGCCGTCCTTGACGAACGTGTCGACGAGCGCGCCGGCGATCCCCGTCCGCTCCACCAGCGCAGGCAGCCACGCGGGCGCGAGCGCCGGCGGATCAAGCGCGGCGGCGTCCGCGTACGCGGCGGCGATCACCGAGACACCCGGTCCCACCGCGTCGGCGACCGCGGTCATCATCGCCACCGCGCGGTTGAGCTCGTGCACGCCGCGCAGCCCGACCTTGACGTAGCCGGCGCCGCACGCCGCGGCACCGCGCGCGGCGAGTGCCGCTGTGTGCGGGAGATCCGGCAGATCACCCAGGGCCACGCTGAGCGGAGCGGCGCCACCAACCGCCCGCGCCACCTCCGACAGAACGCGCGGCGCCGGCGCCCCGAGCGCCCCCTCGCTCGGATCCTTGACGTCGATGATGTCCGCCCCGCCGGCGAGCGCGCCGCGTGCCTCGACCGCGGAGACGACGCTCACCAGCAACCTCATGCCGCCGCCTGCCCCGAGCCGTCGCGCGCGACCGACGCACCTCGGCGATCGAAGTCGACGACGCGGACATCCGTGCCGGCGCCGACCGCGACGCGCAGCCGATCGGCCACATCCGCGGCGCGCTCCGGGCCATCGACGATCCCGTAGACCGACGGACCCCACGAGCTCTGCCCGACCGCTCCGACCCCGAGGGCCAGCAGCGCCTCGACGACCGGAGCCGCGCGCGGATGAAACACGCCACCTTGGCGGGCCGCGAACATCGAACCGATCTCTTGCTGGATCTCGGTGAGCGCGGCCCCGAACTCGTCGATGTCCTCGGTCACCAGCCCCGGAAGGAGCGCGGTGAGCACCAATCGCGACACCCGCGGCTCGATGGCGGCCCCCTCCTCGTGCAGCAAACTAAAAAACCTATCCTCAGCATTCCCGGATAGACCCTCGGCCCCGAAGGGCAGGGCGAGCACGCACCGCCACCGCTCCGGCATCGGATGACGCGCCACCAACGGGCTGATCGAGTCGCGGTCGCGCACACCGGCCTCGACCACGAGCCCCGGTGCCGCGAACGTCCAGCAGCCGACGCTCGACCGCGCTCCCCGCCCGCTCGCGCCCGCCAGTTCCTCGGCCGCCGCCGAGATGCCCGCGAGGTCGGCCACGCCGCGGGCGATCGCGAGGCCGAGCTTCGTGCCCGATCCGAGCCCGATGTGCGGCGGAATCGACTCGCGCACGTCGACCTCGATGCCTCCGCCGTACCCGAACGCATCACGCGCCCGGCGAGCGAACGCAACGGCCCGATCGGCCTGCGACCCGTGCGCGACGACCTCCTCGGAGGACTCGGGGCCCACCCGCCTGACCCCCACCACCACGCGCGGGAACTCGACGGCTACGCCGCAACCACCGAAACGGCGCGAGCCGAGCCCGGCCGGATCCAGCATCCCGAAGTGCAGCCGCGCCGGCGCGGTGACCACGAGCTCGGTCACGTTCGCTCAGCGACGTACCGTCGCACGTAGTCCATCGCCGCCCGCTCGTCCGGGCCGGCTGTCTTGTCGACGAGCTCCTGCAGGCGGCCGAGCTCGGCCCGCACGTGCTCGGCGCCCAACCAGCGCAGGCGCGAGGCGAGGATCGACGCCTCGACGGCGGCGTGCCGGGCGCGGCACAGGCCCAGCGGCTGCCGGGTGCCGGTGCCGGAGGCGATCACTCGCGCGCGCACCATAGACCGCGGCAGCTCGCCGAAAGCCGGCGTGATCTCGTTCACCACCACCTCCCGCCACGAGTTCGCGTCCTTGATCACCGAGCCGTCGATCGCGCTGGCGGGTCGCATCGCCGGGCGGGGATGGCCGAGCGCCGCCTGCACGAACAGGAGCACGTCGTCGGTGAGGTGGACGACCGCCTCGCCGTGCGCGCGCAGGTTCCGGAAGGTGCGCGTCGCGTCGAACGGCCAGAACACGAGCTCCTCCTCGCCCCAGCGGACTCCCATCGCCGCGCAATTGACCACACCGTCGCTCCCGGTTGTGGTCACCACGGTCTCGATCAGCGGCGTCCGCTCACCCGCGTCAGCCGACAAGGCTGAAGAACTCCTGGCGTGTGCGCGCGTCGTCGCGCAGCGAGCCGCGCAGCGCCGAGGTGACCGTTCGCGCCCCCGGCTTGCGGACGCCGCGGATCGTCATGCACATGTGCTCGGCGCTGAGCACTACGCCGACGCCCCGCGGCGCGAGCTCCTGTTCCAGCCAGTCGGCGATCTGCACCGTCATGCGCTCCTGCAGCTGGAGGTCTCGGGCGAAGAAGTCGACCACGCGCGCGAGCTTCGACAGCCCGATGATGCTCTCTCCCGGCAGGTAGGCCACGTGGGCCACGCCGTGGAACGGCAGCAGGTGGTGCATGCACAGCGTCTGGAACGAGATGTCCCGGACCAGCACGAGCTCGTCGTAGCCCTCGTTGGGAAAGACGGTCGCGCCGAACTCGGCCGGCGTCACCAGCTCGGCGAACGAGGCGGCGACCCGGCGCGGCGTCTCGAGCAGATCGGGCGAGTCGGCATCGGCGCCGATCGCTCGCAGCAGATCCCGTGTGGCTCGCTCGGCGGCGGCGAGGTCGAGCTTCGAGGCGTCGACGATGCGTCCGGGCGTCGCCGAAGCCACGGCTCTCAGGTCCCCGTCTTCGCGGTTCATCGGGCCAGCGTAACGCGTGCGTGCCGGCTCACGTGGCGGCCGCGCCGCTCAGGCGCGTGGCGAGCTCGACGAGCATGCGGACGCCGTAGCCGGACGCGCCGCGACCGAACGCGTCGCCGCGATCGTCGTCGAGCAGCGCGGGGCCGAGCATGTCGACATGCGCCCACGGCCCGTCGCCCGCGAACTGCTGAAGGAAGGTCGCGGCCACGATCGGAAAGCCGAAGCTCTTGCCGGCGTTGTTGCGCAGGTCGGCGACGGTGGAGTCGATCAGCGTCCGGTAGCGCGGGTGAAGCGGCCACGGCCACGCGAGGTCGCCGCTCGCGTTGCCCGCCTCCACGACGGCGTCACGCCAATCCGCGTCCGGCGAGAATACCCCGGAATAGACATCCCCCATGCCCGCGCGCATAGCGCCCGTCAGGGTGGCGAGGTCGACGATGTGCGTCGCGCCGCCGCGACGGGCGTACCAGAGCGCGTCGGCCAGGATCAGCCGTCCCTCGGCATCGGGGTTGGTGACCTCTACGGTGAGCCCGGCGGCGGTCGTGATCACGTCGGTAGGCCGGATCGCGGTGCCGCTCAGCATGTTCTCGCAAGCGGGGACGTACCCGGTGACCGACAGCGGGAGCCCCAGCTCGGCGATCGCGCCGAGCGCCGCGACGACGGCGGCGCCGCCCGCCATGTCCGCTTTCTGGCGGACGATGTCGCTCTGTGGTTTCAGGAAGTAGCCGCCCGTGTCGAACGTCACCGCCTTGCCGATCAGCGCCAGCCGCGGCGTGTCAAGCGCGCGTGGCGGAGCGTGCCGAAGGACGATCAGACGCGGCGGAATCGGGCTGCTTCCGCCGACCGCGGCCAGCGCCCCCAGCCCGGCCCTGACCGGGTCGACAGTCTCACTGACCAGGTGGTCAAACTTCGCTGCCCGTTCGGCCAGTCCCGCCGGCGAGATCACGTTCGCCGGCGCATCCACCAACTCGCGGGCGACGTTTGTCCAACGCGCGACGAGTGACGCGCGGTCGGCGACCGGCCCGAGCGCTTCGTCGCACCCGCAGATCACGAACCGCTCGACCGCGGGTGGCGGCTCGCTGCTGCGCCAGCGGCGCCCGTCGTAGCCACCGATCACGGCGCCCTCAGCCAGCGCACGCACCTGCTCCGCGGTCGCGAGGGGCAGCGATTTATCGAGTAACCAGGCGACTGTGCCTCCACGCCGGGCCGCGCGCACCGCCCGCGACGCGGCGGTCCGAAGGCCCTCGACGGTCGGCTCCAGGGCGACGACCGCGAGCGGCACGCTGGGGTGGGCGGGGACCCCATACACGACCGCAACCGGGTCGGCGTCTGCCACCGCGCGCTCCGGAGCACCGAGCGCCGATGCCCGTGTACCCGGCGCGACCGCCACGAGATCGGCGCCGATCGTGTCTGGGTCAGCTGCTGTTACCTCTATGACCAACGTCCGGCTGCCTTGTCAGCGACTTGCACTCCGTGTGTAAGATGCGAGCGGACCGTTGAACTCTAAAGAGGGAGAGGCATATGACCTGGACCAAGCCGAAGTTTGAGTTCATCGAGATGTGCTCGGAGGTCACTTCCTACCTCTACCACCGGTAGGAGCGTGAAGCTGGCGTGGCCTCCGGCACCGGCCTGAGGCTGCGCGCCGCTTCGCTCTGAGAGTGCGCGTTCGGATCCTCGGCTCGGCTGCCGGTGGGGGCTTTCCGCAGTGGAACTGCCGGTGCCCAACGTGTGAGGCCGCGCGCGGTGGCGTGCGGGCGAAGCCGCGCACGCAGTCGTCGCTGGCGATCCGCGGCGGCGACGGTCCGTGGTTTCTCGTAAACGCTTCGCCCGACGCGCGCCAGCAACTCGAGGCGATCGCAGACCCGGCCCTCGACGGCGTTCGGTCGCCGCCGATCGCGGGCGTGCTCCTCACCGACGCGGAGATCGACCATACGGCCGGGCTTCTGCTCCTGCGCGAGTCGACAACGCCGGTCCGGGTGTACGGCGAGGCGGGTGTCGAGCGGGCGCTCAGGCAGGGGTACCCGGTGCTGTCGATGCTCGAGCGTTACTGCGGACTGGAGTGGCATACGCTGCAACCACAGGCGACGCAGCCGCTCGACGGCTCGAGCCTGACCGTCGAGCCGTTCGACGTGGGCGGTGACGCGCCGCGTTACCTGGACGGATCCGGCGTCGAGCTCGGCGCGAGCGGGCTCGTGTTTCGGGACCGCGCGGGTGCGGGCGTCATCACCTATGTCCCCGGCCTGGCCCGCCTGGACGACGCCGTCCTCGACCGGTTCGCCGCCAGCGATCTCGTGCTCGTCGACGGGACCTTCTGGCGCGACGACGAGCTCGCGCGACTCGGCATCTCGACTCGGAGCGCGCGCGACATGGGACACCTGCCGCTGTCGGGCTCGGGCGGGACCCTCGAGGCGCTCGCCCGGCTCGAGCGACCGCGCAAGGCACTCGTTCACATCAACAACACCAACCCGATCCTGCTCGAGGACTCTCCTGAGCGCGAGGCTGTTGTGCGCGCCGGGGTGGAAGTTGCTTACGATGGGCTCGAGGTCGAACTGTGACCGACGAATTCATCGGAGAGCTGCGCGCCCAGGGCACGCGCTACCACAACCTGCACCCCTTCCATAAAAGGATGGACGCCGGCGATTTGACCCGCGAGGAGCTCCGGCGCTGGGTCACCAATCGGTTCTACTACCAGAAGTGCATTCCACTCAAGGACGCGGCGATCATGTCCAATTGCCCCGAGGTCGAGGTTCGGCGTGAGTGGATCCAGCGGATCATCGACCACGACGGCACGGCCGAGGGAACCGGCGGCATCGAGTCGTGGCTGCGGCTCGGCGAGGCGCTTGGCGTCTCGCGTCAGGAGCTCGAGTCCGAGCGCGGTGTGCTCCCGGGGGTGCGCTACGCGGTCGACGCCTATGTGAACTTCGCGCGCCAGAAGCCGTGGATCGAGGCCGTCGCATCGTCGCTCACCGAGCTGTTTGGGCCGGCCGCAATCCGGGTGCGGCTCGAAGCGCTCGAACGCCACTACCCGTGGATCGATCCGGCCGGGCTCGAGTACTTCCGTACGCGGTTGGTGAAGGCGCCCCGGGATGCGGACTACGCCCTCGAGCTGGTGGTCGAGCGCTGCCGCAGACGAGATCAGCAGGACGCTGCGGTTGCGGCCTTGAGATTTAAGACCGAGGTGCTGTGGGCGCAACTGGACGCCATCGAGCGCGGCGACTCCCAGCCGCCCGGGGCGGGCGGGATCGAGTCATGACCCGTCCCCGCCTCGTCACCGGCGCGCGGCTGCGCTACGACGAGGTGCGCGAGGAACACCTGCTACTGGTCCCCGAGGGGGCCGTGCGGCTCAATCCGAGCGCGGCGGAGGTGCTCGAGCTGTGCGACGGGCAGCGCTCGGTGGACGAGATCGTCGGCGTCCTGACCGCGCGGTATGACGGCGCCGACCTCGGTGCGGACGTTCGCGAACTGGTCGACCGGATGGCTGAGAGAGGACTCCTGGTAGATGCCTCCGCCTAGTGCGCCTCGGCCGTTCACGCTGATCGCGGAGCTCTCTTACCAGTGCCCGCTCCACTGCCCGTATTGCTCCAACCCGGTTGACATCGGGCATCCGAGATACCGCCGCGAGCTCGAGACCGGCGACTGGATCCGCACGTTCGGCGAGGCACGCGGTTTGGGAGTCCTGCAGCTCGCGTTGACGGGCGGCGAGCCGATGCTGCGCCGCGATCTCGTGGATCTGTGCGCCGGGGCGCGCGACGCGGGTCTGTACTCGTCGCTTATCACCGCGGGCACCCTGTTCACCCTCGAGCGCGCGCATGAGCTGAAGGCGGCCGGGCTCGATCACGTGCAGATCTCGATCCAGAGCCCGAACGCGGAGGAGAACGACCGTATCGCGGGCAACCGTTCGTTCGAGAAGAAGATGGCGGCCGCGCGCGCCGCCCGCGAGCTCGACTTTCCCCTGACGATCAACTGCGTCCTTCACCGGCAGAACCTCGACCGAATCGAGGAGCTGCTCGATCTGACGCTCGAACTCGGGGCTCAGCGGCTCGAGCTCGCCAACACCCAGTACTACGGCTGGGCAGTCCTCAATCAGGAAGCGCTGCTGCCGACGTGGGAACAGCTCCGGCGCGGGGAGGAGGCGGTGCACCGCTTCCGCGAGCGCGTCGGCCCCAAGGTCGACGTGCTCTGGGTGCTTCCCGACATGTACGAGGATCTCCCGAAGCCGTGCATGGGCGGTTGGGGCCGGACGGCGATGGTGGTCGCGCCGAACGGCGGCGTACTGCCCTGCCAGGCCGCGTCGACGATCCCGGGACTGGAGTTCGCCAACGTCCGCGAGCACTCACTGCAGTGGATCTGGGACGAGTCCGAGGCGTTCACGCGGTACCGGGGTACGGAATGGATGCAGGAGCCATGCCGCTCGTGCCCGCTGGGACGCCAGGAGGTGGATTGGGGCGGCTGTCGCTGCCAGGCGCTGCGGCTGGCCGGCGACCCGGCGGCCGCCGATCCGGTGTGCCGGTTCTCGCCACATCACGAGCAGGTCGTGTCGGCGCGTGAGTCAGCTCAGACCGACGCTGAGGCGCCGCCGTCAGGCGCCGCCGACCATCCCCCTGAGGCGCCGCCGTCAGGCGCCGCCGACCATCCCCCTGAGGCGCCGCCGTCAGGCGCCGCCGACCATCCCCCTGAGGCGCCGCCGTCAGGCGCCGCCGACCATCCCCCTGAGGCGCCGCCGTCAGGCGCCGCCGACCACCCCGAGTTCATCTATCGCACGGTGAAGCGGCCGGCGCAGTCTGACTCCTGGGCGCGGGGGCCAATTCGGCAAACTAATTTCTGATGGCACAAGACCCGTACATCCCCGCCGGGGCAGGCGGTCTGAGCGTTCCCCTCGCTGACCGATCCGAGCTGTCGATCTTCCCGCGGCTGTCGACGTACTCCCAGATCGTGGCCAAGCTCCAATGGGAACCGACGGCGATCGATCTCGCTCGCGACGCCCGCACGTGGCCGAACCTGCCGGACGAACGCCGTCGCCGCCTCACCACGTTGCTCGCCGGCTTCCGCGTGGCCGAGGACGCGGTGTCCGAGCACCTCACGCCGTTTGCCGACGTGGCCGAGCACGTGGACACGATGATGATGTGGATCTTCTTCCTGCAGCGCCGCGACGAGGACCGGCACACCCTGTTCTTCGACCGCGTCGCCGCCGAGGTGCTCGGGCTGCCCGGAGCTACGCCGGCCGAGCGGCGCGCCGCGGCGCGGGAGCACGTCCCGGGGGCGCTGCTCGAGCTGTTCGAGGTGCGGCTGCCCGCGATGGCCGCCGAGCTGGCGGCTGGGCGCACCGGCATCCTCGACGGCGTCGGCCTCTACCACATGGTGCTCGAGGGGGCCGTGTTCACCGCGGGACAGCGCGCGCTGCTCGACGACCTGGAGGACGATGTCCTGCCCGGCGTGCGCGAGGGCGTGCGCCACGTCGAGCTCGACGAGCGGTGGCATGTCGGCTTCGGCGTGCGCTGCCTGACCGAGGCCGCGGATCCCGAGATCCTCCTCGACGACGTGCTGGCCCGCGCCACGGAGGCGGCAGCCGCCTGGGGGGACGCCGTGCCCGCCGCCACCCGCGATTTCGCGGTGACCCTGTGCCGGCGACGATTGTCGATCGCCGGCCTGGGCGAGGCGCTGCCGGCCGCCTGACGTTCCGGTCCGGCTTGTACATGCGGCCATAGGCGGTCTCCGCGCCGGTTGGTACCAACGCGTGACCGTGCAAGAAACGACGAGGTATCTCGCCGACGGCACCCACCTCCATGAAGTTGTGGCGCGGGTCAGATGACCGCAAATTCCGCAAATTCGAAGAGGCTGGTTCGTTGATCTAGTGCAGAATCGCACTTGGTCTACGGGGTGCAAACGATTGACCGAAGGCAGGGGGAATGGGACCTAAGTACCTCACGGATGGAATTCACCTCTACGAGATCGCTGCCCAGCGGACCGTGCAGAACTACGGGCTCAGGCGCGGCACTATCCGCTACGTGATCCTCAGAGATTGCGTGACCGAGGCCGTCGCGACGATGGGCGAGCTGGACCTGGCGGCGCTGTCCGAGGTGTCAGTGAGCGGCGGCGGCCTCGGATGAGGCGCCGCCTGGTTCACGTCGAGACGACGATCGCGACCGCGACCTAGGCTACGTGCAGCCCGTCCTGTCGCGGCGGAACGTCCGGAGCTCGATCGATGCGGTTGCGAGGACGGGCTCTGGCAGTCCGGCGATCCGACGCTCGAGGTCTGGCTTGAGGTGCCTTGATGCGGGACCCATGCGAAGCACTGCCTCGACCTCGTGCCGCGTGAGCTCGAGCGTCCACGTGATCCGTCGGACGGTCCTCGGGTGCAGCGCGGGAGGCAGCTGCCGCTGCAGGCGCGCGAGCTTGTGGGGGTCGACCCGGACGGTGTGCAGCATGGCGAGCTCGTGGAGGTGCTCCGGTGCTGGGGTCGCGACCAGGACCGCTCCCCCTGGACGCACGACACGAACAAGCTCGGCGCCGTTGCGCGGCGCGAACACGCTCAGCGCGAGATCGATCGTGCCGTCGCGGAGTGGGATCTGCTGCCAGACGTCGCTGCGCACGGCGGCGATCCTGCGGTGGGTGCGGGCAGCTCGGCGCGATGCGTGACGTGAGGCGTCAAGCGCGATGCCGCGGGCGTGGGGTAGCGCGCTGAGCACACCCGCCAGATGGTGCCCGGTTCCGGCGCCGACGTCGAGGATGAGTGACGAGTCCGAGCCGCCCGCCGCGCGCGCTGCCTGCGCGAGCACCGCGGTCAACTGGTGGAAGTAGCCCGCTTCTTGGACCGCGGCGCGCGCCGCGACCATGCCGGCGTCGTCGCCGTCGGCCGAACGCCCTACTGGTGCTCCAAGGGTGACGTAGCCGTGCCGCGCCACATCATGGGTGTGGCCACTTGGACAGATCAGCGACCCGCGGGCGGGCGCGAGCGGCTTGAGGCAAACGGGACAGCGCAACCGGTCGGCGATGGCGGCCAGAGGCGCCGGAACGGCAGTCGGCACGACGACTCCTCTCGACCGAGATCTTAAAGTCAACGGCCTTGATCGGCCGCCGACCCGACTGGGCCCCGGTGTCGGCTAGAGGTTTGCGTGCGCTGGCATGCAGACGAAAAGTTAGCGCTCGTGGGTAGCCTGCGAGGGTGGCGGCAACGCCTGTCGACGTCTACGTCGCCGCGTTTCTGGCGCGGTGCGACGCGATGCGGAGTCCCGGCCAGCCGGCAGTCAGCGAGCCCGGGGTGCACGGTGTACTCGCATCCTCAGATGCTCCGCTCGTTCGGCTGCTGGTGACCGATGATCGGGCGTACGACCTGGTCGTGGGGGTGCTGCCCGACGCACGGACCGGAGTGATCAATGTGCTCGCGGCCGCTGAGCGGTGTGCCGGGCTCGTCGGCGGGGACCCGGCGTGGAGACCGGATACGGCGACGGCGATGGTCTGTCGCGACCTTGGGACCGTCCCCGAGCTCGCGCTGCCGTGCGGGCTCAGATTACGGCCGGTGCGGCGTCTTCCCGGCGACCCTCCCGACGGGGTATCGCTGGAGTGCGCGATCGCCTCCGCGGCGGCGGGGTCTCCGGCCATCGCGCGAGCGCCGGACGCATTCGCGGATTACCTGCGGTCGTTGCCGCCCGCATTCCGGCTGTTCGTGGCGGTGGACGGCGGCGGCGCGGTGCGCGCGACGGCGGGCTCGGGAGCGTTCGGCGAGGAGGCCACCGCGATCTTCGTCAACACGCAGCCGGAGTGGCGCGGCCGCGGTGTCGGGCGGGCGATGACCGCGGCGGCGTTGCGTTCCGCGCTGCAGTGTGGAGCGCGGCGAGCCTCCCTCGATGCGAGCGACGCCGGGTCGTCAATCTACCTGCGGCTCGGGTTCGAGGCCGTCACGCGGACGACGCGGTTCTTGCACACCGGCTGATGCGTGGTCGAGCTCCCGTGCGAGCATGGACGCGTGGAGCCCGAACGTGTCACCAAGGCCGACTTCGATGAGATCGTCGAGCGCCTGCCCGCGTTCTGGGGCGAACGCGACCTGTCCGCCTTGCACCATCCGATGTTCGTTCACGAGTTCGGCGACAGCGCCTTCCTGATCAGGGACGAGCACGGGAGCGTTGCTGCTTACTTGTTGGGGCTCGTCTTGCCGGCGCAGGCACTGGCCTACGTGCATCTCGTCGCGGTCCGCGACGATCAGCGGGGGAAGGGTCTGGCTCGCCTGCTCTACGAGCGCTTCGAGAGGCTTGCCCGGGAACGCGGATGTGACCGGATCAAGGCGATCACTACGCCCGGCAACGCCGCTTCGATCGCCTTCCACCGAGCGATGGGGATGGACGCGGTCGACGTTCCCGATTACGCCGGACCCGGCCGGGCGAGGGTCGTGTTCAGCGCCCCGCTGGAGGAGTAACGGCTCCGCCGGGGGCGGCCCATCGCGCAAACGGGTCACACACCCCGTGGCAGCAGAACCGTGCGTTCGCCCGGTACGTCTGCCCGGTTCCAGACTGACTCGACCTCCGCCAACGGCATCGGGTTCGGTTTGACCGCGATCGTGCCCGCGTTGATCGCGTCGACGAGCGACGGCAGCTCGGCCAGGTAGAGGTCCGGCGAGACAGCGCCCTGACCGCTGCCCTGGAGGCGAAAGTTGGCCGAGCGCAGCACGACCGAAGGCAGCTCGATCGTCGGGCCGGCAACCGCGCCGATCTGAATCCAGTCCATCGCCCGGCTGCGGTCCGATCGCGCGGTGAGCAGCGCGATCATCGCGTGCTGCGCGGGCTTGCCCCACAGGTAGTCGATCACGATGTCGACCTCGCGGCGGCTGCGGCGAGGGCGTTGCCGGTCGCATCCCGGTCGTCGGTCAGCTGGACGATGTCGTCCGCGCCGACCGCGGTGAGCGCGCGCAGCCGAGCGAGATCGCGCCCGGCGCCGACCACACGTCCGGCGCCGAGCCGCTTGGCCACCTGGACGGCCATCCCGCCGGCGTTGCCGGTCGCGCCGAAGACGAGGACGCTCTGCCCGCGGTCGATCCGAACGCGCCGGCGGAGAGCCACCCACGACGACATCGCGGGGTTCATGGCGGCGGCGACCTTCGCGACGTCGGCATCGTCGGGCAGCTCGATCGACCGACGAGCGTCGACGAGCGCCTTGTCCGCCATCGACCCGATCACATCGTCGGCGGCCACGAAGTAGACCCGCCTGCCGTCTGGTCGCCGTCCGACTCCGTCGATTCCCGGGATCATCGGCAACGTGCCGGTGCTCGTGTAGTGGGCCCCGGCGGCGCCCGTACGCACCCGCGGGTGCAGGCCGACGGCGAGGACGTCAACGAGCATCTCGTCGCCGGCGGTGGGCTCCGGGACCTCGAACTGCTGGTAGTGCGGCGGCTGATCGAACGATGTCACGACCGCCGCGTTCATATTGGCCACGCCGACGTGCTCCTGTTGCCTTGGTTTAGTTCGTGCCACGTACCAATTTAGTTGGTGGCACGTACTAATTCAAGTAGAATGGGGACATGCCCCAGCAGTTGAGTCCTGTCGACGGACTGGCTCAACTCTCGTTCGTAATTCAGGAGATGCTCGAGCGTCTCGCGGCCGAGCACGACATCTCGATCGTGCAGACGCGGCTGCTCGGCGTGCTGCGGGACCGCGAGCCGACCATGAACGAGCTGGCGAGCCTGCTCGGGCTCGAGAAATCGAGCGTCACCGGGCTGGTCGACCGGGCGCAGCGCCGCGGCCTGGTCGTGCGCGTTCCCTCGAGCACCGATGGACGGGCGGTGCTGGTCAGCCTCACGGCCGAGGGGCGATCGCTCGCATCCGAGGTTGCGAGCCGCTTCGAAGACGAGGTCTCGACGATGCTGCGCCACCTGCCGCCGCGGGACCGGGAAACGCTCTCGAGACTCGTCAGCCGGCTGCTCGTCGCCCACGCGGCCGATCAGGGAGTCGATCTGTTCGCGAACCTCATCGTGCATCGAGTCTCGCCAGTGTCCGAGGCGTCAGTAGAGTCTGCGTAGGTCCTAACGGGGGGTTGCGATTTGCGCGCAGTGACGGTGGTGCCGGGCACGTCAGGGTCGGCACGACTCGATGAGGTGCCCGAGCCGTCGGACGAGCTCGGTTCGGTGCTCGTGGAGGCACTGGCGGTGGGCGTCTGCGGTACCGACGTTGAGATCGCGACCGGGCTATACGGGTGGGCGCCGCCCGGCCGCGAGCGTCTGATCCTCGGGCATGAGTCGCTCGGCAGGGTGATCGACCCAGGACGGAGTGGGTTCGCGGTGGGCGACCACGTCGTCGGGATCGTGCGGCGGCCCGATCCCGTGCCCTGTCCAAACTGCGCGGTGGGGGAATGGGACATGTGCACCAACGGCCGTTACACCGAGCGAGGCATCAAGCAGGTGGACGGGTTCATGTCCGAACGCTGGCGAATTGAACCCGAGTATGCGGTGAGGGTGGACAAGAGCCTCGGCCTCTTCGGGGTTCTGCTCGAGCCGACGACGGTTCTCGCGAAGGCGTGGGAGCACGTCGCGGCGATCGGCCGAAGGGCGTTCTGGGAGCCGAGCAGGGTGCTGGTCATCGGTGCCGGGCCAATCGGGCTGCTGGCAGCCCTGATCGGCGTGCAATATGGTCGCGACGGCAGGGTCCATGTGCTCGACCAGGTAACGAGCGGACCGAAGCCGGCGCTGGTCGAGGCGCTCGGCGCGACGTATCACAGCGATCTGGAGTCGGCACTAGCGCTCGGGCCCGACGTCGTTATTGAATGCACTGGGGTCGCGCCGTTGATACGAGCCGCTGCCGAGGCGGCCGCGCCCGGCGCGATCATCTGCCTCACCGGAGTGGGGGCGCCGGTCGTCCCCAATGCGAGCTCGCCGACGTCGGCCGCGAGCGATGCCGTGCTCAAGAACCTGGTGCTGTTCGGGTCGGTCAACGCGAACCGCCGCCACTACTATCGCGCTGCGCAGGTCCTAGCCAGGGCCGACAGATCATGGCTCGAGCAACTGGTGACCCGGCGAGTCCGGCTCGAGGAGTTCGAGCGCGCCCTCAGGCGCCAGCCCGATGACATCAAGGTCGTGATCGAGTTTGCGGCCGCGTAGCGTCGCCCGAAACCCGGCTGTTTAGTCTCACCCGAAACGGGCGAAGACTGACGGTGCGCGGGCGCCGATGATCAACGCGATGAGTAGTCCGGCCGGAGACAGCCTCGACGTGCTCGTGATCGGAGCCGGGCCGGCCGGCGTAATTGCGGCGCTGCGCGCGGCGCGACTCGGAGCTCGAACCGCGCTGGTCACGCGCGATGCGTTCGGTGGGATGGCCGCCAGCGACGGGCCGGTCCCAGTCCGCACACTTGCGCATGCCGCGCGGCTTATGCGCGAGGCCAGGCAGCTGCCGCGCTACGGAATCACCGCAGGCGAAGCCTGCCTCGACTACTCCCGGTTGCTCGATCGCGTTCACGAGGTGACCCGCGATGTGCGCGCACATTCATTGCTGAGAGAGGATCTGCGGGAGGCCGGAGTCACGATTCACGAGGACGCGGGCCACGCGCGGTTCTTGGATCCGCACGTGGTCGAGACAGAACACGGACACCCGCTGCGCGCTGAGAAAGTGATCATCTGCACCGGCGGCATCGCACGCCGACTCGAGCTGCCGGGCATTGAGCTGACGTGCACGCACAGCGACGCTTGGGCTCTCCCGTCCACGCCCGCTTCGATGCTCGTGATCGGCGCGGGCGCGACCGGCGTTCAGCTTGCATCGATATTCAACGCTTTCGGATCAAGCGTGACGCTGTTCGAGGCCGCCCCGCGGATTCTGATGAGCGAGGACGAAGACGTTGCGGCGGCTGTCAGCGCCGCGCTCCGCACGTCTGGCATCAACGTCCTTGAAAACGCCGGAACGATCGAGCGCTTCGACCACGGCCGGGCCGGAGTGCGAATGACCCACTCCCAAGACGGCACTCGCCACACGATCGACACGAGCCTCGTGGTTTTCGCGGTCGGTTGGGTCGCCAACACCGCCCAGCTCGACGTCGCCGCCGCCGGAGTCCAGATCGACGAGCGCGGGTACATAAAGGTGGACTGTCAGCTTCGGACGAGCGCGCCGCACATCTTTCCGACGGCAGGTCGACTACGGCCCAGTGCCAGAAGCCGCTTGGTGTGGGCGCATCTGGGTCGTACATCGTGACGATGAAAGTCTGCGTCGGCTCGGGGAACCCCGACCACGTCAGGTCGGGCGAGACGTCCTGGCCGCCGGCGCCGAAGATGCCGCTGCGCTGTGCGACCGGCACCGTGACTCCGTCTGCGACGACATTGCTGCTGACTTGGAAGGCGGGCACCGAGGGCATTCGGCGTAGGGATCGGGACGCATCGGATCCTCCATGTTCGGGAGGCGCTTCTTGGGGGGTACTCGCGGCGGTGGGCTTGGTCCTCAGTCGAGCGGCGATTGCACCATCGGCGTCAGCAGTGTCGTGAGCTGAGCGATGTCATCGAGCTTCTCCAGGCTGAGAACGGCCTGCTCAATCGAGGCGCGACGCTCAGAGGCGATCGGATGGTTGGTCAGCTTGGCGAACTTGTCGCGGATCTCAGCGTTGGTGAGAGACCGGTCGCCGGTGCCACGCGGGTGCGTGATCTTGGCGGCCTGCGTGCTCCCGGCGGTGAGTGTCAGCCGGACCTGGGTGGTGAGTTGTTCGTCGATGGGGAGGTTGTCGTACGCCTTCTCGTGGTGAGTCAGCGTGCGATCGATCAGCTTCCACACATCGTCGCTGTTGATCCGCTTGGGCGAGAACTGATCGACGAGCACATCGCCGTCGAGGAGTGCGACGGCGACGGCGTAGGCGACGCTCATCTGAGCGCCTATCACCTCAAGCGGGCGCTCGGCCTTCCACCCGCCATGCGCGTAGGCGGCTTCGCCCATGTCGATGTCGATCCGCTGGATCTGGCTGACGTCGACTTTTGGCCGCAGCTCGAGCGCGGCGTCGATCGCGGCGTGCAGCAATCCCATGCACGCGTACGCCTTGACCGCGATCCGTTCGGTCTCCCAGAGGACGCCGAGGCCCGCGTAGATCTCTTCGGGGTAGGTGCGATGGCCCTCACCGAAGACGGCCAGCCAGCCGCCGTAGGGTGTGAACGCGCACTTGATGCGACGTAGCCCGCAGCGGCGAGCGCGCCGGCAGGGATTCCGGCGGCTACCGAAGCCGTCCTGCATGCGCTTGACCATCGATTCGTACATCGCGGACATAAGCCCGCAGGATTGGGTCGCCGCCATCCCGAACGCATCCTCGAATCCCGCGGGGTCAAGCCCGTAGATCGATCCGGTGGCGGCGGCTGCGGCGATCGTGCCGAACACGACGCCCGAGGCCAGCCCCGTGAGAGCATGTCGAGTCCGCCGAGCGCCTGACCGACTCGCGGTCCGGTCTCGTAACCGAGGATCGCCCCGAGCAGGAAGCGTTCCCCGGATACCCGGCCGATCTGCGGTGTGGCAGCAAGCATTGCCGGCTGAACCAGCGAGTTGCTATGCAGCGGGGCGAGCGGGTGGTAGTCATCGAGTTCGAAGCCCTGGATGAAGCTTGAGTTGAGCATTGCCGCGGACATCGGGCCGGTAGTGAGATCACCCCAGCCGATCAGCTCGCCGGTCCCCGCGGTGTCGAGAGCCGTGATGGCCGCGACCCCCTTGCGCGACCAGGGCAGTTGAGCACCCACGAGACCGCAGGCCATGCCGTCGAGCACCAGGTGCTTTGCTCGATCGCGTACGGACTCAGGAACGTCGTCGAGCGACGTCTCGGCAACCCAGGTAGCAAGCCGGCCGGTGGGTCCCTTAGGGTCGGTCGCAGGCCGCGGACGCTGTCCCTTCTTCTTGGTGGTGCTGCCTGTAGCGGTGGTCACCATGGCGTTCCTCGCTTTCAGCTCGTGCACGAGCTCGTGGACGTGACGCGTGCGTGTCATGACGTGACGAGTGCTTCCCGTGCGCGATCTGGCATCCCCTGTTGAGGGTTGCCCGGCTTATCCAGTCGCGTAGTAGGTGGCGCCCGCCCCGCTCGAAGAGTTCACGCCTCAAGCGCGGCATAGTCGTGCCAACGCCCGGTATCGGTTGACCTTGCGCCGATGGGATTTGCCCGATCATCGCTACTCGGTCTTCCGACTCTCGCGCTCCTCGGCCGCCAGCTCAGGAGTTACTCGGTCTTCCGGTCCTTAGTTTGCTAGGTCGTGGTTGGCGTATGGGAGCCTTGACCCCTTCCGCTCGGCACACACAGCCGCATTCAGTCGCGCCGACGGCATGCTGTGGGAAGATGCCATGGCGGCCATCAGGCGATGCAGCCGCAGTCGGAACGCTTGTCCCACCCGATGAAGCTTGCGGCGCGTGGCCGAAGAGACTGCCCTCGCCGCGGAACTGAGAGCCGCGTCGCCGTTGGGACACGCTGGCGTCACTGCTGGTTTGTCGCCCCAGCGGCACTCTTGACGAGGCAGCTGCTTGCGGCCGGCTGCAGCAGTCTCGCTCGCGATGCGGTTCGACGTTTACGGGTTGCAGCTCGCCGGGGCATATGCGCGGTGCGGCTCGGCGCGACTGACAGCGCGCTTTCGTTCGTGAGGCACCCAGACCGTGATGCGAACCTGACGTTGGGCTAGGGGTTGGGACCGAACCTGTCGCACTTCGGGAAAGCTCGTGTCGCCGGAAAACCCGACCGTCAATCTCATCGATCTTCTTTGTGGCCGCGAGGGGCTGTCCAGTACGGTCGGTAGGTAGGGTGCCCCTGTGCCACCAGCGGCAGCAGAAACAAGGGTAGAAGCCGAGCCGCGGAGGTAACGGGTGAGCGATCGAGTCAGTGAACGTCGCCGGGCCGCGCAGCACGCCCGCCACTATCGGGACCAGGAGAAGCTGACGATCGCGGAAATCGCCCACCGGCTTGGACGCGCAGAGGCGACCGTCACGGGGTATCGTCGAACCCCCTCGGGGCCGAACCCGGCGTCCCGTGACGGCGTTGGGCGCGCTAGCTGTTGAGAATCCGGGCCTTCTCGGCGGCGAACTCCTCGTCGGTCAGGATTCCCTGTGTCTTCAGGTCGGCGAGCTGCTGGAGCTTCGCGATGCGGTCGTCGCCGCCGGCGCTCGGCGCAGGGGCGGCGGGCGCGGGCGCGGTCGGGGCCGGCGGCGGCTGCTCGGCTCGGCCTCGCGGGCCTGCTGCTCATCCTGCTGCGACCACCGGTTGGACTGGCGCCGGCTGACGCGGTTGGACACGGACGTCGCGGTGCCCGCGATCACGGCGGTACGGGCCATTCCACGCATAAGTCCAGGCATGCCTTTTCTTCCTTTCAGCTGAGAGCCGCGGCCTCGGCGGCGTCGAGGGCGTCGATGAGATCCTGGGTGCCTATCCGTTCGCTCGCGATCAGTCGGCCGCCATTCCGGCGTACCGCGGCGGCGAACGGCGCCGCCCAGCGGTTCTCGTAGACGATCGTCATGGCCGCGCTCCCCGGCTCCATCTCGGCCGCGACCAAGGCGACGTCGTCGTCGCTGATGAGTCCGGTCGACGCTCCCGCAAAGACGGTCAAATCACCCGCCTTGTCCGCGTCGAGGTTCGCGAGGTCGACGCCCGTGAACGTCCCATCCTCCTCCTTGATCACGAACAGGGCGTCGAGCACTCGGACGATCCCACGGTCGACGAGGTCGAGCATGATCGGGACTGCCTCGCCCGTCATCGGAGCTCCCGGCGGATAGCCGATCACGACGATGTCGATCGGGCCAAGGTCTTCTTCGTTCTCGTCCATACCGATGCCTCCGTAGACGTGGGGTGCTCGCGGCTCCGCGACTATACGTGCGCACTCTGATCTTCCCCGGCGCGAGCGCATCACCCGTTGTGGATGACGGCTTCGGCGCCCTACAGCCGCACACTCTCGCTGGAGGCCTGAAAGGAGTAACAGATGGGATTTCTGCACCGACACGACGACGAGTCCGGCGGCACGCGCTACCAGATGCGCGAGAAGCTGTTCGCGATTGGGGACGACTACTGGGTCGAGACCGAGGGCGGCGAGCGCGCGTTCAAGGTCGACGGCAAGGCGCTGCGGGTCCGCGACACGTTCATCCTCGAGAGCCCGTCGGGGGACGAGCTGTTCAAGATCCAGGAGAAGAAGCTCCGGGTCCGCGACACGATGGAGATCGAGCACGGCGGGGACACCGTGGCGACGATCAAGAAGGCATTGATCACGCCTCTGCGCGACCGCTTCGCGATCGAGCTCGAGGCCGGTGGCGAGCTCAGCGCCAAGGGCAACATCGTCGATCACGAATACGAGATCGAACGCGACGGCGAGACGATCGCCGAGATCTCCAAGCGGTGGTTTCGGGTCCGCGACACGTACGGGATCGAGGTGGCCCCGGGCCAGGACGACGCGCTGATCCTGGCGGCGGTCGTGTGCATCGACGAGATGGCCGGGCGGTAGCGGGCCCTTCGGAAAACGCAGTCCGCTTGACTTAAAGCCAGGTCGAGGTGCGACGCTCTCGGCCTGGGCGTGAACGTCGATAAGCCGAGGCTCCGCCAGCTCGCGGCCGCGCTGATCGTCGCCAGCGCGGGCGCGGGCGTGCTCGCGATCGCGGACCGTGCCGGCCGGGGTGGGTCGTCGGCGCGCGCACTCGAGGGCGCCGCGCTGTTCCTGGCGGCGGCGGCCACCTGGCCCACGTGCTCGCGTAACCGGTCGCGCACGCGGCCTCCGAGCAGGCGATGGACCGGCTGTCCGAGGTGCTTGCCGACGATGTCCCAGCACGCGATGTCGAACGCGCTCAGGATCGCGACCTTGGTCAGCTCCGGAACGTGGCTGTAGCCGGCCCGTCCGTAGATCCGATCGAACAACTCCTCGGCGTTGTACGGGTCGTGGCCCACCAACGCCTGATCGACGAGATCGTCAATCATCGCGCTGACGACCGGCCACCGAAACCCGATCGGAAGAAGCATTATCTCCCCGTAGCCGGAGATCCCCTCGTCGGTGTCCAGGCGCAGCACCATCCAGTACGGCCCGCCGGGATGCGGGACCGGCACCGCGATTGGAAACGTCTCGACGCCGGTCACCTTCATGCGATTCTCGACCTCGAGCGAGGGGGTTCGATCGACCCACGCTACCGGATCCGATCCGGCCTTCGGCGACCCGCCCAAGCGCCGAAGGCCCGCCAGGCGTGATCTCGCCTGGCGGGCCACCGCGGCACCGCCCGTGTGTTGCCCCGCGCCCCCCGGGCGGTGTATGCCCCTGTGTCCGTCAGTGCCCGAAGTTCGCCTGGCAGGCCTGGATCTTCGTGGCGTCGAGGCCCGCCTGCGACAGGCAGTTGGTCAGCTTGGAGGCCTTGCTCAGCGTCTGCTGGGCCTGGCCCGTGGCGCTCGAGATCTGCTTCTGGGCCACCTGCGGCGCGGCCGAGCTCGCCTGGCTGCCGGCGGTGCTCAGCTGCTTCTGCGCCTGGTTCAGCGCCTGCTGGCTCTGCTGCAGACCGGTCTTGACTGCCTGGTTGGCGGTGTTTTCGCTCGGCTGGATCACGGTGAAGAACAGCACCCCGAAGATCAGCAGTGAGGCCGCCAACCCGGCGAGCGCGATCCGCCAATTACCTGTGACAAGAACCATCTTTACCCCCTTGTTGAGTGGTGTGTTTACGGTGGCGGCTTCCGGCCGCCGCGTTGGTCAGACGGTTGCGGCCTCGACCTGTGCGAGCGCCGCGTCCCAATCGATCACGATCT
Source organism: uncultured Solirubrobacterales bacterium (assembly GCA_963796575.1). Taxonomy (GTDB): domain Bacteria; phylum Actinomycetota; class Thermoleophilia; order Solirubrobacterales; family Solirubrobacteraceae; genus Palsa-465. Next base: position 9,828 of record CAWCMG010000010.1, on the reverse strand, counting down.
CGTGGTCCGCTCCGTCCGGCATGCGCTTGGCCGGGACAGCGTTGCCCGGGTACACGAGCGGCAGCGCGTCGGACGGCACCGGGTTCCCGACCTGGGTCTGATAAGGCGCCCGTCCGTCGGCCATCACGGTCAGCACGAACGCATACATCTCCTTGCCGGTCGAGCTGCGCATCCCCATCGGCTGCGACTGGACGATCACGGCCTTGCACGGGACGCCGTACTCGAGAATCCGCGCGGCGGATCCGGTGTTGGCGTCGCCCGAGCTCGCCATCGTCACGGTCGGCGGCTCCTCGCCGAGCGAGAGTGCAATCCGGCTGTGGTCGTTCGGGTCGACTCGGACCGCGACCGTGGCGCCCGGCATCATCAGCTGCGGCAGAACCGTCGCGCGCACCGCCTGGCGGCACGTCGCGGTGTAGCGCGGCACGTTGTCGAGCGCGACTTCGACCGTGAACACGCACACGTGCGAGGGATCGAAGTCGACGCCCGTGCTCACCGAGGTCTGCTGGATGCTGACGATGATCCCCCGGCCGAGCTCCCCGTTCTGCAGCAGCTCCTTCGGGACCGATCCCGCCAGATTGCGCATCTTGTTGAAAATCCCCACTTGCTTGTCCTCCTGTCGGAACCTCGTGTTGATGCGCTGCAGATTGAGCCGGCGCGCCTAACGCCGACCAAAGGAACGCCAAAGCGACGCTTGTCCCGGGCGCGGCGCGGCTACCCTGTGGCGGGGTGGCCGGTGGCGTTGCTCGTTTTGGCGTACTTGGTCCGCTCACGTTCGAGCGCGGCGGACAGACCATCGCCGTACCGAGCGGCCGGCAGCGCTCGTTGCTCGCGTTGCTGCTGCTGGCCGGCGGCGTGCCGCTGTCGCGAGACCGGCTGATCGACGAGCTGTGGGGAGATCGTCCACCGTCGAGTGCGGTGTCGGCACTCCACGTCCACCTGTCCAAGCTGCGCGCGCTCCTCGGCGGCATGCTCTTGCTCGACACGGCCGGCTACGCGCTCGCCCCGACCGAGTTCGAGCTCGACGTGTGGCGCTTCGACGAGCTGGTCGAGCAGGCCAGAGCCGATCCGGACCGCGCGAGCCTGCTTCTCCGCGAGGGGCTCGCGTTGTTTCGTGGAGAGCCACTGTCCGACGTGGCGGCTGAGCGCAGCATCGCGCAATGGCGACGCTCGCTCGAGGAGAAGCGTCTCCAGGCGATCCTGTTGCGGATCGACGCCGACCTCGACGATGGCGGGGCGGGGGAGCTGGTGCCGGAGCTCGAGCGGATCGCCGCCGACCACAGGTTCGAGGAGCGGGTCTGGGGGCAGCTGATGCTCGCTCTCTATCGCGCCGGCCGTCAGGCGGACGCGCTCGGCGCGTACCAGCGGGCGCGTCGCGTGCTCGCCGAGGAGCTGGGCCTGGAGCCCGGCGAGCAGCTCGCGCAGCTCCAGCGGCAGATACTCGAGCGCGACCCGACCCTGCTCCCAACGGAGCCGCGCGCTGTACCGCGCCAGGCACCCGACGCCGCGGTCGCGTCCTCGAACCTGCCACGACCCGTCACGCGCCTTGTTGGCCGGGAGGATGAGCTGCGTGCGCTGGGCGACCTGATGGCCGACCCGGAGGTGCGGCTGGTGACGCTGACAGGCCCGGGCGGGGTGGGGAAGACGCGGCTGTTGCTCGAGCTCGCCACCCGCGAAGAGCAGAGCTATTCCGACGGTGCGGCGTTCGTCCGCCTGGAGCACGTGACCGATCCGGCGCTGGTGGCGGCCGAGATCGCGAGCGCCATCGCCCAGCGCGACCGGAGCGAGGGACCCGTAGCGGACGCGCTGCCCAACTACCTCCGTGACCGCGAGCTGCTGCTGGTGATCGACAACTTCGAGCACCTGATGTCGGCGGCCATCCTGCCCGCGGAGCTGCTCAGGAGTGCGCCCAGGCTCCGAGTGCTCGTTTCCAGCCGGACTCCCTTGCGGATCCGCGGCGAGCAGGTGTTCGAGGTCGATCCGCTTCCGCTGCCCGCCGACGAGACGGAGGAGGAGGTCTCCGACAGTCCGGCCGTACAGATGTTCCTGCAGTGCGCGCTTGCGACGAACCGCACCCTCGTCGTCGGTCCGTCGGTCTCGCGGACCGTCGCGCGGATCTGCCGGGCGCTCGACGGCCTTCCGCTGGCGATCGAGCTCGCGGCGTCGCGAGCCTCCGTGCTTGCGCCGGCGCAGATCGGCGAGCAGCTGGCGCGGCCGCTGTCGATCGGGCGGCGCGCGCTGCGAGATCTCCCCGACCGGCAGCAGTCGCTTGCAACGACGATCAGGTGGAGCTACGACCTGCTCACGCCTCCGGCGCAGGAGGTGTTCCTGTGCGCCGGCGCGTTTCTCGGCGGCTTCGACGCCGCCGCGCTCGAGGCGACGGCCGGCCGGAGTCCGGGCGCTGAACTGGATGAGCTGCTCGAGACTAACCTCATCCGTCGGAGCGCCGACGACTCTCGGTTCGAGATGCTCGAGCTGGTCCGCGCGTTCGCGTTGGACGAGCTGGCGCGGGTCGGCGAGCTGGAACACACCCGCGTCCGCCACCGCGAGTACTTCGCCGCGCAGGTCGCCGCCGCGAGCGAGGCGCTCGACGCGGGCGTCTCTCCCGGCGAGGCCGCGGCGCCGCTGCTGGCCGACCATGCGAACGTGCGCGCCGCTCTGGAGAACGGGATCGAGGCCGGAGACGAGCAGTCGGCGGTCGCGTTGGCGCTGGGCCTGCGTCCGGTGTGGTTTGCGGGCATGTTGCGACAGGAGAGCCAGGAGCTGGTCGACCGCTTGTTGGGGCGCTTCCCGGTGCCGGCCGAGCAGGAGATCGCGCTGCTGCGCGCGGTCTCGTTCGTCGAGGGGTTCAGTCCAATCGTCTCGGAATGGACCCGGCGGCTCGCGGCGCGCGCGGCCGAGCTCGGCGACCAGGAGGCGCTGGCCACCGCAACCGGGAACCTGTTCGGCCGCGCGATCAACGCACGGGATCGCGGCGAGATGGGCCGGCTCCGGCCGATGCTGCTGGCCGTCATCACGCAAGAGCCGAGCCCGGTCGCGCTGGGGTGGACGCACTACTTCCTCGCGCTCGACGCGTACGTCGACGGGCGCTTCGACGAGGCGTACGAGCACGCAGCGCTGAGCGCGGCGAGCGCCGGCGAGCTCGGACACGCGTACATGCTCGCCACGGCGGTGGCGACGCGTCTGCTCGCCGAGTCCGCCCGCGACCGGGCGATCGCAAGATCCGCGCTGGCTGAGGTGCTCGAGCTGGTCCGTGACGTGAGCGTTCAGCCGCTCGCGGCGTTCGCGCTGTGGTTCGTCGCCCGCTACGCCGCCGCGGTGGCCCCGGAGACGGCCGGACAGTGGCTCGCCCACGCCGAGCGGATCGTGGCCGCGATCGACTCGGAGCTGTGGCCGGAGAGCATCCTCCGCGACGAGTGCCTCGCGGTGCTGAGCCTCGGAGAACATGGCACGCTGTCAGGCAGCGTGGCGTCGCTCGATCACGCGACCGCGCTCGCCGAGGCCGCGGCATGGGTCGCCACGCGAGACCCGTTCGAGCTCGCGGCCCGCGAGCCGGTCGGAGAGCTCACGTTCGCCTTGGGCTGACGGCTACGTTGCGGGCTGCTCAGCGGGCTGCTCGGTCGGCGTGTCGCGAGCTGCCCGCTCGAACATCTCCGCCGCCGCCTCGTGAAAGCCAGAAGGAAGTCCCACTGCCGCGAACGTGGCTGCGATCTCGTTCATCTCTCCCACCCACCGCCAGCCCTTCGACGAAGCGGAGTCTGCGGCGCTTCGCCACCGAGCCTCGAGCTGGGGGAGCGAGCGGTTCCACTCGGATCGCAGCGCATCCTCGACCCCGGTCCCGCGGGCGCTGTCCAGCGCGGCGAGGAGGAGCGCCGCTGACCCCTTGGTCCACGCCGCGTACGCCATCTTCAAGGACGACGCCGCGACCGGCGCGCCGTCGAGGACCACTGGCTCGAGGGGCGTGTCCGCAAACAGCTCCGACGCCTCGCTCGCATGTCGCCCCGACAGGTACAGGCGTGTGGTTCCCCCGCGCCGCGGTGGCGGACCCACGATGCCGCCGTCCACCCAGCGCTCACCGATGACCTCACCAATCCGACCGGCGGTCATCGGAGAGACGGCATTAGCGTCGATCACGAGCGCCCGCGTGCCGTGTAGCGAGCGCGCGACATCGAGCGCCGCGTGGGGGGGACACACCGACAAGATCACGTCGGCGTCCAGGACGCTGTCAACGCTCTTCAATCCGGCCGCGGTGGCGCGCCGCGCGGTCCCGTCACTTCTGCCGTTTGGGCTCCAGACCACCTCGTGCCCCTGCGCGACCAGCAGCGCACCGATCGCAGCGCCCATCTCTCCGGGATGCAGAAGGCCGACACGCACCGATTAGATGATCCCAAGCAGCACGAGCAGACCAATGATGATCAGCACTGCGGCGGTGAACACGTTGCCCCAGCGCTCGAGCCATTCGCCCTGTATCTGATAACCGCCGCGGGCGGCGGCGAGCGTCAGTCCCACGATCGTGCCGATCGTGACCGCGGCGAAGATCACGAGCGATCCCACCGCGGTCGCGATGCCGGCGGTGGTCGCGGCGAGGAACACGGGAAGGATCGTCAGGTCGGGAGAGGCGGCGGCGCCGAACGGAACCATGACCGCCGCGAGCCCGCTGAGGCGACGGGGCGCCGGCTCGCCTGCGTGGTGGTCGTGGTGTTGGTCGTGATCGTGGTGGTGGTCGTGCTCGCCGTGGTGGTCCTGATCGTGATCGTGATGGTGGCCGTGGCCCGTCAGCTCGAGCACGAGGAAGCCGATCCCGGTGGCGATCAGGATGCAGCCGATGATCGTGTCCTGCGCATGTTGGATCGTGGAGCGGAACTGCAGTCCGATCGCGATGATCACCGCTCCCAGCACGATCGAGACGAGCACGTGGGCCACTCCGGCCAGGCTCGAGAGGCGAGCGATCCTGGAGAGCGGGTAGCGACGCGTCCGTCCGAGTACGGCCAGCGGTACCCAGTGATCGGGCAGGATCGCGTGCCCGAACCCGACGCCCGCCGCGGCGGCGAGCAGCGCCGGCGCGGCGCCGCTCATGCCGTCAGGGCCTGCTCGGTCGGTCGAACGGCAAGGCCGAGGCGCAGGTGCTCGGTGTGCGAGACAGCCTCGGTCAACAGCGACCGGACGTGCTCGTCATACAGCGCGTAGATGACCTGCCGGCCATCGCGCTCACCAACGACCAGCCCGAGGTGACGCAGCACCCGTAGCTGCTGGGAGACGGCGGGCTGCGTCATGTCGAGGTCGTCGGCGAGGGTGCCGACCGAGCAGGCGCCGGCCCCGAGACGGCTGAGGATCCGCACCCGGCTGGGGGTCGCGAGCGCCTGCATCGTCTCGGCGACCGATCGAGCGGTCTCGGACGAGAGGAACGCGAGATCTGGTTCTGTGCCATGACTCATGCATACATCATTGCATGCATAGCCGTGAATGAGTTAGCCGCGATGCTACGACCCGTACGATCGGAGCCCGGGCGCGATCAGCCGCGTCTGAGCAGCCGGCCGACGGCGGCCATCATCTCTTCGGTCCGTTCGTCCTGCTGCTCGGGCTCGGCGCCGATCACGCACGTGTGCGCGTGCCCGTCGAGCAGGCCGAGCGCGACCTTGTCGAGTGCGGCCTGGGCGGCGCTGATCTGGGTGAGGATGTCGATGCAGTAGCGGTCGTCCTCGACCATTCCCTCGATCCCGCGGATCTGGCCTTCGATGCGCTTGAGCCGGGCGAGCAACTGGTCCTTCGTCGCGGTGTAGCCCCTGGTGGGCGCCTGGGTCTTTGGCATGACACAAACTCTATCATTACCTCTACCCCCTAGGGGTATCTGGTAGCGTGTAGGTCATGGACTTGTTGGCTGTTGTCTGGCATGGCCTCCGGGACTCGTTCCTGATGGCGTGGGAAGTGTGGTGGGCACTCGTGCTCGGGTTCGCGATCTCGGCGATCGTGCAGGCGTGGGTGCCGAGGGAGCGGATCGAGGGGCTGATGAGCGGCTCGGGAGCCCGTTCGGTCGGCTGGGCCACCGGCCTCGGCGCTGCCTCGTCTTCGTGCTCTTATGCCGCGATCGCGATCGCGAAATCCCTGTTCCAGAAGGGCGCCAGCGCGGCGTCCGCGCTGGCGTTCCAGTTCGCCTCCACGAACCTCGTGTGGGAGCTGGGGCTGGTGCTGTGGGTTCTGATCGGCTGGCAGTTCACGGCGGCGGAATACGTCGGCGGGATCGTGATGATCGTGCTGATGACGGTGCTGCTGCGGCTGTTCGTCAGCCGGCAACTCGAGGAGCAGGCCCGCGAGCACGCCGTGAACGCGGACACCGGCCATCAGCACCACGCCGTCGGCGAGCAGTTGCCCTGGCGCGAGCGGCTCACCTCGACGCGCGCGTGGTCGGACGTCGCGCATAACTTCCGTGGCGACTGGAAGATGCTGTGGAAGGAGATCCTGCTCGGCTTCCTGCTCGCCGGGTTCATCGCCCAGCTGGGCAACGGCTTCTTCGAGCACCTGTTCATCCACAACGCCCCGGCTCCGCTGCCGACGATCGAGAACGTTCTGATCGGCCCGATCATCGCGGTGCTCAGTTTCGTCTGCTCGGTCGGCAACGTCCCCCTCGCCGCGGTCCTGTGGTCGGGCGGGATCTCGTTCGGCGGGGTCCTCGCGTTCCTGTTCGCGGACCTGATCGTGCTGCCGATCCTCCTGATCTACCGCAAGTACTACGGCGCCAGGTTCACGATCCGGATCACCGTGCTGATGTTCGTGACGATGGTCATCGCCGCTCTGATCGTCAACGGCATCTTCAGTGCGCTGGGCCTGATCCCGACCGGACCGCGCCCGACACGCGCGGACATCTTCAGTCAGGTCCAGGTCAACTACAAGCTCGCGCTCAACCTCCTCGGCTTCGCGATCTTCGCCGCGCTGTTCTGGCTCACCAAGCGGCGCGGGGCGACGGACCCGGTCTGCGGGATGAGGGTCGATCGCGAAAGGGCAGTCACCGCGGCATTCGGGGGCAAGAGCTACTTCTTCTGTTCAGAGGACTGCCGACAGACGTTCGAGGCGGACGAAGTCAAGGGCGGGCGCGGCGGCGCGGCCGATCGGATCGCCGTTCGCGTCGGGGCGGACGCCTGACTGCGTCGCTATTCCGCGACGCGCTCCAGGTAGGCAGCGGCCCGCGCTCGGCCGCGAGGTGGAGCGCATCAGACGGGTTCGCTCCGTCGAGCAGCAGCCTTTTCGGCCTCGGCCGGGTCACCGTTATGGACCGCCGCGAGCAACGCTTCGGACACGCCGCGATGCTACCCGCGGCGATGCCTTGGGACAGGATCTGGCCTATACGCATGCGACGCTCCAAGTGCTTCGCGAACCACTCCGGACCTGGAGGCAGAAGATGGGCAACCCCGCGCCCCCCGGATACACGTCGGTCGCGCCGTGGATCATGACCCGCGACACCGGCCGGCTGCTCGACTTCATCACGACCGCGTTCGGCGGCGATGAACTGGCGCGCGTACCACTCGAGGACGGGAGCATCGGACATGCCGAGATCCGGATCGGAGACACGATCCTGCTGGCGTTCGACCAGCGCCCCGGCTGGCCGGACATGCCGTCGCTGCTGCGTGTATTCGTCGACGACGCGGACGCGGCGATGTCGCGTGCCGTCGCCGCCGGCGCTCGCGTCGTAACGAAGCCTGCCACTCACGCCTTCGGGCAGCGAGGCGGACGGGTGCGCGACCCGTTCGGGAACATCTGGTGGATCAGCGCCGTGGTCGAGGACGTCGAGCCCGAGGAAGGAATGCGACGTCTGTCAGAGCCCGCCTACGCCGACGCGATGCGCGACGCGCAGGAAACCTTCGACCGCGAGCTCAGTGGCCGCGACCACGTCGTCGCAAGCCCGCCGGTTGTCAGGTGACTTACAGTACGAACGGGATGAGCATCTTGGTGTGCGCTTTGTAACTGGGGTAGTCGGCCGGGAACGAGGTAGTCATCGTTCGTTCCTCGACGGTGGCGCTGTAGACGAAATACGCACCAATGAGCACCAGTGCGAGCAGGAAATAGAGGTTGGTGGCGAGCGCCGTGCCGAGCACGGCCAGCAGCAGACCCGAATAGATCGGGTGGCGAACAAAACGGTACGGCCCCGAGGTGACTAGCTCCGGCTCCGCCCGCCGGGTCATCGGCATGCCCCAATTCCGTCCGAGGTAGATCCGTGCCCATACGGCCAGCGCCAGACCGGCGGCGAACAGAATGAGTCCCACGACCTTCAGCACCGGACTGTGAACGGCCAGCGTGCCCGTATGGAACACGCGTAAGAGCACAAGCCCGACGATGAGCACCAGGCCCGGCGGGCGGCACCGCCCGGTCCGAACGCTCTGTTTGGCGGTGACTGCAGCAATCAGCCAGTAGATCCAGAACAGGCCCCAGACTGAGAACACAACGGTCGTCAGTGTGGTGTTCGTCGACCCGGTTTGGAGCTGGACTGCGAGCATGACTGTCAGCGTACGCCGTGGGCGCGCTGGGCGTAAGTGGCGTCCGGCCGAAATCGACCATGACGTTTGTCATCGGCGCTCGGGTGTGCTGGGTCGCCGCCGCTCAGGCGTCTTCGCCCGAGGGCAGCGCGCGGCGGTTCACGACCAGATCGAATGCGTCGGCGACGTGCCATTCGTGCGAGAGCATCACCGGCCGCCCGCGCTCGTCGTAATCGACCTGATCGATGTGCAGCAGCGGCGTGCCACGCTTGACCATGAGCAGCCTCGAGAGCTTGGCGTTGGCGAGCGTCGGGATCAGATGCGCGGTGGCGCTTGCCACCGGGTGCCCGGCGCGCGCGAGGATCGCGTAAAGGGACTCGTCGAGCGCCCCGTCGGAGTAGTCGCCGAGCAGCGCAACCGGAATGCGGTCGCGTGAGTAGATGACCGGCCGCCGGCCGGCGAAGCGGACACGCTCGACGTCGACCAGCGGCGCGCCGTCGACCAGCCCGAGGAGCTCGCGCTCACCCCGCTCGGGCTCGCGAACCGCCTTGCTGACGACCGTCTCCGCGGGCTTGTGGCCAGAGGCGCGGATCATCGCGGTATAGCTGACCGTCGTCTCCAGCGGATGCCGGGTCCGCGGCGTGGCGGTGACGTACGTGCCCGATCCGTGGCGCCGGGCCAGATAGCCGGCGTCCATCAGGCCGCCGACCGCCTCGCGGATCGTCGAGCGGCTGACGCCGAACCGCTCGGCGAGCTCGTTCTCGTTGGCGAGCTTCGCTCCGGGCTCGAGCTTGCCGGAGGTGAGATCTCCGAGCAGGCTGTCGCGGACCTGCTCGACGAGCGACGGGCGTTGGCGCGGTGTCATACCGCCGTCCATGTTCACAGACCCGGGGAGAGGTCGGCGGCGAGCACGGCGCCCGCCCGCCTCAGCTCGTGCGGACGCGCCCGCGCCAGCCACACCGCGCCGAGCGCGACCGCGCCGACCCAGGCGACGATCGCCCACGGCAGCCAGGTATACGGGGCGGCCGTCTGCTCGACGATCTGGCCGACGAGGAGCGCCACCATCAATCCTGTGCCGCCGATCGGAAGCAGTCCGTGGCGCACCACGTGGAACCGGCCGACGCGAGCGAAGTAGCGGGCGGCCGCCAGGTTGGTCAGCGCGTATACCGGCAAAACGCCGAGCGTCAGCAGGAACCCGAGGTAGCCGTACACGTTCGACCCGCCGGCCGGGTCGTCGAGCCCACCGCTGGTGGCTCCGACGGCCAGGGCGCATCCGATCGCGAACAGTCCGGTCGCCAGGGTGGCCCGAGTCGGCGTCAGGCGCCGGCGGTCGACCGCGGCGAGCGTCCTCGGCAGCAGGCCCTCG
>CAWCMG010000009.1:0-18458 GCA_963796575.1 uncultured Solirubrobacterales bacterium | reverse complement strand
CCGGTATGTCAGCTTCGATCGGATCTGGTGCTGGCCCAAGCCGGCGCAGAAGCCGCACCCGCCGGTGATGGTCGGCGGCAGCGGTCCACGGGTGCTCGACCGGGTGCTTGCCTTCGGGGACGAGTGGATGCCCAATCGCATGTCCGACGAGGACCTCGCGGCGCGGATCGCGGAGCTCGGTGTCCGCGCTTCGGATGCGGGCCGCGGTCGGATACCGGTCACGGTGGTCGGCCTTCCTGCCGACGCGGCGCGGATCGAAGCGCTTGCCGCGATCGGCGTTGATCGCATCGTGTTCTGGCTGCCGCAGGAGAGCCCTGATGCGGTTGAGGAGGGGTTCGAGCGCTACATGTCGGCGATCGGCCAGTTCCAGCGGGCCGGCTGAACGGCCGCTCATCCGTTCAAATAGCTGGCGGCTGCGGGCGCGTGGTCGGTCGCGAGCATCTCCATCACGAGCGTCGACCAGGCGAAGTCGACTGAGCCCATCCCGTGCCCGGTGTAGGGGTCGTAGTACTCGCGCAACCCCTGCGCCAGCACCGCGGACATGATCCGCTCGCCGAGCGTCTGCGCGCGATCGCGGTAGCCGAGCCGGGTGAGACCGAGCCACACGAGCCACGCCGCGTTGACCCACGTCGGCCCGCGCCAGTAGCGCCGGATCCACAGCCGGTGGTCGTCGCGGAGAGAGAAGCCGGGCTCGGTAGGGGGGACCGACGGCGGGGGCACGGGCAGCCAGAAGCTTGTGACGTCGAGCAGGTGCTGCTCGACGAGCCGCCGGCCAATCTCCTCGGGCAGGTCCGGGAGGGCCAGCGGCGCCAGCGCCGCCCAGGTGCGCGCCGGCGCCTGCTTCGGCGCCGGGCGCGCGAGGGGTACGAATAACCCGCTGACCTCGTCGTACATGCGCTCGACGATCGTCGGCGTCAGCGACGGCCTTCCCAGCGCCAGCAGCGACAGCCCGTGCAGGACGTTCATCGAGACCTCGCAGCACACCGGGCCGCCGGCGCCGGCGATCCGGCGCAGGTCGTATCCGAGCCTGCGGTTGCGCCGGACCAGCAGGATGAACGCGGGCCGGTGGTGGGCGCGGCGGCCCCAGATCGCATCGAACTGCGGCGACGCGTCGAGGCCCGACTCGTCGGGCTGCACGATCCAGATCAGCCCATCGCCGTCGAGGTCGCGATTGGCGCTCAGCCAGTCGTAGTGGCGGACGATCGCGGGTACCGCCGACGGGTCGCCAACCGCTACCCGCCACGCCCACGCCAGCACCGGCGGCTGGATGCTCGCGGTCATCGAGGCGTTCGGCGAGGTCACGTTGTACGTGAACCGCCGACGGCCGGTGAGCGGCGTGTTCCAGAAGATCGTGTGGCCGATGAACCCGTCCTCGCGCTGCGCGGCGAGGAGCGACTCGAGCTCACGGCGCGACCGGTCGGGTTCGAAGTGACGCCACGTGATCGCGGTGAAGCACGAGTCCCAGTACCACTGCCAGGGGTAGTGGCCCGGGCTCGGGCAGGTGTAGGCGAACTGCGCCCGATCGGACGCGCGGACGCCCTCGCGCCAGTTCTGGCGCAGCGTCGTCTCGCACATCCGCCGGAGCGTCGAGGTGTCGCCGTCGGCCAGCACGCGGCGACAGATCCTCGCAGCCGAGGATCAAACCCGGCGCGCGACGGCGAGAGGGGCTGGTCGTCAAGCCGGTTCTGCGGATGGACGGGTAGCCGCCGGCGCTTGCAGGATTCGTTGCATAGCCAGGATCTGGCACCGCTGTGGCGGTCCGCCTTGCTAGGTTGCGCGGGCTTCCATCCAGGGGGCTTTGACCGAGACCGCGGTGCCCGATGCGTTGGGCGCGCGCGCCCGCTTCGCCGTGCCCATACGCATCCGCATGCCTTTCGCCCACGAACGTGTCCGAGTCGCCGGGATCGTCGCGTTCCTCGTCGTGGCCGCCGTCCTGCTCGGAACGAGGCTGACGAGCAGCAGCGCAGGCGACCTCCAGAGCCAGATCGCAGCCGGCAAGTCGGCGGCCGCCTCGCTCAGCTCGCAGATCGCCGCCGACACCGCCCAGATCCGCCAGACCGGTCAGGGTCTCGCGCAAGCCAACCAGCGCCTGTCCGTACTCCAGGACACACTCGCCACGCGAGAGGCCCAGCTCCGAACCGTGCAGGGGCAGCTGCTCGCGGCGCGCAACCACCTGGTCGATCTCGAGAACCAGCTCCAGCGGGCGACCCAGGCCCTGTCGGAGAACCTGGTGGCCAGCTACGAGCAGAGCCAGCCGAATCTGGTCACGGTGATCCTGGAGGCGCACGGCTTCACCCAGTTGCTCGAGCGGATCAACTTCATGCACCGGATCGCCGAGCAGAACGCCAACACGGTCGCGTGGACGCGCGCCACGCGGGCAGCGGTGGCGCGCCAGGCCGGGTTGCTCGCGACGCTCGAGCGGCGCGACCAGACGCTGACCGCGCAGGTCCTGGGTCAGCGAAACAGCGTCGCTGCGCTCCAGGCCGCACTGCTGCGCCGGCAGATCTCCCAGCAGGGTGCGCGCAGCCGCGACTCGTCGAAGCTCCAGGCCCTGAAGGGGCGGCTCGCCTCTCTCGAGCGGAAGGCTGCGGCGGAGGCGGCGCGCGCCGCCGCCACCGGCAACGCGAGCGTCGGCGGGATCGCGGTCGACACCGGAGGGATGGTCCAGGCGCCTCCCGGCGCGCCGGCCGCGGTGGCGCAGGTGATCGCCGCCGGCAACGCGATCGCCACGCTTCCGTACATCTACGGCGGTGGCCACGCCTCGTTCCACGCCGACGGGTACGACTGCTCGGGCTCGGTGAGCTACGCGCTCGCAGCGGCCGGCCTGGTCAGCTCGCCGATGGTCTCGGGGCAGTTCGAGGACTGGGGCGATCCGGGTCCGGGCCGGTGGATCACGATCTACGCCAACGCCGGACATGTGTGGATGGAGGTCGCCGGATGGCGGTTCGACACGGTGGCGCTGGCCGAGGGCGGGACGCGCTGGTCGCGCGGTGGCGGTGAGTTCGCGGGGTTCGTCGTCCGGCATCCCCCGGGGCTGTAGTACGCGTTCGTAGCCCGGCATTCGCCGGGGCTGTCGCCCGGGTCTTCGCGCGGTAATCGGCGGGACGGTCACGCCGGTCGCGCGTCCGGTGGTCTGAGTTCAGACCTCAAGCATCTCCACCACCCGAGCCGATGAAGGCTGTCAATGAGGCGACTCGGATCCATCGTCTGCGCTCTGATCGGCGCGCTCGGGCCGTGTTCGAGCGCGTTGGCGGCGCCACCGGCGCCCGCCACCGGGCCGGCTCAAACCCAGACCGTCACGGGGAAGGCATCCGGCACCGTGATCGGCGTCGCCCGGGGCTCGTTCGCGATCGAGTCCAGCGGGGGCAGGATGTCGGTGGTGAACGCGCTGACCAACGCCGCGAACCTCGTCACCGAGGGCGACTTCCCGTATGTGTATGGAGGCGGGCATGCGGAGGCAGCCATCGCGAGCATCGGCATCAAGGGCCCGGGCTACAACGGCCGGCGGATCGGGTTCGATTGCTCGGGGTCGGTCGCGGCCGTCCTCGCCGGGGCGGGCGTCTGGCAGCCCACCAGCGGCGTCCCGAACGACGCCGGAATCATCGCCCAGCTGCTCAGCGAGCACCTGATCGCGCGCGGGGCGGGCCACGGCTCGAGCGAGGTGACGCTCTACGACGATCCCGGCGTCCACATCTTCATGGACATCGACGGGCACTTCTTCGGTACCTCCGACGGTGGCGGCGGTGGCGATCCCGCCGGCGGCGCCGGCTGGCTCGACGACGGCGCCCCCGACGCTACGAGCCACGTCTACAAGCGCTACCACCTCCTGCTCCCCGTGATCCAGCAGCAGACCACGTTCGAGCGCATCCTCACCTTCCAGACGACCGGGCACGCGACCGTCACCCACGGCCTGGAGCTCGGCAGCGACGTGCACGTTGGCTACACGCAGACGCCGAACGGCCGCATGACGGCCCAGGGGGTCAGCTAGCTCCTGCCATTCGCCGGCACAACCCGGCAGCGGCTCCGGTACGTCAGTCGGCGCTCAACGGCGGCCCGAGCAGCGACATCCCGTGGCGCTCGAAGATCGCCGCGATCTCGTCGCGATCCGGTGTCGCCGTCCTCGTGGCCGGCCCGAGCTCCTCGTAGAACTTGTGGCAGCCGCCCGGCGTGTAGACCACGATCAGCTCGGCCGGCTGGTCGGTCAGGTTTAGGAACGCGTGCGGCATCCCCGAGGGCATGTAGGCGAATCCACCCGGCTCGAGCGTGTGGAGCTCGTCGCCGATCCTCACCCTAAAGCGGCCGCTCACGACGTGGATCGTCTCTTCCTGGTGGCGGTGGACGTGGAGCGGCGGCCCGCCCTTCGGTCCGACCTCGACGATGAAGTAGTCGAGCGCGCCTTCGGTGTCCTCGCCGGTGACCTTGAAGATCAGGTCCCGGCCCGGCCCCGACTGTAGGCGCAGTCCTTCGCTCGACGCCCGCACCCTGGGCGTCCTCGTTGTTGTGCTCACCCCCGGTCCCTCTCCAGTCGCTTGTACGATATTTGCGAGGTGCAAACAATACGAGGTTTATTTGCAGCGGTCAAGTAGTTCTGGGAATGCGGAGCCACCCGAGCCGAACCCGTTTACGCCCGAGGAGTTCGGTGCGTGGCGCGGGATGCTGCGCGTTCACTCGACGGTGTTCCGGGAGCTCGACCGGCGACTGCAAGCCGAGCACGGCTTCGGGATCGACGCCTACGGGGTCATGATCACGCTTGTCACCACGCCGTCGAGACAGCTCCCAATCGGGGCGCTCGGCGAGCAGCGCAACCTGAGCCCGAGCGGCATCTCTCGTTCGGTCGATCGGCTCACGAAGGCCGGCCTGGTGACGCGCACGACCAATCCCGCCGATGGACGTAGCCTGCTCGTCGGCCTGACTCCCGTCGGGCTCAGGCGGCTGCGCGAAGCGCAGGTAACGCATCACGAGGTCGTGCGCGAGCATTTGCTCTCACACCTCGATCCGCGCGACCTCAGGCGGCTCGGCCAGCTGTGGGAGAAGGCGATGCCGGGAGCCGTGTCGAGCGCCACCTGGCCGCTCTGATCAGGCGCCGCGCCCGGTCCAGGTCACGGCGCCGTGGACCGGGCAGTCGGCAGGGCGGACCTACGGAATCCGGTGGCTGCCTATCTGGTCCGCTGTCCATCGGCGGAAGGTGTTCGGATGCCCGCGCCGCGCGGCCGCGTCAGGCCGAACAGCGCGATCGCGGCTGGGCCAGCGCTGCGAGCAGATTGCGAAGGACGTTTCGGTTGCTGGGTAGCGAGAAGTGGTCGACGCCTGGGTTGTCGGTGAGGCTGAACCGATAGCACGGCATCGCCTTCCAGACGCGGATGGCCGTGTTCGTCGTGTCCTCTTGATTTACGTCCCCATCGCGCATGAGCAGGACCGTCTTCGGCGTCACGACCTGGCCCACCGTCAGGTTCGGTAGGACGGCGCCGACGACGGTGGGGATGCCCGAGCCCCGCTCGGCAGACACGTCGACGTCCGGGAAGTCGGCCGGGTCCCTGAACTTGACGAACCCGATGTAGTAGTTGGCGATCTGGAGCGCCTGCTGAAGATGCGCGTCCGTGAAGAGCCGGCGGTAGTCGGCCGGGGTGTACTTGACGCCTGTCGCGGCATCCTTCACGACCACCTCGCTGCGCCCGAATACCGCCGGGTCGGCCGAGCTCATGTAGCTGGCGGGTGAGCTGAGGAACATGCGGGCGCTGCTGATCGCGTTGGCGCGCGTCTTCGGATAGCTGAAGTTCTCGATGTTCAGCCCCGTCAACATGATCGAGTAGACACTGCCCTGGCCGGGGAAGTTACCCGCGATCGGCGTGAAGCCATGGATGTATCTCTGTCGCCAAGCGCGCGTGGTGTGGGTCAGCAGATATTGCGCGTACAGCGGGCCATTGGAGTGGCCTACGAGCTGCACAGGCTCGTCGCCGTTGTCGCGATACGTCTGTTCGATCAGCGCCACCGTGCGGGGGAGGAATCCACCGAGATCCGGGGTGAGCCGCGCGTCGTACCCGGCTACTCGGATGTTCTTGTCGGCCGTGTATCCGGCGGCCTCGAGTGTCTTGTACATCGGGCCGTAGAACGGAGCGCTCGCGGTTTGCCCGTAATCGATGATCTTCACGGTTACGCCGCGCTGGTTGGAGAACCGCTTCGGCATCGGCAGCCGGGGGTTGGGGTTGTACCGCAGCGTCATCAGCTCGTCGCGGCACACCTGGGTGAAGGTGCGGCTTGGATGAGGATTCGCGTACCAGTCCTGGAAGCTGCCCGATCGCGGGCATCCCGGCGCCGCCGTCTGGTTCCTGACGGTCACCTCGAGCTTTGTGAAGTGAAATGCTGGGAACAACACGACCGGCGTCAGTGGCTGTTGCCCGCCCGAAGCCGCGGCCGAGGACGCGATCAATGTCGTGATCGCGGCGAGACCCAACAGCAGCGCCGCGACCAAAAAGGATCTTCGGCGTCCCGCTACCTGACGCCGACAGAGCCGGCGCGAGAACCGACCTGCTGATTCACGGTGAGTCAGCCGCATCCGTCTCGTCGAGCGGATCCTAGTCGACCTGGGCCGTTCGCGGTGATGCGCGCTGCGCGAGCGCTCAATGCGCGCCGGCGAGGCCGATCAGGTTGCCCTCGGGGTCCTTGAAGTGGCCGACGACGAGGCCGTTCGGCGCGGTGACGGGGCCCATCTGGCGGTCTCCACCCAGTTCCTCGGCCTTATTCAGCGCCTCGCCGACATCCGGCACCCCGACGTAGAAGACCGCGTGCCGGTGATAGGCCTCGCCACCACCGATCCCGCCGCGGATCCCACTCCCGTCGTCGGCCGTGAGCAGCTCGATGAAGCCGTAGTCGGTCGGTTCAGACACCTCCTTGGCGACGGTTCCGCTGGTGTCGAACTCCCACCCGAACAGCTCCCCGAAGAAGCCGCGCAATCCCGCGGGGTCGGTTCCGATGATCTCGAAATGCACGACGGGCTGTCCCATGCTGATCCTTTCTGACGGAGCCGTGAGCGTAATGCCGTTGATTGCAAAAAGCAACTCTTAAGTTGTAAGATTACACCTTAATGAGACGGCCTAAACGACGCGATGCCCACGAGTCGTAGCTACGGCGATGCCTGTCCGATCGCTCGCGCGCTCGACGCGATCGGCGAACGGTGGGCGCTGCTCGTGGTGCGCGAGCTGCTACTCGGACCGCAACGTTTCTCCGACCTCCGTCGCGCCTTACCGGGCGCGAGCTCGAACATGCTCACCGACCGGCTACGCGAGCTCGAGGGTCGTGGGCTGGTGCGCCGGCGCAGGTTGCCGCCGCCGGCCGCTTCATCGGTCTACGAGCTCACCGAGCGCGGGCGCGAGCTGGAGCCGATTCTGGATGCCCTCGGCGCATGGGGCGGAGCCGAGCCGCCCCCCGCAAACGGCTCGCTCACCGCCACATCGGTTCTGCTTTTCCTCCGCGGCACCGCCCGTGCCCACCCCGACCCGCCCACGGACACCTACCGAGTGCAACTCGACGACCGCGTCTGGACCGTCTCCAACCCGCGGGGTCAGCTCGAGATCGAGCCGCACGACACCGCCGCGCCGGAGGCCAGCATCCGCACCGATCCGGGCACGCTGAACGCGCTGCTCCTCGACCCCGCGGGCCTCGACGGTGCGATCGCCGCGGGGTCGGTCCAGGCCGAGGGCAACCTCGCGGCGCTACGGCGACTCGTCGAGGTGGCTGCGTAGGCGACGGCGCGCCGGTACCGACCGTACGCCTCAGCCCTGGTCCGCCTCGGCGCCCGCGACCGCCTCGGACTCGCCGCCGCGGGCCGACGGGGCGCTCCAAGGCCGGTTCGGCTCGCCTTCGAACCAGTACTCCCCGGCGCGCAGCCGCTCGATCAGCGCGAGCGCCCAGGTCGCCTCGCCGTCCAGCCGAGCCTGGGTCAGCCGGAAGTGCTCGGCGACGGTGTCGGGTGTGCCCTGACCGTGCTGGATGCCCTCGATCGCGAACTCGTTGGCGCGTGCGGCCCCGGCGATCTGCTCGACGCGATGTTCGAGCGCGGCGATCACCTCTTCGCGCTTGAGCGCCCACGCGAAGCTCCACGCCGCCATCAGGTCGCCCGGCTCGTGGGCCCGGACGGTCCACAGCGCTCCGCGGAGCAGCAGCATGAACTCGGCCTCGCCGTCCGGGGTCAACCGGTAGGTGGTGCGGGCCGGCCGACCGCCCTCCGTCTCGGTACCGACCTCCTGGACGAAGCCCTCGCGCGCGAGCGATCGGAGCCCGTTGTAGACGGAGCCCGGGTTCAGGTGGGCCCACGCCTCGGCGTGCCAGCTGAGCAGCTCCCGGCGGACGAAGTATCCGTGCACGGGCTGGAAGATGCGAACGGTTCCGAGGAGGAGAAGGCGCGTTGCGGACATCGTCGCGAGATCATAGTTGACAACTGTGATTATTCATGTTTGACTATTCGTCATGTTCAAACTTGACCACATGGTCCAGGCGCGCGGACTGGCCAAGCGTTTCCCCTCCCGCGCGGGTGCGGTCGAGGCCGTTCGCGGCGTGGACATCGATGTCGAGGCCGGCGAGCTCGTCGGCTTTCTGGGGCCCAACGGCGCCGGAAAGACGACGACCCTGCGAATGCTCACGACGCTGCTGGCCCCGAGCGAGGGCACGGCCATGGTCGCCGGACACGACCTCCGGCGCGAGCCGGTCGCGGTGCGCAGCCGCATCGGCTATGTGCCCCAGCGAGGCAGCACGACGCCGCAGGCGCTCGTCGGCGAGGAGCTGATCGATCAGGGACGGCTGCACGGCCTATCGCGGGCCACGGCTGAGGAGCGCGGCCGAGCGTTGATCTCGCAGCTCGACCTCGACAACACGTGGGAACGTCCGTGCGGCACCCTGTCGGGCGGGCAGCGCCGCCGCCTCGACATCGCCCTGGGGCTGATCCACGAACCGCCGCTGCTGTTCATGGACGAGCCCACGGCCGGGCTCGATCCGCAGTCGCGCGCGAACCTGTGGCAGCACATCCGCGGCCTGCGCGACGAGCACGGCGTGACCGTGTTCCTGACCACCCACTACCTCGACGAGGCCGACGCGCTGTGCGATCGGATTCTGGTGATCGACCACGGCGAGATCGTCGCGGCCGGGACGCCCGCCGAGCTCAAGCGCGAGGTGTCGGGTGACCGCGTCGCCCTGCAGTTGAACGACCCGTCCCGGCTCGCGAGTGCCGGGGCCGCGCTCGAGCAGTTCGCCGGCGTCAAGGTCCTGCGCGCTGACGGCGACCTGCTCGATTTCAGCCTGCCCGACGCGAGCACCGCGCTCCCGGGACTGCTGGCCGCGCTGGCGAGCGCCGGCGTGACGCTGGCCGGGATCGAGGTTCGCCGGCCGACGCTCGACGACGTGTTCCTGTCCCTGACCGGTCGCGAGCTCCGTGACCAGCCGATCGCTGCGTGAGGAGGCTGACCATGCGTTTCCTGAACGAGACCTGGCTCGTGTTCGTACGCGCAATGCGCCTGTCGCTGCGCAACAAGGTGTGGCTGATCATCGGACTGATGCAGCCGCTGCTCTACCTGGCCTTGTTCGGTCCGCTGCTCAAGCGGATCGCCGGAATGCCGGGGTTCCCGCATGGGAACTCGTGGCAGGTGTTCACCCCCGGGCTGCTGGTCCAACTCGGGATCTTCGGGGCTCTGTTCGTCGGGTTCGGCCTGATCGCCGAGGTTCGGGAAGGCGTGATCGAGCGGATGCGGGTGACGCCGGCGTCGCGGATGGCGCTGCTGGCCGGGCGCGTGCTCCGGGACGCGGTCGTGCTGCTGGTGCAGTCGACGGTGCTGCTCGCCGCGGCGTACGCGTTCGGGCTGCGCGCGCCGGTCGCCGACGTCGTGCTCGCCGTGCTGCTGGTCGCGGCCGTCGGCGCGGCGTTTGCGTCGGCCTCCTACGCGGTTGCGCTGCTGACGGGAACCGAGGAGGGCATGGCGTCGATCGCGAACAGCCTCGCGGTGCCGCTCTTGCTGCTCTCGGGCATCCTGCTGCCGATGACGCTGGCGCCGGGGTGGCTGCGCACGGTCTCGAACGTCAATCCGGTCAAGCACATCGTCGACGCCCTGCGGGCGCTGTTCCAGGGCCACGTCGCGAGCGGGACGGTCGGCGTCGGACTGCTCGTCGGCGCGGCGCTGATCGTGGCCGGGATGGCGTTCGGGACGCGCACGTTCCAGCGCGACTCGGCCTAAGCTCGCTTGATGCGACCATCGAAGTCTCCCGCGAACGACGAAGCCCCGCCACACGGCGGGGCTTCTGGCCAGTCGGGTTGCTGCGGCGAATCAGCCGCAGCCGGTGTTGAACCCGCAGCTCGAGCACGTGTAGCAGCTGCCGGTCCGCTGCATCATCCCGCCGCACTGCTGGCAGGCCGGGCCGAGGTCGAGGCCCTTGCGCATCGCGGGGATCACCGGCGGCGAGTCGGTCAGCGCGGACGCGGCGGGAAGCGCCGGGGGCGCAGCCGCCTGACCGCCGTGGCCGTTGCCGTTTCCGGGCTCTGAGGCCGGCGGCGCCGCGACGTCGCTCATGTGAGAGCTCGCCGCCTCCTGCGCGGCCTGCCTGGACCGCACCGCCGGCGTGAGGATCCCGAGCTCCTCCTGGAGGTCGACGTCCAGGAACCGCGAGGCGAGCCACCGCATGATGTAGTCGGGCATCGACTTCGCAAACGGGATCTCCGGGTTGGAGGTCATGCCCTCCGGCTCGAAGCGCATGTAGCTGAACTTGCGCACCAGCGTCTCGAGCGGCACGCCCGTCTGGAGCGCGATCGAGATCGCCGTCGCGAACGAGTTCATCATCCCGCGCAGCGTCGAGCCCTCCTTGCCGATGTCCGTGAGGAAGATCTCGCCGACGGTCCCGTCGTCGTACATGCCGGCGGTGATGTATCCCTCGTGCCCGCCGATCGAGAACTTGTGGGTGATCGAATGGCGCTCGCGCGGCATCCGCCGGCGGACCGGGGCTTTGGCGAGCGCCTCGGCGACCGCCTTCTGGATCTCGGCCTCCTTCGACTCCGACACGTCCTTCTGCGCCTCGGTCCGGAGCGCCTGGGCGGTCTTCGATCCGTCGCGGTAGATCGCGAGCGCCTTGATGCCAAGCCGCCACGCCTCCATGTAGGCCTCGGCGATGTCCTCGACCGTCGCCGTCTGGGGCATGTTCACGGTCTTCGAGATCGCGCCGCTGATGAACGGCTGGGTGGCGCCCATCATCTTCAGGTGGCCCATGTGGGAGATAGCCCGTTCGCCGACCGCCACGTCGAACACCGGCAGGTGCTCCTCGGCGAGATCGGGTGCGCCGACGATCGTCCCGTGCTCGTTGATGTAGGCGACGATCTGCTCGATCTGCTCGTCGTTGTAGCCGAGCGTCTGGAGCGCCAGTGGCACGGTCTTGTTGACGATCGTCATCTGGCCGCCGCCCACGAGCTCCTTGAACTTGACCAGCGAGAAGTCGGGCT
This sequence comes from uncultured Solirubrobacterales bacterium, assembly GCA_963796575.1. Taxonomy (GTDB): domain Bacteria; phylum Actinomycetota; class Thermoleophilia; order Solirubrobacterales; family Solirubrobacteraceae; genus Palsa-465. Next base: position 6,988 of record CAWCMG010000009.1, on the reverse strand, counting down.
CGATGCCGGTGGTGTCGCAATCCATCAGGAACGAAATCGTGCCGGTGGGGGCGAGCACGGTGGCCTGCGCGTTGCGATAGCCGACACGGTCCCCGAGCGCAACGGCCTGTTCCCACGTACGGCGCGCCGCCGCCAGCAGCTCAGTGTCCGAGCAGGCGGAGCCGGGGATCGCGTAGGAGGCATCGCGGTGCATCCGCATCACCGCGTTGTGGGCCTCCCGGTTCTCGGTATAGCGCTCGTACGGACCCATCGCCGCCGCCGTCCTGGCCGAGCCGAGATAGGCGCGGCCCGTCATCAGTGCGGTGATCGCCGCGGCCGTGCCGCGTCCGGCGTCGGAGTCGTAGGGCACGCCATCCGCCATCAGGTACGCACCCAGGTTCGCGTAGCCCATTCCGAGCTGCCGGAACGCGCGGGCGTTGGCGCCGATCTGCTCGGTCGGATAGCTCGACGGGGAGACGATGATCTCCTGCGCGAGGAACATCACGTCGACCGCGTGCTCGAACGACCCGACGTCGAACGTGCCGTCCGGCCGGCGGAACTTCATCAGGTTCAGCGACGCGAGGTTGCAGGCCGAGTCGTCGACGTGCATGTACTCGCTGCACGGGTTGGACGCGTTGATCCGCCCCGAGTTCGGGCACGTGTGCCACTGGTTGATCGTCGTGTCGTATTGGACCCCAGGGTCGGCGCAGCGCCACGCCGCCTCGGCGATCTCCTGCATCAGCTGCCGCGCGGGGATCGGCTCGCCGATCGGGATGCCGGTCACGCGACCGGTCAGCTGCCAGTCCTCGTCGTCCTCGACCGCTCGCATGAAGCGCTCGGTCACGCGCACCGAGTTGTTGGCGTTCTGGTACTGGATCGAGAAGAAGCCCTCGCCGTCGATCGACATGTCGAATCCGGCGTCGCGCAGGGCCGCGGCCTTGTCCTCCTCCTTGGCCTTGCACCAGATGAACTCGCGGATGTCCGGATGGTCGACGTCGAGGACGACCATCTTCGCCGCCCGGCGAGTCTTGCCACCGGACTTGATCGTCCCCGCCCACGCGTCGGCGCCGCGCATGAAGCTCACCGGCCCCGAGGCGGTGCCGCCCTTGGCCAGCGACTCCATCGAGCCGCGGATCTTCGAGAGGTTGATACCCGAGCCCGATCCGCCGCGGAAGATCATCCCTTCCTTGGTGTTCCACTCGAGGATCGATTCCATCGTGTCCTCGACGCTCAGGATGAAGCACGCCGAGCACTGCGGGCTCTCCTCGAAGCCGACGTTGAACCACACCGGCGAGTTGAACGCCGCCATCTGATGGAGCAGGATGTGGATCAGCTCCGCCTCGAACGTCTCGGCGTCGTCTTCGGTGGCGAAGTAGCCCCGATCGCGTCCCCAGTCGGCGATCGTGCCCGCCACGCGTCCGATCATCTGCTGGACCGAATGCTCGCGGGTCGGCGTTCCGAGCTGACCGCGGAAGTACTTCTGGGCGACGATATTGGTGGCGTTCTGAGACCACGACTTCGGGAACTCGACGTCCTGCTGCTCGAACGAGACCTTGTCTCCCTGGCCGATCCGCGCGTCCCGCAGCTCCCACTCGACCGAGTCGAACGGATGCTCGCCGGGCGCCGTGAAGAAGCGCCGGACCGAGAGGCCCTCGCCCGTCCGTACCTCGGGTTCGAGTTGGGTCTGGGGGATCTGCTCCATGGCGTACTGCTCCTCTCGTGTTCCGCGAATTTCCCCTGCTCTTGAGCGGCTTTTGGTCAGCCGAGCGGGCAGTGAATGAAAGCGGAGACCCCGGACGGAAAAACCTGGTCGCTGAGTTCTCTCCGGAGCTTCAATTTTACTAGGTCGGCGGTGCGGTCCCGGGACGGTTGCGGGTCCGTGCCCTGGGCGGTCGAGGGGCGGCTGGGGGCGTGCCGACGGGCATCGCGCGGGCGCGCCGCGCGGTCCGACGGCGGCGACCGCAGAGAGCGTGCCGGGGGTCGTCTGGTTACATCCCGGCGCACATGAGAGCGGTCAACCGACAGGTCAGGCGGCCCAGATGAAGCTGTTGATCACGGGCGGCGCCGGCTACATAGGCTCGATCGTCGCGCGGCAGCTGCTCGCCGCCGGGCACGAGGTGACCGTGCTCGACAACCTCGAGCGGGGCCATCGGGCAGCGGTCCCGGAGGGCGCGACGCTGGTGGTCGCGGACCTGCTCGATCGCGAGGCGGTCGACGCCGCACTCGCCGACGGTTTCGACGGCGCCATGCATTTCGCCGCGCTGGCGCTCGTGTCGGAGTCGGTCAGCCACCCGGAGCGCTACTACCGCACGAACGTCGGCGGGACGTTGAACCTGCTCGAGGCGATGACGGCGGCGGGCGTACCTCGCCTGGTGTTCTCCTCGACCTGCGCGGTGTACGGGCAGCCCGACCAGATCCCGATCGCCGAGACCGCCGTCCCCATGCCCGTCAACGCCTACGGCGCCTCGAAGCTCGCCGTCGACCTGATGATCCGCGATTTCTGCACGGCCACCGGGCTGGGCGCGGTCAGCCTGCGGTACTTCAACGTCGCCGGCGCGAGCGGAGGGCTCGGCGAGGATCACGACCCCGAGACGCACCTGATCCCGAACATCCTGCGCGCGGCGGGCGGCTCCGCGGTCGCGGTCAATATCTACGGGACCGACTATCCGACGCCCGACGGCACCGCGATCCGCGACTACATCCACGTCGAGGACCTGGCCGCGGCGCACCTGCTGGCGCTCGACGGCACGCGAGAATCCGAGCACCGCGCGTTCAACCTCGGAAATGGCAACGGCTTCTCGGTCCGAGAGGTCATCGCCGCCGCCGAGACCGTGACCGGCCGGGAGATCCGCACGAACGAGGCGCCCCGCCGGCCCGGGGACCCGCCGATGCTCGTCGCCGCGAGCGACCGGATCCGGGCCGAGCTCGGCTGGGAGCCGCAGAAGCCGACGCTCGAGGAGATGGTCGGCGACGCCTGGGCATTCGCGCAGGCGAACCCCGACGGCTACGCGAAGTAGGTTCGCGAGCGCATCTCAGAGGAGGTCGGCGAGCGCCTCGAGCGCCGCGGCAAGCACCTCGTCCGGGGGCCGGGTGGCGTCGATCCTGCGGATCCGGTCAGGATCCTCCGAGGCCAGCTCGAGGTAGGCCGCGGCCGTCCGGTCGAAAAAGTCGTCCTGCTCGCGCTCGAGGCGGTCGGGCCGTCCCGCCCGCGACCGCGACCGGCTGCGGCCGAGATCGGCGTCGACCGTCAGCAGCAGCGTCCGATCCGGGCGCGCCGTGCGGATCGCGAACTCGTTGATCGCCCGGACCGAATCGATTCCCAACTCTCGGCCGCCTCCCTGGTAGGCCAGCGAGGAGTCGATGAACCGGTCGAGCAGGAGCCACTTTCCCTCGCGCAGGAGCGGCTCGATCGCCTCCTCGACGAGTTGCGCTCGAGCCGCCGCATACAGCAGCGCCTCGGTGCGCGCGGTCACGTGCAGGTCGGGGTCGATCACCAGCTCGCGGATCCGCTCGGCCGCGGGCACGCCTCCCGGCTCGCGCAGGAGCATCACGTCCAGGCCCCGTGCCTTGAGCGCGTCCAGGAGCGCCGCGGCGAGCGTCGACTTGCCCGCCCCGTCGATGCCTTCGATCGTGATCAGCCGGCCGCGGTCCATGTGCGTCGCTCGCGACCCTACCGGGCACTACGATCGAGGCATGCTCGCAGAGCTCGAACGCCACCCCCACGCACGGTCCGTGCTCGCGCCCGCACTGGAGCCCGGTGGCCAGGCGTCACACGCGTACCTGTTCTACGGGCCCGGTGGCGCCGGCAAACGGTCGGCGGCCCGGGCGATGGCGGCCGAGCTGCTCGCCGCCGGGTCGGCGGATCCCGCGAGCGCGCGCGCGAGGGTCGCCTCCGGCGCCCATCCTGATCTGACCTGGGTGGCGCCGAGCGGGGCGCACGAGATCCTCGTCGGTGACATCGACGGTCCGGTCGTGTCGGCGGCGAGCAAGACGCCGTTCGAGGCGAGCTGCCGTGTGTTCGTGATCGAGCGCGTCGACGAGCTGGGCGACGAGGCCGCGAACCGGATGTTGAAAACGCTCGAGGAGCCGGCGTCGTTCGTGCATCTGATCCTCTTGTCGGATCGGCTCGCGGAGGTGTTGCCGACGATCCGCTCCCGGTGCCAGCTGGTCCGGTTCGACGCGCCGACGGTGCGCGAGACGGCCGCGGCGCTCGAGACGCTCGGCGAGGATGCGGAGACCGCACTTGCCTGCGCGCACCTGGCGCTCGGGGACGGCGAGCGGGCCCGCGAGCTGGCGGGAGCCGACGGGCAGGCTTTGCGCGCGTCCGCGGAGCGGTTTGCGCGCGCGGCAATATCGGGCGAGATGGGGCGGACCGAGCCGTGGTCGGATGTGCTCGCGGCGGTCCGCGCGCGCGGGGAGCCTGTTCGCGCGGAGCTCGAGTCGCGCATGAACGAGGATGTCGAGCTGTACCCGCGCAAGGAGCGCAAGCGAATCGAGACTGAGTGGACCGAGCGGATCAGGCGCGCCCGCCGGCGGGCCGAGACCGCGGCGCTCGACCTCGCTCTTCAGGTGGTCGCGCTCTGGTATGCCGACCTCGCGTGTCTTGCCTGGGGGGCTCGCGACCTGGTAAGGAACGTCGACCGGTTGACGGAGCTCGAGTCCGACTCGGGCGTTGATCCGCAGCGCTTACGCTCTGCGGTCGAAGCCGTCGAGGACACGCGGTTGCGTTTTCAGCTAAACGTATCGGAGGAGCTTGCATGCGAATCGCTCGCGTATCGCTTGGAGCGGCTGCTCGCGGCATGACGCAGCGGGACGAACTGGCGTCCTCGCGGGCCGCCGAGTCCGACGGCCGCGTTGACGGTCAGCCCGCCGGCCGCGTCTACCTGCGCACGCCGGCGCGCTCAGACAGGGCCGAGTTCGTCAACCTGATGCGAGCGAGCCGCGCGTTCCACCGGCCATGGGCGACCGCCCCGACGGACGACGAAGCGTTCGATGCGTATCTCGTCGACTCGCGCCGGCCGGACTTCGAGGCGATGCTGGTGTGCCGCCGCGAGGACCGGGCGATCCTCGGCTTCTTCAACCTGTCCCACATCACCCGCGGCTCGCTCCAGAGCGCCTACCTCGGTTACGCCGTCGCCAGCAAGTTCGCCAGCCAGGGCTACATGCGCGAGGGGCTCGAGCTCGTCATCCGCGAAGCGTTCGCGACGCTCCGTCTCCACCGGATCGAGGCCAACATCCAGCCCGGCAATCAGGCCTCGATCGCGCTGGCGCGAGGCGCCGGCTTCGCGCGCGAGGGGTTCTCGCCGCGCTACCTCAAGATCGGTGGACGCTGGCGCGACCACGAGCGGTGGGCGATCCTGGCCGAGGACTGGCGGGAGCGGAACGAGCGCCTCGGGCTGCCAACCGAGCCCTGATCGCCGCCGGCTTCATCGAGAGAGGCAGGACGGCAGGAGCCTCCAGCAGCTCCTCGACGAGCCTCGGTGTTCCCTCGGACGGCCGCAGCGACCGCCGGTCACGGCGCCGTCGCGGGTGCGCGCCGGTCGACGGTTCGGAGCCATCTGGTCGGTGACGTGCCGAACCAGCCGCGGACGATGAAGCCTGAGAGCGCGGCGGTGTTCACGAGTCCCCAGTACCCGGTTGTGATCAAGATGAGCAGCGGCGGGAGCGTGCCGGTGGCGAGTCCGGCGAGGAACGCGAACGGAACGATCGCCGCGAGGACGGCGTGCGGGAGCGTTTCGCGCCAATACCAGCGCACCTCGGTCGACTTGCGTGTGATTCTGTAGATCGGCTTGCGGTCCGGACCCCAGAGCACCGCTTTGCAGGAGGCCAGCATGTAGACGGGCGCGAGGCCGAGCCACATCAGCTTCAGCCGCCACAGCGCGCGCAACGGCGAGCGTTGGCGGCGGCGGCGGTCGCCGAATGGCTGGTTGAGGATGAACAGGCGGAGCTCGGCGGCGAGCGCGTAGGGCATCAGATGGAGCAGGCAGGAGACCGCGGACGCGCTAACCGGCACCATGCCCAGGCAGGCTAGGGCGGTACACGGCACGTAGACGAGCGCGGTGAACGAGTGCAGATAGAAGAGGAACGTTTCGGTGAACTGGAGGCGCTGCCTGACGTTGAGCCCGCGGAGGTTGCCCCAGACGACGAGGCGGACCGTGTCGATCGCCCACGTCCCTCGTTGCTTGAAGACGTTGGCCACATCCTCGGGACTGTGCTGACCGACTGCGCCGACAATCGTCAGGTAACAGCCGCGCCATCCCCGCCTGAGCGCTTCGACGCCCGACTGGAGATCCTCGACGAGGTTCCACGTCGGGAAGCCGCCGATGTCCACGAGCGCCTCGCGGCGCCAGACGAGCCCCGAGCCGCACGGAAAGACCGCGTTGGCGAAGTTGCGCGACAGCATCTGGCAGCGGTAGAACTGTCCATCCAGGTTCACGAACGGATCGCCGGCCGAGACCTGTGCCTCCTTGACCGTCTGCACGAACGCCAGGCGCTTGTCGAACTCGAGCTGGCCGATCGTGTGTCGCAGGAAGTTATGCGTGCCGACCTCGTCGTCGGCGTCACGTGTCTCGATGTGCTTCACCGACGGGAAGCAACTAAGCACCAGCTCAAGCGCCGAGTTGAGATTGCCGGCCTTCGCCGCCCCGTCCCTTCCTGGTGCGTCTCTCCGAGGAGGCTCGTGGTAAATCACTCCCAAGCCGACGAGCGCGGCGGCGAGCTCGGGATTGTGCGCGTCATCTGACACCACGACCTGCAGGCAGTCCCGGGGATAGTCCTGCTCGAGGACGCTCAGGACCGTCCTCAGCACCATCGGGACCGGCTCGCCCCAGGTGGGGATGATCACCGCCACCTCGGGAGCGTCCGGTCCAACGAATGGCCGGCGAGGTGTCACCTTGGCGGACCAGCCGTTGAACACCGACAGCGTCACGCACATGGCAGAGAGGATGTTGGCGAGCAGGAACGGCCAGGCCAGCCAAGGGATCGCGGTATTGAGGTGCGTGAACAGCCA
>CAWCMG010000008.1:0-525033 GCA_963796575.1 uncultured Solirubrobacterales bacterium | reverse complement strand
TGCGCTTGTCCGGCCACTCCCGATGCTTGCCGGCCACGAGCGCGAACCGGCGGATCAGCTCCGAGCGAAGATCCTCTGGCTGGATCACGGCGTCGATCACGAGCTCCGAGGCCAGGTGCAGGATGTCGATGTCCTCGGCGTACTCGCGCCGGAGCTCCTCCGTGCGCGCGGCTCGTTCGCTCTCATCCGAGATCGCCTGGAGCTGGTTGTAATAAACCGCGTTGATCGCGGCAGAAGGACCCATGACCGCGATCGACGCGGTCGGCAGCGCGATGCAGCAATCGGGGTCGAACGCCGGCCCGGCCATCGCATACAGCCCGGCGCCGTAGGCCTTGCGGACGATCACCGAGATCTTCGGCACGTTCGCCTCCGACACCGCGCTGATCATCTTCGCGCCGTGGCGGATGATCCCCTCGCGCTCGACCTGGGTGCCGATCATGAACCCGGGGACGTCCGCCAGGAACAGCAACGGGATGTTGAACGCGTTGCAGGTCCAGATGAACCGCGCGGCCTTGTCCGAGGAATCGACGAACAACACGCCGCCCTTGACCTTCGGCTGGTTGGCGACGATCCCGACCGCACGGCCGTCAAGTCGCGCGTAGCCCACGATCAGCTCGCGAGCCCAGCGGGCGTGAATCTCCAGGAACGACCCGCCGTCGACGAGCGCGTCGATGAGCGAGCGCATGTCGAACGGCTTGTTCTCGTCGACAGGGATCAGCTCGCGGATCGAAGCCTCCGAGGACGGCGTTGGCTCAGCGGGCGGAGCGGCCGGTGGCTCGCCGACAAACGAGGACGGGAAGTAGCTCAGGTACCGCCGGGCGAAGTCGATGCCCTCCTCGTCGCTCGCGACCAGGGCGTGGCCAACCCCGCTCTTGGACGTATGCATGCGCGCGCCGCCCATCTCCTCGAGCGAGACCTTCTCGCCGATCACCATCTCGGCCATCCGCGGCGACCCGAGGTACATCGACGCGTTGCCGTCGCGCATGATCACGATGTCGCAGAACGCTGGGATGTAGGCGCCGCCGGCCGCACTGGGGCCGAACAGCACGCAGACCTGGGGCACCACGCCCGACAGGCGCACCTGGTTGAAGAAGATCCGCCCGGCGTGCCGGCGGCCCGGGAACATCTGGACCTGCTCGTTGATCCGGGCTCCCGCTGAGTCCACCAGATACACGAGCGGGATCCGCAGCGACAGCGCGCGCTCCTGAATCCGGACGATCTTCTCGACCGTTCTTGGCGCCCACGACCCGGCCTTGACCGTCGGGTCATTGGCCATCACCGCCACCGGAGCGCCTCCGATGGTGCCAACGCCCGTCACCACGCCCTCGGCGCCGAGCCCGTCCTCCTGCCATCCCGCCAGCAGCCCCTCTTCCGCGAACGAGCCCGCATCCAACAGCCGCTCCACTCGCTCGCGCACGGGAAGCTTGCCCTGCGACAGCGCCTTCTCGCGGTGGCGCTCCGGACCCCCGGCCACGGCCCGGCCGGTCGCCACCTCCAGCGGATCGCCGCGCTCGACCTCGGTCACGCCGACCCCCACTCCACCGGGCCCGCGAGCAGCACGTGGCTGCCCAGCGGCCGGCCAAGGACATCCTGCGCCGCCCGCGAGGCAAGAATCAGCGCGCCAAGGTCCACTCCCGTCGAAATCCCCATCTCGTGCAGCATCGAGACCAGATCCTCGGTGGCGATGTTTCCGGTGGCGCCGGGCGGCACGGGGCAGCCGCCGAGCTCGCCGAAGCTCGACTCGAAGCTCTCCACCCCCGCCTCGAGCGCCGCCAGCACGTTGGCGAGCCCCTGCCCGCGAGTGTTGTGGAAGTGCGCGGTCAGCTCCACATCCGGCAAGCGGGCCCGAGCAGCGGAGAAGAACGAACGGACCTGCACCGGGTTGGCCATCCCGGTCGTATCGCCGAACCCGACCTCGGACGCGCCGGCGTCCACCAGCGCAGCCGCGATGTCCAGCACGCGATCCACGGGAACATGACCCTCGTACGGGCACCCGAATGAGGTCGAGATCACGCCCTCGCACCGCAACCCGTCCGCGAGAGCACGCGAGAACGTCCGCGCCAGCCCGTCCAGCGACTCCGCCACCGACCGGCCGACGTTCTTCTGGTTGTGGGTCTCGGACGCCGACAGAAACCCGTTGATTTCCTGGAACCGATCACGCAACGGCAGCGCGCGCTCCAGGCCACGCTCGTTCGGGATCAGCACGCCGACCGCGATCCCGGAAGGAAGCGAAACCGACGAGAGCACCTCCGATGCGTCGGCCAGCTGCGGGATCACGTCGGGCCGGACGAAGCTCGTGACCTCGATCCGGCGAAGCCGGGTCGCGCCGAGCATCTCGATCAGGCGAACCTTGTCTGCGGTCGGGATCACCTCGGGTTCGTTCTGGAATCCGTCACGCGGGCCGACCTCGCGGATCCGGACGCTGGTCGGGAGAAGGTTGCTCACGCCCTCGATTCTAGGAATCCAGTTCGACTCAGCGATAAACGAGCTTGTAGCCGAGCATCTGGGTGAGCGTCACGAATTGATACCCCCGCGCTCGCAGACCGGCGACCTCCGCGGGGAGCGCGTCGAGGGTCTCGTAGCGCGGGCCGCCGCCGAAATGCTCCTCGATGATCCCGCCGTTGTGCGCATTCGCGAGCACGTTGTCGATGATCTCGTCCTCCCCCGGCAGCGCCCAGTCGCGGGGGTCGATGTCCCACTGGATCGTCGTGAACCCGAGCGACTTAGCTTCGCTCAACACGGACGAATCGACCGCTCCGTCCGGAGCCCGGAAAAGACACGGCTGAAAGCCCGTCACCTTCTTGATCTCCGCCGCCGCCTCGGCGATCTGCCCCCGCTGCTCGAACGACGAAAGGCCCTCTAGGTCGGGATGGCTCCAGGTGTGATCGCCGATCATGTCGCCGTCCGCCAGCATCTGCCGTTCGGCCGTGCCGTGCGGATCGTAGGTCGGGATGTGCTCGCCGATCTCGAAGAACGTCGCCGGGACGTGCAGGCGGGCCAGCTCGGTGACGAAATCCGCCGTCGGCGGCTCCCACCACGGGCCGTCATCGAACGTGAGCGCGATGTCGTGGACGTTGCGAGGACCGGTGAACACCCAATCCGGCCCCGACGCGACGCAGCCGACGAGGCGCGGGGTGTGGAGCGACAGGAGCGATGGTCTTGCCGGGAGCAACGTCGAGCAGGTCGTCGTCCCGGGCGCAGCAGGGGTGCAACCCCGCGTGCTCACCGTGCTGATCACCTGCCAGCGGAGCGGGCGGTATTGCAGACCGACGCTCGAGGGCAGGAAGCTCGCCGTCAGCTCGCGGTCGCTCGACCGCGTGACGGTCGCCTCAATCGCAACCGCGGAACCGGGGCCGGCGTCGGTGATCGGCGAATACAGGAGCCTGGGCGAGCGTTCGCCGCGGCGAGGCCCGGCGAGACACACCTGCGAGGCGACGGACCCGCTCGAGGTTCGCTCGAGCAGCAGGCAGACCGACTCGTGGTCGCGGCTGAGGGCGCCGGGCGAGAAGGACTGGGCGAGCTCGACCTGCCAGGTGAAATCTTGCCCGTCCTGAGTCAGCGATCCCGCCTGTAGCCCGAGCGGCTGTACAGGCGTGACGCCGGCGCCGGCAGCGCCCACGACAACCACGGACATGGCCACGAGGCCGGACAGGATGCCCCGAACGATTCTCACCAAAGAAACTCCCCCATCGCCTGACAACCGTAGCCCATACACTCTCGCGCCTTGCCGGAGAGTCCCGTCTGCATCGTTGGAGGAACCGGCGCGCTCGGCTTCGGGCTCGCGCTGCGCTTCGGGCTGGCCGGCGTCCCGATCGTGATCGGTTCCCGCGACGGCCACCGCGCGGAGGAGGCGGCGGAACGCGCCGCAGAGCACGTTCCGCAAGGCTCCTTCACCGGACTCGAGAACCCCGACTCGGTCCAGGACGCTGAGATCGTCATCCTGAGCGTGCCGTTCCGCAACCAGTCCGAGACCCTCACGAATCTCAAGGGCGCGCTCAGACCCGAGCAGCTGCTGGTCGACGCCACCGTTCCACTCGCGGCGGCGGTGAGCGGCAAGGCGACCCGCACGCTCGGCGTGTGGCAGGGATCGGCCGCCCAACAGGCCCAGGAAATGGCCCCCGACGGCGTCCGCGTGGTGTCCGCCTTTCACACGGTGAGCGCGGCGCTGCTGAGCGACCTCGACCACGAGCTCGACGAGGACGTGCTGATCTGCGGCGACCGGCGCGAGGACAAGGCGAAGGTGGCCGAGCTCGTCGATGCGATCGAGGGGCTGCGACCGGTCGACTGCGGGCCGCTCGAGCTCGCGCGGATCGTCGAGCAGCTGACGCCGCTGATCATCTCCATCAACGTCCGCAACAAGGTCCGAGCCGGGATCAAGATCACCGGCCTGAACTCACGTTGAGCGGGCCGGTCGTCGTCCTCGCCGGAGGCACCGGCGGCGCGAAGCTCGCCCGCGGGATGCTCGACGTAGCCGGCCGCGAGTCGCTGGTCGTGATCGCGAACACGGGCGACGACATCGAGATCTACGGGGCGTACGTTTCGCCAGACCCTGACCTGGTCACGTTCTGGCTCGCCGACCGGATCGACGAGCGCGGCTGGGGGATCGCGGGCGACACCTTCCACGTAATGGACGGACTCAGGCGCCTGAACGTCGACGTGTGGTTCAACCTCGGCGACGAGGACCTCGCGATCGGGATCGAGCGTGCGCGCCGGCTCGAGCACGGCGAGCGGCTCACGGACGCGCACGCCACAATCGCGAGGGCCATCGGCGCCCCCGGCCGTGTCCTCCCGATGAGCGACTCCCCCGTCCGCACCCGGGTCATGGCCGACGGCCGCTGGTGGCCGTTTCAGGAGTTCATGATCAGAACTCGCGGTGAAGGTCCGGTCGAGGACGTCGATTTTCGCGGTGCCGCCAACGCTCGGCCGAGCCCCGAGGTGCTCGAGGCAATCGCTGCCGCCCGGGCGATCGTGATCGGCCCGTCCAATCCGGTGATCTCGATCGCCCCGATTCTCGCCGTGCCCGGAATCCGGGCCGCGGTGAGCGACAGCCCGGCCCCGGTCGTAGCCGTCAGCCCGCTCGTCGCCGGGGCGGTCGTCAAGGGTCCCACCGCGTCGTTCATGGCGTGGGCGGGCCGCCCGCTTTCGAGCGACGGGATCGCGGCCCACTACCAAGGGGTGATCGACGGCCTGGTGGCGGACACCCGCGGAGAGCTCGTACCCGTGCTCGAGACCGACGTGCTGATGGACACGCCGTCAGCGCGACGCCGGGTGGCTGAGGAGACGCTCCGGTTCGCGCTCGCGCTCGGTAGTACCGTTCCGGCGCCATGAGGACGCTCGCGATCCTTCCCATCAAGAGTTTCTCGCAGGCCAAGCAGCGGCTTCGGATCGAGCTGAGCGACGCCGACCGGCGCGCGCTCGTTGACGCGATGTTCTCCGACGTGCTGGTGGCACTGCGCCGAGTTCCCGCGCTCGAGCAGATCATCGTAGTCAGCGGCGATCGCGTCGCTCAACGGATCGCCCAGGGCTACGGTGCAACCGTCGTCGAGGACGACGAGCGCGGCCACAACACAGCGGCCACGAAGGGGATTGCCACCGCGATCGAGGACGGGATCGAACGGGTGCTGCTCGTCCCCGGAGACTGCCCGCTGATGGACGCCAGGGAGCTCGAGGAGCTGCTCGTCCGCCCGGCCGGTCAGCGCTCCGCCCTGGTTGTCCCGGACCGCCACGGCACCGGCACGAACGCGCTGCTGCTCGCCCCGCCGGACGTGATGGCGCCGAGCTTCGGTCCGGACAGCTGCCGGCGCCACATGGCCGACGCCGACGTGGCCGGGGTTCCGGCGGAGGTCGTGCAGGTGGCCGGCCTGGCGATCGACGTCGACACGCCTGACGACCTGGAGGCGCTCCAGCGACTCCTGGCGGACACTCGCGGCGGAGCCGCCCACACCCGGGGCATGCTCAACCAGCTCATGCGAGCCCAGTCGTAAGTAGTGGCCGGGGCATCGATCAGCGTCACCGCGATCGAGGGACTTCCGGAGGTCGTGCCGGGCGACGATCTCGCCAACCTCATGGCAATGGCGATCACCGACGCTCGCAACCCCCAAATAAAAATATCCAACGCTGACGTGCTGGTCATCGCCCACAAGGTCGTGTCCAAGTCAGAGGGCCGGATCCGCCGCCTGGCCGACGTCCAGCCCGGACCGCGCGCACTCCAGCTTGCCGACACGCTCGGAAAGGACCCAAGACATGTCCAGGTCGTCCTAGACGAGTCGAGCGAGGTGCTGCGCGCATCCCACGGCGTCCTGATCTGCGTCACCCATCACGGGTTCGTCTGCGCGAACGCCGGCGTCGACGCGTCCAACGTCCCCGGTGAGGACGCGGTGGTCCTGCTCCCCCGCGATCCGGACGCCTCAGCCCGAAATCTTCGGGCTCGTCTCAAACGCCGACTGGGCGCCAGCCCCGCGATCCTGATCACTGACTCGTTCGGCCGGGCCTGGCGCCACGGGCAGGTCGACGTCGCGATCGGCTGCGCCGGGCTGACCCCGCTCGAGGACTGGCGGGGACGGACGGACGCCGTTGGGCGCGAGCTCAGGGCCACCTGGATCGCGGTCGCGGACGAGCTGGCCGCTGCCGCGGACCTCGCCCGGACCAAGGACGGCGCGCTACCCGTGATCGTCGTGCACGGCGCTGACCGGCACGTCAGCGCCGATGACGGCCCCGGTGCGGCGGCGATTCTCCGACCGGAGTCTCAGGACCTGTTCCGGTAGCGCCCGTGCGCCAGGCGCCGTCGCGGTGATCACGGCGGCCAGGACGATCGCGACCCCCACCAGCTGGAGCGCCGTCGGCGCTTCGCTGAGGATCAGCACGGCGAGCGCCACCGAGCCGACCGGCTGAACGGTCAGCGTCAGCGAGGTGATCGCCGCGGGCAGCCGCGGGAGCGACGTCGTGATCAGCAGCCAGCCGATGACCTGCGACGTCAGCGCGAGCACGATCAGCCACCCGACGCCCGGCCACCCGGGCGCCAGATCGGCGTCCCCGATGATCACGCCCGCCACGATCGCGACCACGGTCGCCGTCGCGGTCGCCTCGAACAGCGGCCCGGCCACCCGCCGCAGGTCCGTGCTACTGCGCCGGAGGAGCAGCAGGAAGCCGACGTACGCGATTCCCGCCGCGAGGCCGAACGCCGCGCCGCGACCGGGAGCCCGCCCGTAGGCGCCGTGCTGCTCGAGCACCCCGGAGATCAGCAGCACCCCGAACAGCGCGATCGGAAGCGCTGCGAGCACACGCCGGCTCGGCCTCTCGGACAGCACCGCCCACGCCACCAGCGGCACGATCACCACTTGGATGTTCGCGAGCACGGTGGCGAGCCCGGCGCCGACGTCGTCGATCGAGTGGTGCCAGAGGATCAGGTCGGCGGCAAAGAACACTCCCGCCCCGATCGCCACGCGCCGATCCGACCAGGACCGGGCGCCGAAGCGGCGATCGTCGAACCAGGCCAGCGCGCCGAGGATCGGCAACGCGAACGCGCAGCGGAAGATCGCCGCCGTCGATGGCGAGGCGTGGCTCAGCCTGACGAGGATGCTCGAGAACGCGATCGCGACCGCGCCGAGCAGCGCGGACGCCCGGACGAGACGCTCGTTGGCGAGCCAGCGGTCCATTTCAAGGAGGCTAGACGCCACCGACCCGCCAGAACGTCCAAGAAACTCCTGAGCGCCTAGCCCTGAGTGGGCGCGCCGATCGCGTGGAACCCGCCGTCGACGTGGACGATCTCTCCGCTGATCGCGCGCGCGTAGTCCGACAGCAGGAAGCAGATCGTGTCGGCGACCGGCGCCGGATCCTCGACGTCCCACCCGAGCGGAGCCTGCGCCTGCCAAAGGGCGGCCAGACCATCGAACCCCGGGATTCCCCGCGCCGCAACCGTCCCGAGCGGTCCCGCCGAGACGAGATTCACCCGGATCCCGCGAGGCCCGAGGTCGCGCGCGAGATAGCGCGACACCGACTCGAGCGCGGCCTTGGCGACGCCCATCCAGTCGTAGATCGGCCACGCGACGGTCGCGTCGAAGTCGAGCCCGACGATGCTCGACCCCGCCGCCATCAGCGGCTCCAAAGCCACCGCGAGCTCCTTCAGCGAGAACGCGCTCGTCTGGAAGGCGGCGGCGGCGCTCGTAGACGGTGTCGTCAGGAACCGCCCACCCAACGCGTCCTCGGGTGCGAACGCGATCGCGTGCAGCGCCCCATCCACGCTCCCCCACCTGTCTCGCAGCGACTCGGTCAACGCCGAAAGATCCTCGGGATTGTTCACGTCGAGCTCGAGCACGTCGACCTCAGCCGACAGCCTCTTGGCGGCCCGCTCGGTCATCCGCCGGGCCCGCCCGAAGCTCGTCAACAACACCGAAGCGCCCTCGTTCAGCGCTCCTTCGGCGGCGTGGAACGCGATCGAGTCCTTGGTGATCACGCCCGTTATCAAGAGCTTTTTGCCCTCGAGGATCACGACGGCGTCACGTCACGGCCGCGAGCCGGCGAGCGTCCACAGCGCGCCGGCCAGACGCTCGCGCGTCTCGGCCGGCTCGATCAGCTCGTCGACGAACCCGGAGGCAGCGGCCGCCTCGGCGCGCAGGTGCTCGTCGAAATACTCGTCCGCCAACCGCGTCCGCTCGACCTCGACGTCGCCGGCCGCGCGCAACTCGCGGCGATTGACCACGCCGACCGCCGCACGGGCGCTCATGATCCCGAGCTCGGCCTCGGGCCACGCCAGCACCAGGTCGGCGCCGAGGTCGCGCGAGTTCATCGTGATGTAGGCGCCGCCGTAGGACTTGCGCAGGACCACGGTCAGCTTGGGGACCCGCGCGGCGGCGAACGCGCGTACCAGCGACGCTCCGTGCCTGATCACGCCGGCCCGCTCCTGCTTTGAGCCGGGCATGAAGCCTGGAGTGTCGACCACCGCGATCAGCGGCAGCCCGAACGAGTCGCAGAAGCCGACGAACCGCGCCGCCTTCTCGGAGCCCTCCGCATCGAGTACGCCACCGAGATGGTGCGGCTGGTTGGCGACGATCCCAACCGGGCGGCCTTCGATCCGGCCGAACGTAGTGACCACGTTGCGCGCCCAGCGCGGGCACAGCTCGAGCAGCGAGTCCGCGTCGACGATGCCGGCCAGCGCGTCGCGCACGTCGTACGCGCGCCGCGGCTCGGACGGCACGACCGTCCCGGGGTCGTCGATCTCCGGTCCCACGGGTTCGACCACGGGCAACGCGGCACCGGCCGACGACGGGAGATAGGAAAGAAGCTCGCGGACTCGCGAGGCGCCAGCAAGCTCATCGTGCGCCACCAGATGGCAGACGCCGTTGTGCTCGTGCACGCGCGGGCCGCCGAGCGACACCGCGTCGATCTCCTCGCCGAGCGCGTCCCTGACGACGCCGGGCCCGGTGAGGAACATCGCGGCGTCCTCGGTCATGATGATCAGGTCGGTCAGCGCCGGCGAATAGGCCCCGCCGCCGGCCGATGCGCCGGACACGACCGAGATCTGCGGGACCACGCCGGTCAGCCCGACCGTGTGGCGGAAGATCCGGCCATACCCGGCGAGCGCGGCCTGGCCCTCCTGCATCCGGGCCCCGCCCGACTCGACGAACGCGACGACCGGAATCTGCGCCCGCTCGGCGGTCTTCAAGACGCGAACGATCGTGTCCGCGTGCTGCTCCCCCAGCGATCCGCCGAGGTAGGAGCCGTCCTCCGCGTAGCAGGCGATCGGTCGTCCGGCGACGCTGCCGGTGGCGCCCAGGACCCCGTCGCCGGGCACAGCGCGGGCTCCGAGCCGACTCGAGACCACGCGGGAGCGCAGCGGCCGGACGCTGCCGGGATCGCAAAGGGCCTCGAGCCGCTCGAGCGGATCGAGCCGCCGGACCCGCTCACGCTCGACGGTCGCGCTCACGATTCCGCTCCCCTGAACACCAGCGTCACGTTGTGGCCGCCGAACGCGAACGAGTTCGAGATCGCGACGGGCGGATGGCCGTTGGACAGCACCAGCGGCCGGGCCTCGCCGGGCACGTAATCGAGATCGCAATCCGGATCCGGGACCTCGTAGCCGACGGTCGGCGGGATCACGCGCGTGGCCAACGTCTTGACGGTGGCGACCGCCTCGACGGCGCCGGCCGCGCCGAGCAGGTGGCCGATCGCGGACTTGGTCGAGGAAATCGGGATCGTGCGGGCGCGCTCCTCCCCGAGCGCGCGCTTGAGCGCGGCCGTCTCGGCGGCGTCGTTGAGCTGCGTGGATGTTCCGTGCGCGTTGATGTAGTCGACGCTGTCCGGGCCGATCCCGGCGTCTGACAGGGCCAGCTCGATCGCGCGCGTAGCGGCGGCGCCGCTCGGCTCCGGCGCCGTCAGGTGGTACGCGTCCGAAGTCGAGCCGTAGCCGGTCACCTCCCCGAGCACGGTTGCGCCACGCTCGGCCGCCGCCGAAGCCTCCTCGAGCACGAGCACGCCGGCACCCTCTCCCATCACGAACCCGTCGCGGCGCGCGTCAAACGGCCGCGAGATCCCGGTCGGCGATAGCGCCTGCATCGAGTTGAAGCTGCCGAACCCGAACGGCGTCAGCGTCGCCTCGGCGCCGCCGACGACGACCGCGTCGGCATCGTCGTACTGGATCATCCGCAGTGCGCAGCCGATCGCGTGGGCGCCGCTCGAGCAGGCGGACACCACGCTGTACATCTGCCCCTTGAGGCCGAACTTCATCGACACCGCGGCGGCGGCGGCGTTCGGCATCTGGGCCGGGATCCCGAGCGGCGACATCCTGGCCGGGCCGCGGTCGCGCAGCACGTCGTGCTGAAGCTCGATCGTCTGGATCCCGCCGATTCCGGTCGCGAGGATGCAACCGAGCCGCATCGGGTCGTATGGCAGATCGCCGTTCCAGCCGGCGTCCTCGATCGCCTCGCCGGCCGCGACGAGCGCGAGCTGGGAGAACCGGTCCAGCCGCCGGATCTCCTTGACCGACAGCACCTCGCTCGGCTCGAAGTCGGTGCAAGCGCCGGCGCCGTCGAAAATCCCGCAATCGCCGGCCGCCCAGCGCGAGTACAGGGTCTCGGCGCCGACGCCCAGCGGCGTCACGGCGCCCAGCCCGGTGATCACGACTCTACGTCGCACGGGGCGGTCCCTTGAATCCGCGTCGCTCACGCAGGCCCAGCTTCAGTCCGCGCGGCTGACGATCAGGTCGATCGCGTCGCCGACGGTCTTGAGCTCCTTCATGTCCTCGCCCTTGAGCACGACGCCGTAGTCGTCCTCGACCACTTGCGCCAGCTCGACCAGGTCGAGCGAGTCGATGTCGAGCTCCTCGAACGTCGATTCGCGGGTGATCTGGTCGGCATCGGGACCGAAGCTCGCGAGCGTCTCGACGACGCGGGCCTCGACCTGTTCTGTGGTGACAGTTGCCATTGCTTGTCTCCTTTCAGTTGTCAGTGGTTCTCACGCGGCCAATCCACCGTCCACGGTGAGCACGGCCCCGGTGACGTAGCTGGCTTCATCGGACGTCAAAAAGCGCACACAGGCGGCGACCTCGTCCGGGGTGCCCACGCGCCTGGCGGGTATCGCCTGGAGAATCTCCTTCGACGCCCCGCCGATGAACTCGGTATCGATCAATCCGGGCGCGACGGCGTTCACGGTCACGCCGCGTCGCGCGACCTCGACCGCTGAGGTCTTGGTCAGCGCGATCAACCCGGCCTTGGCGGCGGCGTAATTCGCCTGCCCGGGGTTCGCACGCAGCGCGACGGCGGAGGAGATGTTCACGATCCGCCCCGAGCGCGCGCGGAGCATGGCCTTTAGCGCGCGCCGGGTCAGCCTGAACGCCGCGGTCAGGTTCGTCTGAAGCACCGAGTCCCATTCCTCGTCGCCGAGCGAGGGAGTGAGGTCATCCCGGCTGATCCCGGCATTGTTCACGAGCACCAGGACGGGACCGTCGAAGTGCGACTCGAGCGCCTCGAACAGCTCGTCGGGAGCGCCCGGGTCGGACACGTCCGCCGCCAGCGCGATCGCCTGGCCGCCGTCGTGCTCGATCTCGGCGACGACCGCCTCGGCACCCTCTCGGTCCGAGCGGTAGTTGACGCCCACCTGCCAGCCGTCGCGAGCGAGCGCCCGCGCGATCGCGGCGCCGATCCCGCGCGAGGCGCCGGTGACGAGCGCGGACCCTTCGCGCTGCCGGGCGGGCTCAGCCATGGTCCGAGCCTCCCCACTCGATCACGCCGGCGCCCCAGGTGAAGCCGGCGCCGAAGGCGCTGAGCAGGACACGCGAACCGGGCTTCAGCCAGCCCTGGTGTTCGGCAAAGTCGAGGCCGAGCGGCAAGGTTGCCGCTGAGGAGTTGCCCAGGTTCTCGATGCAGTCCACGACGCGCTCGGACGGAAGCTGAAGCTTTTCCGCAAGCGCCCGCAGAATCCTGCCGTTGGCCTGGTGGTAGACGAACAAGTCGATGTCCTCGAGGGTCAGGCCGGCCCCCTCCACCGCCGTCAGCGTCGCCTCGCCCATCCGCGCCACCGCGTGGCGGTACACCTCGGGCCCGTCCATCCGCAGCTTCCGGTCGCCGTGGGCGATGCGGATCGCCGGCGCCCCGGAGCCGTCGGCGCCGAGCACGATCGGCCCGATCGCGCCGAACTCCGCGGATGCGGGACCGATGAGCGCGGCGCCGGCGCCGTCGCCGAACAGCGGAGCGGTTCGCTTGTCGTCCCAGTCGACGATGCGCGTGGTGAAGTCCGCGCCGATCAGCAGCACGTTCTCGGCACGCCCGGTCTCGATCTGGGCGGCAGCGAGCGACAGTCCCGACAGGAAGCCCGTGCAGGCGGCGCCGAGGTCGATCGCGCCGGCACGATCGGCGCCGATCGCGTGGGCCACGACCGGCGCGGCGTTCGGCATCAGCTCGTCCTGCGTCAAAGTCGCCACCAGCACCAGATCGACATCGGACGGGTCGACGCCGGCGCGGCTCAGCGCGCCCAGCCCCGCCCGTGCCGCGAAGTCGGACAACCGCTCGTCGGCCGCCGCCACGGGGCGCTCTCGGATGCCCGTGCGCGACACGATCCACTCCTCGCTGACCCCGAGACGCTCGGCGAGCTCGGCGGTCGTGACGCGCGCCGCCGGAACCTCCGCGGCGACCGACAGCATCGCCGGGCGTGCCGGGGCAAGCGCCGCCGGGGCGCCCTGGCCGGCGCCGAGAACCTGCCCGCTGATCCCGTTCGGATCAAGCATGAGCCAGCTCCACGTCCTTGAGCGTGCGCTTGACGAGCCCGGTCAGCACACGGCCTGGCCCAACCTCGACGAACCGCTCGCCGCCGCGATCGCGCAGCGCCAGCATCGTCTCGCGCCAGCGCACCGGCATCGTCAGCGCCTGGGCCAGCTGCGCGCGCACGTCCTCGAACGGCGCCGCGGTGACCGCGGAGAGAACCGTGACCCGCGGCAGCGCGATCTCGACGTCCGCCAATGCGGCCTCGAACTCGGGAACCGCCTCGGCCATCATCGGCGAGTGGAACGCCCCGGTCACCGGAAGCTCCATCGGCCGGAGCCCCAGCTCCTTGGCCGCGGCGCTCGCATCGGCGAAGGCGCCGCGGTCGCCGGACAGAACCACCTGCTGAGGAGAGTTGTCGTTCGCCACCGCCAGACCGTGCGCGTCGGCGAGCTCGGTGGCGTGGTCGGCGGCGCCGGCGCCCAGCAGTGCGAGCATTCCGCCGTCGCCGGCGCGCTCACCGGACTCCTGCATGAGCTTGCCACGGAGCGCCACCAGTTCGAGCCCGTCGCGCTCGCTCAGGCAGCCGGCCGCGACCAGCGCCGCCAGCTCGCCCAGCGAGTGGCCGGCCATCATGTCGCCATCGGGGCGCCCCAGCCCCTCCCAGCCGGCGAGGCTCGCGCAGAAGATCGCCGGCTGCGCAAAACGAGTGCCCTCCTCGGCGCGCGCAAACGGGTCCTCGCCGACGATCTGCTCGACGATTGACAGGAGATCCGGGCGCACCTCGGACACCGATACGCGCATTTCCGGGGTCTGGCTGCCTTGACCTGGAAACAGGATCGCTGTGACTCCCATTCTGCTATCACCCTACGCGGCAGCCCCGATCCGGATACAGGCGCTCAGCGGACTTCCCCCCGAACGGGGGGAGGGCCGAAAATGTCCCTTCCGGAGCGCCCGAAAGCCGTGAGCCTCCCCAAGCCAACACTCACGTCCGCGGCCCTCGTTACCGGCGCATCGGCCGGGATCGGCAGCGAGATCGCCAAGCTCCTGGCCGCCCGCGGGCACAACCTCGTGCTGGTCGCCCGGCGCAAGGAGCGGCTCGTGGCGCTCGCCGACGAGCTGAGCGAAGAGCACGGCGTGCGCGCCGAGACGATCGCGTGCGACCTCGGCAAGGCGGCGCCGCGCGGCAAGCTCCCCGGCCAGATCGACGAGCTCGGCCTCGACGTCGAGATCCTCGTCAACAACGCCGGGTTCGCCACCGGCGGCCCGTTCCACGAGGCGGACCCCGAGCGCGAGCTCGAGCAGGTCCGCGTGCTGGTCGAGGCGCCCGGGGTCCTCACCAGGATGTTCTCGCCGGCGATGGTCGAGCGCGGCCGCGGCGGGATCCTCAACGTCGCCTCCACCGCGGGCATGCAGCCGATGCCCTACTCAGCCGGCTACTCGGCCGCGAAGGCCTACGTGCTCACGTTCTCTGAGGCTCTCCACCAGGAGCTCCGAGGACACGGCGTGACGGTCACAGCGCTCGCGCCGGGCCCGGTCGAGACGGACTTCTGGCAGATCGCCGGCTGGGAGACGTCGAGCGGCAAGTCGTTCGAGCGGGTCGTGCCGGGCACGCTGATCTCGGCCGAGCAGGCCGCGCGCGCGGGCGTTGAGGGCCTCGACCACGGCGAGCGCGTCGTGGTACCCGGGCTGCCGATGCGTGTGGGCATGCTCGCGAGCCGCTACGTCCCGCACGCGTTCAAGCTGCCGGCGCTCGAACGGTTCATGCGCCCGGGCGGCGACAAGTAGCTCCGGTGCGTGTCCGCACCGGGTGACCTGCGCCTTCACACCCGGACGCACTGCCACCGTGTCGGGCGCGAGTCACCGGGTGGGACACGCACCTTCGCAGCTGTTGCGAGCGACAGGTGTCCGTTCGGCCTCGCTTCGCTCGACATTCCCTGGGGCCGTTCCGCCAAGGGAATTCGGCGCGATGCCCGACGCTTTGCGCTCGCCGTGAGCCGAATTCCCCGCGTCCGTGCCCGGCGGGACCGGTCCCTAACCCAAGAGCCCGATCCGTTGCGCCCGCTGCACGGCCTCGGCCCGGTTACGGGCGCGCAGCTTCCGGTACAGCGCGCTCGTGTGCTCCTTGACCGTGTGCGGCGACAGGTACAACTGCTCGGCGATCTCGCGATTGGTCGAACCGACCGCGATCAGGTCGAGCACCTCGCGCTCGCGCTCGGTCAGCAGCGGCGCTGGCTGCTCGGCCTTGGGCGGGAACGTCGTCATCCCGAGGCCGACCCGGCGAACCGCCGCCGCCACTCGGCTCGCCTCCCAGTCCTTCGACACGAAACCCGACGCCCCGGCGGCGCGGGCGGCCGCCGGCGACATCCGGCCCGCGCCCGAGATCAGCAGCACGCGCGTCGCCGGAGACGCCTCGCGAATGGTCGCGGACAGCTCCGCGCCGGACTCGTCGGCGAGGAACAGGTCGACGAGCGCGACGTGCGGCTTGTGAGCCCGCGCCAGCGCGATCGCCTCGGGCCCGGTGCGCGCCTGGAAGAACCGCTCGACCCACGGCTGCTCGCCGAGCAGCACCCGGAAACCCCAGTGCACGACGTCGTGATCGTCGACCACGAGCACGCGCAGCCTGCGATCGTCCATCAGAGCTCCTCGGGCTCGAGCGCGTCCGCCTCGCGCTGATCCTGCGCGAGCGGGATGGTCAATCGCACCCGCCACCGACCCTCGGCGACGGGCCCGAACTCGACCACCCCGCCCTGCTGAAGGGCCTCGAACGCCGCCAGCCGCAGGCCCATCCCCGGATCTCCCGCTCCCGGGCGGGCGCCGTCGTTGCGCACCTCGAGCGTGAACGTGTCCTGGTCGCGGGAGACCGCGACCTCGACGCGTGAGGGATCGGCATGCTTGGCGATGTTGCGCAGCGCCTCCGCGAGCACCGACTGCGCGAGCGGCTCAAGATCGGCGGGCACGGTCGACTCGCCCCGCCAGTCGACCTCGACGACGAACCCCGGCGATCGCCGGGCGCGATCGAGCTCGGCCGCGAGCGTCGTGCCGGTCTCGGGGGGCAGCGGCGCGAGCGGCCGCTCCAGCGCGCGGCGCAGGTCGCTCAGAGCCTCTTGCATCTCGATCCGGCAGCGCTCGCGCTCGGCGCGGTCGAGCGGGTGCTCGGCGCCCAGTGCGAGCGAGACCCCGAACAGGCGCTGGAGCACGCTCTCGTGGATCTCGCGCGCGAGGTCGAGCCGCTCGCCGAGAGCGCGAGTGCGCTCCTGCTGGCGGGTCACGTTGCGAGCGGCCGCCACGAGCGCGGCGGTCTTGCCGAGCGTCCACAACAGGTGGCGCTCGCCGTCGGAGAGCTCGAACCGCCCGCCCCCGCGGTCGGCACAGATCACCCCGTAGGCATATCCGCCCGCGCTCAGCGGCGTGCACACGAGCGTGGTGATCCCCAGCAGCTGGGCGTACTCCGGCGGGACCTCCTCCTCGATCCGCTCGGAGACGACGACGACCTTGTCCTCGAGCAGGGCGCGCTGGGCGATCGGGGTGTTCACGAGCGTCGGCCTGATCCCGGACAGCTGGTCGAACGGGATTCCATAGGAGCCGATCGCGCGGACCCGCCTGCGCGCGGCGTCGGCCATGAAGATCGCCGCGCGGCGCATCGTGGTCAGCCGGCAGATCGCCTCGCAGATCCGGTCGTAGAACTCGGTCGGGGCGGTGTGCATGTCGATGTCGGCGAGCAGCTCGACGAACACCTCGAGCGGCTCGACGCCGGCGAACAGCGACGGTGCTCGATCCGCGATCGGCTGATCGACGCTCACGCCGCCGCGACCGGCACGTCATAGCGCCGGCGGATCTCGTACAGCGTCGTCCGCTCCGCCGCCGGGCGCCCCGCCCGGTGCGCCGCCGCCACCAGCTCCGGCGGCGTCAGCTTGACGCCGTGGTAGCTGCCGGCCATCCGCGAGATCGATTCCTCCATCAGCGTCCCGCCGAGATCGTTGACGCCCCACCGCAACGATTCGGTGGCGGCGTCGAGGCCCATCTTGACCCAGCTCGCCTGGAGGTTGCGGACGGTCTTGCCGAGCGCAAGGCGGAACGCGGCCGTGTGCTTGAGGTTCTCCTCCCGCGAGATCTCCTCGACCCCATGGGTGCGACCGAGCAACGTGTGGAACGGGATGAACGACAGCGGTACGAACTCGGTGAATCCGCCGGTGCGCTCCTGCAGCTCGCGCACCACCCGCATGTGCTCGGCGAGTTCCCACGGCTCCTCGACGTGGCCGAACATCACGGTCACGGTCGAGCGGATCCCCTCCGCATGGGACGCCTCGATGATCTCCACCCACCGCGCCACCGGCAGCTTGTTGGGCGAGATTCGCTCCCGGACGCCGTCGTGGAGGACCTCGGCGGCTGTCCCCGGCGTCGATCCGAGCCCGGCCTCGCGCAGGCGGTCGAACACCGCCCGCGGCGACAGGCCGCTGACGTCGCACATGTGCGCGACCTCCATCGGGGAATACGCGTGCAGGTGGATGTCCGGCGCGGCCCGCTTGGCCACCCGCAGCCACTTCTCATAATCCTCGAGGCCCCAGTCGGGGTGGATCCCCGACTGCATGCAGATCTCGGTGGCGCCGAACTCCACCGCCTCCTGCACGCGCCGGGCGAACTCGTCCTCGGAGTGCTCGTAGGCGTCCGGCGACCGGCGCGACTGCCCGAACCCGCAAAACGCGCAGCCCACCGTGCAGATGTTGGAGACATTGATATTCCGGTTGACGACGAACGAGACCGTGTCGCCCGCGAGCTCGGAGCGGAGCTCGTCCGCCGCGCACCGCATCTCCTCGATCACCTCCGGACGGGTCTCCGCGAACAACCCGGTGAGCTCCTCGGCACTCAGCGCAAGCCCCTCCCGCGCGCGCGCCACCGCCCTCGGCGCGACGTCGTCGGCGACATCGACCGATCCCCGGCGACCCGAACCCCGCCGCGGGATGAACGACCAGTAGCTGCCCTTGATCACGTCCATCACCGGCCGCGAGATCCACTCCGGGTCGATGTACTCCGGATACACGCACAACCGCTCCGACAGCGCCACCCCATCGGCCCGCAGCCGCTTGCGCACCTCGGTCGGCGACGGGAACGGGTGCTCGGGCGAGATGTGATCGCCGTTGGCGCTCAGCCCGCCGAGGTCGGTGGCGCCGGCCCGCACCAGCTCCGGCCACCAGTCCGACAGGTTCGGCGGGACCTGGATGCCGACGCCGGGCATCAATCGCCGCGTCTCTGAGATCAGCCGCTTCATCTCCTCGATCGTCACCTCGCACGCCCACGACGGAGCGTCCAGCGCAGGACCGTCCCAAACCCCGGTGCGCCAGTACTCGTCCGCGGCGGCGTCGGCGATCTGTGCCGGCTCCCGCCCGTAGTAGCTCTGATGAGGAACGAAGTTCTGGAGGATGACCTCCTGGATGTGCCCGTAGCGCTCGTGCAGCCCCGCGATCGCCTCCAGCGACGCGACCCGCTCATCCTCGGTCTCCCCGATCCCGACCAGGATCCCGCTCGTGAACGGGATCTTCAACTCCCCGGCCGCGGCGATCGTCTCCATCCGAACCGCCGGGTGCTTGGTCGGAGACCCGGCGTGGACGGTCTGCATCAGCCGCTCGGACACCGACTCGAGCATCAACCCCTGCGACGCGGTCACATCCCGCAACCGGGCGAGATCGCCGGCGTCGAGAACCCCCAGGTTCGTGTGCGGCAACAGCCCCCGCTCCAGAGCGCGCTCGCACACCCACACCACGTACGAGGTGAAGTCCTCGTGCCCATACTCGGCCAACCGCGCCGCCACCCCCGCGTTCACCTCGGGGCGCTCGCCGGTCAGCACCAACAGCTCCTTCACGTGATGGCGCGACACCGCCCGGTCCAACAGCGCCAAAACCTCCTCAGGCGAGTGCAGATGCGGCTTGTGTGTCGCGAACGCGCAGTACTTGCAATAGCAGCGGCAGGTCCGCGACAGCGACAGCGTGAGATTGCGGCTGAACGTGACACGGCGGCGCATGCGCGCGGCCCATTCTACGAAGCGGCCCCCCCGGCTCCACGGAGCGCCTATCCTGGCCCGGCTGATGCGAGGAGCGATCCGTGCACGGGCGGCCTGCGCGTCCGTCCTGGCTGCGCTGGCCGTCGCCGCGGCCGCCGGCTGCGGCGCGGGCGCGTCTTCGTCGATGTCGGCCACGTCCGCGACGAAGGCGGCATCGCCGGTAGCGCCCCCGCCCGCCCGCGACGCCACGTTGATCCTCGACTTCACGCCGAATGCCGTCCACACCGGCATCTACGCCGCGCTCGCGCGCCACTACGACCGCGATGACGGCGTGCACCTGCACGTCATCGCGCCGACGGCCACGACCGACTCGATCAAGCTGCTCGAGACGGGCAAGGTCGACTTCGCGATCCTCGACATCCACGACCTCGCGATCGCCGATGAATCGGCCCCCGCCCACCGCGACGTGGTCGGGATCATGGCGATCGTCGAGCGCCCGCTGGCCGCGGTGATCGCGGCCCCCGATGTGGGGTCGCCCAAGGCGCTTCAGGGCAAGACCGTCGGGATCACCGGAGTGCCGAGCGACACCGCGGTGCTCCGATCGACCGTCGCCGGATCGGGCGGAGATCCCGCCAAGGTCAAGACGATCACGATCGGCTTCAACGCGGTCGCCGACCTGCTGGCCGGCCGCATCGCCGGGGCTACCGCATTCTGGAACGACGAGGGGGTGACGATCCAGTCGGAGCGGGTCGGGCGAGGCCAATTCCACGTGTTCAGGGTCGACGACTACGGCGCGCCCTCGTATCCCGAGCTCGTCGTGTGCGCGACCGGCGCGACCCTCAGTCGCGAGCCGGGACTCGCGCGCGGCGTCGTGAGCGCCCTCGTCCAGGGCTACGAGTACACGCTCTCGCATCCCGAGCAGGCCGCAGCCGACCTCGAGCACGAGGCTGCCGGGCTCGACCCGAAGCTCGTGATGGCCCAGCTGACCGCGCTCCTGCCCGCCTTCCGCGCTGCCGACGGACGGGTCGGCACGCTAGATCCGTCGAGCCTCGCCAAATGGGCGGCCTGGGAGGCTCGGTTCGGGATCGTCAACCACCCACCCGACGTCGCCCAGACGTTCGACCCGAGCTACGCCGCGGACGCGCCTTCCGCGCCTACCCGTTGATCGCGAGGATGGCGCGATGAGAGGACAGGTCTGGCTCGTCGCAGCCGTGGTCGTGGCGGTCACGGTGGGCGCAGCGGCGGTCGCGTTCGGAGTCGCGCTGCTGCTCGGGGACATCGTTCAGCTGCGCTCCACGGCCACCGCGACGCTCCGCACCGGCGACTACTTAGCCGCCACGATCAACGTCGAGCGCGCGGTCGTCGACGCGGAGACGGGCCTGCGTGGTTACGTGATCACCGGCGAGAAGTTGTTCCTGGCTCCGACGATCGCGGCCCAGGCGCAACTCCCTCAGGCCGCGCGGGCGCTCGAGCGGGCCGCCAGCAACGAGGGGGCCTTCCTGACCCGCGCGACCGCGCTCGCCGGCTCCGCACGCGCCTACATGACCACCTACGTCCCGCGCGTGACCCGCGAGGTCGCGACCCATCCCAAAGCCGCCCGTTCGGTCCCGACGACCGCGCTCGGCAAGCAGCTCGTCGACGGCATCCGCACTCAGACCGCCCAGCTCGAGCAGCTGATCAGCAACCGTCAGGCCGCGCGCCAGCGGTCCGCGCGCCGGTCCGCGAACCATGCGGTGAGAGTCGCGGTCGTCGTGCTGATCGTGGTCACAGGCCTGACGCTCGCGCTCAGCGGCTTCCTCGGATGGCTGCTCGTCGGCCGCGAGCGAGCCCGCGAGCGCGCGGCCTTCCTGGCCGAATCGGGCGCGCTGCTGGACCGCGGTACAACCGCCGACGAGGTGCTCGAGACGTTCGCGAAGCTCGCACTCGAGCGCGGAAGCGCCTACTGCGTCGCCGAGGAGCACGTCGGTCGGGATCTGCCGGTACCGGAGCTGGAGGTCGGTCGCGTCGTCTCGGGCGACGCCACGATCGTCTCTCCCGCCGACTGGCCGCGAGCCGAGGCCGCATGGGAGCAGGCCCGGCTGCTCGCGCAGACCCGCCGCGCGACCGCGACGCACGTCGCGGTGCTGCCGTCACCGAGCGGTGACTTGCACGTGCTCGCGCTCGCCGCCACCGCCCGACGGAACCTCGTCGCTCGTGTGCTGCTGGCGCGGCGCGGACGCGGCTGGCGGGGTGAGGACATCGAAGAGATCGAGGGACTCGGCGCACGGCTGGCGCTGGCGCTCCACGCCCGGGCGCTTCAGGCTCGCACCGAGGCGCTCTACCGCCGGAGCGATCACGTCGCGCGGACGCTCCAGCAGAGCCTCCTGCCCGACGTCATCCCGGAGCTGCCGTCGTGCGAGCTCGCGGTCCGGTTCGCGCCCGCCGGTGAGGGCGACCTCGTCGGTGGCGACTTCTACGACGTTTTCGCCGTCGGCGATCGTCACTGGGCGATCGTGATCGGCGATGTGTGCGGGAAGGGGGCGCACGCGGCCGCGGTCACCGCGATGGCTCGTTGGACGCTGCGGAGCCTCGCCGGGTCGCCCCGGCCACCGGCCGACGTGCTCCGGACGTTGAACGCGGCGATGCTGCGGCAGGACCTCGGCGGCCGCTTCATCACGGTCGCCTACGCGCTGCTCGGCGCGCGCGCCGGGGAAGCTCGAGTGACGGTTGCGTGCGCGGGCCATCCACCGGCGATCTTCGTCTCCGACGACGGTGAGCCCGCGAGGCTGGACGCGCACGGCGATCTGCTCGGGATCTGGCCCCAGATCAGGCTGGAACAGGTCGAGCTGGGGCTGGCACCAGGCGAGAGCCTCGTCCTGTACACGGACGGCGTCACCGACCAGGGACCCGGCGCCGAGCGCTCCCCGGAGCATGCGCTTCGGGAGCTCGCCGCCGACCCGAGTGCGGGCGCGCTGGCCGACGCGCTGCGCGCGGAGGCCGAGCGCTCGAACCGCGTTCTGCGCGACGACGTGGCGATCCTCGCCTTGCGGTATCTGCCCCCCGGCGCCGGGCGCGGCACACCTGCGCGGACCGAGCGCCATGGGGTGGTCCGGGCCGGAGAGCCGGCGTGACCGTCGGGTGGACGAGCGCGGTAGGCTGAACCTCGGTCACTCGAGGGAGGTAGACAGTGAAGGCTCGGCTTGTCAGCGCGCCGGCGATTCTCGCGGCGCTGGTGGTGATCGTTGCGGTGAGCGTGGGCGGTGTCGCCTCGGCGGCGAGCAGACGCACAGCCGCGGTTCCGGCGTCCGGGGGCGCCGCTCCGGGTGGCCCCGGCAGTGAGAGCTACTTCGACCTCGCGCGCAAGGACTGCGTCGGGACGGCCCGCAACACGACCTCGAAGGTGTGGTTCACGGTCGCCGACGGCGTGCTGTCCGACACCTATTGGCCGACGATCGACGCGACCAACGTCAGCACGCTGCAGTACCTGGTCACCGACGGGAAGACCTTCACCGACCTCCAGACCCGGGACATGACCTACAAGGTCGTCCCGGACCCGACCGGGATGAGCTGCACGGTGGTCGCCACGCCCTCGTCGGCGAACGCTGTCCACGGCTACCGGATCGTCACCACCTACATCGCGGACCCGGCGCGGAACGCCGTCCTGATGCGGACCACCTTCGAGGGCCCGGGGGGCGATCACCTGTACGTGCGCCTCGACCCGCTCGCCGGCGGCACCGGTGGCGGCGGTTCGCAGAACGCCGGCGGGAACAGCGCGCAGATCGACGGCAACAACATCCCGGTT
This sequence comes from uncultured Solirubrobacterales bacterium, assembly GCA_963796575.1. Lineage (GTDB taxonomy): Bacteria > Actinomycetota > Thermoleophilia > Solirubrobacterales > Solirubrobacteraceae > Palsa-465. The sequence goes on along the minus strand of CAWCMG010000008.1, from coordinate 502,064 downwards.
GCGTTCAACACGAATACGACGACCAACGCGGTCAACCGGGACTACGCGGTCCCGACCTACATGGCGCTCGAGTCCTCGGACGGCTTCTCGAGCGCGAGCGTCGGCTATGCCGGCTCCGCCAGCGACGGCCTCGCCATGCTCGACAGCGCCCACTCGCTCGCCAACGGCTACTCCTCCGCGCCCGACGGGCACGTGACGCTCACGGCCGAGGTCCCGACGGGATGGAACCGCTCGGTCACGCTCGCGCTCGGGTTCGGCACGACCGAGGCCGCCGCGCTGAGGGTCGCCCACAGGTCGGTGTCACAGCAATTCGACGCGGCGTGGTCCCGGTACGAGCAGCAGTGGCAGCGCTACGACGCCGGCCTGCGCAAGCCCGCTCGTTGGCTGGGCTCCGCCGCGACCCGCGAGTACTACGAGTCGGTCAACGTGGTCAAGGCCAGCGAGGACAAGACCTTCCCTGGCGCGATTGCCGCCGGCCTGGCCTCGCCGTGGGGCCAGTCGGTGCCCGCCGGCAACTTCACGAACGGCGAGCCGACGTACTTCGGCTCCTACCGCGAGGAATTCTCGCGCGACATGTACGAGGCGTTCACCGGCCTGCTCGTCGCCGGAGACGTCCAGACCGCGCAGGCCGCCACCAAGTTCCTGTTCGACCGCCAGCAGCTGCCCAACGGTTCGATGCCGCGCAACTCGCTGCCCAACGGCGAGGCCGCGCCCGACACAGGTGGCCTCCAGCTCGACGAGTGCTCGTATCCCATCCTGATGGATTGGCAGTCCGGGCTGGCGGGCGATGCGACTCTGTACCGCGAGCACGTGATCCCCGCCGCCGATTTCGTCGTCGCCCACGGACCGTCCGACGGATCCGAGCGCTGGGAAGAGCAGAGCGGCTACTCGCCGTCGACGATCGCGGCTGAGATCGCGGGGCTCACCGCGGCCGCCGCGATCGCGCGGGTCAACCACGATCCGGCTCACGCTCGGCTCTACCAGGCGACCGCGGACGACTTCGCGCGCAACATCAAGGACTGGACGGTGACCACCAACGGCCCGTTCACGACCACGCTGAACGTGCCCAGCTACTTCATCCGGATCGCCAAAGCGGCCGATCCCAACTCGCCCGATCAGGTCAACCTCGGCAACGGCAGCATCACGGTCGATCAGCGAACGCTGATCGACGCCGGGTTCCTCGAGTTGGTCCGCCTCGGCGTGCTGCCGGCGACCGATCCGGTCATCAAGTCCTCGCTCACGGTCGTTGACGACACGATCGAGCGCACGACCCCGAACGGTCCGGGCTTCTACCGGTACGGGACCACCTCGACCGAGTCCGTGGACGGCTACGGCGACTGCTTCCAGCCGAGCGGCTCCAGCTGCAAGGTCACAGGTGCGCCGTGGCCGCCGACCGACACGGGAACCGGTCACCTGTGGCCGGTGCTGTCCAGTGAACGCGGCGAGTACGACATCGCGAACGGCGACAACGGCGATGCCGGGTCGCTTCTGACCGCGATGCGGAAGATGACCTCGGGCCAGGGGCTCGAGCCCGAGCAGGTGTGGGAGGACCCGAATCTCGCGCCCTCGCCGTTCGGTTCAGACCCCTCGACGGCGTCGATCGGCTTCGTCGACGGTCAGCCCGCCGGCTCGGCCAGCCCGCTGACCTGGGCCCAGGCCTCGTACGCGCGGCTGGCGCTCGACCTCAGCGCGGGCCGCAACCTCGAGACCCCCGACATCGTCACCGACCGCTACGTCGCGCACGGGATGCCGGGAACGCTCCCGCTGAGTGTGACCTCGCCGACTCCCGGCGCGACCGTGTCCACGCCGACCGTCACGGTCACCGGCACGACCACGCCAGGTGCGCACGTCGACGCGGAATCCGTTGGCCCTCTCGGGGGCACGGGCGGCATTGCTTCGGCCAAGGCCGGCACGTCCGGCGACTGGACACTGGTTCTCCCGACATCGTTCGCCAGCACCACGATCACCGTTACCGCCACGCTGCATCGCAGCACCGCGTACGCGCAGCAGTTCGTCATAGGCGGGCCGCTTCCGGGAACCACGGTGCTGAGCGTCTCCGATCCGACCGTTGACGACAACGGTCCGGGCACATATCAGTATCCGACCTCGTCCGACTTCGTGGCCGGCTCGTTCGACCTGACTCACTTCACGGTCAGCCAGGACGGGACGAACGTGTACATCGAGACAACGCTCCGAACGCTGGTCTCCACGTTCGGCTCCCCGTTCGGCGCCCAGCTGCTCGACATCTACGTGCACGACCCAGCGGCGACGACCACATCCACCGCCCGCCCGATCCGGTGTAACTACACGATCGCGCCGCGGACGCCTGGAGCGAGCGGCTCGAAGCCCAAGGTTTCGCATCACCGGTGTGGGTCGACGCCGCCGGCGACTCGCTCGGCACTGCGCAGTTCGTCACTCGACACTCCGAGCAACACGGCGACACTGATCCTGCCCGCATCGACGTTCGGGACGGTCGGCTCGGGCTGGGTGTTCACGGTGGCGCTGACCGGACAGGACGGGATCCACTCGCCGCCAACCCGCGACTTCACCGCCACGCCGGGGAGGATTCACGTTCGGCGTGTGCGCGCCGGGCGGCACCAGCCCGATCTGCACGGTCAAGCCGGCCTCGGTACCGAAGGTCATGGACACGATCACGCCGCCCGGCGTCTCACAGGCCACCGAGCTTGACCCGACGCTCGGCCCCGTCGTGCTCCAGGGCGTGACCGTGCCCTAATCGGTCTCGCCCGCTGCGAGCAGCCGGTCGATCAGGCCCGCGCCCTCGCGCGCCATCCGCGAGCGAGGGACGACGAGGTCGAAGCCGGCCCGCTCGGCCTGCGCACGCACGTCCGCCTCGACGTGCGAGTAGAACGCGAGCGCGGGCAACCCCTCCTGGAGGACGCCCTCCAGCTGCTCGAGCCGGACGCTGGCGTCGGCGGTCAGATCGACGATCAGCGCCTGCGCGTCGCCGAGCTCGCGGCTGAGCGAATCGACGTCCGGTACCAGGACCGGCTCATGTCCCCCGGCCTGGAGTGCGCCGACCACGTTCGAGCCGAACAACAGATCTGGGATGAACGCGACCACTCGCGCCATGGCTCGATGGCGACGCGCCGCTACTGCTCGTGGAGTCGCCGGAACTCTTCGCGCACGGACTCGGTCCTTCCCCACATCTGGGTCACCTCGGCGCGACCGGTGCGGGCCTCGCGGACCGCCAGCTCGCCGTCGATCCCGGCCTCGTCGAGCAGGTGCAGCGCCGTGTGAACCGCCTGTGCCGAGGCGGCGTGCCCGAACCGGTGGGCGACGAGCAGCCGCCAGTGCCAATCGTTCTTGGAGTAGGGCTGGGCGTTGCACGTGACGAGCACGACGGCCGCGTCCACGTAGCGGCGCTCGTCGAAGATCCGTAGGTCGAGCTCGAGGTCGGTCCAGTCCTCCGGGAGCGAGTCGACGATCTCCTGGAAGGTCAGCGCGAGCTCCATCAGAAGATCTGCTGGTAGATCAGGAACACGTTCATCAGCGTAATCGCGCCGGCGACGCCGAACGCCAGCGCGGTCGTCAGACGGCGGTTGACGTGGACGCCCATCACATCCCGGCGGCTGGTCAGCGTCACGAGGGGCACGAGCGCGAAGGGTATCCCGAACGACAGCACGACCTGGCTCAGGACGAGCGCGCTGGTCGGGCTGACCCCGATCGCGAGCACCACGAGCGCCGGCACCATCGTCACCGCCCGGCGGGCGAGCAGCGGGATCCGGACGTTGATGAAGCCCGCCATCACGACCTGGCCCGCGTACGTGCCGACGCTCGACGACGAGAGGCCGGAAGCGAGCAGGGCGACCGCGAACGCCAGCGCCGCGCCGCCGCCGACGAGCGCGCCGAACTGGTGGTGCGCGGCCTCGAGCGAGCTCGTGTCCGACAGGCCCGTGGTGTGGAGAAGCTTTGCGGCGACCGCCAGCATCGCCAGGTTGATGAGGCCGGCGAGACTCAAGGCCACGATCACGTCGAGGCGGGCGAACCGGAGCACCTTGCCGCGCTCGGAGTCGTTGCGCACCGGCATCCGGCCGTTGGTGAGCGCCGAATGGAGGTAGATCGCGTGTGGCATCACGGTGGCGCCGACGATTCCGACCGCGAGGTACAGCGAGCTGGTGCCGCTGAGACCGGGTATGAGTCCTCCGAGCGACTGGTGGACGGAGGGCCCGATCCGCAGCGTCTCGTACAGGAACCCGGCGAACACGAGCCCGAGCAAACCCGCGATCGCGAGCTCGAACCGCCGGTAGCCGCGCACCTGAAGCTCGAGGATCGCGAACGCGATCACGCCCGTGATCAGTCCCGCGGTCAGCAGCGGTACGCCGAACAGGAGGTTCAGCCCGACCGCGGCGCCCAGGAACTCGGCGATATCGGTGGCCATCGCCATCAGCTCGGCCTGCACCCACAGGCCGACGCTCATCCACCGCGGCATCCGTTCGCGGCATACCTCGGGCAGGCTCCGCTCGGTGACGACGCCGAGCTTGGCCGACAGATACTGGACCAGCATCGCCATCAGGTTCGCGAGCAGCACGACCCACAGCAGCAGGTAGCCGAACTTTGCGCCGCCCTGGACGTTCGTGGCGAAGTTGCCGGGATCCACGTACGCGACCGAGGCGACGAACGCCGGCCCGAGCATCGCCAGCGTCGCCCGCAGACGACCGCGCGCGAGCAACCGCTCGAGCGGGCTGGGTGCGAGCGCGCCATCGTGGAGCGTCAGCGGGGTGCCGTCAGCGGTCGCGCCCTCGAAAGCCGGCTCGCGGAGCGCGCCGCGAGCCGGCGTCACCGAGCCACCTCGACCCGCATCGCCTGCGCCAGCGCGCCGCCGAGCACGTGCACGTGGTCGCCGAAGCGAACGAATAGCGGGCCGTCGAACGGCTGCTTCTCGACGACCTCGAGCCGGTCGCCGGGCGCGATGCCGCGCTCGGCCAGGAACCGCAGCATCTCGGGGTCGGAGTCGGACACCCGGGTGAACGTCCCGCGGTCGCCGACCTCGAGCGTCTGAAGGCTGACCGTCGAGCCCTCCTCGATCGTCAGATCGCGAGTCGGGATCGGATCGCCGTGCGGGTCGTGCGTGGGGTCCCCGAGCTTGGCCGCGATCAGCTCTTCGAGCTCCTCGGACAGTACGTGCTCGAGCACCTCGGCCTCCCGGTGGACGCGATCCCACGGCACGCCGAGGGACTTGACGAGATACAGCTCGAGCAGCCGGTGGTGGCGCATCACCTCGAGGGCGACGCGGCGGCCGTTCTCGGTCAGCGAAACGCCGCGGTAGGGCTGGTGCTCGACCAGCCCTAGCTCGTCGAGGCGCTTGACCATTCCCGATGCCGACGCAGCGGTGACCCCAAGCCTGCCGGCCAAAGCGTTCGTGCTGACGGCCTCGCCTTCGCGCAGCTCCAGGGCGTAGATCGCCTTGGCGTAGTCCTGGACCGCCTGCGAGCGGAGCGCTGTCGAGTCCTGGCTGGCCATCACAGCGATTATGGTAGGCCTAAATTTGAATTTCGCAAGGGCGACCGAGCTTTCCGGGTCCCTATCCTGTCTGTCGGGATGGCTTTCCTCGACACCCTCAGCACCGACTACCGCGCGATCACCGAGGCGTGCGGGTTGCTCGACCGGTCAGAGCGCGGGAAGCTCGCGCTCACCGGGAGCGAAGCGCGCAGCTTCCTCCAGGGCCAGGTGACGAACGACGTCGAGGCCCTGCCCGCCGGCCGCGGCTGCTACGCCGCGTTCCTGACGCCGAAGGGCAAGATGCTCGGCGATCTCCGGATCCTCGCCACCGACGACGAGCTCTTGCTCGACACCGAACGGGTCGCGCTCCAGGGCCTGTTCAACATGATCCGGCGCTTCAGCATCGGCTACGACGTGGAGCTGCACAAGCGGACGCTCGAGAGCGCGCTGCTGTCGCTGATCGGGCCCGATGCCGCCGCGGTTTCCGGAGCCGGCGAGCTACCCGCGGACGAGCACGCGCATGCCGTTGTGGACGTGCTGGGCACGGGCTTGAGTGCCCGAGCGATCCGCACCGACGTCGGCATCGACCTGCTGTGCGACGCCCGCGAGGTTGACGCGCTTCGCCGCGTGCTCGAGAACGCGGGCGCCGCGACGGTCGCGGAGCCGGCGGTTGAATGCCTGCGGGTCGAGCGCGGACGCCCCCGCTACGGGGTCGACCTCGACGATTCGGTGATCCCCCAGGAGGCCGGGCTCAACGAGCGCGCGGTGTCGTTCACCAAGGGCTGCTACGTCGGCCAGGAGACGGTCGCCCGGCTGTATTACCGGGGCAAGCCGAACCGCCAGCTGCGTGGGCTGCGGCTGTCAGGGCCGGCTTCCCCCGGAGACGAGCTGTCGTTCGAGGGACGTGTGGTCGGCCATCTCGCGACCGTCGCCGAGTCGCCGCGGCTCGGCCCGATCGCGCTGGCGCTGGTGCGCCGCGAGGCGCCGCCGGAGACCACCGTCGACGTGGCTCACGACCGCGGCGTCACCGGCGAGGTCACCGAGCTCCCGTTCTAAATCACCAGCTGCGTCGTCTCAGGATGTGATGCGAGAAAGTTCGACACGATCCGCAGCTCGTCGATCTCGTCGGGCGGAACGTGCGCCCCGAGCTCGGCGCGGCCGCCGCGCTTGAGCGCCGCATGTGTTCGCTCCTCGAGCGCGCCGCTGTCGGCCGGCGCTTCCCCCCAATCGACCAGGCGGCCGCCGACGAGCCAGAAGGCATCCCGCCTGTCGGTCTCGACCGGATGGGCCGCGAGCAGCAGCCGGGCGCGCGCATGGGTGGCCTCGAGCGCGCCGCCGAGCCGCTCGAGGATCAGGCCGAGCCGGCGCAGCCGCCGCCGCAGCCACGCCGCTCGCTCGTACAGCTGTTGCTCGGACGCCGCTCGCATCTGGCCCTCGACGTGGTCGAGCAGACGTGCTCGCCCGTCCGCTCCGTCGACGAACAGCCGCAGCGCCTCGTCGAGCCGGCGGCGGTAAAGGTTCGGGTCGAGATCGCCAAGGCACGGCGACAGGCACCGCCCCATCTGCCCGTACGCGGACGGATACTCCCGCAGCACGAGCTTGCGGCCGCAGTGGCGCAGACCGAACAGTGAGTCGAGCTGCTCGACGAGCTCGTGCGCGAGCCGCCGGCCGTGTAGAGGCCCGATCGTGACGGCGTGGCCGGGCGCCGGGTCGGACGCCACCTCGAGGATCGGGAACGGTATGTCGAGCCGGCAGCGGATGTAGCAGAGCCGGTCGTCCCGTCTGGCCAGCCGGATGTTGCCGGGCGGGCGGTGCTGCTTGATCAGGCGGTTCTCGAGCACGAGCGCGCCGAGCTCGGAGTTCGTGCTCTGATAGTCGACGACCGTGGCCTGCACGGTCCAGTCGGCCGGCCCGCTCGACGGGGCGAAGTGGGCGCGGGCGCGGCTGCGGATCGAGACCGACTTGCCGACGTACAGCACCCGGCCGGCATCGTCGCGAAACAGATACACGCCGGGGTCCTTGGGCAGCTCGGCGAAGTCGAGCTGCGGCGGCGGGGTGAGGGCCGGGGTGCGGCGCTTGCGGCCCGTGGCGCGCCTGCGGTGCGCTTGCGCGAGCGCCACCGCGTCGGCGATCGACACCGCGTTCGCGCACAGCCGCGGAAACAGCGCGCACAGGACACGGGCACACGTCTCGGCGTCGGCGAGCGCCCGGTGCGCGGTCTGCACCTCGATCCCGAGCGCGTCCGCGAGCACGCCCAGCCCCCGCCGGCGCTGGAGCGGCAGCAGCTTGCGCGCGAGCGCTGCGGTGCACAGCACGGGCGGGTTCGGCCAGTCGAGGCCGATGAGCTCGAACGCCCGCCGCAGCACGCGCCGGTCGAACGGCGCGTTGTGCGCCACCAGGACCCTTCCTCGGAGCAGCTCCTCGAGCGGCGGGAGGACCACCTCGAGGCCCGGGGCGTCGGCCATCATCTCCTGGGTGATGCCGGTGAACCGCTGAATTCCCCGTCCCAGCGGGCGGTTGCAGCGCACGAGCGAAGACCAGCGGTCGTGGAGCTCTCCCCCGCCGACGAGGACGGCACCGACCTCGGTCAGCTCACACGCATCGCCGCCCAATCCGTTGGTCTCGGTGTCCACGACGAGAAACTCGGTCGTGGCAATCGGCTGCTCCAGCAACATCACAGACGCGTGATACGCGCCCCACCGGACGGCAAGCAAGCAGGATTGCAGCGCTCGCCGTCGCATCAGTCTCGATGACCGGACCCCCGGGTAGGATCGGCAGCACCAATCCTCGGGAAGGAGGTGACGTGACCACTACCGCCCCTGACCTCGCACAGCTTCGGGAGCTGGACGACGGGACGCGTCGCGCATGGACCGCGTACAACGAACGGCTTCGCGACCTCGATGGCGAGGAATACGAGCGGACCGAAGCCGAATCGTGGACGGAGCTCCAAGCCGAGCTCCGGCGCCTCGCGCGCCGGCGAGCGAGCTTGCTGGCCTCCAACTGATCCGTCGCCCGATCCCGCCGCGGCGCCCTACCGCCGCAACAAGTTGACATCAATCGGTGTTACGTTCCTCGGTGCGGGTATTACGCACGTTAGGGTTGCCCACGCCCCCCGGATTCCCCGCGAATACCCCGCCTTTCAGACAGTCGTTCGGAGGAGGCCACGCCGAGGATGTGCAGCAGGACGACGATCGCGATGCTCGCTTGCACCGCCCTTGCCGTCTCGGCGTGCGGTTCCAGCGCCACCGGCGCGACCACGCCTCGCCCGCCGGCGCCGGTCAACCTGACCGTGTTCATCGATAACAGCCGCGTGTCGGTGTCGCCGGCGATCGTGGGCGCGGGGCCGGTCGAGTTCATCATCACCAACCAGGCCACCCAGGCGGAGTCCGTGGCGATCCTCCCGTCCGGCGCGTCCGCCGGCCGGCCGCTCGCCAGCACGGCGCCGATCAACCCCCAGGCGACCGCGCAGATCACGGTCAACTTCTCCTCGCCCGGCAAGTACTCGGTCGCCACCGGCGGCGGCGGCCCGAGCTCGAGCTCCGGAATCCGGGCGGCGTCGATCCACATCGGCGCCAAGCGCGACAGCAGCGACAACCAGCTGCTTCAGCCGTAATTGAGCTGACAATCGGTCCGCCGGCGGAGGTGTGCCGGCGTCGCCCTGCGAGCCGAGGTGTGCCGGCGTCGCCCTGCGAGCCGAGGTGTGCCGGCGTCGCCCTGCGAGCCGAGGTGTGCCGGCGTCGCCCTGCGAGGCGGGGTGTGCCGGCGTCGTCCTGCGAGAGGCGGCGCGCCCACCCAGCCCCGATAATCACGCACTCGACGATGCGCCGGGCTCGAGTGCGGGCCTTTCGTTGCCATACCGGGACGAATACGCATTCGGCCCGGGAGGAGCGGCGAGTGTCGACTTTTCGGTGTGCTCGGGTCGCTCGGCCGCGCGATCTGCTCGGCGGCGCGATCTGCTCGGCGGCGCGATCTGCTCGGCGGCGCGATCTGCTCGGCGGCGCGATCTGCTCGGCGGCGCGCTCGCATCCCGACGTGCCCTCACGCTCCCATCGCCGCTGCCCCGGCGCCCTCGCACCCAAGTTGCTTTTGTGCAATACTTGCATGCGTGCAAGCAACTCAGATGACGGAGCCCGGCAGGACCGCCGGCGCGACCGCGGAAGAGGCCACGGGTCTGGCCGCCACCGCCGCCGATCAGACGAACGACACCTCGCTTGCCGAGGACCTTTACGCCCTGATCGTGTTCCTGCACAAGAACTGCAACGCCGACCTGTTCGAGGCAGTCGGCGCGCTCGAGCTGTCGCTATCTCAGATCAAGCTGCTCCACCACCTCGAGGATCAGCCGCGCGAGCTGTCCCTCACGGAGGCCGCGGAGGTAGTCCACGTCTCGATGCCCGCCGCCAGCCGGATGGTCGACGACCTCGTCCGGCGCGGGTTCGCGCAGCGCCGCGAGGACGAGGACGATCGCCGCATGAAGCGCGTCTGCCTGACCGACGGCGGGCGCACCGCGATCCGCCGCCTGAACGCGGCGCGCCTGAGCGGCCTGGAGCAGTTCTCCAACGACTTGACGAGCACGGAACGCGGATCCCTTGCGCAAGCGCTACAGCAGCTGCTGGAGCGCGAGGACATCGCCGCCTGTCGTCCGGAGGCCCTCACCCAATGACCAATCGGATACTCGCTCACCGCCACCGCCTCGTGACCGACGAGAACAGCAAGTGGTGGACGCTCGGCGCGATGTGCTTCGCGCTGTTCATGATCATGCTCGACAACACGGTCGTGAACGTCGCGCTGCCGTCGATCCAGCGCGATCTGCACGCCTCGCTGGCCGCGCTCGAGTGGACCGTCAACGCCTACACGCTGACGTTCGCGGTGCTGCTCGTCACCGGCGGGCGCCTGGGCGACATCTTCGGGCGCCGGCGGATGTTCCTGTTCGGCGTGGTCGTGTTCGGCCTGTCCAGCCTCGCGATCGGGTTCGCACCCAACGACACCATCCTCGTCGCCTTCCGCGCCGTCCAGGGCGTAGGTGCCGCGTTCATGATGCCCGGCACACTGTCGATCATTACCCAGGCGTTCCCGGCCGAGCAGCGCGGAACCGCGATCGGGACCTGGGCCGGGGTCAGCGCGCTGGCGCTCGCGATCGGCCCGGTGATCGGTGGCTTCCTCACCGAGTACGTGAGCTGGCGGGCGATCTTCTTCATCAACCCGCCGATCGCCGTCGTCGCGATCGCCGTGACGCTGTTCGCCGCCCGCGAGTCGCGCGACGAAACCGTCGACAAGACCGTTGACTTCGCCGGCATCGCGTCGCTGACGGTCGGGCTGACGGCGCTTGTACTCGCGCTCGTCGAGAGCAACTCGTGGAACTGGGGCTCGGTCCGCGTGATCTCGTTGCTGGTTCTCGCGGCCGTGTCGCTCGCCGGGTTCGTGGTCATCGAGCGGCGCGTCAAGGCTCCGATGATCGACTTCACGTTCTTCCGCTCGCGAACGTCGATCGGCGCGAACACCGTCGCGTTCCTGATCTCGTTCGCGATGTTCGCGCAGTTCTTCTTCCTGACGCTGTACATGCAGAACGTGCTGCACTACTCGCCGCTCGAGACCGGCCTGCGCTTCCTGCCCTCGACGCTGATGATCATCGTGACAGCCCCGCTCGCGGGCCGTCTCGCGGATCGCGTCGGCTCGCGTCCGCTGATGACGATCGGTCTCGCTATCGTCGCCTCGGCGCTGTTCATCGAGTCCCACTTGACCATCCACAGTGGGTACGGCCTGCTGCTGCCCGGTTTCGTGCTGCTGGGCCTGGGCATGGGGCTGGTGATGTCTCCGATGAGCACCGCCGCGATGAACGCGGTCGACCGCAGCAAGGCCGGCGCGGCGTCGGGCGTCCTGTCGATGAGCCGCATGGTCGGCAGCACCTTCGGCGTTGCCGTGATGGGCGCGCTCGTGGCCACGATCGGCGGCTCGAAGATCAACTCGAGCCTTCCCGACGTCCCCGCGTCAGTCCGCCATGCGGTCACCGACGCGCTCGGCAGCGGCGCCGCGATCGGGGGGCACGTCTCCGAGCGCATCGTCGCTGCCGCCAACGACGCGTTTGTCTCGGCGCTTGGCACCGGACTCCTGATCGGTTCGCTCGTGACGCTGGCCGGCGCTGTCGTCGCCTGGACGCTGATCCAGCGCCGGGGTGCCGCTCCGGCGGCCGTCCCCACGCGGCCAGCAGTCGAACAGGCGACCGAGAGCGACGACGAGGCCGCGCGCGAGATCAGCCTCGTCTGACACCTCCCTGGCTACACCCGAGTAGCATCCGGGCGGCGAACTCCGCCGACCCGAGGAAGGTGCAAGACGAGTGGCAGTTGACTTGAGCCAGGTCGCAAACGTCGAGACCGAACCGGGCGTACTCCCGCCCACGATGGCCGCGTGGGTGATCCGCGAGGAGCGGTTCGGCGAGCCGACTGACGCCTTCCAGATCGAGGAGATCGAGGTTCCCGAGCCCGGCGCGTTCGAGGTGATCGTCCGCGTGATGGCAGCCGGGGTGAACTTCAACAACGTCTGGGCGGCGCTCGGCGAGCCCGTCTCGGTGTTCCGCTACCACCCCGAGGAGGACCACCACATCGGCGGTTCGGACGCCTCCGGCGTCGTCTGGAAGGTCGGCCCGGGCGTCACCCGTTGGAAGCCGGGCGACGAGGTCGTGGTCCATTGCAACCAGGCCTCGTACGAGGATCCCGAGGTGCACGGGCTCGATCCGCTCGCAGCGCCCTCGCAGCGCATTTGGGGCTACGAGACGAGCTGGGGCTCGTTCGCTCAGTTCTGCAAGGTCCAGGCCCAGCAGCTGCTCCCCAAGCCCGGCCATCTCGCCTGGGAGGAGGCGGCCGCCTACGGCCTCACGTACTTCACCGCCTACCGCATGCTGATCGATCGCTGCCACCTCCAGGCCGGCGATCGCGTGCTGATCTGGGGGGCCGCCGGGGGCCTCGGCGTGTTCGCGACCCAGCTGTGCGCGCTGACCGGCGCGGACGCGGTCGGCGTCGTCTCGAGCGAGGAGAAGGGCCGTCTGATCGAGCAGCTCGGGGCGGTCGGCTACATCAATCGATCCGACTACGCCGGGATGATGCGCCGTGGCGGGGAGACCGTGGACGAGGAGCGCGCCCGGTTCAAGGAGTCCCGGCGCTTCTCCAAAGCGGTCGAGGAGATTCTTGGCGAGCCACCGGACATCGTGTTCGAGCACGTCGGCAAAGCGACTTTCCCCACCTCGGTCCTGGTCGTCCGCCCATTCGGGAAGGTCGTGATCTGCGGCGCAACCTCGGGGTACCAGCTCGACTTCGACGTCCGCTACCTGTGGATGCGCCAGAAGGAGATCATCGGCTCGCACTTCGCCAACGCCTGGGAGGCGAACAAGGCAAACCAGCTGATCGAGGAGTCGAAGGTGCGCCCAGTGCTGTGGCAGACGATGGGATTCGAGAAGGTGGCGGAGGCGCACCAGCTGCTCCGCGACAACAAGCACCTCGGCAAGATCGCGATCCTCGTCGGCGCCACCGACGAGGGCCAGGGCAAGACCGCCGAGGGTCCGGGCGCGATCCGAGCGGAGGTGGGAGCCTGATGGGCGGCGTAATGCATGTCGATTGGTACGCGACCGTGATGCGTCACGAGCTGTTCGCAGCCGAGGTCTCCGCCGTCGCCCCGCTCGCGCTCCGCTACGGCGCGACCGCATATTCGGTCCATCAGTCGCGCGACGACCGCTACAAGATCACCCAGATGGCGTGGTTCGAGTCCAAGCCCGCCTGGTACGCATACTGGGAGGGTCCGGAGATGGTCGCGTTCCGGCGCCGCCTCACGGGCAAGTATCAGATCCCGATCACGTACACCTGGTACGACGAGCTCGTGTCCGGCGCGCTCGGACCCGAGGTCGGCCTCGAGCCGGAGCCGGCGCCAGAGCCCGAGCCGGCACCGTCCGCGGCCGTCTGACCGCGCGTAATGAACTAACACAGGGAGCGGGGATGACGTCTTATCCTTGGTCCTTGTGAGCCGTGCCCACAAGATCGTCAACCTGATCGGCGTCCCGCTCCCGCTCGTCGGGTTGGTTGCCGCGATCGTGCTGCTGTGGAACCAGGCGATCGGGCCGCTCGAGCTGGGGTTGCTGGTCGGCCTGTACGTGTTGACCGCGCTCGGCGTGACACTCGGCTATCACCGGCTGTTCACCCATCGGGCGTTCGAGTCCAGCCGCGTCTTCCGCGCGATCGTCGCGGTGCTCGGCTCGATGGCGATGGAGGGCTCGGTGATCACGTGGGTGGCCGATCACCGCAAGCACCACACGTTCACCGACCAGGAGGGCGACCCGCACTCGCCGCACCTCAGCGGACCGGGGTTCTGGGGCGGGGTCAAGGGGCTGTGGCATGCGCATGTCGGCTGGCTGTTCGAGACCGTCGGCACTGCCGAGCGTGAGCGGTTCGCGCCCGACCTGCTCAAGGATCGGGCGCTCCGCGTGATCGACAAGCTGTTCTTCGTGTGGGTTGTGCTCGGGTTCGCGATCCCGTTCGCGCTCGGGTGGATCGTCGGCGGCGGCATAGGCGCAGCGCTGACCGCGCTGTTGTGGGGCGGATTCGTGCGCGTGTTCCTGCTCCACCACGTCACGTGGTCGATCAACTCGATCTGCCATTTCTTCGGTCGCCGTAGGTTCGACGTGGAGGACGAGTCGCGCAACGTGTTCTGGCTGGCTCCGCTGTCGATGGGCGAGGCGTGGCACCACAACCACCACGCGTTTCCGACCTCGGCGTTCCACGGCCTGCGCTGGTGGGAGCGGCTGGCCGACCCGACCGGGCTGCTGATCGCCCTGTTCGAGAAGCTCGGGATCGTCTGGAACGTGATCCGGGTCAGCCCCGAGCGCCAGCGCGCGAGGTCGCTGCCCGGCCGGGGCAACCCCCGCGGACCGCGAACCGCCCCGGGCTAGCCCGACTCGAGCGGCGCCATCGTCAGGCCGGCGCCGTTCAGCTGCTCCCAGTACCCCTCGGCCTCGTCGCGCGGGCCGCTCCACACGATCGCGCAGCCGCTCTTGTGGATGCGGTCGGCGAGTCGGTATCCCTGCGCCAGAGTGACGCCCGGTATCACCCGCGAGAGCGTCTCTGCGACGTGGTCGAAGGTGTTGAAGTCGTCGTTGAGCACGACCACCCTCCACAGCCCGCCGAGGTCGCTGCCCGGTCCACTTACGCGCGGCAGCTCAACCGTCTGCGACATCTAATTCAGGATACCTCCCGCCCGCCGATCAGCCCGCTGACACCGCCTCGGCGCGCTTGCGCCAGTACCGCTCGAGGCCTGCGTAAAGCTGATCAGGAGGAGCGGCCTGCTCGTAGGCCTCGAGCAGCTCAGGGTCCGCGTGTTCTTCGATCTCGGCCCGCACGCCGGCGATGAACGTGTCGAGATCCTGCTCGCGCGCCCGCGCCGCAAAATCGTCCAGGCGGGCCGAGAGCTCGTCGAGCTGCGCCTCGGGATCGTCGCTCCAGCCGAAATGGGTTTGGACGAGCCGCTGGGGCTTCCACGCCCTGATCAGGTCGATCGACGCATGCCACCGCACGACGTCGATGTCCGGCGGTGGGCTCGGCGGGATCGTCAGCGACGAGCTCGCGATCCGCACCCCGCCGGTGTCGCCGACGAACGCGGTCCCGTCGTGCAGGTAGGAGACGTGATGCGACGCGTGGCCCGGGGTGTAGGCCACCTCGAACGCTCCGTCGAACAGCTTCTCGCCGCCTTGCAGCACCCGCAGGTTCTGCTCGGGCACCGGGACCATCTCCCCCCACCGCCGATCCATGTCCTCGCCGTACAGCATCCGCGCGCTCTTGATCAGCCGTTCGGGGTCCGCCATGTGACGCGCGCCGCGCTCGTGCACGTACACCTCTAGATCGGGCCAGCGCTGGACGAGCGAGCCGCTCGCGCCGGCATGGTCTAGATGAATGTGTGTCAGTAGCACCGCCCGAGGGCGGTCGCCATCGAGCCCCTCGAGCAGCCAGCGAAGGCAAGACGTCGGCCCCGGATCGATCACCACGTCGTCAACTACCCAGGCCCCGATCACCCGCGGGACGCCGAGATGCATGACGTCGATCAGTCGGGCGGCCACTAGCGCGACTCGGCGTCGCCGTCCTCGCTGGGCTCCACCACCGGGAGGACCGCCGTCGGCTCGACGTGCGGGTCGGGCTCATCCGGGAAGATGTCCTCGGGCTCGACGTCCTCCTCGGCCGCGTCGAACTCCTCCTCCTCCGGGTCCGAGCCTGAGTCCGTTATCAGGTCGTCGTCCGCCGGCGCGCCAAGGGCGCTCTCGGTCGCCTCGGCGCCTTCCGCGGGCGCGTCCTCGCTGTCGGCCTCGGCCGGGAAGTTGTTCGCGGCGGAATCGGTCAGCGTCAAGAGCTCGCGCGCCAGGTCGCGCGTGTCCTCGACGATCCGGTGGCGCTCGGCCCAGATCCGGTCGGTCTCGGCGTCGAGCTCGCGCACCCGTTCCTCCGCCGCGGTGACGATCTGGGCCGCCTCCCGCCGTGCGGTCTCGAGCCGGTCCTCCGCGTCGCTGCGGGACTGGAAGGTGATCTGCGCGGCCGCTTCGTGGGCGCGCTGGAGGATCCCCGACACTTCCTCACCCACGCGCTCGAGCGCTCTGCGAATCGCCGCGTCGGGCGAGCGGGTCGCCTGCAGCTCCGCGACGAGCTGACTGGTCTTCTGCACGTAGGCGTCGACGGCGAGCCGGTCGTAACCGCGCAACGCGGTCGGGAACTCGACGTCGGCCACGGCCGGCACGGGGTTGTCGGGCAGCGTCGCGAGCGGCTCGGTGATCTCCTGGATGATCGCGTGCTCGGTGGAGGCTGAACTCTGATCGGGCATGGCCCTGACCATACAGAGTGAGTTCCCCTGCACGGGAAATCGGCCCCGCCCGCCCGCACCCAATCGAAGGATTCATACAATCGGACCCCAATGCCGGAGCCGCCTTCGCACCGCCTGCCCGAGCCCGACCGGCCCTGGATGATGCGCACATACGCCGGGCATTCGGACGCCCGGCGGTCCAACGAGCTCTACCGCAAGAACCTCGAGAAGGGCCAGACCGGCCTGTCGATCGCGTTCGATCTCCCCACCCAGACCGGATATGACCCGGACCACGAGCTCGCGAAAGGCGAGGTCGGAAAGGTCGGCGTCTCGATCGCCCACAAGGGCGACATGGAGACGCTGCTGGACGGCATCCCGCTCGATCAGATGAACACGTCGATGACGATCAACGCCACCGCCGCCTGGCTGCTGGCGCTGTACATCGTCGCCGCCGAGAATCAGGGGGTGCCAGAAAACAGGCTCCAGGGCACGACCCAGAACGACATCCTCAAGGAGTATCTGAGCCGCGGCACATACGCGTTTCCGCCCGGCCCGAGCATGCGCCTGATCGCCGACACGATCGCGTACACGGTCGAGCACGTCCCGAAGTGGAACCCGATCAACATCTGCTCATATCACCTCCAGGAGGCGGGAGCGACCCCCGTGCAGGAGATCGCGTTCACGATGAGCAACGCGATCGCCGTCCTCGACGCCGTCCGCGAGCGGGTGCCGAGCGAGCTGATGGGCAGCGTGTTCGGCCGCATCTCGTTCTTCGTCAACGCCGGCGTTCGCTTCGTCGAGGAGCACGCGAAGCTTCGCGCGATGGCGACGTTGTGGGACGAGCTCGGCCGCGACCGCTACGGCGTCGAGGACGAGAAGCACCGGAGGCTGCGCTACGGCGTCCAGGTCAATTCGCTCGGCCTCACCGCGGCCCAGCCCGAGAACAACGTCTACCGGATCGCGCTCGAGGCGCTCGCGGTGACGCTCGGCCGCAACGCCCGAGCGCGGGCGATCCAGCTGCCCGCCTGGAACGAGGCGCTCGGCCTGCCCCGGCCGTGGGACCAGCAATGGTCGCTTCGCCTGCAGCAGATCCTGGCCTACGAGACCGACCTGCTCGAGTACCCGGACATCTTCGAGGGCTCCAAGGTCATGGACGGGCTCGTGGCCGAGCTGCTCGAGGGCGCCCGCACGGAGATGCACCGTGTGGCGGAGCTCGGCGGCGCCGTCGAGGCGGTCGACTACATGAAGGCCGCGCTCGTCGAGTCCCACCGCAAGCGCTGGCAGCGGATCGAGTCCGGGGAGCAGGTTGCGGTCGGCATGAACAGGTTCACCTCGACCGAGCCGTCGCCGCTGACCGCCGGCGCCGACGGCGGGATCCTCGTCGTCGACCCCGAGGTCGAGGCCGAGCGCCGTCACGCGGTCGAGCAGTGGCGTGCCGAGCGCGACCAGGCGGCGGTCGACGCAGCCCTGGCGACCCTCGCTGAGGTGGCCGGGCAGGACCACGAGAACATCATGCCCGCGACGATCGCCGCCGCCCGCGCCGGCGCCACCACCGGGGAGTGGTCGCAGACGCTCCGCGATGCGTTCGGCGAGTACCGGGCGCCGACCGGCGTCGGCGAGGCCGCCGCGGCGCCGAGCGAAGAGGTGTCCGAGCTCCGCGACGAGGTCGAGCGCGTCAGCGAGGCGCTCGGCCGCCGGCTCAAGTTCCTGGTCGGCAAGCCCGGCCTCGACGGCCACTCGAACGGGGCCGAGCAGATCGCGGTCCGTGCCCGCGACGCCGGCATGGACGTCGTCTACGAGGGCATCCGCCTGACCCCGTCGCAGATCGCCACTTCGGCCGCCCAGGAGGGCGTCCACGTCATCGGCCTGTCGATCCTGTCGGGGTCACATCGGGAGCTGATCCCGGCGGTGCTCGAGGCGCTGCGCGAGGCGGGCGTCGAGGACGTGCCGGTGGTGGTCGGCGGCATCATTCCGCAGGACGATGCGGCGGCGATGCGCGAGGCGGGGGTCGCTGCGGTGTACACGCCCAAGGACTGGAAACTCAACGGGATGATGCGCGACATCATCGCGTTGGTCGCCGAGCGCCACGGGGTCGGCTCGGCCGTAGGCGCTTGAGCGGCGCACGCGCCCCGGCAGACGGCCGAGAGCTCGGCAGGCGCCTGCGCGACCGTGACCTCACCGCCGCTCCCGCGGCGCTCAACCTGATCGAGAGCCGCGCGCCGGACGCCCGAGAGCAGGCGGAGGCGCTGCTCGCCGCGCTCTCCCCCGCCGCGCTCGGCCATGAGGCGCCGGCGCACGTCATCGGCGTCACCGGTCCCCCCGGGGTCGGCAAGTCCTCGCTGCTCTCCCAGCTCGTCAAGCACTGGCGTGCATGCGACCGGTCTGTCGCTGTGCTCGCCGTGGACCCGAGCTCACGACGATCCGGCGGCTCGCTGCTGGGCGACCGCGCCCGGATCGAGGCCGATCCTAAGGACCGCCACGTGTTCATCCGCTCGACCGCCGCGGGCACGCGCCTCGGCGGCCTCGCCCCCGCCACCCGGGCTGCCTCCGAAGCGCTCGCGGCCGCGTTCGACGTGGTCGTGATCGAGACCGTCGGCGTCGGCCAGTCCGAGACCGAGGTGGCCGACGCCGCTGACACCGTCGCGGTGGTGCTGCAACCCGCGTCCGGCGACGTGCTCCAGTTCCTCAAGGCAGGCATCATGGAGGTCCCCGACGTGCTCGTCCTCACCAAGACAGATCTCGGCGCGACCGCCACGCGCGCGATGTCCGACCTCCAGGTGGCGCTGCTCGCGCTGGGCGCGACCGGCACCGAGGTGTGCCCAGTCTCGTCGGTCCCTCCCCCCCAGGGCATCGCGCAGCTGGCGCAAGCTCTGGAAGCCCACCGCACACGCATCGACCTCGCGGACCGCAGACAGCGCGCCCGCCGGCGCCATGCGCTCGAGAACTTCGCCGTCGAGCACGGTGAGCGTGGGCTCCGCGCGCTCGGGGGACGCCTCCAGGCCGAGCGATGGCTCGAGACGCAGGATCCGGCGCTCGACGTGCCCTCGCTCGAGCGGGCCTTGGCGGACCACGCGGGGAGCGATCAGTGAGAGCGGGCCGGGTATGAGGGGCATTCGCCGGCGCCAGGGCGTCGCCCGCCGGATCGTGCTCCCGGCCGAGCCGCTGATCGACGGCCCGACCGCGCTGCGAGCGTGGCGCGATTCGGACCTGCAGCCGCTCGTGACCGCATGCCAGGACCCCGAGATCTCGCGCTGGACCCGCGTTCCGTTCCCCTACGGCCCGTCCGACGCTCGCAACTACCTGCTCCAGCGGCACGACGCGCTCCACGCCGGTGCCTCCGCGCCGTTCGCGATCGTGCTCGCCGAGGACCGCGACCACCTGCTCGGGTCGATCTCGCTGATGCGCTTCTCCTGGAAGAACGTTCGCGGTGAGGTCGGCTACTGGCTCGCGCGAGACGCCCGCGGGCAGGGCCACACCACCCGTGCCGTGCGGCTGATCACGAACTGGGGATTCGTCCACCTCGGCCTGCAGCGGATCGACCTGATGGCGGCGACCGGGAACCCCGCCTCCCAGCGGGTCGCCGAGCGGTGCGGCTTCACCCGCGAGGCGGTCCTGCGTTCGTTCATGGTCAGCAAGAACGGTCGCGACGATATGGTCGCGTTCGGCCTTCTCGCGACGGATGTCCGAGATTGACTAGCAGCTTCGGCTAGCCTTCTTCAGATGGCGCTTGACCCACTCCGAGACGGTCACGGCCGTTTGATCGGCGACCTGCGCGTGTCGGTCACCGACCGCTGCAACTTCCGCTGCCAGTACTGCATGCCCGCCGAGGGGCTGCCCTGGCTGGAACGCGCCGAAATTCTGACCTTCGAGGAGATCGCCCGTCTGGTCACCCTGTTCGGCGAGATGGGCGTCCACGACGTGCGCCTCACCGGCGGAGAGCCGCTGGTGCGCAAGCAGTTCCCGGCGCTGGCGCAGATGCTCGCCCAGATCGACACCGTCCACGACCTGTCGGTCACGACCAACGGCTTCTTGCTCGAGCGCGACGGCGAGGCGCTCGTCCGCGCCGGCATCAACCGCTTCAACGTGTCGGTGGACTCGCTCCAGCGCGACCGCTTCTTCGAGATCACCCGGCGCGACGCGCTCCCGCAGGTGCTCAGGGGACTCGAGCACCTCGCGACGTTCCCGGAGGCCCATCCGATCAAGATCAACGCGGTCGCGATCCGAGGCTTCACCGAAGACGAGATGATCCCGTTCGCCGGGCTGGCCCGGCGCACCGCGTACGAGGTCCGCTTCATCGAGTTCATGCCGCTCGACGCCGATCACGCGTGGAGCGAGGATCAGGTGCTCACCGGCGCCGAGATCCGCGCCGCGATCGACGCCGTGTACCCGCTCGAACCACAGCAGCGCGAGCCGCACGCCACCGCTCGCGTCTACAACTTCGCCGACGGGCAGGGCAAGATCGGCTTCATCAACCCCGTATCAGAGCCGTTCTGCGGCGATTGCAACCGGGTTCGCCTGACCGCCGACGGCCGCTTGCGCACGTGCCTGTTCTCGCTGAACGAAACCGACCTGCGCAGCCCGATGCGCGAAGGCGCCGGCGACCGCGAGCTGGAACAGATCATCCGCGACGCCGTCTGGCTCAAGGAGCTCAAGCACCATGTCGGCGAGCCGGGCTTCATCCAGCCCGCCCGCAGCATGTCCGCCATCGGCGGCTGAGCCCCTTAAGAGCTTCATAAGAGCGGGCGGCGATTAACTCTTTCGCAAGAATTTAGGCCGCATCATCTAGGGCGCAGATGCTCCTCCTGATGCTGTTTGCCGTGATCGCCGGCGCGGGGACGGCGATCACGCCTTGCGTTCTGCCGGTCGTGCCGGCGCTGCTGGCGTCGAGCGCCACCGGTGGCCGCCGCCGCCCTGTCGGGATCGTGGTCGGTCTCGGGGTGACGTTCACGATCGCGATCGTGCTGCTCGCGCAGCTCGTCAAGGGCGTCGGTCTCGCGAGCGGCGCCGCGCGGACGCTGGCGATCGTGGTCCTGATCGTGTTTGGCGTCGCGCTGCTGGTCCCCGACCTGACGGCCCGGATCGAGGCGCCGCTTTCTCGACTCGGCCGGTTTGGTCCGAAGAGCCGCGGCACCGGTTTCTGGTCGGGACTCGGGGTGGGTGCCGCGCTCGGGTTCGTGTGCGCGCCGTGCGCCGGGCCGATCCTGGCCGCGGTGACGTCGGTCAGCGCCTCGAGCGGCGCCAACGCACGCGTGGTTCTGGTCGCGATCTCCTACTCGATCGGCCTGTCCGCGGTGCTGCTCGTCTATGCGTTCGCCGGACGCGCGGTGATCGACCGGATCCGCCGCGTCGGACGCGGTAACGCGATCAACCGCGCCCTCGGCGTCGTGTTGCTGGCGACCGGGGTCCTGATGATCTTCAACGTCGACGTCCGCTTCGAGGAGGACCTCGCCAAGGACACGAGCCTGCCGGCGATCCTGGTCGATCCAACGAGGTCGCTCGAGAGCTCGAACGCCGTGCAGAAGCGACTGGCGTCGCTGCGCCCAACCTCGCGGTTCGTCACCGCCCAGCAGGAGGCGTCGTCCGGGCGGGCGGGGATCTCAATCTCCACCGCCGCCGAGCGCGAGGTCGCGATCCCGGGAGTCAAGACCCCTTCCCTGACCGACCTCGGCACCGCTCCGGACTTCACCGACAACCAGGATTGGTTCAACACCCCCGGCGACAAGCCGCTGACGCTGGCCGGGCTCCGCGGTCACGTCGTGCTCATCGACTTCTGGACGTACACGTGCATCAACTGCCTGCGCACGCTGCCGTTCCTGAAGGGCCTCTACGCCCAGTACCACAAGTACGGCCTTGACATCATCGGCGTCGAGACGCCCGAATTCACGTTCGAGCAGGAGGCGAGCAACGTCAGGCAGGCGATCAGCTCGGACGGCATCAAGTACCCAGTCGTCCAGGACAACAAGTACGGGACCTGGGACGCCTGGCAGAACCAGTACTGGCCCGCCGAGTACCTGGTCGACGCCAAGGGGCAGGTGCGGCACGTCCAGTTCGGTGAGGGCGACTACAAGCAGAGCGAGGCCGCGGTCCGCGCCCTGCTCGCCGATGCGGGAGCCAAGAGCTTGCCGGCGCCGATGACCGCGACGGCGATCATGGCTTCGGCCGGACTCGGCACGCCCGAGACCTACCTCGACACCCAGCGCGCGCAGGGGTTCGTGACGAAGCTGTTCGCCGGCAACCGCGAGTACCCGGGCGCGTCCGGCGGCCTCGCCCTGAACCAGTTCGCGCTCAAGGGTCCGTGGGACGCGTCCTCTGAGTCGCTCACCACGGTGGGGGCCGGCGCATCGATCAGCGGCGCGGTGCAGGCCGCCAAGGTCTACCTCGTGCTCACCTCGGCCGGGAATGTTCCCCGTCAGGGCCGCGTGCTGCTCGACGGCCAGCCGATCCCGAACGCCCATGCCGGCGCGGACGTCAAGAACGGCGTCGTGACCGTGACCGGCGAGCGCCTGTACTCGCTCATCTCGTTCCCGACCGCGCAGGACTTCACGTTCACCGTGCAGTTGCCCGCCGGCGTGAGCGCCTACGACTTCACGTTCGGCTAGCGACCGCCCCAGGCCCGGCTCGCCCCGGCTAGTACGGCGCGGACAGCCGCCGGCGGTCCAGCATCGCCGCCGCCTGCAGCAGGTCGTCGGGCGAGTCGACGTCGAACAGCTCGTCGGGGTCGTCGACCTCGAGCAGGACGGGATCGAGCGCCGCGACCGTCTCGCGCAGCGGGCAGCTCGCGGCCTGCGCCGCGCCTCTGAGCAGCGGCAGCGCGCGGCGCTGGTAGCAGCCAAGCACCGGCTGCATCTCCCCGTGCGCGCATGCGATAACGGCCGGCGACCGTCCCGGATTGGCCTTCGCCAGCCGCTTGATCAGGCTGACGCTGACGAACGGCAGATCGGCCCCGCACACCACCACCGGACGGCCATCGGCGAGCGCCAGCGCCTGCATGATCCCGAACACCGGGTGCCGCCGGGGCTCGGGCTCGATCCACACGGTCACGCCCGACACGTAAGGAAGCCTCGTGTCCGGCTTGGCGAGGATTGCGACCTTGCCGAGCGCCTGACGGACCGCCTCCAGCGGATACGAGATCAGCGGCCGGCCGTGCAGCTCCACGATCGCCTTGTCGCCGCCGATCCGGCGACCGCCACCGCCGGCGAGGATCGCGCCGACGGCCCTCGTACGGACCCGCATCAGCCCCCCTTGCGGTGGTCGTTCACACCGCCATCGTAGAATCAAGGAGATGGAGGGCTCAACGTCTGTACGCAGTTGGCTCCGCTGTTACCGCTGTTGGTCGCAGAACCTCGAGGTGCAGGTGCACTACGAGGGGATCCACCGGATCGATCCCGAGACCGGCGAGCGCGGCGAAGTCGTCGATGAGATGCAGGAGGCGGTCGTGCAGTGCCTCGAGTGCATGCACGACCAGCCGCACCTCGGCTTCCACAACGGCCGGGTCGAGCCGATCGAGGACCGCTGGGAGCGGATGATCGCCGGGACCCCCTGGGTCGCCTCGTGCACGGTCACCGTTGATGCCGACGACGTCGAGACGTGCTCGGGCCCCGAAGCCGGCGACGCTCTCTCATACGCGGCGTTCGGCGATCACGGCACGCGTGAGTTCTTCACGCACGTGCGCTTCCACAAGCACGACGACGACCGGATCGTCGTCCACCTGCTGGTCGAGCTCTACGCACGCTCGGCCGAGGAGGCCACCGAGGTGCTCGAGGACGCGGCCCGCGGCACGCTGGCGATCACCTCGCTTGCCGAGGAATCGCGTCCGCCCGCATCGACGGGCGGCGAAGCGCAACACTGACCCGGCGCTGCTGGCGCCACTGCCAGCTCTCGGTGACAAGCAGCGCCAGCGCCACGGGAACCGTGGCCGGGAGCTCGTTGATGAAGAAGAACAGCAGGTCAAAACAGCCTGCGATCACCAGCGTCAGCACCGCCGCCTGCCACTGTCGCCGCCACTGTGACGCGAGCACGGCGCCGAGCAGCGCGGCCACGAACAGGTCGCCATAGCCCATCGACACGGTCCCGAAGACCTCGGCCTGGAGCTGCGGCAGCCCCGCCGGCGGCTGGGCCGCGACGAGCGCCGCGTTCGGCGACTGGAGCAGGTCGGTGACCACGAGCCAAATGTCCGCGGCCGCCATCAGCACGATCCCGGCCTTCAGCCATCGGGCCGGCGTCACCGCCGACAGCAGCACGCCGAGCGTCACGCAGCTGAGCGCCGACAGCAGCGCCCCGGCCGCCTCGCCGGCGAGCGTGTTCTTGCTCGCCCAGGCGAGGACGAACAGCGGTATCGCCCCCAGCGCCGCGAGCGGCTTGGCCCCGCGCATCGCCCACCCGAGCGCGACCGCGGCCAGAATCGGCACCGCGACGAGCGCGAGGTCGGTCAGACCCGTGGCGGTGTTCGACACGTACCGGATCGCGAAGATCACGACCACGATCGAGCCGATCGGCACAAGC
Organism: uncultured Solirubrobacterales bacterium; assembly: GCA_963796575.1. Taxonomy (GTDB): domain Bacteria; phylum Actinomycetota; class Thermoleophilia; order Solirubrobacterales; family Solirubrobacteraceae; genus Palsa-465. Next base: position 477,281 of record CAWCMG010000008.1, on the reverse strand, counting down.
GCCCAGCCGCGCCCGCGGAACCGCTCGAGCCACTTGACCCGCTCGATCGGCCGTGGCGCCGCGACGACGCCGGCCTGCAACGCGAGCATGGCGGCGTCGGACGGTATGAACGGCAGAGCCACGCCCGTGAGAGTACGTGGCGTTTTGAAGAATTTCTCTTATGAGGCGGCGCGCAGACGCCGCTCGAGCCCCTCGAGGTGCGCGCGGAGCTCATCCGGCAGCTTTTCGCCGAACTTCTCGTAGTGCTCGCGCATCTGCGGGAGCTGCTCGATCCAGGCTTCCGGATCGACTTCGAGCAGCTTCTCGACCGACTCGCGATCGATGTCGAGGCCGGTGGTGTCGATGCCGCCCTCTCCGACCGGCGGCACCAGCCCGATCGCCGTCTCGTTGGCCTGCGCGGCGTCCTCGAGGCGGCGGAAGATCCACGCCAGCACCCGCGAGTTCTCTCCGAACCCGGGCCACAGGAACTTCCCGTCGTCATCACGGCGGAACCAGTTGACGTAGAAGATCCGCGGCAGCTCCGCGCCACGGCGGCGGCCGATCTCGAGCCAGTGGGCGAAGTAGTCGGCCATGTTGTAGCCGCAGAAGGGCAGCATCGCCATCGGGTCGAAGCGCAGCTTGCCGACGGCGCCGGCCTGGGCAGCGGTCGTCTCGGAGGACATCGTCGAGCCGAGGAACACGCCGTGCTCCCAATCGCGCGCCTCGTGCACGAGCGGCACCACCGTGGCGCGGCGGCCGCCGAACAGCATCGCGTCGATCGGAACTCCGCCCGGGTCGTCCCACTGCGGGTCAATCGAGGGGCACTGCGCGATCTGCACCGTGAATCGCGCGTTGGGATGGGCCGCGGTCGACTCCTCGGCCGGCGTCCATCCGTTGCCGCGCCAGTCGATCGCGTGGTCGGGCGCGTCGCCCATCCCTTCCCACCAGATGTCGCCGTCGTCGGTCTTGGCGCAGTTGGTGAACACCACGTCGTGCTCGAGCATCTTCAGCGCGTTCGGGTTGGTCTTCTTGCTCGTTCCCGGCGCGACCCCGAAGAAGCCGGCCTCGGGATTGACCGCGTACAGCTTGCCGTCCTTGCCGAACTTCATCCATGCGATGTCGTCGCCGATCGTCTCGACCTTCCAGCCGGGGAGCGTCGGGATCATCATCGACAGGTTGGTCTTGCCGCAGGCGCTCGGGAAGGCGCCGGCGATGTACTTGCTGACGCCCTCGGGCGAGGTCAGCTTGAGGATCAGCATGTGCTCGGCGAGCCAGCCCTCGTCGCGCGCCATCACGGAGGCGATTCGCAGCGCAAAGCACTTCTTGCCGAGTAGCGCGTTGCCGCCGTAGCCCGAGCCGAACGACCAGATCTCTCGGGTCTCGGGGAAGTGCACGATGTACTTGTTCTCGGCATTGCACGGCCACGGCACGTCCTCTGCTCCGTCGAGCAGCGGCGCGCCCACCGAGTGCAGGCAGGGCACGAACTCACCGTCGTCGCCGAGTTCGTCGAGCGCGTCCTTCCCCATCCGGGTCATGATCCGCATCGAAGCGGCGACGTAGGCCGAGTCGGTCAGCTGCACGCCGATGTAGGCGATCGGGGAGCCGATCGGCCCCATCGAGAACGGGACGACGTACATCGTCCGGCCGCGCATCGAGCCGCGGAACAACTCCGTGAGCGACTGGCGCATCTCCTCGGGATCGGTCCAGTTGTTGGTCGGGCCGGCGTCCTCCTCGGTCGCCGAGCAGATGAACGTCCGGTCCTCGACCCGAGCCACGTCGGCCGGGTCCGAGAGCGCCAGGTAGGAGCCGGGGCGACTGGAGTCCGAGAGCCTCTCGAACGTTCCGGCCTCAATCAGCGTCTGGGCGAGCTGGTCGTACTCCTCATCCGAGCCGTCGCACCAGTAGATGTCGTCGGGCTCTGTCAGCGTCGCGACCTCGTCTATCCACCCCTGAAGGCGGGAGTGGTTCGAGCTGGCTTGGTGCGTCGGTGCGGTATGGGCCATGGGGTTTCAGCAACTCCTAACGTCTCGGGTGGACGATCAAGCGTATACGGACTTTTGCGAATTTGAACGGCTGGTGGCCTATTCCACGTTCGCCTCGGCCGACCGGCTGGCGCCGGTCGAGTCGGGGTGGGCGGGGATCCCATCCCTGCGGGGGACGAGGACGAGGCGCTTGAACTCGGCCACGAGCACGCCGTCTTGGTTGAGCACGCGTGTATGCACTCTGACCGTGCCACGGTCGGGCTTTGACTGCGAGGGCCGCACCTCGAGCACCTCGGACTCGCAGAACAGCGTGTCGCCGTGGAACACCGGCGCGGGGTGCTTGAGCTCCTCGGTCGCGAGGTTCGCGATCGCCTTGCCGCTCACGTCCGAGACGCTCATTCCGAGCGCCAGCGAGTACACCAGCGGCCCGACAACGACGTTGCGCCCCTGCTGGGACTGCCGGGCGTAGACGTCGTTGATGTGGAGCGGGTGGTGGTTCATCGTCAGCAGGCAGAACAGGTGGTCATCGGCCTCGGTGACGGTCTTGGCCGGCCAGTGCTTGTACACGGCGCCGACCTCGAACTCCTCCAGATAGCGCCCGTAGGGATGAGCGCCGGAGGCCTCGCGGGTCGTCTGGTCGGTGTCGATCTGGGGGCTGGAATCAACTTGCGTCATCGCGTCTCCTGGATGGGTTAGGCGCGGGAGCATGCCAGGGCAGGCGTCGGTGTGCGTCCGTATGCCCCCGCAAATGGCGCACTCCCGCTAGCGTTCGGACCCGAACCGAAAAGGAGCCACGCCAGTGAGAAACCCCCGCGACTTCGGCAAGCCGCTTGCGATCGGCGCGCCGACGCCACAGCTCGAGATCCCGTTCAAGCCCTCGCGGATGATCCATTTCCTCGACTTCTCCAACGAGAAGATGGTCGCCAAGGTGCCCGACATCGCGCCGACCGTCGACATCCTGCTTGGCAACCTCGAGGACGCGGTGCCGGTCGACCGCAAGGAGGCGGCCCGGGCCGGCCTCGTCCGCGTCGGCAAGGACATGGAGCTCGGCGACACCCAGCTGTGGACGCGGGTCAACAGCCTCGAGTCGCCGTGGGTGCTCGACGACATCACCACGGTCGTGACCGAAATCGGCCACAAGCTCGACGTGATGATGATTCCGAAGGTCGAGGGCCCATGGGACATCCACTACGTCGACCGGCTGCTCGCGCAGCTGGAGGCCCGCGCGCGCCTCGACCGGCCGATCCTGATCCACGCGATCCTCGAGACCGGCTTGGGCGTGGTCAACCTCGAGGAGATCGCGACGGCCAGCCCTCGGATGCAGGGGATGAGCTTTGGTCCGGCCGACCTCGCTGCGTCGCGGCGGATGAAGACGACCCGAGTCGGTGGCGGCCATCCCGGCTACCGCGTGATCGAGGACCCAGACGGGTCGGATCCCGAGGCGCCGCGCGCGACCGCCCAGCAGGACCCGTGGCACTACTCGATCGCGCGCATGGTCGACGCCTGCACGTCCGCCGGCATCCTGCCCTTCTATGGCCCCTACGGCGACATCCGCGACGTCCAGGGTTGCGAGACGCAGTTCCGGGCCGCGTTCCTGCTCGGCTGCGTCGGCGCCTGGTCGCTTCATCCCGTCCAGATCGAGATCGCCAAGAAGGTGTTCAGCCCCGACCCCGACGAGGTGCTGTTCGCCAAGAAGGTGCTCGAGGCGATCCCCGACGGCCGCGGGGTCCACATGATCGACGGCAAGATGCAGGACGACGCGACCTGGAAACAGTGCAAGGTGATGGTCTCGTTGGCCGAGATGCTCGCCCACAAGGATCCCGAGCTGGCCGAGGCCTATGGCTTCGAGCCCGCGGCGGTGTAGGGTCGCGGACCGATGCGAATCTCGGCCAAGGCGGATTACGCGGTGCGCGCCGCGGTTGAACTGGCGGCGTCGACCGACGAGAAGCCGGTCAAGGCCGAGCGCATCGCCAGCGCCCAGGACATCCCGCTGAACTTCCTCGAGAACATCCTCGGGGAGCTCCGCCACGCCGGGATCGTCCGCAGCCACCGCGGGGCCGAGGGCGGCTTCCGCCTGGCCAAGCCATCGGACCAGCTGACGATCGCCGACGTGATCCGCGCCGTCGAAGGGCCGCTCGCGAGCGTCCGCGGCGGGCCGCCGGAGGACGCGAGCTATCCCGGCGCCGCCACCACGCTCCCGCGAGTGTGGATCGCGGTGCGGGCGAGCCTGCGGAGCGTGGTCGAGCACGTCACGCTCGCTGACGTCGCCGCCGGGAAGCTCCCAGGGGCGATCGATCGGCTAGCCGAGGATCCGGAGGCCTGGGTCACGCGCTGATTCCGGCGCGCCGCGGCCCCGGTCAGGCATTGAGCGACTGGGCGTCGGCGTCCTCGCCGGCCGCGGCCGCGACAGCCTCGGCGGGGTCGCCCGACACGGCGGTCTGCGCCGGGGGGCGCACGAACACGATGTCGCCCGGGGCGAGCTCGAGCTCCTCGTTCTGGCCGCGCGTGAGCTGCGCGCGGGCGGGCTCCCCGCCGGTGAGCTCGAGCTCGATCCTGACCTCGAACCCGAGGTGCACGACGCGCTTGACCATCGCTTCGATCAGCCCGGGCCCGTCGGTCAACGACAGCGTGACATCGTGGGGGCGCACGAGGCGGCCGTCGATGTTGCTGACCGGGCCGAGGAAGCCCATCACGAACGGACTGGCGGGCTTGTCGTACACCTCGCGGGGCGCGCCGACCTGCTCGATCGTCCCCTTGTTCATGACCGCGATCGTGTCGGCGACCTCCATCGCCTCCTCCTGATCGTGGGTCACGAGCACGGTCGTCACTCCCTGCTCGTCGTGCAGCCGGCGCAACCAGCGCCGCAGCTCGGCGCGGACGTTTGCGTCCAGGGCGCCGAACGGCTCGTCGAGCAGCAGCACCTGCGGCTCGACCGCGAGCGCGCGCGCCAGCGCCATCCGCTGACGCTGACCACCCGAGAGCTGATGCGGCCGCTGCCCCGCCCACTGGGTGAGCCCCACGAGCGCCAGCAGCTCCTCGACGCGCGCGCGGACGTCGGCCGGCTTGCGCTTGCGGATCTTCAGACCGAACGCGACGTTCTCGAAAACGCTCATGTGCGCGAACGCGGCGTAGTGCTGGAACACGAACCCGATGCCGCGGTCCTGGGGACGCGCGCGCGTGACGTCACGGCCGGCGATCCGGATCACCCCCTGATCGGGCTCCTCGAGGCCGGCGATTATGCGGAGCAGCGTCGATTTGCCGGAGCCGGACGGCCCGAGCAGCGCGGTCAGGCCTCCCTCGGGGACCTCGAGCGACACGTCTTCGAGCGCCGTGAAGTCGCCGAACTGCTTGGAGATCGCTTCTGCCTCGATCCTCACCGCGCTTCCTTTTCTCTCGATCCGAACATCGTCATCAGTAGCAGTACCGCGATCGACAGCACGGCGAGCTCCGTCGCCAGCGCGTAGACGCTTGTATCCACCTGGCCGCCGATCTGCGAGTCCCGCTGGAACAGGAGCAGCGGCAGTGTCAGCGTCGATCCGGCGACGTTCGAGGAGACGACGAGCACCGCGCCGATTTCCCCGAGCGCGCGAGCCGTCGTCAGCACGATCCCGTAGGCGACACCCCAGCGGATCGTCGGCAGCGTGACCCGCCAGAACGTCTGCCAGGAGGATGCGCCCAGCGTCGCCGCCGCCTCTTCCTGCTCGTCGCCGACCTCGCGCAGCACGGGCGTGACCTCGCGGACCACGAATGGGAGCGACACGAACACGGTCGCGATCGCCATCCCGGGAACCGCGTAGATGATCCTGATCCCGTTGTTCTGGAAGACGTCGGCAAACCAGCCGCCCTGCCCATATACGAGGATCAGCGCGAGCCCGACGATCACCGGCGAGACGACGAACGGCAGGTCGATGAGCGCGTCGAGCACGGATTTGCCCCGCGCCTTGCTGCGCGCGAGGACCATCGCCGCGCCGACGCCGAAGATCGTGTTCAGGGGCACCGCGATCACCGCCAGCAGGACCGTCAACCAAAACGCGCTGACCGCCGCCGGCGTGGTCATGTACGACCAGGCGGTCCCGACGCCGTGCTCGAACGTGCGCCAGAACACGACCCCCACCGGCAGCAGCAGGAGTAGCCCGAGGTACGCCAGTGCCACGAACCGCAGGGACAGGGTGGTACGGCGGCTAACGGTCAATGCGGGCTCCGACCCGTCGCAGGACGAACAGCACCAGCAGGGCGACCAGCATCAGCACAACCGAAAGCGCCGCCGCCGACTGCTCGGAGCCACTCTCGATGTCTGCGTAGATCACGATCGAGGCGATCTGCACCTTGCCGGCTATCAGTGCCAGCGAGCCGAACTCGCCGATCGAGCGGGCGAACGCGAGCGCAGCGCCGGAGAAGATCGCCGGACGGAGCGCCGGCAGGACGATACGTCGGAACGTGGTCGCGTTTGACGCGCCCAACGACGCCGCGGCTTCCTCGACCTCGCGATCGAGCTCGATCAGGACCGGCTGCACCGAGCGCACGACGAACGGCAGCGTCACGAACATCAACGCCACGATGACCGCGCCGCGGGTGTACGCGAGGTGCACGCCGACCGGGCTGTCGGGACCGTAGAGGGCGATCAGCGTCAGCCCGGCGACGATCGTCGGCAGCGCGAACGGCAGGTCGATCAGCGCGTTCACGAACCGCTTGCCGGGGAACGAGTCGCGGACCAGCACCCAGGCCACCAGCGTGCCCATCACGGCCCCGATCGCTGCAACGATCAGCGACGCGACCAGCGTGATCGCGAGCGCGCGCAACGCGAGCGTGTTGTCGATCGAGCTCCACAGAGTGCCGAGCCCTGACGAGAACGCTTTCACGACCACCGCGGCGAGCGGGATCAGCACGAACACGCTCAGGTAGAGCATGCAGAGGCCGAGCCCGACATCGCCCGACCGCACAGCCCCGTACCGCGCCCCCGCCCGAGGCCGCGGGGCGACAGGCGCCGGCAGCGGCGCCGCCTGGATCTCAGCTGGCAGTGGGAACCCCCGCGGCCTCCTCGATCTTGGTGATCGAGCCGGTGGACGGGGCGAAGAACTCAGCCGAAACCTTCGTCCACCCGCCGAGGTAGCCGATCGTGAACAGGTCCGGTGGCGTCGGGAACTTGCTCGCGAACTGCTTGGCGACCGACGCGAGCACCGGGCGGTAGCCCTTCTGGGCCCAGATCGTCTGGCCCGCGGTCGACCACTGCCAGTTGACGAACGCCTGCGCTTGCGTGGCGTGCGAGCTCTTGGTCGTGGCCGCGATCGGCGTCTGGATCAGGATCGTCTGCTGCGGATACACGATCTGGATCGCGTCCCCGGCCTTCTCGGCCGCGAGCGCGTCGCTCTCGTAGTCGAGCAGCACGTCGCCCTTGCCGCCGGTGAACGTCTGGAGCGCGGCGCTCGCGCTCGAGTCCTGCACGCTGACGTTCTTGGTTAGGAGCGTGTTGATGTAGGCGAGCGCTTGCGTCGGCGTCTTGCCCTCCTTGAGCTGGGCTCCGTAGCCCGCGAGGATGTTCCAGCGCGCGCTTCCGGACGTCGAGGGGTTCGGCGTGATCACGTCGACGCCCGGCTTGATCAGGTCGTCCCAGCCCGTGATGTGCTTCGGGTTGCCCTTTCGCACCACGAACACCACCACGGAGTCGCTCGAGAAGCCCTGCTCGGGGTTCGCGTTCCAGGTCTTGGACACGATCCCGTCCTTGACCAGGCGGGTCATGTCGGGCGTCGTCGAGAACGCGACCACGTCGGCGGGCTGGCCCGTGTCGACGGCGCGGCTCTGCGAGCCCGACGCCCCGAACGACTGGCCGAACGAGACGCCCTTGCCGGCGCTCGTCTGCGCGAACGCGGTCGTCAGCGCGTCATATGCCTTCTTCGGCGTCGAATACGCCACGAGCTGGAGCTTGGTGCTACCCGCGCCACTGGTTGCCGCGGCGTTGCTCGCGGACCCCCCGCTGGTGCTCGTCGAATCCGAGGAGCCGCCGCAACCGGCGAGCACGGCCGCGAGGCTGATCGCGACGATCGCGGTGGTCAGGGCGGCAGCGTCGGTCCGTCGTGATCGTGATCTCATTGAAATCCCCCTGGATGGCGGCTTGTTTTCGGGTTCAGGCCGCCGGCCGGGGAACCCCGATGGCGGTTCGGCATACCTCAGTTATCTCATTGAGATTACCAGATTTATTGGTTTACTCACCTTGGATCCGATCGGTGCCCCTCCGACCGAGCGCCAAAACGTCCGTAAGCTACGCCGCCGTAGGATCACCGCCTTTCGGCGCCGGCTTCGCTACCCTCGGGCGCCCCGATGCGCTTCTTCGAGTACGAGTCGCGAGCGATCGTCGCCAAGGCCGGGATCCCGGTGACCAAGCACGGACTCGCCAAAACGGCCGACGAGGCACGCCGGATCGCCGAGCAGATCGGCGGCCCGGTCGTGATCAAATCGCAGGTGCTGAGCGGCGGCCGGATGAAGGCGGGCGGTGTCAAGTTCGCCGACACCCCCGAGGAAGCCGCGCACCACGCCGAGCACATCCTCGATCTCGAGATCGGCGGTCACATGCCCCGCGGCGTCCTCGTCGACGACCGCGCCGCGGTCGAGCACGAGTACTACGCCGGGATCGTCTGGGACGGGATCCGCAAGCGGCCGGTGATGCTGTTCTCCGACATGGGCGGAATCGACATCGAGCAGGTCGCCCAGGAGCACCCCGACCACGTCGCCCGCCGCCATTTCTCGACCCGCGCTCCGTTCTCCGAGTGGGAGGCCAAGCAGCTGATCGCGTCGCTGGGCGTCACCGGGAGCGCTCTGAATCGGCTTACGCCGATCGTGGCCAGGCTGGCGCGACTGTTCCTCGAGTACGACATGACGCTGGCCGAGATCAACCCGCTCGGGGAGCTCGACGACGGCTCGTTCGTCGCGCTCGATGCCCACATGGACATGGAGAACGAGGCTCGGCCGCGCCAACGGGCGCTGCTGCACGAGCTCGGCGTCGGCGACGAGGAGACGCGGCTGGCGCGCGAGCCGACGCCGTTCGAGCTTGCCGGCGAGCAGGTCGACTCCCAGGATCACCGCGGCGTGGCCGGGAATGTGACGGAGTTCGACGGAAATCTGGGCCTGGTGATCGGGGCCGGCGGCGGGTCGCTGACGCTGTTCGACGCGGTCCGCGCGCACGGCGGCGATCCGGCCAACTACTGCGAGATCGGCGGCAACCCGTCGGTGCGTAAGGCGTGCGGGCTCGCCAAGCTCGTGCTCCAGAAGCCCGGCGTCGACAAGATCGCGGTGATGATGTCGATCGTCTCGAACACCCGGGTGGACATCGTCGCCCGTGGCGTGATCAAGGCGTGCGTTGAGCTCGGCTACGACCCCGCCGAGAAGATCGCGATCTTCCGGATCCCGGGAGCCTGGGAGGAAGAGGGCTTCAAGATCCTCGAGAAGTACGGCGTCGAGTACGCCGACCGGAGCGTGTCGCTGCACGAGGCCGCTCGTCGGGCGGTCGTGAAGATTGGGGGCCCACCCACCGCCCCACCTACCGCGGAGGCCGTCCCGTGAGCATCCTCATCGGCGCGGATACCACGTTCATCGTCCAGGGGATCACCGGCCGCGAGGCGGTCAACCTGACCCGCGAGTGCCTGGACTACGGCGCGGGCGCGAAGATCGTCGGCGGCGTCACCCCCGGGCGCCTCGGGCGCGACGTACACGGCGTGCCCGTGTTCGACACGGTCGCCCAGGCGGTCGAGCACCACGGCGCCCCGATCGACGGCTCGGTCGTGACCGTCCCCCCCGCGTTCACGAAGGACGCGGTGCTCGAGGCGCTCGAGAACGGCGTCAAGCTGGTCGTGATCGTGACCGAGCGGATCCCGCGCGGGGACGTCGCGCAGATGGTCGAGCTCGCGGCCGAGCGGGGCGCCCGCATCATCGGGCCAAACTGCCTCGGGATCATCGTCCCCAACGTGATCAAGATGGGCGGCATCGGCGGCCCCGCGCGCGACGCCGCCAAGTCCTACACACCGGGACCGGTCGGCGTGATCTCGCGATCGGGCGGGATGACCACCGAGATGTCCTCCACGCTGACCGCCGCGGGTCTCGGTCAGTCGACTGCCGTCTCGATCGGCGGCGACGCGATCATAGGCTCGACCTACGCGGAGCTGATGCCTATGTTCGAGGCCGATCCCGAGACCGAGGCGATCGTGATCTACACCGAGCCTGGGGGCCGGATGGAGGCCGAGCTGGCCCGCTGGGTCACCGACAACAGCTCGAGGCTGCCGATCGTCGCGTTCATGGCCGGACGGTTTATGGACGAGATGCCGGGGATGAGCTTCGGACACGCCGGCACGATCGTCGAGGGCAAGGAGGACACCGCCACCGAGAAGATCGCTCGCCTCGCCGAGGCCGGCATCGTGGTCGCCGAGGAGATCTCGGAAATCCCGCGGATCGTCAAGGACCGGATCGGAGCGAAGGCGTGAGCCCGGCCCTGTTCATCGCGGTCGAGGTCGACGAGCCGGTCGCAAGCGACCCCGGGCTCGCCGCGAAGCTCGCCGAGGTCTGCCCGGTCGACATCTTCCATGCGGGCCCGAACGGCGTCGAACTGGTCGAGGACAACCTCGACGAGTGCGTGCTGTGCGAGCTGTGCATCAACGAGGCGCCGGCGGGCACCGTGCGGATCGTCAAGCTCTACTCGGGCGAGACGCTCCCGGCTTCCTCGTAGCGGACCGCATCAGCCGCTGCATCGCCGGCGCGGTCAGCGGTCGGTAGGTCGCGCCGGACGCGTCGAGGAACCAGGCCTCGTTGCCGTCTTCGGGCACGTGGATCCCCGCGGCGCGGAGCTCACGCGTGAGCGGCCTGAACCAGGTCGTGACGGGGATCCGGTCGACGACGTGGACGAGCGCCGGACGCTGCTCGGTGTCGAGCACGCTCAGCGCCCGGCCGATTTCGCGAGCGGTCAGCTCGCGGCCGGCGCGGAGGGTCACGGCCGCGACTGGGACCTCATGTTCGTCGGCCTCGCGCGGCACTCCGTAGGCGAGCGCCAGGTCGACCGCGGGGATCGAGCCGAGGGCATCCCGGATCGGTGTCGTGAATACCGGCCCGCGATCGGTGTGGATGACATCGCCGGCGCCGTCGACGCGCCAGTAGTCGCCGTCGTCGTCGCGTCGGAACAGGTCGCCGGTGACGACCCAGGCGTCGCCCCGGGCGAACAGCGAACGCAGCGGCGTGATGCTGAGCGGATCGTTGGGACTCACCCGGACGAGCAGCATGCCGACCTCGTCGACGCCACAGCGCCTGGCGAACCCGTCGCGGCCGAGCACCAAGCCCTGCGTCTCGAGGTCGTACTCGGCGATCGTCACCTCGGCACTGCCGGGCAACGGCCGACCCATCGAGCCGGGCTTCGCACCCCGAACGTTGACGAGGATCGCGCCCGCCTCGGTCGACGCGTAGAACTCGACGACGCGTGCCGGTTTGAACCGCTCCTCGACCCGCCTCCACAGCGAGCGGGGCATGCCCGACCCGATGAACAAGCGGAGCGGATGGTGGCGCTCGGCCGGCTGTGGCGGGGCATCGACGACCTCGTCGAGCATCGTCCACGTGTACGACGCCACCGTCACCCCGTACCGCCTGACCTCCTCCCAGAACGTGGACACATCGAAGCGCCGGGCCACCGCCAGGCGAGCGCCCCCGGCAATCGCTCCGCTGATGCTCATCATCAGCCCCGACGGGTGGTAGACCGGGCTGACGCTGTAGACCGTGTCCGCAGGACTGAGCGCGGCCGCCGAGGCCGTCCCGAACGCGGACTGGGCCCACCGCCGGTTCGTGATCCGATTCGCCCTCGTGTACTCAGCCTCGCCGCTGAACAGGACGAACGCCAGATCGCCGGCGCGCCCGGGGTTCGGCTGATACCAGCGCGGCAGGGTCACCGCGCTCGGGTCGATCTGCTCCATGTCGGTGGCCCGGGCGATCCCCAGGTCCCGCGGTGCACCGCCGCCGCCGAGCACGAACGTCTCGACCCCTTCGAGCTCCGCGGCCAACTCCGCGTGCTCGGGGTCGGCGACGATCCGCTCGATCTGTCCGAGCGCCGCTTCTCGCCGCGGGTCGGCATCGGGGCGCATCAGAACCGCGACCGCGCCGATCCGGTTGATCGCCACGACGAGCGCCAGCGCGCTCGGGCGGACACCCATCAGCACACCGACGTGCTCGCCCTGGCGGACGCCGATCGAGATCAACCCGCGCACGACGTTGTCGATCCGCTCCCCCACCTCGCCCGCCTCGTAGGCGCGGTCCTCGTAGAGGAAGAACACGTCGCGCGGCGCGCGCAGCCGGCGCTCCTCGACGAGCAGCCCCAGGGAGACTCGCGTGTTCGGCTGGATCTGCTCGAGTCGCGCCAGCCGCGGAAGCTGCGCGGCCGCCTCACGCGACAGCTCGCGCGCTCCGCGCACGGCGCGCTCGGCTAGGCCCAGCGCGGACCGGGCCGCCTCGACCCCCACGCCGGCCGCGAGCTCGACGCCGTAACCGACGCGGTTCCCGACCTGTGGCACGAGCTCGACCACGCCGTCATCCGGGATGCGCTTGACGTTTTCCGGCAACTCCCCCACGCCCGATCGCCAGTGAGCCCAAGCCGCCACCGTCGGCCAGGTCACCGTGGTCGAGAGCGACCCGACGACCAGGCCGAAGTGACCGGCATTCAGGTCGAGCTCGTACACGTCGGCGCGAGGCGCGGCCTGCCTGATCGCACGCACCCCGCCGGCAGGCGCGATCTCATCGACCGTCCCCACCACCGACAGGACCGGGACCGCGATGTCGGCCAGGCTGAGTAGCCGGTCCTCGATCACGAAGCCGCCCTCGAGCATCCGGTTGTGCGCGACGAACTGATTGACAAACTCCGCCAGCGCCGGACCGGGCCACGCCACCCAGCCCTCCGCCTCGAGGAATCGGCGCTGCCGCTCGCGCGGCAGAAGGGCCTCGCGGTCGTGAAGCTGGAGCAGGAACTCGATCCGGTTGCGTGCGGACTTGACCGGATCGAGCAGGAGAAAGCCGTTGCGGCTGAACCAGGCCGGGACTCCGCCGCCGCGGAACACGAGCGCCAGCACTTCGGCGACCTCGACCGCGAGTCGACCCGGGATCCCGAACGGTGCGCCCCGCCGCGTATCGACCGGGCTACCGAACGTGATCAGCGAGGCGAGGCCGTCGTTGCGCCGGTAGGCCGCGGCCTGGTAGACGAACATGCCGCCCTGCGAGTAACCACCGAGATGGACATCGCGGCCGGTCTCCTTCCGCACGCGGTCGACCGCTTCGGAGACCGCGAGCACGTGGTCTCCGAGCGTGCGCTCGAGCCCGCCCTTCTCGCGTTCGGGCGCCCCAAAGTCGATCACCCAGGGATCGATCCCGTGCTCGTGCAAGATCGTGACCGCGCTGCTGCGCCGGGACACGTCGTAGACCTCGGCCGCCAGCATCAGCGGTGGGACGAGCATCACCGGCGGAGCGCCGTCGCCCGACCCGGGGTAGTACCGGCGGAGCTTGAAAACGCGCTCCTCGGCGACCACCGTGTAGGGCGACGGCTCGTCATCGGTCGCCAGGCCACCGAAGCGGGCGACCTCGAGCGCGTTCTGTGCCGCCGCGCCGACGCGGCTGACCGGTGCGGTTATCGTCTTCGGCACGCGGGGCATCGGTGCCCCATGTTGTCGGAACCGCTCGCGTGGTGCCAGCGACACCCCGCGCACCGGCTATTGTCAGCCGGCGTTGAGCGTGCAGGTCCGGATCCGCGACGCACGGCGCGACGACGTCGCGCTGATGTTCGGCTGGATCGTCGAACTGGCCGAGTACGAACGCGCCCCGGAGCAGGTGACGGGCACGCCCGCGCTGCTCGAGGAGGCGCTGTTCGGGACGGCGCATTCCGCCGAGGCCGTGATCGCCGAGACCCGCGCGGACGGCTTGCGTGACGCCGGCGCCGGCGCGGACGGCCCGCGTGACACCGGGGCCGGCGCCGGCGCGTGGCAACCGGCCGGGTTCGCCCTCTTCCACTCGACGTTCTCGACCTGGGAGTCCCGCCCCGGGATCTGGCTCGAGGACCTGTACGTCCCACCCGTCCACCGTCGCTCGGGCGTCGGAGCCGCGCTGCTGGCCCACCTCGCGCAGATCACCGTAGCTCGCGGATGCGCCCGCCTCGAGTGGGCGGCGCTCGATTGGAACGAGCCCGCGCTGAACTTCTACGAGAAGATCGGCGCGCGCCGGCTGGACGACTGGGTGCTGCACCGGCTCGACGGCGCTAGCTTGGCGCGCTTCGCCGGCAAGTCGGGATCGGCCGACTGATGGCGATCACCGCAGCGACCGGCGCCGGCCTGGCGACGATCGCCGGCATGGCGCCGGCGCCGGCAGGCGCGCCTGTGCCGCGCTGACGGCAGAGGCCCCGTGAGCGCTGTCGTGATCGGCGCCGGACCGAACGGCCTCGCCGCGGCGATCCGGCTGGCGGAGAGCGGACAACCGGTGACGGTGATCGAGGCCGCCGACCGACCCGGCGGAGCGGTGCGAACCGAGGAGCTGACGCTGCCCGGCTTCCGTCACGACACGTTCTCCGCCGTGTATCCCGCGGGGGCCGCGTCGCCGGTGTTCGCCCGGATGCCGCTCGAGCGCCACGGCTTGCAATGGACCCATCCCGAGGCGTGCTACGCGCACCCGATCCCGGGCGGCCGAGCGGTGGCGCTGTACCGCGATCTCGACCGAACGGTGGCGAGCCTCGACGTTGCGCGTGCAGGCGACGGCGCTCGGTGGCAGGCGTTCATCGCGCCGATGCTCAACGCGTTCGAGGCAATCCGGGCGGCGATGCTCGGCGGGTTCCCGCCGGTCGCGGGGGCCCGCGCGCTGCTTCGCGACCTCGGGCCGCTCGGCACGGCCCGGTTTGCGGCGCTGCTGCCCGCCTCGGCCGAGGGGCTCGGGCGGCGGCTGTTCTGCGGCCGCGCGTCGCGAGCGTGGCTGTGCGGCTCGGCGGCCCATGGCGACGTCCCGATTTGGGCCGCGGGGAGCGCGATCGCCGGCGTCTACCTGAACCTGATCGGTCATGCCGTCGGATGGCCCAGCCCCGCCGGCGGCGCCGAGCGGCTGACCGCCGCGCTCGTCGGCTATCTGCACGAGCGCGGCGGCGAGGTGCGGACGGGCACGGTGGTCGAGTCGATCGAAGCGGTACGTGGCCGTGTGACCGGGGTCAGGCTCGCGGGCGGGGAGCGGATCGCGACCGACCTCGTCGTCGCCGACGTGATGCCCCGCGGGCTCGTTTCCCTCGCCGGCGAGACGCTGCCGGCCTCGTACCGCTCGCTCCTTCGTCGCTATCGGTACGGGCCGGCGACGGTCAAGATCGACTGGGCGCTTGACGGGCCGATCCCGTGGGAGGCCGCCGAGCCGCGGGGCGCCGGCACCGTGCACGTCGCCGGGGGCGAGGAGGAACTCGTCCAGGCGATCACGATCAGCCGGAGCCGCCTGCCTGAACGGCCCTACATGCTTCTCGGTCAGCAATCGCTCGCCGATCCCTCCCGCGCGCCCGCCGGCAAGCACACTGCCTGGGCGTACACGCATGGACCATCGACCGGGATCGATTGGAGCCTCGAGCTCGCGCCGCTCGTCGAGCGGATGGAGGCGCAGGTCGAGCGGTTCGCGTCCGGATTCCGCGACCTGATCCTCGCGCGTCACGTGATGGGCCCGGGTGAGCTCGAGCGCCGCGACCGGAATCTCGTCGGCGGGGATGTCGGCGGCGGCAGCTATCGCCTGCGCCAGGTGATCTTTCGGCCCGTCCCGAGGCTGTCGCCCTACCGGACGCCGGTGCGCGGGCTGTACCTCGGTAGCGCCGCGGCCTTCCCGGGCGGCGCGGTGCACGGGGTGCCGGGCGACGCCGCTGCGCTGGCGGCGCTCGCCGACAAACGATCGCTACGACGACGCGCCCCGGCCCGTGGTCCCCTGGCACCATCCAGACCGTGAAACGCCACCCAGCGCTCGCGCCGCTTTCCCGCGATCACCATCACGCGCTCGTGCTCGCACGGCGTCTGCGACGAGCGGAGGAGAGCAATGCCGAGGAGGTTGCGCGCGCATTCGTCGCGCACTGGGAGGACGAGGAGAGCCTCCACTTTCGCCTCGAGGAGGAAATGCTACTTCCGGCCTACGCGGCACACGCGGACCCCAACCACGCCGCGGTCGTCCGCACGCTGATCGACCACGTGCTGATCCGCCGAGACGTCGCGCGGATGCCGGAAGCGCCACCGCTCGCGTTGCTGCACGAGCTCGGCCAACGCCTCGCCGACCACGTGAAGCTCGAAGAGAACGAACTGTTTCCGCTGATCGAACGAACGATCCCGGAGCCCGAGCTGTCGGCGCTCGGGGATCGCCTCGGCGACGCGGCGCGCCCACGGCCCGCGGCCCCCACCGGAAACACCACCCACGCCCGCAAACCGCCCGCCGGCAACACACCCTGACGCAGCCCACCCGCCGGCACCACAACCGCCGGCGACACAACCGCCGGCGACCGCCCCGGGACGTAGAAAGACCCCGCGGGGCGGGGTCTTTCCGTAGGAGGCCTGTAAGCCGGATTCTGTCGAGAGCAGCCATCCATCTGTGCGGCCTACCCGGACCTTGGCGGGTCACCTGCAAACGGTCCTGCTTGGCCTAGCATCGAGTGGGGTTTACCTGGCCGCCGCGTCACCGCGACGCCGGTGCGCTCTTACCGCACCATTTCACCCTTACCGGCCTGGGGCTCTGCAGCGGCTCCAGGCTTAGGCGGTGTCATTTCTGTGGCACTTTCCCGCGGGTTTCCCCGGGTCGGCGTTACCGACCACCCTTTCCCTGTGATGTCCGGACTTTCCTCGAAGGCTGATCACCTCCGCGACTGCTCGGCCTCCAACCGCCAAGGATAGTCCGTGCCTACCGTACGGTCGAGCCGCACCCCGAGCAGCGGCCGCCAATCGCGCGGGCGTGTACCCCGTATTCCGGACTCATCTTCTCCGCGCACACCGGACACGCCACGTCCCGGTGGGCACGCAGGCCCTCCCACACCGAGACGATCAGCTCGTCCAGCGTCCCGCCTTCGCCGACGCGGTCGAACAGCGAGGGGGCGTCGAGGAGCGTGCTGGTCACGTCAGGCTCCGCATCAGCCCCACGACCTTGCCCAGCACACGCACGTCCCTGCTGCGGATCGGCTGCATCGCATCGTTCTCCGGCTGTAGCCGCACGTGGTCCTCTTCCTGGAAGAAGCGCTTGACCGTCGCCTCCTCCCCCACCAGCGCCACCACGATCTCCCCGTCCTGGGCGGTGTCCTGCGGGCGCACGACGACCAGGTCGCCCTCGAGGATGCCGGCGTCCTTCATCGAGTCGCCGCGGACGCGCAGCAGATACTCGCCGTCAGCCCCGCCGGCATACGGCGGCGTCTGTACGTAGTCCTCGATGTTCTCCTCGGCGAGGATCGGCTGGCCGGCTGCGACCTGGCCGACCAAGGGCAGCCCTGGGCGCACCAGGCTCCGCATGCCCGCGGTGGCGCGATCGAGCAGTTCGATCGCTCTCGGCTTCGACGGGTCGCGCCGCAGTAGCCCGATCTTCTCCAGGTTGGCGAGATGCGCATGCACGGTCGACGACGAAGCCAATCCGACCGCCTTACCGATGTCGCGAACGGTCGGGGGGTAGCCGTACTTCGCGGAATACCGCTTGATGAAGTCGAAGATCTCCTGCTGCCGTTTGGTCAGATCCACCGGTTCCCTCCTTGCTCGATTGGCTCGCTTCTGGGAAGTGAGTCGAACATGTGTTCGGCACTCTAGCGCTCCCCCAGGACGGACTCAACTCGAAAGCCTTCCACCGCCTCGACCAGGCGCCTGACGGGGCACCTGCGCCGTCCAGGCTCCCCCCGAGCCGGCCGGGCGAGATGCCCTCCGAGAAGCCCCGCGGGGCTATACTGGCCGCCTCCAGCGCCTGTGGCGGAATTGGTAGACGCGCAAGGTTGAGGGCCTTGTGGACTTTATGGTCCGTGGAGGTTCGAGTCCTCTCGGGCGCACTGGGAAAGCCCCGCACCTTTTGGTTCTCGGCCGCTCCGGGCTGCGCGGAAGGCCCAGGCTAGCCAGGACGAGTCAGGCCACGCAGGCCACAGCCACCGCGAGCGCGTCGCAAATTTCCTGCATCCGGTCTTCGCTTAGCCTGCCCAGGCGCTCGACGAGCACCCCGACCGAGACACTCTCGACTGAATCGAGATTTACCGCCGAAGGTCGCGGGATCGGGTCTTGCCTAGGGTCGAGCACGACCTCGCTCGGGATGCCGCGGATTGTGGTCGTGCACGGGCCGATCAGCGCTCGCCGCAGTCGCGGAATCGCGGCATCCCGGGAAAGCACCACGACTGGCCGACGACCCATTTCGGCAAGCTCACACCACCAGACCTCGCCTCTCGCAGGCAGCGCGGTCACGACGCGCCGGCGCCCTCGCGGAACGACGCAACGTCGCCCCAGTCATCGGCCTCGTCGATTGGGTGTTCGTCGTAGGCGGAGTAGGCAGCGTCGATCTCGACCTCGCGATGCCGGGCCAAGAGCGCACCGAGCGCTTCGTCCACGAGTGCGGAGTCCGCCAGTCCTGAGCGCATCCGTCGCGCGTTCTCGAGCAGTTCGCTGTCGACCGTCGTGCTGATTCTCACCCTTGCCATGCCACAATCGTACCACGAATGTGCCACACGCGTGAGCTAGCACACTCGGCGAGTGACACACGAACCCCAGCCCGAGATACTCGATCTTGAACTAGGGCCCTCATGGCGCCCAGACAGGGTCGGAGTGGGCGGGGATCCGGGCTAGGGTGACGGCGAGCTGGTCGCCGCCGTGACCGTCGGTCGGCGGCGGGACCGCCGGGTACCTTGGAGTGTGTGTACCCGTGTGCAACGTCGCCAGGGTGGAAGGGGCGTGGCCGCGGTCCGTATCTGTGCTCACACCGCTCGGCTACCGGTTCGCCGAGAGGACGGAACAGAGACCATGGCACCGACAGGAGGCAGACACCGACATGAAGACAATCGGCACCGAGGAGCACTTCGTTACCGACGAGGTCGTGGCGGCGTGGAGCCGGCTCGACGCAGCCGCGCGCGATGACTCGCGGGCCGGCGTCCCTCCTGGGGAGCTGGGCGAGCGGCTCCGCGAGGTCGGAGAGCGCCGGATCGCCGCGATGGACGAAGCGGGTCTGGACATCCAGGTGATCTCACTCACCTCGCCCGGCCTCCACAACCTTCCGGCGGACGAGGCCAGCCGCCTACAGATCGAGACGAACGACCACATCGCCGAGCTCGTGAACGCCCACCCCGAACGGTTCCAGGGCTTCGCTACCCTCGCCACCCCCGCGCCCGCCGCGGCTGCGCAAGAGCTCGAGCGCGCGGTCACCAAGCTCGGCCTCAACGGTGCCCTCCTCTTCGGCCGCACCGGTGAGCGCAACCTCGACCATCCCGACAACTGGCCAATCTTCGAGACCGCTGCGTCGCTCCGCGCCCCGCTGTACATCCACCCCCAGATCCCGCAACCGCGGGTGCGGACTGCGCTGTACGCGGGCTTCGACGACGCCATCGACACCGGGTTCGCCACCTACGGGATCGGCTGGCACTACGAATCCGGTGTGCAGTTCCTCCGGCTCGCGCTCGCCGGCGTGTTCGACCGCTTCCCTGACCTCCAAGTCCTCCTCGGCCATTGGGGCGAGGTCGTCCTCTTCTACCTTGACCGGGCCGACGGGCTGGCCATCCAAGCCAACCTCCCCCAGAAGTTCTCAGAGTACGTTCGCCAAAACGCCTACATCACAGCCGGTGGCGTCTATAGCCAGCGCTACCTGCGGTGGGCGGTCGAGGTGGTCGGCATCGAGCGCATCCTGTTCGCGACCGACTACCCATACCGACCCGGCCCCGACGGTGGCGTCGAGCATTTCCTTCAGACCGCGGGGCTCGATCGGGCCGACCAGGAGCGCATCGCCGCCGGCAACTGGGACGCGCTCGTGGCCGCCATCCGGCGCTGACCATCGCGCCGAACCCTGACCGCTTGAGACGTGTCGGGCAGCTAACACGTAGCTACTCACCTGACCCCCTAGCCATGGTCTAGCCGCCGCACATGCGAGCCGTCCGAGTCTCTCTCGCCGTCCCGCAGTCGCCGCAGATCGCCGAGCAGCGGTGCGCGGGCACGTGCCCGGCCGCTTGGCTCCGGAACGCCTCACTTCATTGGCTGAGGAGACCATTACGAAATCTGCATGCCACCGTTGTGAATCTGCACGTTTCCGATATGTCTGCCGAACAGACTGGAAGGTGTATGCGAACGCCCTGAATGGAGGCGGTGATGGCAACCTTCCCAAAGAATCGAGCAGCTTCCGCGAGGCCTGTTCCGGCGGCGCGTTTGTTCTCACTAACGCTGCCATCGTGGGCGTCGCCCACACCGGAGCATCCTGCGGCACGGCGACATCCCTCGCGAGCGCTTAGGAGCAGACTCGGCATCCGTCGAGGAGACGGGGTGCGATGACCGACCCGATGTGCACTCCCGTCAGGAGGCTGGCTCCGCTCTCGGAGCGGGAGCCCGCCGCCGATCGCTTTGTGGAGCTGCTGGAGTGCTTGGCGGATCTCCTCGTCGCAACCGGCAGGCAGATGCTGCAGATCGCGCAAGCTCAGGATGGAGGCGATCCGCGCGTGCGAGAGGCCACGGAGCGGCTCGCCGGCCTGGAGCGTTCGCTGCGCGAGCTAAGCGCCGAGGCCGCTTCGATCCACCAGCTTCTGCAGCACATGCGGGCGATCTGATCGGGGGGCTCATGGAACGGACGTCCGGCGCTTCCGCGTTGCTCACGCAAGTCGAGCTCGCCTTGCTGTGTGGCCGCAACCTGGAGCAGATCGAGACCGAACTCCTCAGCGGGAGCGACGTCGACGAGGACGAGCAGGCGGCGGTGTGGCTATACGCATGGTCTCGCGAGCCTGGTAGCTGCAGTCGGGCTCCGGCGGTATCCAGCAGGCCGCGTCCATACAGCAGTTGAAGAGGTCGCCGCCGTGAGCGCGATAGGCGGACTCAAGGGGCTGCGAGGGTCGGCGGTTCAGGCCCGGCTGCGTGTACGAATCCGGGTCCGGCTGCGCCACTGGCGGGTGGATCGCGGTCGCGTGGAGACCACCTGACCAAGCCATTCAGCCCGGGCGAGCTGATGGCCCGTCTCGCGGCCAGGTTGCGTACGCCTCCTCGCCCGTTGCCGCGGTTTGCACCACGGGGCGAGTCTTGCAGGCGTGGGAACACCTCTCGGCGCCGGCGAAATCCGCGACCACGTCGTCATTCTCGAACGCGGTCAACGCGCCGACGTCTGAACAGGAGCCCATCGCTCTCGGGAACGCTGCCACCGCTGGCGAAGATCTCCTCGGTCACACAGCGCAGTTGCTCCAGGCCGACGCACACGGTCGTCGCCGCGCGGGTGTGGCCAACGACAGAGAGGATGCGCGGAAAGTGGGGGACCGATCTACGGCACCGGAGGATTTCGACGGCTGTCGACTCGCGATCAGCGAACCAGTGGTGTCGTCGGCTCGATACGAAATCTGTACGCGTTTGACAACGATCTGTACGAATCCGTTACGACGGCGGATCTACGCTGAAAGCGTAACGGTGGCGGCTCCCCAGAAGCCAATGCGCAGAGCGATGCGGCCACCAAAGGTACCCCTCGTTTCTAGGAGTGTCAGATGCCCAGCATGGTAGATCCCTATGGCGCTCGGCCCTTCACCACGTCTCTTGACTCGATCCCAGATCACGGATCCGACCGCCGCGCAAACTCGTTGCGGCTCCGGCTCCGGACCAGTGTTCATCGTGCGAGACTCACGCGCTCCCTTGCCGAAGGCGCGGATCCCGGCGCGAGCGACGAGCTTGCGCTGCGCGCGCAACAGCTGACCAGCGAACGCAACCGCAAGATGCTCGCGCGCAGCCTGCGTCGATCGATCGCCGATGCGCACCGGCCGGCGAGGACACGCGGCGTGGCGTCGATCATCGACCGCCGCGCCGTGCTCGACGCCGAACCCGCGATCGCAGAGCTGATCGAGCACCTTCTCGAGCCGCGGCCGGTCCAGGCAGCGGGAATGGCGATGGTCGAACTGATACTCACCAACGCTGATCGGAGCCCGCTCTACAACGCCAGCGACCCCGGAGCGCTTCGGCAGACGATCCGCGTCGCCACCGCCACACTGGAGAGGCAGCCGGCAGGATCACACCAGTTCACGCTCGCCGCGTAGGACCTGACCCCCACCCGCCAACCCACACCCCCAACGACGTCGGGCGGGAGAGCCTCGGGCCCCGTCCGACGTCGTCGGTCCTTCGAGTTGATCGCTGTGCGAGGTACTTCGTCGGAATGGCAGATCGGTCCTCTGGACCGCGGTTTGCGACTCCACGTCCGGGTCAGGCAGCGCGTTCTCGACCGTGAGATCGCCGCTGGGCTTCGGGCTGATTCCGATGCCGCGCGTGGACTGAGGGCACAGCAGTTGACGAGCACGCCAGAGCGGTGCCGCGTGGCGACCGGTCTCGCGCACATCCTCGAGACGGCCGACAGGCGACACGCACAACCTGCGGCGCGCCTAACTGAGGTTCATGCCCAGGTGCTCGCAGCCCGGCATGAGCTGGTCGTACTCATCGACGCCTTGCGCGGCCAGCGAGCAGTCTCCGCTCGCGGAGTCGCCCTCGCGCGGCAACTCATCGAGTCCAGCGGGAGTCCACTGTCGAGTGCGCGAGGGGAGCGTACTGTGCAGCAGGCATTATCGGAGGCGATCGCGGCGCTCTAGCCGTCTCGCTTCGGGCGTCCACGCACTCGGCCACCGAGGCGCTACGATCCGTGTCGGTGAGCCGGGAAGGCTGGTCGGCGCGTGGAAGTGCTGCCCGGATGTCGCCGACCAAACCTCAGCTTTTGTGATCTCGCTCGTACCGTTGCGCTCCGAATGGCGCCGCGAGGCGGCGCGGACCAACCTCTGGCTGGTGCCGACGATCGAGGTCGTCGTCGCGGTCGCGCTCTACTTCGTCACGCACGCGCTTGACAAGGCGGCCTTCGACGGCAGCATCACGCTTCCGTCCTGGATGGAGTTCGGCACGGCCGACGCGGCCCGTCAGATCCTGACGACGCTGGCTGCGGCGGTGATCACTGTGACCGGGATCGTGTTCTCGATCACGATCGTGACGCTGACTCTCGCCTCGACGCAGTTCGGACCGAGGATGCTTCGCAACTTCATCCGCGACCGCGGCACCCAGTTCACGCTGGGCACGTTCGTCGCGACGTTCGTGTACGCGACGCTCGTGCTCATCTCGATCGGCCCGGCCAGCCCGGGACGGGACTTCGTCCCGCATCTCTCGATCACGATCGCCGTCGGCCTGGTCACCCTCTCGATGGCCGTCCTCATCTACTTCATCCATCACATCGCGGTGTCGATTCAGCTTCCGCAGGTGATCGCGAGCATTGCGAGGGATCTCTCCCGCGCGATCGACGCCGAATCGAGCAGCCAGGTCGCGTCGTTGGAATCGGGACCTTCGGTAGCGGAGCTCCTGCGTCGCATGACCGACTCGGGTGGGACGGTTCCGGCTCCGTCGAGCGGCTACCTCCAGTTCATCCAGCATGAGTCGCTGATCGCGCTGGCGGCCGAAAAGGGTGCGGTGGTCCGGCTTCTGCATCGGCCGGGGCACTTCGTCGTTCAGGGTCATCCGTTAGCGACCGTATGGCCCGCTGGAGCGGCCGATGCGGTCAGCCGAGCTCTGCGGGCGGCGCACATCACGGGCTCGAACCGGACGCTGGCTCAGGACCTCGCGTTCGCGGTCGATCAGCTCGTAGAGATCGCGATCCGAGCGTTGTCACCTGCCGTCAACGACACGTTCACGGCATTGACCTGCATCGACTGGCTCGGCGAGAGCCTGTGCAAGGTGACCACACGGTGGCGGCCGCTCCGCGTGCACCGCGACAGTCACGGCTACGTGCGCGTGATCACGGCGCATGTCAGTTACGCGCGGCTGATCGAGCGAGCGTTCGACAAGATCCGCCAAGCAGGTCGCGGGATGCCGGCGGTACTGATCCGTCAGCTCGACGCGCTCTCCAAGATCGCCGAACACACGATCACCGAGCAGCAGCGCGACCTTCTGATCGAGCAGGCGGCGCTGATCCTCGAGGCAAGCGAGCAGTCAGTGCCCCAGGCATCCGATCGCGCCGATGTCCGGCGCGCATATGACGCCGTCGCCGCGGCCGGCCCAACGACCAGACGAGCAGATGCTGCGGGATCCGCCCTCGGATAGCGCCGGCGAGGCCCGCTCAGCCCCGGATCGCATCTTCGAGGGCCGCCGGAACCAAGCGCCACCAGTCGTGCGGTCGGCCGTTCCCTGCGAGCGCTGCGAGTGCCCGCGCCACATCGGTCCCACGTCCCTCGTTGCCCAGCCCCACCTCGGAGACGAGCCAGTCATCCGGAGCCACCTGATAGACGTGAAGGCGGCGTCCGCCCGACGAGGCGCTGACGATCCACTCGCCCGGCCCGCGGGCGTCGACGACGACACCGTGGTGATCGAGGAGACGTTGCGCGAGTCGGAACATGCCTAGCAAGACTTCATCCGCCGACCAGGCTTCCCGGCTCACCCGCCGCGACTGTACCAGGGAGCAACCGATGGGGCACCTGCTCGCCCCGGAGCGCCGCCCGCCCCCGCATCGCCAATGCACACCCTCGACGCGATAGGCTCATCCATTTGCTCGTTGAATGCGTTTGGACGGTGAGCGCCGTCCGCGCTGATCACCGGCGTGATCGCCGCCGCGGCGTGGTGGCGGCGTGCACCGCGATATCTATCCCTCAAGCTGGTCACGTCTTTACTGGGCGTCGTGTACCTAGTCGGGGTCGTCGTCGCATCGGCTTTCTGGGGTGTCTGGCTGGGCGTCGCGACGTCGCTGGTGAGCGCCTCGGCGTTCAACTTCTTCCACCTCCCGCCGGTTGGCCGGTTCACGATCGCCGACAGCCGCAACTGGGTTGCGCTGGCGGCGTTCTTCGTCGCAGCGCTCGCGACCAGCTGGGTGAGCGAGCTGGCTCGCCATCGCGCCGGCGAAGCTGAGCGCCGGCGAGCCGAGGCCGACCTGACGGCCGAGATTGCGCGGCTGGTCCTGCCGCGCGCGGCTGTGGGCGAGGCGCTGGGTCTCATCGGCCGTCGGCTCGCGGCCGTATTCGAGCTTCCGTGGGCGACGATCAGGCTGCAGGAGGCGTGGGGGAATGGACGTCGCGTGGCGATTCCGTTGGCGGCGGGCGAGCGTTGGTTGGGCACGCTCATGATTCCGGCCGGCATGCCTGATGGCGTTGTCGCGCGATTGTCCGAGCGGGCGGTGCCCCCGCTCAGCGCCGTGCTGGAGCTCGCGCTCGAGCGGGAGGCGCTGATGGCCGAGGCTGTCCAGACCGAGGGCCTCCGTCGCAGCGAGGCGGTCAAGACAGCCGTCCTTCGCGCGGTCTCGCACGATCTTCGCTCACCGGTGACCGCGATGGTCGCCGCCGGCGCCGCAGTCCGAGCACCCCAATTGAGCGATGCCGAGCGCGACGAGCTCGGGAAGCTCGTGGTCCAGGAAGGAACCCGGCTGGGAAGGCTGATCGATGATCTGCTCGATCTGTCGAAGGTCGAGGCGCATGCCGCCGTCCCCCTGCTGGCAGAGTGTTCGCTCGAGGAAGTGATCGACGCGGCACTCGCGGCGCAACCACCCGATGCGGAGTTTCGGGTGCGGATCGATCCCAGGCTTTCGCCGGTCCGAGCCGATTTCGGGCAGATCGAACGCGTGCTGGCCAACCTGTTGGAGAACGCGACTCGCTATTCGAATGATGAGCCGGTGACGATCCGCGCCCTTCCGGTCGGCGATCGGGCGATCATCCGGGTCATCGACCGGGGTCCGGGAATTGCTCGCGCCGAGTGGGACAGGATCTTCGAGCCGTTCTACCAATCGCGGGCCGCAACGGACGAGCACGCAGGATCAGGCCTCGGCCTGGCGATCGCAAAGGGGTTTGTGGAGGCGAACGGTGGACGCATCTGGGTGGAGTCCATTCCCGGTCAAGGCAGCGCGTTCGTCGTCGAGCTGCCAATGACCACGGAGGCGCGATGACCGCGGGTCCGGCCGCGAGCGGTCGCCGCATTCTGGCCGTGGATGACGAGCTGCAGATTCTGCGGGCGTTGAAGCTCGTGCTGCGCTCGGCAGGCTATGCGGTGGTGACGGCGGCGAACGTGGAGGAGGCGCTCGACGTCGCTGCGGTCTCACCGGTCGACGCGGCGATCGTCGACCTGCTCCTGCCCGATGGTGACGGCATCGAGCTATGCCAGCGCCTGCGGGAATGGAGCTCGATGCCGATCATCGTCCTCTCGGCGGTCGGCGAGGAGGGCGAGAAGGTGCGGGCCCTGCGTTCGGGCGCCGACGACTACGTCACCAAGCCGTTCGGGCCTCAAGAGCTCGTGGCACGGCTGGAGGCCGTGCTTCGTCGGAGCTCGCCAGAGCCGGAGGAGGGCGTGATCGCATCGAACGGGCTCGAGGTGGATTTCACCGCGCACGTCGTGCGGCGCGACGGCGAGGAGATCCACCTGACACCGACCGAATTCGAGCTGCTGCGCATCCTCGTCCGCAACCGAGGCCGACTGCTGACGCATCGGGCGCTGCTCACCGAGGTGTGGGGCCCGGAGTACGCCGACGACGTCACGGTGCTGCGCGGCCAGATCGCCAATCTCAGGCGCAAGCTCGAGCCCGCTGAGGGGCCTCGCCGCCACTACGTTCGCACCGAGCCCGGCATCGGCTACCGGTTCGATCCAAAGTGACGGTAACCAGCCGTGCTGTGTTGAATCATTCGCGGTAGCGCGACGGACCTGTAGACAATCTGTACGCGCGGCACCTGCTCCTGTACGTCTTCTGCACGCCGACGATCGCATCATGGCTGCATGGATGCAGATGCGACCGTGTGCCAGGTCGTTTGCGCAGGCGAGCTGTCGCATCCAATGACGCGCCACGAGCCGGCTCTGTCGTCGCGACACGTCGTATTGTATGCCGAGTCGCCCAGCTTGGCGCTAGCGTCTGCCCGCCGCATCGCTGGGGCTGTCCGGTGATCATGAAGCTCGATCCCGAGCACGTCGCCTGGACCTGTGGGTGGTGCGGCATGGTCGCGACGAGCGACGATCTCGAGGTGAGACCCGCCTAGTAGGCGCCACTGCGATGGTCGATCCGGCCTCAGGTAGCGGCTCGTAGCGGGGGCCTGGCGGTGACGGTCACCGGCTGGATCCAGATCATCGTGCTGGTCGCGGCTCTCACGCTGCTGACGCCTCTGCTGGGCGGGTACATGGCCAGGGTGTACCGGGGGGAACGCGTCGGTCTCGCTTACTTGCTTGGCCCGGTGGAGCGCCTCCTGTATCGGGCCGTGCGCGTCGACGCGGAGGACGAGCAGAAGTGGGTGCAGTACGCAGGCTCGCTGCTGCTGTTCAGTGCCGCGAGCTGGCTCGCTCTCTACGTGATCTTGCGCACGCAGCAGGTTCAGCCATTCAACCCGCAGGGGTTCGTGCATTCGGGGCGCTGGGATCTGTCGTTCAACACGGCCTCGTCGTTCGTGTCGAACACGAGCTGGCAGTACTACGCCGGCGAGACGACGCTGTCGGACTTCTCGCAGATGGCCGGGATCACCGTGGCGAGCTTCACCTCGATGGCGACTGGGATGGCAGTGGCCGCGGCCGTGATCCGGGGACTGTCTCGGCGTAGTACCGACCGCCTGGGCAACTTCTGGGTCGACATGATCCGCTCGCTGCTGTACATCGTGTTGCCGCTCGCGGTCACGGCCTCGGTTCTGCTCGTGGCCACCGGGGTTCCGCAGACGCTCGGGCACTACCTGAACGCCCACGGTCCAACCGGCCTCACGCAGTCGATCGCGATCGGCCCGGTCGCCTCCCAGGAGGCGATCAAGCTGCTCTCCGGCGACGGCGGAGGGTTCTTCAACGTCAACTCCGCGCATCCGTTCGAGAACCCGACCGGGATCTCGAACATGCTCGAGATGCTGCTGATGCTGCTCGTCCCGGCAGCGTTCACGGCCACATTCGGGAAGATGGTCGGCCGCCCCCGGCAGGGTTGGGCGCTGTATGCCGCGATGCTGGCGATGTTCCTGGGTGGGACGGCCGTGCTGTACGCGGCGGAGGCACACGGCAGCCCCGCCCAGCACGCCGCCGGCCTGCGCACGCATGTGGTGGCCGGCTCCGCCGGCGGCAACATGGAGGGCAAAGAGCAGCGCTTCGGCCCAGCCGGCTCGGCGCTGTTCGTCGCCTCCGGCACCGCGAGCGGCGACGGGGCCGTCAATAGCGGCGTCGAGTCGTACACGGGGTTGCGCGCCGGCGTGGCGATGGCGAACATGATGACCGGAGAGGTGATCTTCGGCGGGCCCGGATCAGGTCTGTACGGGATGATCTCGCTGGTCGTCCTGGTCGTGTTCGTGGCAGGCCTGATGGTGGGGCGAACGCCGGAGTACCTCGGCAAGCAGATCCAGGCTCATGAGGTCAAGCTCGCGACGATCGCGACGGTGTTCGTGCCGCTGCTCGTGCTGGGCTTCGCCGCGGTGGCGGTTGCGGCACCGGTGGGGCGGCAGTCGATCCTCGCTCACGGACCGCAGGGGTTGGCCGAGTCGGTGTACGCGTATCTCAGTCAGGCGCAGAACAACGGTTCGGCGATGGCCGGCTACACGGGGTTCATCCAGCCTGTTGCCGGCAACCTCGGATCGCACGGGATCGCGTTCGCGGATCTCGCGGGGGCGTTGTGATGATACTCGGCCGGTTCGTTCCGATCCTCGCGTTGCTGGCGCTTGCCGGCTCGCTTGGCCCGCGTCGGGTCGCGCCGCCGGGGCTCGGGACGCTGCGCACCGACACTCCGACCTTCGTGATCTACCTCGTCGGCTTCGTCGTCATCGTCGCCGTGCTGACCTTCCTGACCGCGCTGGCGCTCGCGCCGTTCGCCCAGGCGCTCAGCTCGAGGATGCTGGGATGAGAGCCGACCGCGTGCTCGTGTGCGACCCCAGCACGCAGGCCCAGCGAGCGTTGCGGGTGATCCTGCGCGACGCCGGCTACGACGTGCTGATGAGCGCATCCGGCCGCGACGCGCTCGACGCCGCAGCTCATGAGCGGCCACGGGCTGTGATCTTGGAGCTGGCGTTGCCGGACCTCGACGGGATCGAAGTGTGCCGCCGTCTGCGCGGGAGCTTGGACGCACCGATCCTCGTCCTGTCCGAGATCGACGACGATGAGAAGAAGATCTCGGCGTTGACCTGCGGTGCGGACGATTACTTGACCAAGCCCTTCAACCCCGGGGAGTTGCTCGCGCGGCTCGCGGCACGGCTGCGAGCGGCACCCAGCGCGCTGCGAATCGAGAACGACGGGCTCGTCATCGACCTCGCGGCTCACCTCGTCACGCTGGACGGTGAGGAGGTTCAGCTTACCGCCACGGAGTTCGCGCTCCTGCGCGTGCTGGCCACGACCCGCGGCACCGTCAGCTACCGGACCCTGGCCAGGAAGGTCTGGGGCGTGCGCCGCGGGGAGAACGGGTCACGGCTGCGCGCCCACATGGCGAACCTGCGCGGCAAGCTCGACCGCGGAAACGCCACCAGCGTGATCAGGACCGACATCGGCTTGGGGTATCGCTTCGTCGGCCACGAAGGTACTGCGGCACGCAACGCCGGCGATCGGTGATCACAGTGTCCGTCTGTAGGGAATCTCTACGTCGAAGCAGCGGTTTCTGTATGCGGCGTGTATGCGGCCAAGGCCATGATGACCCCATGGACATTGTTGCTGTTCTGCTCGGGCTCGTGATGTTCGCGGTGCTGTACGGCCTGATCTTCGGGATCGAGCGGATATGAACCTACCGCTGGGTGCATTCATCGGTCACATGAGTGGCGCGGACTTCTTCGGACTCGTCGTGTCAGTGCTTGTCTGCCTTTACCTGCGTGTACGCGCTGATTGCGCGGAGAGAAGTTCTAGCGATGACGTTCCTCGGCTGGCTTACGATCTTCGGTTTCGCGGCGATCTTGACCGCGTTGGCGCTGCCGCTGGGGCGGTACATGGCGGCTGTCTACACGGGCGGGCGCACGTTGGCTCGATCCGGTCATGCGTGTGCCGGAGCGACTGCTGTACCGGGTCATGCGGGTCGACCCGAACAATGGCCAGGACTGGAAGGCGTACGCCAAGAGCTTGATCATCTTCTCACTCGCGGGCTGGCTGCTCCTGTACTTCATCCTGCGCACGCAGACGCTGTGGAACTGGACGGGTCTGAATCCGCAGGGCTTTCACTCGGCGCCGTGGAACGTGACGTTCAATACCACGTCGTCGTTCGTGACGAACACGAACTGGCAGTACTACAGCGGCGAGACGACGATGAGCTACTTCAGCCAGATGGTCGGGCTGACCGTCCAGAACTTCGTCTCGGCGGCGGTCGGGATCGTCGGTCGCGGTGGCGCTGATCCGGGGGATTATCGGGCGGTAGCGGCAAGAGCATCGGCAATTTCTGGCGGGATCTGGTCCGCACGGTGCTGTACGTGCTGTTGCCGATCTCGTTCGTGGTCGCGCTGGTGCTGGTGTTCCAGGGTTCGATCCAGAATTCTCAGTCATTACCTGCTCGCGCATACGGTGACCGGTGGTTCGCAGTCGATCGCGCAGGGGTCCGGTTGCCTCGCAGGAGGCGATCAAGGAGCTCGGGACCAATGGCGGCGGGTTCTTCAACACGAATTCGGCGCATCCGTTCGAGAATCCGTCGGGGTTCACGAACCTGGTCGAGATGCTGCTGGTGCTGATCATCCCGGCTGCGATCGTGTTCACCTTTGGCCGGATGGCCGGCAAGCGCCGGCAGGGCTATGCGATCTACGCGACGATGATGATCATGTTCCTCGGCGCGGTGCGTCGTCGCGTACATCGCCGAGGCGCACGGCTCCCCGGCGCAGCACGCGGCGGGGCTACATACCGGCGTGATCCACGGCTCGACCGGCGGGAACATGGAGGGCAAGGAGCAGCGCTTCGGGATCGCCGGCTCGGCGCTGTTCGACGTGGTCACGACCGTCACCTCGTGCGGCGCGGTCAATAGCGCGATCGAGTCGTTTACCGGGATCGGCGGCGCTGTGCCGATGGCCAATCTGTCGGCGAGTGAGGTGATCTTCGGTGGCGTCGGCACGGGGCTGTATTCGATCCTGATGTACGTGATTCTGGCCGTGTTCATCGGCGGGCTGATGGTCGGCCGCACGCCGGAGTACCTCGGTAAGAAGATCGAGGCGCGTGAGATCAAACTGGTCGCGCTCGGGATCCTGATCACGCCGCTGTCCGCCCTGTTCGCGACCGCGCTCGCGGTCGCCAGCAGCGCGGGCCGGGCGTCGATCTTCAATGCCGGGCCGCAGGGGTTCTCGGAGTCCATCTACGCCTATCTGAGTCAGGCCAACAACAACGGTTCGGCGTTCGCCGGCTATACCGGGTTCATCCAGCCAAATGCGGGCAGCCTCGGCTCGCACGGCATTACCTTCGCGAACCTTCTCGGCGGGTGCGTGATGTTGTTCGCGCGGTTCGCGCCGATCCTGTTCGCGCTCGCTATCGCCGGTTCGCTGGCGGGCAAGCGGATCAGCCCGGCGGGGCTGGGCACGATGCGCACCGACAACCCGACGTTCGTGGTGCTGCTGATCGGCGTGATCGTGCTCGTCGGCGCGCTCACGTTCTTCCCCGCCCTGCTGCTCGGCCCGATCGTGCAGGCCCTGACCGGACACCTCTACTAAAGCCATGAAGAAAGACATCATCAGCGCTGCGCTCGCGATCCTCGTCATCACATTGCTGGTCGGCGTTCTGTACCCGTTGGTTGTTACGGGCGTGAGCCAGGTGGCGTTCCCCGGCAACGCGAACGGCCAGAAGGTCTATGTGAACGGCAAGCTCGTCGGCTCGAAGATCATCGGCCAGGCCTTCACCGACCAGGTCATCAACAAGAAGACCGGCAAGCCCGAGGTCGACAAGAACGGCAACCCCGTCACCATCCCGGACCCCCGCTACTTCCAGATCACGTCCGTCCGCCACCGTGCCCCCCTACAACGCGGCGGCGCAGCGACGTTCTCGAACGCTCGGGCCGAACAACATCACCACCGAGCAGGCCATCGCCGCCAACATCCAGGCCTACCTGGCGCTCGAGAAGCCGTATGACCCTGGCCTGACCAAGGCGAAGATCCCGGTCGATGCCGTCAACACGTCGGCCTCCGGGATCGACCCCGACATCTCGCCCGCCAACGCGGACATCCAGGCCCACCGGGTCGCCGCCGTCCGGCACCTTCCGCTCTCGAAGGTGATGTCGCTGGTCTCGCAGTACACCCACGGGCGCGGTCTCGGGTTCTCCGGCGAGCCCGGGGTCAACGTGCTCGAGCTCAACCTCGCCCTCGACCGCCTGACTGGAGGCCGCTGATGTCGGTGGATACCGCTCCCGGCAGCACACCGTCTGAGCGCCGTGCGATCTCGCTGTTCCAGCCCGAGATCGTCAAGCGGGCCCTGCTCGACAGTCTAATCAAGCTCGACCCGCGGGTCCAGATCCGCAACCCGGTGATGTTCGTGGTCGAGATCGGCGCCGTGATCACCACCGTGACGTGGTTGATCCAGGTGTTCGGCGGCAAGGCGCTCGGCGGCAACGACCCGGCGTGGTACACGTTCGTGATCTCGTTCTGGCTGTGGCTGACCGTCGTGTTCGCCAACATGGCCGAGGCATTCGCCGAAGGCCGCGGCCGCGCGCAGGCCGACACGCTCCGCGCGATGCGCCAGGAGACGAGCGCCACGCTGCAGGACGGAACGGTCAAGCAGGCCTCCGAACTGAAGAAGGGCGACGTCGTGGTCGTCGAGGCCGGCGAGCTGATCCCGGGCGACGGCACCGTGATCGAGGGCATCGCCACGGTCGACGAGTCGGCGATCACCGGCGAGTCGGCACCGGTCATCCGCGAGTCCGGCGGCGACCGCTCAGCAGTCACCGGCGGCACCCGCGTGACCGTCGGACCGGATCGTGGTCGAGATCACCCAAGAACCCGGCCACTCGTTCCTTGACCGCATGATCAACCTGGTCGAGGGCGCCGAGCGGCGCAAGACCCCGAACGAGATCGCGCTCAACATCCTCCTGGCCGGGCTGACGCTGATCTTCATGATCGTGGTCGCGACGCTCCGTCCGTTCGGGCTGTTCGCCCACACGCCGATCTCCGAGACCACGCTGATCTCGCTGCTGGTCGCGCTGATCCCGACGACGATCGGCGCGCTCCTGTCGGCGATCGGGATCGCCGGCATAGACCGGCTCGTGCGCCGCAACGTCCTCGCTCTGTCCGGCCGCGCGGTCGAGGCCTCCGGCGACGTCGACGTGCTGCTGCTCGACAAGACCGGCACGATCACGATCGGAAACCGGCTCGCCAGCGAGTTCATCCCGATGCCCGGAGTCTCCGAGGCCGAACTGGCCGAGGTCGCGCAACTCTCCTCGCTCGCCGACGAGACCCCCGAAGGCCGCTCGATCGTCGTGCTCGCCAAGCAGTACGGGATCCGCGAGCACGACATGGCAAACCTCCACGCCGAGTTCGTCCCGTTCACCGCACAAACCCGGATGAGCGGCGTCAACCTCGACGGCCGCCTGCTGCGCAAGGGCGCCGGCGACGCCGTGATCAAGTTCGTCACCGACGAAGGCGGCCGCCCCCCGGCCGACCTCCAGCCCGTCCTCGACCGGATCGGCCGCGAGGGCGGAACGCCGCTCGCCGTCGCCCGCGACGCCCAGGTGATGGGCGTCATCTACCTCAAGGACACGATCAAGGAAGGAATGCGCGAGCGGTTCGACCACCTCCGCGCGATGGGCATCCGCACGATCATGATCACCGGCGACAACCGCCTCACCGCCGCCAAGATCGCCGAGGAATCAGGCGTCGACGACTTCCTCGCCGAGGCCACCCCCGAGAAGAAGCTCGAGCTGATCAAGGAACAGCAGGCCACCGGACGCCTGGTCGCGATGACCGGCGACGGCACCAACGACGCGCCCGCGCTCGCCCAAGCCGACGTCGGCGTGGCCATGAACACCGGCACCCAAGCCGCCCGCGAGGCCGGCAACATGGTCGACCTCGACTCCAACCCCACGAAGCTCATCGAGATCGTCGAGGTCGGCAAGCAGCTGCTGATCACCCGCGGCGCGCTGACCACGTTCTCGATCGCCAACGACGTCGCCAAATACTTCGCGATCCTCCCCGCGATCTTCGCCTCCACCTACGCCGCCACCAACGGCGGCAAAGGCCCGCTCCACGTCCTCAACATCATGGACCTCGGCACACCCCAGTCCGCCGTCATCTCCGCGATCATCTTCAACGCGATCATCATCCCGCTCCTGATTCCGCTCTCGCTGCGCGGCGTCCGCTACCGCCCAATCGGCGCCAGCGCCCTGCTGCGACGCAACCTCTGGATCTATGGCCTCGGCGGCCTGATCGCCCCCTTCATCGGCATCAAGCTGATCGACCTCATCGTTCACAACCTGCTCGGAGCATGAGAACCGCGGAGCTACCCATTCCGCACTCGTCGCCGCCGTCGCCCCGGCGTCAGGAGCGGCCATGCTACGTCCGCAGTCACCCGGCCGGACTCACCGTGAGGCTGCAAGCGGTGTCGCGATGCCTCCGCGTGGCGTCCTAACAAGCAAGGCGCGAGACTAGATGAGCGTCGGGTTTACCATTGCGATCGCGCTGGTGTGCCTTGCTGCCGGGCTCGCCGCCGGTTTCTGGCTCCTTCCCCACCGCGGGCGAGCCGCGCGAGACCGGCCACCGCCGGTACGGCGCATCCTGCTCCCGTTCACCGGACAGGCCATCTCCCGGCGGGCGTTCGATGCCGCGCTCCGCCTCGCCAAGGCAGAGAACGCGACGATCATGCCGGCGTTCCTCGCCCGGGTGCCCAGAACCCTCCCACTCGAGGCCCCGCTTCCCGCCGCGTGCGCCGTCGGCATGCCGTTGCTGGAGGTGATCGAGCAAGGCGCCAACTCACAAGGGGTACAGGTCGATGCGCGCGTCGCGCGCGGCCGCACCTACCGAGACGCGCTCCACCACCTCATCGAACGAGAGCACTTCGACCGCATCATCGTCTCCGCGACCGACAGCCCACGGCACGGCCTTAGCAGCGCCGACATCGAATGGCTCCTCGAACGCGTTCCCGCCGAGGTCATGATCCTCCGGCCGGCCCCCGACGACACCCGCCTGATCTCTGCGAACGGCTTCCAGGGGCAAGCCTGATCACTGCCCTGCCACGATCGGCCACTCCGCGTCTAGCGGACCGGCATCGGTGGCAACGGCAGTTCCAAGTGGCACCGTCGGCAGCATCCGGTCGAGCAACGCGAATGCAGAATGCCGCAACGCGTCCAGCGTCGGCGCCAGCGCGCAGCGCGCTGCTTCTCGCGCCTCAGCCCGTTCGGCGGCCGTTCGCGCCGCGCGCGCGATCGTTGCTGCGGCGTCGCCGGCGATGTCCCGTGCCATCGCCCGCGCACGATCACCGGCGATCTCACCAACCGCGACACGGGCTGCAGCCCAGGCGGCCGCGCCCGCTGAGCCCCAGGCCGCCTCCCGTGCGGCGGCTCGTCCGGCCGCCCACGGGGCCCAGGCGGCTGGTCGGGCGGCGCCAAGGGCGCTAGACCATCCTGCCCGCGCGTCACGCCGGGCGGCCTTCAGCTCGACGAGCGCTCCTTGCAGGTCGCACGCGTCCATAACCGGCGCAAGGTCGGCCAGCCTGTGCGCGGACTCAGTCAAATCGGCTGCGGCCAGCCACGTCGGCGCGTACGTGCGGATCAGCCAGTCGAGCGCCATCCACGAGCGGGCGTCATCAAGGCCGTCATCGGTGGTGCCGATCGTACGGGCGAGGTATGGGCGCAGAAGCTGACGCTGCTCATTGTCAAGGCTGTCGTTGAGCGATGTGCAGAACGCCCGCAGGACCTGACTGACGCAGGCAGGTTGATCGCTGTGCGGCTCGCCGGCCAGATGGCTGACCCACTCCATTGCACACCGGCCCTCGTTCGGAGTCGGGTGCGTCCCGTACGCGAGCGTGTAATCGGAGCCCATCAGTTCCTCCTATGTCCAGCTGATCCCTGTAGGCATTGTCACGCGGCGCCGCGCCAAGTCAAGATCGACGTGACCGGAACCTAAGCACAGTGGCATCGTGCTCCGTCACCTTTACAGGATCCTGTCGCCGATTGCGAGTTTCTTCACGCGAGCTTGACGGTCGACGACGGGCTTCGGCTTGACGGGCAGAATCACGAACTGCTGCGGAGGCTCCTGACGACGGTGTGTCGACTTACATCATCTTCACGAAACCTGTACTCGATCCGAGCGTTCCTGTACGGGTTCTCGAGGTGATCGCGCCGATGATGTGGTGGTGCAGGTCGAACGGGAACCGAGCCCCGAGTTCTGGACCGGCGCGCGCCGGCACCGCAAGCCGACCCGGGAGGATCGTCTGATCGCGCGGATGCTCGCGCCGTGGCTCGACGAAGAGCTCGCGCTTGGCATAGGAGCGTCGCTCTCAGAGGCGCACGCCGCCCGCGCGAAGCAGCTGACCGGCGAACGCGCGCGGCGGAGCGTGGTGCGCTCGCTGGACAGGCTGGTCGATCGCGCACAGCATCCGCGGCCCGCGTCTTTGCTCGTTCAGCCGTGCCCTGAGCAGGTGCGCGACGCGATGCCGCTGATCCTGTCGATCCGCTCTCGTCTGCTATCAGGCGAGCCGCTCGCCACACAGGGGATCGCCCAGCTCAAGACCCTGCTCCGCGACCGATCCGGCGCGTGCTACACGCCCAGCGGGGAGGGCGCCCTCACGCTGGCGCTGCAGGAGGTTGCCGAGCTGCTCGGCGCCGAACGATGACCTCAGGGATCGGGGCTGCAGTGTGATCCGCCGTTCGTGCGCGAGGCGCTCCCACAGTCAGGCGGAACTCTTCGACCAGCTGATGCGGACACAATCGTCTCGCGCCTCGCCGCGTGAGGCGAAACCTGTGGATCTACGGCCCTGGGGGATCATCGCCCGGTTCGTAGGCATCAAGCGGATCGATCTCCTCATCCACAACCTGCTCGGCGCGTCTCCGAGCGCCTCGGCGCGAGGTGTCTTAAGCCGATCCCCAAGCGCCCGAGCTGCGTTAGGCCGAAGCGCCGGCGTGCATGGGCGCCGCCTGGGCCGGCCCGCAGCACTTCTTGTATTTGCGACCGGAGCCGCACCAACATGGATCGTTCCGGCCCGGAGGCCAATCGATCCCACCGCCCAGCCGATAGCACTCGGCCGCGTAACCGGCCCGCGCCGCCTCCGGGTCCTCGCCACGATCCGCGCACCACTCGACGAACTCATCGACGACGATCGGCGCGACGGCACGGATCTGAACGCCATGGGCGCGCATCCACTTGATGTGGCCGTCCATGCGCCGGCAATAATCCGGGTGAGGCACCTCCGCCCAATCCTCAGCAAGGCTCTGCCAACGCGCGATCGCCTTCTCATACTCCCCAGCCGGGAACCACGCCATCGCAACCGCAACCTCCCCACTGCCGCGAGACTCCTCCCCCACCTCGGGCGCGGCGAGCCACTCATCGGCGGCGTGCGACAACTCGGCCCACGAGCTCCGGTCACGCCGCGGGTCGCGCCACTGGACGACGAACTCGTCGGATTGCCGCTCCAGCTCGTCAAGCTCGCGACCCAGCGCCGCCAGACTGCGGCGCCTAACCTCCGAGAGCTGCGGGACGATGCCCTCGGGATCCCCGGTCCGGATCCCAAGCTCGATCCCCTCGCCGAGCCAGACGACTGCCAGCTCGTGGTCGCCGACCTCGCTGTAAGACAGGCCGGCTGCGTTGTAGAGCCATACGTCGTCGGAGTCCTTCGTCTTCAGGTCCGCCCAGATCCTCGCCGCCTCGTCGCGGCGGCCCGCGCGCAGGTGGAACTCGGCGATGTCCGACCGCGGATCCGGCCTGCCGCCCCAGCCACGCTCGATCGCGCGCAACATCGAGGCGATCGCATCATCGTGCTGCCCGCGGCGATCGAATGCCTGCGCGAGGTCCGCA
This sequence comes from uncultured Solirubrobacterales bacterium, assembly GCA_963796575.1. Taxonomy (GTDB): domain Bacteria; phylum Actinomycetota; class Thermoleophilia; order Solirubrobacterales; family Solirubrobacteraceae; genus Palsa-465. The sequence goes on along the minus strand of CAWCMG010000008.1, from coordinate 439,313 downwards.
TAGCACTCGGGCAGCCACAGTCCGCCTGTGTCTGACGCACGCTCGAGATCGTCGAGCATTGCGCGCGCCTCCTCGAGCCTGCCGTGCTTCAGCGCGATCTCAAACGACACGCCCGTACGAATACCGCATGGCTCGGTCGCGATGCAGCCCCCACCGCGCGTGACAACACTCGTGACAACATCCACTCCGTCCAGCGCGTCCAATTCGTCCAGGAAACCTCGCAAACTGGATGATCTGGACGTCGGCAGGAGCATCTACGCACCCCGGTCAAGGTTGAGGGCGTTGTGGACTCTATGGTCCGTCGCCGTCGTCAGTCCAGCGCGCCCGGCGGCAGCACGAAGCGCAGCGGCGGACGAGACGCGGTCGCGTCGCCACCGTTCATCCGCGAGCCGTGGAGCCCCCGGCCACGAGTCGTCGACACGATCGCGTCGGGCGTGCCGGCGTGTGCGGTGATCCAGTTCATGACCGCGGAGAAGTCGGCGCCGTCGGCGAGGATCGCAGCCCGCTCGATCACGACTCCGCCCGAAGAGTGCGGACGCGACAGTCTGGTTACGAGTGCGTGGATCTCGGGATCTTCCACTGGTTACACGGTAGTCGGTGCAGGCGGTAATGGCGAATGATCGGGCTGCCGCCGGATTGCGACGTGCCCCATCGTGTCCGGGAGGTCAGCTTGGACGTCGGTGCGCTCGGGGCGGAGGCCGAGCAGCGTGGTCAGCAGCAGAAGCGGGGCCCCTGCTGCCCATGCCTGGGGACGCGATGCCGTCGGGAAGGCCACGGGGACCGACGTCAGTGGCCGGGGAAAGCCGGCGAAGACCTCGGGCAGCCGATGCTCGAAGTACGGCGCCGCGGCGAGGATCGCGGACGCGATCGTGCCCGCCGCCTCATGGTGTCCGTATCTTGCGAGCCCGGCGGCGATCAGCGAGTTGTCGTGCGGCCAGACCGTGCCGGTGTGGTAACCGAGTGGGTTGTATCCCGCCTCGCGTGTGGCGAGGGTCCGGACTCCCCAGCCGGAGTACAGCTCCTCATCGAGCAACCGCTCCGCGGTGATGGCAGCCTCGCGGTCGTCGAGGATGCCCGACCACAGCAGATGCCCGACGTTGGAGGTCAGGCTGTCGACTTGCCGTTTGTTGCCGTCGAGAGCGAGGGCGTAGCAGCCGCGCTCGTGGACCCAGAAGTCGCGCCGGAAGTCGTCGCGGAGGTCGCCGGCACGCTGCTCGAGCCGCTCTGCGAGCGCCTCGTCGCCCCAGACCTCGCGCGCCAACCGCGCCGAGCGCCGTTGTGCGTCGTACACGTAACCCTGAATCTCGCAGGTCGCGATCGGTCCCTGTGCAAGCCGGCCGTCGGCGAATTGGATCGAGTTCCAGCTGTCCTTCCAGCACTGGTTGACCAGGCCGGTGATGGCGTTGCGGCGTTCGTACTCGACGTATCCATCGCCGTCGCGGTCTCCGCTGTCCGCAATCCACGCAAGGGCTGCACGGGCGTTTGGCTCGAGCTCCCGCACCAGCGAGTCGTCGCCGGACCACACGTGGTACTCGTCCAAGAGGATCAGGAATAGCGGCGTCGCGTCGGCGCTGCCGAAATACGGCGAATGGGGTCGCTCACCACGCCAGGAGAGCTCACCGAAACGCAGTTCGTGCAGGATCTTGCCGGGCTCCTGCTCTTGAAAGTCGTCTCGTGCCTCCGCCTGACGGGCGGCGAGCACGCGCAGGGTGGTTGCCGCCAATCCGGGGAGGTAGGGCAGCGCTTGCAAGCTCGTGATCAGACTGTCACGACCGAACAGCGCCATGAACCACGGCAGCCCCGCCGCCGGCAGGGTCGGGCCCTTGTCCAAATCGGGGCGCATGCGCAGCGCACCGAGATCGCTGAGGCTCGCGCGGTAGGTGCGCGAGAGCGCTGGGTCCTCGGCCTCCAACGCCGGCGCGGCGGCGAGCCACGCTTCGAGCTCGGCAGATCTCGTCTTTTGCTGGCCCTCGAGGCTGCCTCGCGGGGCGCGCCGCGCGAACGTGATCCCGGGCTGGGCGGCGTGCGGGGAAACCGCAAAGTCGACCGACCATTGCTCATCATGCGCGAGCATCAGGGTGTAGGCGAAGCCGAGGCGGCTGACCACTGCGGGTGAGCTGGCCGCGACGGTGACCGACCGGCGGAAATCGTCACGCGCGTAGCTCAGAGTTAAGGACGTATCGTCATGGCTGCAGGTCACGTCTCGCTCGGCGACGAGGCCGTCCTTGACCTCGAACAGATCGGCGAAGTCGGTGTCGACATCGAGCGCCAGGCATAGGCGGCTGGTCCCGTGGAGGTGGTTCGTTACGATCACTCGCTCGATCCACACATCGCCGACGAGACGGTGGCGCACGATCGAGCACGGTGCCTCTTCATCGGGTCCGACGCCCGGTGTCAGGAAAAACTGAGCGTCAAAATGTGCACTCTGATTGAGGCTTAGCAACTGCAGTGGCTTCTCGTTGAGGCGAAGCACCCAGCGTGATATGAAACGAGTGTCATCCGAGAAGAATCCGTGTTCACGACCCGCGTCGGGTCGCACGTCGCCGAGGCGATCCCCGAGGACGAACGTGCTGCCGTCCAGGACACTGAGGGTCCGCTCAGACACCGGCGAATGCACACGCGGCGCCCGGGAGCGCCACGGCTCGAAAGGTACGTTCGTACGCGGCGGCGACCACGTCGACGTCGCAATGCTGGCTCACCCAGGCTCGGCAGTCCCGCGCAGCGATCTGCTGCAGCCGCCCTACCGCCTCGCTCATCCCGCGCTCGTCTTGGACGAGGAAGCCAGTCTCCCCATCGACGACGAGCTCGCGCGCCGCGCCCTCGGGGAACGCGATCACCGGCGTACCGCACGCGAGCGCCTCGACCATCACCATCCCGAACGGCTCGTTCCAGCGGATCGGCATCAGCAGGCCGCGAGCCCGCGCGAACAGCGAGCGCTTGGCCGAGCCGCCGACCTCGCCCACGAACTGGACCCGGTCGCCGTCGATGTGGGGCGCGATCTCACGGTCGAAGAACGCCTGCTGACCGGGCTGGATCACGCCGGCCAAGATGAGCGGTACGTCGACCGCGCGCGCGGCTGCGATCGCGCGATGTGCTCCCTTCTCCGGGGTCATCCTCCCGATCCACAGCAGGTAGTCGCCCTTGCGCTCGTGCAGCGGCCAAGCGCGCAGATCGATCGGGTTGGGGATCGAGGCGATCGGACCCAACCCGGGCGGTGCCGATGACAGCTGGGCACGACTGATGCCGACGAGCGTGCCCTTGTGGCCATGCCGCGCGTAGAAGGCCCCAGTCTCCGGGGTGAACGGTCCGTGCAACGTGTGCACGAGCGGGGTTTCTATGCGGTTTGCCATCGCGAGCCCGGTGAACCCGCAGTGGTCGTGAACGACGTCGAATCGATCACGACCGGTGGAGCTATCGATCGCATCGAACGCTCGCCCGACATGGTCGACCTCGTACAACGAGCGCTCGATCTCGTCAGCATGGGATTCCTCGAGCAGCGTCACCACGCTGGCGCGCGACACAGAGCCCGGAGCGCAGAAGAGCGTCACCTCATGCCCCAGGCGGACCAGTGCCTCCGTGAGGCTACTCACAACCGACTCAACGCCACCGTAGCCCGGCGAGGGGATTGAGATCCACGGCGGAGCGAGCATCGCGACACGTAGCGGTGCTCCGGACGCGACCAACGAGAGATCCGGCGCATGGCCGGATCTCGCCCGTCCCCACGGCTGACGACGAAACCTCAGTGCGGGCGTTGAGCTCAACGCATCCATCGACGCTCCTCACATGCCTCTCAGGCGGGGGCGCTCGCGAGGCAGAGAGGTCAAGTAGGACCGAGCGAGCGCACGATCGCCAACCCCTGAGGGAACGCGATGGACTTCCCCAACGTAACAGATGTCGGGCTAAATCCGAGTGCGATGGTCGGAGTGCGCGAGGAGGGCCTGGCGAAGATCGGGGCGCCGCACTTCGCCTCGCGTTGGCGCGGGTTCGACTATGTCATCGCCGTAGAGAGGGGTCGAGCGCTCAGCGGGCTAACGCCGGCGTTGACCGCTCTCTGCGACCGGCGGCAAGGCGAGCCCTTCGATGGGCACTGGTGCTGGGGCGCTAGGCTTAGGGAGCACACCTCGTGGGGCCTCTCCCTCTCTCTCAGCCCAGCGGTGGTCTTCTCTAGGAGAAGAGTTGGGAACGAGGCTGGGATGAGCATCTCAGAGCCCGGGTTGACGGGCCGACAGCAGTTGGCGGCGATCTCCCGCTCGATGGCCGGTTTGCAGCGCGAGCACTACGGTCGCGAGTCGACCAAGGTCAACGCGTATGCGATCAACGACATGATCGTGGTGGTAGTGCGGTTGAAGCACCTAACGCCGTTTGAGAAGTCAATGGTCGATGGAGGCGAACCTGGGCGTGTGCTCGCCCTGCGCGCGGAATTCGCTCGCGTGATGGCGGGGCGCTATACGCACACAGTCGAACAGGTCACGGGACGAACCGTCGTCGCGTTGCTCTCGCAGGCGCATCTCGACCCGGACATCATGCTCGAGGCGTTCTTCCTCGACCGAAGGCTCGGGTCAAAGGTCAACGACGGCCTGGCTGAGGTAATCGACCTCCCGGAGGCAGTCAACACTTGGCGCGACGGGCGCGAGGGCGTCGATTGACGTCTTGTCCCAACCCGGTGCGGCGCAGGAACGGGCCGCCGGGACCGAGCGCCCGAGCCAGCGTCTGCTCCGCCTGCCGCCCGGATCTAATCAAGTCAGCGTGACTGATGAACACGTCCTCGAGGGTCACCCTCGCCGTGAGCGACCTCGCGGACCTCAGGGTCGCCCTCCCGGGTCATCGAGGTGCTCGACGGCCTCGAACCGAACGCGGTGGGGTGCGCCACATCGTCATGAATCTGACGTTGACCGCCGTAGAGGACCTGCTCGTCTTGGTGGACGACCCCGAGGACCTCGTGCCGGCTCTATCCGCGCGCGGGTTAGCGCGCGGCGCGCGTGACGCGCCTCAAGCGGACGACGGCCTAGGGCGGATTCGACCCCGCGTCAGTTCACGCTTTGCCCGCAAATCCGGGAGCCAGCGTTGGGGCCTCCTCGAAGCGGGCGGCGCCGAACCGCGCGCCGCCAGTCGAAGCTGCCCCCCAAGCCTTTTGGCGACACCTATGGCATCCATCCCGCCCGATGCGGCCTATGGTTCGGCGGCGGAAGGGTCAACGAGTTCGAGGGCGCCGAAACCGGACACCGGTGCGTCCAACAGGAACATCTCGACCGTGAGATCGGGCTCTACGTGCGCTTGGCTGAGGAACGCGAGCACCTTGCGACCGGTGAGCTCTTCGATCATCTCGCTGTAGCGGACTTTCATCATGCGCTGGAAGTCGCGGCGCATCTCGAGCACGCGCTCTGGTTCGCCGCCCTCCATCATCGTGCGTTCGATCGCAGTGAAGCCGTCTGAGAGCACGCAAACGATCAGGTTGTCGAGCACGTAGGTCTTGGCTTTGATCGGACCGCGTCCATAGTGCTCGCGCATCAACGCGACGATCCGGTTGGTGATCTCGGCGAGCAGCTTGCCGCCGGCGAGAGGTCGGAACGCCGGATCGCCGGGCCCGGTCGCTCATGTCTCGACTTCTCGCGCGCCGCTGCTTGCCATGCTGCTCACTGTTGCTGGGTGGCTTCGCCGTTTGAGCGTGCGCGTGGAGGCATCGGATCTCGACTGTCCGGCCTGACGAGCGTACCGATCAGCCAGTTTGCCGGCGGGGTTGTATTCGGTCAGGATCGGAGTAGTGTCGAGCGCCTTGAGGTGTGGCCGCCCCGCCCGCGGGCGGGGCCGCCAGGCATCACTGCAGGGAGCTAGGCGCGCTCGCGGCGGCCAAGTGGCGGCACGTGAGGGTGTTGCGACGACAACATCCGCCCCGTCCACGGGAGTTGGTCATGCCGCACACATCGCGCGCCGATCTGAGCCACGCGTTCTGTAGCTATTGTGGGTATCCGCCGATGGGTCCGTGGCGTGTCCGTGCCCACCGGGTGTGTATGCGCTGTCAAGTGGGGGTGGTTCTCAAGGCGCCCGTGGGGGCAGAGCCGCACCACGACGATCCGTTTGTGATCGTTAATCGGCAGCTTGCGGTCCAGGCGGTCTCACGCCATGCCGAGATGGCGCTGTCGGTCGAGGAGCCAGCCGGCCTCGATGCGCCGCTCGAGGAGTTCCTGATCTGCACCAATGGCGACCGGCGCGAACTGGCGGCACTGGTCGAGCTCGCCTTCGCAGGCGCCGAGCCGTCGATCACGCTCGAGCTACGCACGGTCGCCAACCCGGAGATCCGCCTTCAAGGGCGGGTCACCAGCTGCGGCCCCCCGCCGGGCGCGCTGCTCATACTGACCCGGCTCGCGGTGCACACAACAGCGTCGCCAAACGGGGGACCGGGCACCAACGGGAACCTCAGCGGCGTTGGTGGCCCCAACCGCGCGATATGAACGCGCGAGGATCCCGCGGCTCCCGGCAGGCATCCACCGGACGGGCGGCTCGCGCGCAACGGGGCGACGTGAGCCGTACTGGTCGCTCGCCTCATCCATTTCGAGGTCGCGATGCTGTGTCAAACGGGCAACGGTGGGCAGCCGCCGGCGGTTATTCGTCTACTGAGGCCAGGCGAACACGCCAAGCTGCTCGCACAGCGCGAAGGCGGGCTGGTTGCCCCCGCACTACGCCGCGTCAACTGATAGACGATCACCAACGCTTCCAGGCGCTGGTAGGCTAGATGGCAGGGAGCACCAGCCTGACGCGGGCGCCTGCGAGTGACAGCGCCAATCTGATTCTCCGGAACCGCAACGTACGCGGAGTCCGTTTGTCGCTCGAGATTCACCCACTGGGCGTCGGCTGCATCGAAGCTGATCAACGTCGCATCAGGCCGAGGTTGCTTCGCCGGCGAATCATGCTGAGCATCCTGGGGGCTCTCGCAGTCGCTGCCGTGCTTGGATTCGTGCTCGCCGGCCGGCGCGGTCAGTTCACCGCCGCGCTTCAAAGCGCTCCAATCTCGCTTCTGGGGCTGGCGGTGCTGCTTCAGATCATCGCGCTGCTGGCTCGCACCGAGGCCTGGAACGTTTGCGTCCGTGCCGCGGGCGGAACGGTCGCCCGCCGACTGCTGTTCCGCGCTGCCGGCATTGGCTACCTGGCGAGCCTGGTCAACGGGTCAGTCGGGGTAGTCGTGCGCATCGCGTCGCTGCGCCGTCTCGCGCCGCAGGACGCTCCGTCTGTGCCCGCGCTGGTGGCCGCCGAGGTTCCGATCATCACCGTCGAAGTCGCGCTCGCGGCGATCTTTTCGTTCACGCTGATTGCCCCGCTCGGCGTCCCCTGGTGGGTCCCCTTGATCGCAGTCGGCGCGACGATCGGCGCCGTGGCGGCTCTGCGGCGGCTGTCGCAGTGCCATCGAACCGGACTCTGGGCGGGCCTGGCGATTATGCGAAACCAGGGTCGCGGGCGCATGATCGCGTTCGCGCTGTTGGCGGTCACTGCACAGGTCGCGCGCAACTGGCTGATGCTGCGCGCAATCGGCGTAGACGTATCTGTCTTTGACGCGATGGCCCTGCTGATCGCGATGTTCACAGTCGGCCAGCTTCCCATCGGACCGAGCATCGGCCCCGCCGCAGCCGTGCTGATCTTGGGGCACCATGGCGTTGCCGCGACCGCCGCCGCCGGCGTCTTGCTGACAGTCACCAGCGTGATTGGGTCGCTGTGCTACGCCGCTTGGGCGATCACCGACCGGATCGTTACGGGTCGGCTCAACCCGAGCCCGGACGCTGCCGTGGCGATCCTGGCCGTGACGCCCACCTCGGCCTGATGCGGCGCTAGCGGCGCGGCATCATCCCAGCCCGAGGCTCGCAGCCGCACTGCCTCTCGCGTCCGGGTGGTGGCAGCCTCCCCCCTCGGATGGCCTAGCGAAACCACCAAGAAAGCGCGACGATGGGGAGGTGAAGAGCGGCGACGAGAGCGAGTTCTACGGCAAGATCATCCGAGGTCTGCGGCGTGCTGAGGGTCTCACCGGCTGTACGTACGGCGAGGCGGATCTTGGCGCCTGTCGGCTGGTGGTAAGGCGTTGAGCCCGCGTTCGGCTCGGTCTGCTCAAGGGCGCGGCGGTCGCCGCTCTGTCGTGGCGCTGAGGGTCAGCGGCGGGCGAGCCGGCGCCCGCTCTCGGTGTCAGGTGGGGTGTAGTTGAGCTCGTAATGGTGGTATAGCGCCGACTCGTCGGCCTGCGACAGCTCGTCGCCGTGCTGTTCGATGTTCGGCGCGGACTTGACTTGCTGCTTGGTCACCGCTACCTGCAGGTCATCGGGACCGACCGTGATCCCGCCCAGCGGCACAAAGGTCAAGTGGCGGCCGATGAAACCCTCCTTGACGGTCGCGAACTGCGGCTCGTCGTTCTCGACATCGACGTAGACGTCCTGCAGCTTGCCGATCTTCTCGCCCTCACGATCGACCAGCATCTTGCCGTGCCACTCCGCGACGTTCCAACTGGCGTCCTGCTGGCCCTCGGTCATCGTTGAACCTCCTCGTCTGCCCACACTGTCTGGCCGCTATCAATCTTAGGACCGTCAACGCGCCCCAAGATGGGAGGGTCGAGCGGAGGCCGGTTGCCTAGCTGCTCTCACGGAGCGCCCGGGAGACGGCGTCGGCCGCGGTGTATACGCCGAGCTTGGCTTCCAGGTGCGCGAGCCGGTCTCGGACCGCGTGCAGGCTGAGGCATAGCTCCCACGCGATGTCCGCCTCCTCCTCGATCGCCCGCGCGGCACACAGCACCTCCGTCTCGCGCGAAGTCAGACCAAGGCGAACGAGTGCGCCGGGACGGAAGCTCGCTACCTCTTCCTCCAGCAGCAGCGCGTGCGGATCGCCAGGCAGCAACTGGACGGTGAGACGTCGCCCGTCCCGGACGCTGACGAGCGGCGGACGCGGCGGCACGGCGAGCCACGCGGCGACGGCCGCGGGCAGCCAGCCGGCGTGCTCGGCCGGTTCGAAATGCTCGGCCAGCCAGCGCTCGGCGTCGAAACTCGAGTGCTCGATCTCACCGTAGTCATCGAGCAGTACGACGGCCGTGCCCGGCGGCGGGTCGACGGCGAGCGAGCGAACGAGCCGCTCGCGGGCCCCGGCCTCCTGCAGCGCGGCCTCGAGGGCGGGCCGCACGAGATCGAGCAGCTCGCGATCGCGCTCTGAGAACTGGCGCTCTGTCCGGCCGAGCCCCGCGACCACGATCTCACCATGCTCCGCGCGAACGCCGATCGCGATGGCGTACTCGACGCCCGACGGGTGGAGCAGATCGCCATAGAGTTCGCTGTGGAGCAGACGGCGGGGAGCGGCGGCCTCCGACAAGCGCAGCGCCTGACGCCGTCGGGCGGCATGCGCCGACAGCAATGGATGACCCGACGCATCGCCCACGATCGCCGCGAACGCACCCGGCGGCTCGGCATCAGCAGGGATTGCCTCGTGCCGCACGACTCCGGTGCCAAGGTCGACCCGATCCCACATGAGCACGTCTGCGGGCACGAGCTCCGCAAGGCCCGACAGCGCGCGGCGTCGCAGCTCGGCAACAGTGGGGGCTCCGAACAGCGCCCGGGCGAAACGGTCCGCCGCCCGCACATCATTGTCCTCGAGCCAGGTCATGACCGATTCCGCCACCATACACCCGCGATCTGCGTGGCCTTAGTGGACCGACGTGAAGCTCGTGCGGAGCCCATTGCGCGGCGGTCGATCCTCCCGACCAACCGTCCGGGCTACGCGCTAGGTACGAGGAGCCGGCCGCTCGGAGGCGTCTGTTGCAGTCAGGATCGCGAGCAGCTCGCCGATGCTTTGTTCGCGAGCGATCGCGTCGGGGAGCGGGAGATGGGCGTTAATCGTGTAGTGGTTGCGCCGGCCGTTTCGTTCGCGGGAGATGTAGCCCGCGGCGGCCAGCTCCGTGACGATGCGGTGAGCGGCCCGCTCGGTGATTCCGAGGTGTTCGCCGATGTCGCGCAGGCGGACACCTGGATCATGCGCGATGCAAATCAGAACGCGGGCATGGTTCGTCAAGAAAGCCCAGCCGGATGAGGAGCCTTCCGCCATCAACGCATGCTTATTATATCTAGACTTTTCTTTCATGCTATTCTCGTCGTATGTCGGTGAGAGGACCTCGAAGCTGTCCTTACGCCTTGTTGGCAGCGATCCCCGCGTTGGGTGCTTGGCCGACTCGCCGACGGAGAATTCCACCGGCGCACGCGAGCGTCCCGCGCTCGCCGCAGCGCTCCATGACGTCCGTGCACACGGCTCCATCCACAGGAGGCGACCAGTGAGCATTGCGACCAAGCCGACAGCAGCGAGGGGCGACCGCGACTCAGTCGGTTCCGCGGCTCGCCGACCGCCGCCGAGCGTTGAACCTACGCCCCTGTCCGCTCAGGGCCCCAGCTCGGCGGAACGTGGCGCGATGACGCTCTTCGAGGTTCCGTTCGCCACAGCGATGAGCAACCGCGACCTCGCGTTGCTCGCGCGAACGTTGGACATGTCCACGCGCGTGCGCCCAATGTTGCTTCCGCCCCACGACAGCCCTGGCCTTGCGCGACTTGATCACTACTCTGGCTTGTTCCTGAAGCGGGGCGTGGTCGAGGGAAAGTGGTCGCTCGAAGCGCGGACTTGGGGTCATCCGCCGGCGCAGACGGTCCACGAATGGCACGTATTGGCCGCGGGGGCTGCGCGCCAGCTCGACCCTAACGTGCCCTTTCCCGAACGCCTACACGCCAATCCGCCCGAGATCACGGACTTTCGGGTCGGACGAGCCGCGAACAAGCGTCTTTCGCAGATTCGCCGCCGCCTTGTCGGCGTCGCATAGCGTGCAGGTGACGCCGACCGGAGTTCTCGCCGAGCCCGACCAGCGCGACGTCGGGTCGTTGCCGCGCGGTAACGGCTCCGACGTCCTCGAAATCGATCTCGGGCGCAATCACCTCGTGGCCGAGGGCGACGACGATCGCGGCGGATGAGCGCGAGTCGGTCCTTTCGCTCATTGGCGATCAGGACACGGAGATGGTCGCTGCTATCCGTGAGCGGATCCACGACCCGATTCTAAGTCTCGCTCGGCTCGCACAGCCGTTAGTGCCGGTCGGTTGCCCGGAGTATTATGAGTAACAGGTTCGCCCCAACCTTCGGCGGCCAAGTTCTTCCGGCTCCAGAAATCGGCCGGCATCCGCGAGACCTAACGGTTACTGCGCGATACCCAGACCGTAGGAGTCCAGTCCATGCATCACCCCACACCGGCCGCCCAGTTCGTGCCGCCTGCTGATCGAACTGGCCGCCGGCCAGGGCACCGAGGAGGGTCCGATCACCAGCGCGCGCCGCTCCGCCGAGACGCCCGCCTGGGGATGACGGCGGTCCACATCGGCCCGCCCAGAAAGGCAAGACCATGATCGCTTTCTTCGTCATCAAGCAGTACGAACGCGCAGTGGTGTTCAAGCTCGGGAAGATCGCCGGGGAGGCACGCGGACCAGGTCTGATTTTGATCATGCCGTTCGTGGAGCGCATACATCGCGTGTCGTTGCGGATCGTCACGATGCCGATCCAGTCGCAGGGAATCATCACCAAGGACAACGTCAGCATCGACGTCTCGGCGGTGGCCTACTACCGGGTGGACGATCCCATCCGGTCGGTGGTCGCGATCGAGAATGTCGGAGCGGCGATCAACCAGATCGCGCAGACCACGCTTCGCGCCGTGGTAGGACGTCACACGCTCGATGAGACGCTGTCCGAGACTGAAGCGATCAATCAGAACATTCGCGAGATCCTCGATGTGCAGACCGAGGAGTGGGGAGTCAAGGTCACGGTCGTCGAGCTCAGAGACATCCAGCTGCCCGACAGCATGAAGCGCGCGATGGCCCGCCAGGCCGAGGCCGAGCGCGAGAAGCGCGCCAAGATCATCGCCGCGCAGGGCGAAGCGCTCGCAGCCGGAGAGCTGGCGAACGCCTCTGACGTGATGATGGCCCACCCGCTGGCGCTCCAGCTGCGCAACCTCCAGACCCTGGTCGAGGTCGCGGTCGACAAGAACTCGACCGTCGTCTTCCCGGCCCCTTTGATGAGCACGATCGGGGAGCTCGGCGCGTTCCTGGCTCGCGAAACCAAAGCTGCCAGCGATCTCCCAGCCACCCCAGACCCGACAAAAGGTTCTACGAATGGAGAGCTGGTTCCCTCATGACCCCCATCAACCAGCCTGACCGATCGCCGGCGCCCGGGATCATCCCTGGCCCCGTTCACGTCAGCGACGGCGCAGCTGCGCTGGCCGCGGCAACCGAGAAGCGAGACGAGCCCAAAGGACGACGAAACCCGGTCAGGATCGCCAGCGCCAAGGTGATGAGCGCCCTTCGCGGCGACAAGTACATGGTCGGCGCTTACCCAACCGTGAGCCGCGACGATCCCGCCGCGTCGGGCGACTCTGGCTCGAGCGCACAGGAGCGCTGAGCGATGCGGCGCCTCCTGCGGCAGCCGGATTGATGTCTGGGAAGGCACGATCAGGGCCGGACCCCCGAAAGCCGATGCCGCGTGACGACCGCGGCTGGCGAGTTGCCCCCAGCCCCGACGGGCGGGGGGCGCCCGATCCGCCGCCGACGAGGGCGCCGCACCGGTCTCGCGGCTTCGTCTTGTTCGTGGTCGCGCTGCTGGCCTTCAACCTGGCGTCGGTGTACCTGTTCTCACCCGGCGGCCAGCAGCGGGTGAGGGTGCCGTTCAGTCCGTATTTCCTGTCCGAGGTCCAGTCCGGCCAAGTGTCCTCGATTGCGTCCAAGGGCGACACGATCCAAGGAACGTTCAAGTCGGCTGTGCGCTACCCGTCCTCCGACGCCAGGGCCACTCCGACGACCCTATTCGCGACCGAGGTTCCGAGCTTCTGGAACAACGACCAGCTGGTGTCGCTGCTCAGGTCCGAAGGGGTCCAGGTCAACGCGCAGTCGACGACCCAGACTACGCCTCTGATCGAGTCCATATTGCTCGGGTTCGGGCCGACGCTCCTGATCGTCGGACTGTTCGTGCTGTTCGCACGTAGGGCCGCCAAGAGCGGCGGCATGGGGGCGCTGGGCAACTTCGGGCGCTCTAAGGCGCGACGGATTGACCCGGCGACGATCAGGATCACGTTCGCTGACGTGGCCGGGATCGACGAGGCCAAGTCGGAGCTGACGGAGATCGTCGACTTCCTGCGCAACCCCGAGCGGTACGGGCGACTCGGGGGACGCATGCCGCATGGCGTGCTGCTGTCAGGCGCGCCGGGGACGGGCAAGACGCTGCTGGCGCGCGCCGTCGCCGGAGAGGCACACGCGGCGTTCTTCTCGATTTCGGCCTCGGAGTTCATCGAGGCGATCGTCGGCGTGGGGGCGTCGCGGGTCCGGGATCTGTTTGGCAAGGCCAAGGAGGCCGCGCCGTCGATCATCTTCATCGACGAGCTCGATGCGATCGGTCGCTCCCGTCAGGGGTCGGTTTCGATCGCCGGCTCCAACGACGAGCGCGAGCAGACCCTCAACCAGATCCTCACCGAGATGGACGGATTCGAGTCGGTCGAGGCGGTCGTTGTGCTGGCCGCGACCAACCGGGGCGAGATCCTCGATCCAGCGCTGCTCAGACCAGGACGTTTCGATCGCCGGGTCGCCGTTCAGCCACCGGACCGAGTCGGACGGCGGCAGATCCTCGAGGTCCACACTCGGTCCATCCCGCTGGCCGCCAGCGTCGATCTGGAAGCGCTCGCGGGCACGACCCCCGGCATGGTCGGCGCCGACCTGGCCAACCTTGCTAACGAGGCGGCATTGCTCGCCGCCCGCCGCAACCACCGCACTGTCCAGATGTCTGACTTCAGCGACTCGCTGGAAAAGATCCTGCTCGGCGCTCCACGCGGGATCGTCCTGTCAGCTGCCGACCGCGAGCGGACCGCCTATCACGAGGCCGGCCACGCATTGGTCGGAATGCTCACCCCCGGCGCCGACCCGGTGCGCAAGGTCTCGATCATCCCGCGCGGCGCCGCCCTCGGCGTCACTCTCTCGGCGCCGGATGACGACCAGGTCTCATACACCCGCGAGGACCTGCTCGCCAAGATCAAGGTGGCACTTGGCGGCCGGGTGGCGGAGGAGACGGTGTTCGGCACGATCAGCACCGGAGCCGAGTCCGATATCGACCAGGTCACCATGATCGCGCGCCAGATGGTCGGTCGCTGGGGTATGAGCGACGCGATCGGATTTGTCAGGGTCCTCCCCTCTGACGGACGCGGATCCCTGTTCGGCACCGGCGGCGAAAGCTCCGAGGCCACCCAGCGCGTCCTCGACGAGGAGGTACGCCGGCTCATCGACACCGCTCACCTGGACGTGACTGCCGCGCTCACCCAGCACCGGGATCGACTCGAGACGCTGGCCCAGGCGCTGCTCAAGACCGAGACGCTCGACGAGCTCGACGCGTACGCGGCAGCTCAGATGCCGCCCCGGACGGCGGGCGCCGGACCGTCTGTGGCCGTTGCTCACAAGACCCCGCCTCAGCCCGGACCTGAGTCCAGGGCCATCGCCGCGATACGAGAAGCAACCTGATGATGCCCAGACACGGACGGTAGACGAGCCGTACGCCACGGTGTTCGTGCCCGCATTCGGGACCGCCACACCCCTCCGAACCGAAACCGTTCCGCGATAGCGGCCAGGCGTGTGCCGGCACCGACGCGTCCGGCGTGACCGCAGCCCTCCCTTCGCGTTCTGACAAGCACATTGATTCGCCTGGCGTCGGCGCTCCTGACTTGCTCGGGACTCACGGCCCCACGCTGGGCCTTCGACCTTCCAGGCCGCTTCTTGGCCTCCTTCCGATATTTTGTCGCGCCGGCAGTGGTAACCACGCAAGTGGCCACCCGAGATGCCGGCTACGTGTGAGCGGTTGCGGGCTCGAGCGTCGAACGTCGGTGCTACTGCGCTCAGCCTGTGATTTCGACGGGTGTTCCGGGGTGGATGTGTGCGGCCATCCAATCGATCTCGTCGTTGTCGATCCGGATGCAGCCGTGGGATGCGGCCGAGCCGAGCGGGTCGTTGAGGCTCGCGCCGTCGCGGCCGTGGATCGCGATCCGTCCTGGACCGCCGCCGAAGTTTTAAAGCGCGTTCGACAGGACGGTCAGCGGCATCGCCCATGGGCCGAGGAATCCCTGCGGGTCCGGTTGGGGGTCGCGTTCCCAGATCGCCGCTAGCCCGTCCGGGGTGGGCGTGGCGGGCTTTCCGATGACCGCCAGGAAGCGCAGGACCTCCTTGCCGCGGTAGTAGATCGTGACCGTACGCGCGCCCTTGTCGACGGTGATCCAGTACCGCGTGGTCGTCAGGACGACGTTGTTGCGTGGGATCCAGCCGGTCGTGCCGTCGGGGCGGATCGGGAGCAGCAGCCGCACCCACTCCCTGCTGCGATAGATGGCCGAGCCGAGCACCAATAGTGACTGCGGCTCGCCCGACCAGCTAGTCGCGGTGCCGGCCAGCCATACGTTCTGGCCGCGGCCCGGCCGGGAGCGCGCCTCGGCGGGCACGACGATGCGAGCGATCATCGCCCCGTGTGCTCGGGACGGCGCGGCGATCGACGGCGGCCCGGCGGCATCCGCCACTTCCGCGGCGCCCGCAGTTGCCGGCGCCGACAGCGACGCCAACACCGTCGCCACGACCATGAGCTGCCGCGCGACCCGCATCAGCTTGCCACCGCGGCCGGTCACCCTGTCACCCCCGTCTCGACCAACGGCGCTGCGGTCACCAGGACGCGAGCGCTGGCATGCTCGCTCTCGATCTCAGGGCCCGTGATCGTCACAGTGTTGGTGATCTCTCCGGCCGCCCCGCGCAGCGCGTACATGGTCATCGTGAACACCTTGTGAGCGTGCGGAGCGAGCGATGCGATGGTCCAGCACAGACGGCCATCGCGCAGGTGCGTCTTCACGCTCCCGGACACGAACCCGAGTCCGGCCGGGAGCGCGTCGCAGATCCTGGCGCCACGCACGGTTGCGGGAGTCGGGTTGTCGACCCGGATCGTGTAGCGCAGCTGGCCGCCCGCGTCGACGGTGCGCACCGATGCGGTCTTGGTCACCTTCAAGGCGGCGAGGACGCGCGCGGTCGCCGTCGCGGACGTGACCGCGTCGGCCGCCATCGTGGTCTGCGAGCTCGTCACGTGTGCGTGGTTGACGGCCGTTCCTGCGACGGTCGGCATCGCTCGGACGGTGATCATCGCTCGTGCTCCCGCCGCGAGCGGAGCGAGTTCGCACGTCATCGGGAGATGCTGCACGCAGGTGCCGCTCGCAGTGCTCACCGAGACGAATCGCATCTTCGAGGCGGGGGTGTCAGCGACCGTGAGGCCGGTCGCCGTCGCGGGTCCGAGGTTCGTGATCGTCAACGTGTACGTCAGCGGCTTGCCAAGAGCGATGACCTTGTCGTTGACGCTTTTGACGATCATGATTCGAGCGCCCTGCGCCGGAGCCGGGGGAGTTGCTGGGATCGACTGGCTGATCGGGTCCGGCGTGCCGGCATTCCCGTTCCCCGATGCTGGGGCCGGGGGCGGGGCCGGTGCCGCCGGCGGGGCCGGAGCAGCCGGTTCCGCCAACAGCACGGTCTCGCCGGCGCTGCCGGCCGGGCTCGTCGCCGGGCCTGCGAAGACCGCGCCGGTCAGTTGCTCCACGTAGCTGTAGCACCCTGTTTCCGTGGGCGCCGAGGACGGCGTCGTGTACGTCCCGTCGCCGCCGACGGAGATGGTGCCACTGTCGACGGTCGCCGCCGAGGACCAATCCAGACCCGAGCACGTGCCGCCCGAGGTCGGGGCCACCGGCCCGACGAGCTTCCAGTCCAGCGTCCCGCTCGCCCCGCCGGTGTTGCCGACGAGGAGCGAATCGCTGAACGAACCGCCCGGCGCGACATCCGAGGATGAGGCGGTCGTCGACAGCGTCGGCGTCACCGGAGGGGCCGCCGCCGTCAGTCCGACCTTGGGCGGCTCGGCGGGGAGCAGCGGGGTGCCGTTGTAGCTCGCATCGCTCGCGGCGCTGTTCCAAGCGACCGTGTTGACGTATCCGGCCGGCACCTGCACGGTGAAGTTCACTCCGAACGACTGCGCTGGCGTGTACGTACCGGTCGCGGTGAACCGCAGCGCCTTGACGAGGCTCAGCGAGGTCGGCGCGGCCGTCGTCCAGTCGTTGACGCAGCCCGAGTTGGCCGCGTTCGGATACACCTCGGGTCGACACGGATTGCCGGAGTGCGAGTACGCGACCGTCACACCGGAGGGGAGCGAGCTTGAGATGCCGGCGAAGATCGGGGCGAACTGACTGCCGCGCGCGACACCGGCCTGGCCCTGGCTGACGCCCGTGTCGCCGACGTACGGCAGAACGTCGTAGACGACCGGGTTGGTGAGGTTCTTGCCGCCCGTGTTCGTCCAGGTCAGCGTGTACGTACCCGAGCCTCCCGGCGAGGCGTTGCCGATACCCGGCGAGTACTTCGGCGCCGAGTCGAGATTCCCCTGGACGCTCTTGACGAGCCCGAAGGCCGGCCCTCCGCTCGGGGGCACGGTCAGCGACGCCGCCCACTGGCAGTAGTTCTCGTTCGTCGCGCCGTCGCCGTCGAGGTCCATCGGGTCGCTCGATTCGAAAGTCGACGGGGTCGAGGTCGTGCCCGGCCCGCAGACGGGCCGCGTGTTGTCCGCGATTCCCTGGACGAATAGCTGGTCGGTGTTGTTGTACGTCGTTGCCCCGGACGGGACCGTCAGGTCGACGAAGTTCGCCGGTGGTGTGATCGTGTAGAAGCCGGACGTGAACGCGCTCGCCGGGAAGGTCACGCGGATCAGCTCGCGCCCCGTGTTGTCGAAGTTGTGGATGTCGGCGATCGTGCCCGTGACCGTCGTGGCAGCTCCGCCCTGGGCCTTCGTCACCGAGAACCCGGCGCTCGCGACCGGGTTGTGCCAGCTGAGTCCGTAGGGCAGCAGGTCAGTGAGCACGACGTTGCCGCTGAGTGGCGCAGGGGTCGAGATGCTGCCCTGAAGTGTCACGGCGGTCGTGCCGCCCGGCGCGGCGCCGAGTGTCCCGAACGACTTGAAAACACCGAGTTGCGGCTCGTTCGGTTCGATGTACAGGTCGGCGCTCCGGCTGCGCGTGGTCGGGGCGCCGCCGGTGACGGGATAGGCGGTCGCGGTGGCGATGTCGTGCATGTCGGAGCCAGACGGCAGCGACGCGTCGCCGTAACCCCACACGTTCATCGACATCGAGACATCGGTGAGGTTCGCGTCGCGGGGCAGCTCGATGGCTGCGACTCGACCGATCTCCGCGCTGGGAACCTCGAAGTACGTGGTGGACGCCGGCGAGCCGTTCAGCGTGAGCGGGAACGTCGAGCCGTCCGGCCGGATCCCGATCGGCCTCCACCCGCCGTTCACCGCGGCGGCGAGGCTCGCTGAGTTCACGGCGACGACGGTCGGGTCGAATGCCGGATGCTGGCAGAGGTTGTCGATCGAACTGGATCCGTTGATGGCCCCCGACGGGGTGTTCGACGAGTACACGACGCCGGACCGGCTGTCGAGACACGGCACCGGATCGGCGAGGTCGGTCTGGAACGCTCGCGACGCTGGGAACGAGACGGAGACGGTGTACTCGGCCTCCGCGGCACCCGGGTTTGAGCTCGGCCGCGGGTTGATCGGCGTGATCCAGTGCCCGGCATAGGTGGCGTCGTAGCCGAATCCGGCGATGTCGATCGGGCCGCGGCCCGTCTTGCCGAGGAAGTTGCCCGCGTTGCCCGGAGAGGTCGTGATCGCGGTGATCGACCGCGTGGCCGTCGTCGACAGCGGCGTCGAGGTGCCGATCGGCGTCCCCGTGAACGTGACCCCGTTCGTGAGCTGTGTGTTGTTCGGAGTCGAAGCGTTCAGGAGCGCGGTCAGCGTGTACGTGGTCGACCCTGACGCACCGGCCGCACAGCCGCTCGGGAGCGATCCGGCCGTCGGGTAGTTCCATGTGACCGTGCCGCCGGCCACGCTCGTCGGCGCTGGCGTGGCGGACACGAACGTCAGCCCGGCCGGCAGCGTGTCGACGAGGCTTCCCTGCTGGAGGTACAGGTTCCCGGTCGCCCCGCCCGGATTACAGCGCGCCGTGATCGTATAGATCACGTTGTTGCCGGCGACGTACACCGCCCCGCCGTCGTTCGTGTTCTTGGAGACCGCGAGCTTCGCCGACGAGGTGGCCTGACCGATGGCTGGCGCGGCTGCCGTGACTGTTGGGATGTCAGCGGTCGAGAACGATGGGGTCAGTGACCAGCTCGTGGCGTCCGGCGTGATGTTGTTCGGCGGCGTGACGCTGAGGTTGATCGTGTCCGAATCGCCGGGGTGGAGCGCCGACTCGTTCAGCGTGATCACGTAGTTGCCGCCGACCACCTTGGCGCTCGCGATGAGCCCGGAGATCGTGCTCGAGCTGCTGTAGGACCAGGTGCCGATCGGAGGCGTCGCCGGGTTGCTCGAGGTCTCATCGAGCGGCATCGTGATCGTCGGATTCGCCCCACAGCTCGAGCCGACCACGGCCGAGCAGGTGAAGTTGATCGTGTACGTCGACGCCTGCCCGGTCGGGACCGCCGGAGGCGGTGGGTTGTCGGCGGTGATCGCTATCTGCGCGGCCGACGCGGCGTCGGCGACACTGGTAAGCAGGGCTCCTGAGCCCACGCTCGCCACCAGCGAGCCGAACAGGAGAGTAAGCACAACGCGCCACCCCCGGAGTCTCCGGCCGTACGACCCGCCGGCCCTCTCGGATCCCTGGGCCGGGCGTGGCGACCGAAGCCGAATCGGGCGGGACGTAATGCGATTGGTGCGGGCGATTGCGTGCGGTCTCATGCGTGTCCCCGTGTCGTGGAAGAGCCTTGCTTGGAGCCACGGACCGCATGGTCGATTTCGGGGCCTGTCGAAAGCCTGTGGAAACCCTGCGGCCAGCGCTTGCCCGCCTGTCGCCGCGGGCGTACCGTTGCGTGGGTGACGTCGGTCGACGAACCTGCGATCACGCTGTGCGGGCGGCTCGAGGTACGCCTGCACGGGCGCAACCTCACGACTGCGTTGCCGGGCCGCCAAGGCCGGCTCGTGTTCGCCTACCTCGCGTGCAATCGAAGCCGAGCCGTGAGCCGCGACGAGCTGATCGACATGTTGTGGCCCTCGGGTCCGCCTGCGAGTCCGGAGGACGTGCTCGGCGCGTTGCTCTCGAAGCTGCGGAGGGTGCTCGGGCCGGGCGCGCTGGAGGGCAGGCGGGAAGTCGTGCTTGTGCTGCCGGCAGATGCGACGATCGACCTGGAGGTCGCGGAGGCGGCGATTCACCAGGCGGAGAACTCGATTGGTGCCGGCGATGCCAGGCGGGCGCTCGATCAAGCCCGAGGCGCGTGCGAGTTGCTCGCCGGGGAGTTCCTGCCCGGACACGCCGGCGAGTGGGTACTCGACCGCCGCCGCCAGGCAGAAGAGCTTCGGCTTCGCGGGCTCGAATTGGTCGCCAGGGCCGGCCTGGTCCTCGCCGGTCGCCAGCTCGGCGCCGCCGAGGCGGCCGCCCGGGAGCTGATCTGCGCCGAGCCGCTACGAGAGCGCGGCTATCAGCTTTTGATGGAGGTGCTGGCGGCTCGCGGGGAGATCGCCGCGGCGCCGCAGGTCTACGAACAGCTGCGGGTGCGACTCCGAGACGAGTTGGGGATCACCCCCGGCGCGGCGATCCGAGCGATGCACGCGAAGCTTCTCACGGGAGGCGAGGCGGCCGATGTGGCCGCAGCTGCGGCGCCCTCAGCCGATGCGCTGGCGACCGAGGCGCCGGTTCACGAGCACTCGGCGGCGCCGCGGCCGCCGGAGCGCGAGGAGCGCAAGGTCATCACGGTCCTGGCGGCAGAGCTCGGCGGCGTTGTCGGCGACAGCGATCCCGAGGATCTCCGCGCGGCGACAGCCCAGGCGCACGAGCGCTTGTATGGAGAGCTGGAACGGTTTGGGGCGACGATCGAAACGTCGGCCGAGGGTGATGTCGTCGCGTTGTTCGGCGCATCGGTGTCGCACGAAGACGACGCCGAACGTGCTGTACGGGCGGCGATCAGCCTGCGTGATGCCGGGCTCGTTGCGCGGGCCGGAGTCGCCACCGGCGAGGTGCTGGTCACCGTCACCGAGCCGGGCGCGGCGACCGCGATCGGCCGGCCGGTTCGCGAGGCCGTCCGGATCGCGCGGCGCGCGCCCGACGGTGCCGTGGCGGTCGACGGTTCGACCGTGGAGGCGACGCCGGGCGTCGGTGACTACGAGGCGCACGACGGCGACCCGACGTGGTTGGTGAGAGCGGTCGGGCAGCAAGTCGGCGCTGGTCGGGAGCAAGCGACTGACACGGCTTTGGTCGGTCGGGTCCACGAGCTCGCCTCGCTCGAGAGCATGTACGAGAGCGTCGTGGAGGAACAGCGGCCGCGGCTGGCCGTCCTCCTCGGTCAAGCCGGCGTGGGAAAGACTCGCCTGATCGACGAGTCCGTCGCTCGCATCGTGTCGTCGTCCGCTCCTTCCGTGTACCGCGGTCGCTGTCTCTCGTATGGCGAGGGGATCACGTACTGGGCGTTGCGCGAGGTCCTCTGGGCTGCCACTGGGATCGAGCTCGGCGACCCGGCCGCGACTGCGGTCTCGAAGCTGCGGGATCGAGTGACCGAAGTCGTTGATCCGGCGGACGCCGACCGCGTGATCGCAGCGCTGGCCATCTCATCCGGGATCACGGTCCCCGACAATCCGCTGGGGCGGGTCTCGCCCGGCTCCGTGGCGGATGAGGTTGCGCTTGCCTGGCCGGCGTTCTTGACCGGGCTGACCACGGCTGGCCCCGTGATCGTCGTAATCGAGGATGCGCACTGGGCGGAGGAACCGCTCCTGCAGATGGTGCAGCTGATGCTCGCTCGGTCCGCAGGGCCGCTGCTGCTGGTCGTGAGCGCCCGGCCCGAGTTCATCGAGGAGCATGTCGGGTGGACGACCGGCCCCGGGATCTCGCAGATCGGTCTCGAGCCGCTGACCGAGAGACAGTCCCGCTCGCTAGTCGCCGCGCTCCTCCCCCACGCTCGTTCCGAACTCGCGGAGCAGGTCGTCGCCACCGCCGAGGGAAACCCGCTGTTCGCCGAGGAGCTTGCAAGACAGGTGTTCACGGCGAACGGAGAACGAGTAACGATTCCGAACACGGTGCGCGCTCTGCTCGCTGCGCGGGTGGACGCTCTGCCGACCCGGGAGAAGCAGGTGCTCCAGGACGCGGCCGTCGTGGGACGGGTGTTCTGGCCAACGACTCTGGAGTCGATCGATCCCCGGCCTGACCTCAACGAGACGCTTGGGGCGCTGGAGAGCCGGGGGCTGGTCGTCACCCGGCCCCGATCGTCGCTGCCGGGCGAAACGGAGCTCTCGTTCCGCCACGGTCTGGTCCGCGAGGTGGCGTACCGATCGATTCCCCGAGGGCGACGCTGCCGGTCACACGCCGCCGCCGGTCGCTGGTTGGAACACCTCGAGGGCGACCGTCGAGAGGAGTTCGTCGACCTGTTGGCGCATCATTTTGAGGCCGCGTCGGCAGCCGGCGACGCCGCGCTGGCATGGCCCGAGGGCTCGCCGGAGCACGAGGAACTCCGCGCCAAGGCGGTGCAGGCGCTGATCGAGGCCGGCCACGGCGCGCGCAAGCGCATGTTCCCGCGCCAGGCGCTCAGATTTGCCGAACGAGCCGAGACGCTGGCCGTTACCGATCGTGAGCGTCTCGGGGCGCTCGAGCTTCGGGCCCGAACGCATCATGCGGCGCTGCATGGCGCCGAAGCGCTGTCCGCCTACATGGCCGCGATCGATATCGCTGGTGCGCTCGATGACCGTGGCACGCTGTCGAAGTTGCGCGGGCGCGCGATTCTGTTGTGCGTTCGCTATCGCGGAGCATTCGCGGGTGAGAGCTGGCAGGCGCAAGCCGTCAAGCTCGTCGAAGAAGGGCTCGCTTCCGAGGGGGACCGCTCGGGCACGTTCGAAGGTGGGGCGTTGCTCCTCGGGCGGGCCTGGGGGCTGCGCCGGTGGACCGGACGCGGAGATCTCGCCGCCGCCAAGCGGGACGCGAAGCGCGCCATCGCGATCGGCGAGTCGATCGACTCTCCCGAGCTGCTGGCGGCTGCGCTCGAGGGACTCAGTTGGCTTGTCTCCGAGGAGGGATTCTGCGAAGCCGGCACTATGGGCGAACGTCTGATCCGCGCCAGCGCCGGATCATCCGACCGGGTCGAGGCGCACGAGAGCAAGGTGACCGCCGCGATCTGTTTCGGCTGGGCGGGCCGGTTCGACCGCGCAGCGGAGGTCGCCCAGGAAGCGATGCTTGAGGCTCCGCGGCTAAGCCCGCATCGGGCGCTCCATAGCGCGCTGGCGCAGACGTTCTGCCTGGCCCCCGCGGGCCGTTTCGCTGAACTTGGCGAGGCAACGGATCGCGTACTGGAGAGCGCACTTGAAGATGCCGGCGCCGGGCAGACGTGCCTCGGCGCGATCGTCGGCGTCGCCGGACGGGTTCTGTGGCTGCACGAGACGCTGCAGGCCGACGCATCCACCGCCGCGCTCGAGCTCATGAACCGCGTACGCCCGCCTGATCGACAGTCGATCTACGACTACTTCATTGCCGAGCTGCTTCGGCCCGTGATCGGGGTCGACGCAACCCGGACACGCCTGCAGCGCATTCAGCCAGACGGGCACGACTCGACGGCGTCGATTCTCTACCTCCGCGCCTGGCTGCCTGTCCTCGCCCTGAGTCGCCGCGAAGACAAGCTGGATCGCACGGTCACCGACGCCCAGCGGCTCGCGCAGGACTCGTGCGCCCCGGCACTCGGCTCGATCGCCAACTGGGCGGCCGCGGCCCGGCTCGCCGCGAATGACCCGGAGGCTGCGCGGGCGCGCGCCCGTGCGGCCGTCGCCGCGCTGACCGCGCACGGGGAGTGCTACACCGCGGCGCCTTGAGCTCGACTTCGCGCTCCTGTCGGAACGCAGCACTAGAGTCGAGATCGCCGCAGACGTCGCCCTGCGATTCGACGCGATGGGGGCGCGTGCCAGCGCGGCACTCGCCCGCGCGGCCGTCACCGAAGATCGCCCCGGCTAGTGTCCGGTGGGTTTAAGGGTGGCAGCGACCAAGCACCTTCTGAAGCTCCACACACACACACACTGGGTCTTGGCGACCACCGCCTGAGTATCGCCACCGCACGTTTGCGCTCAGCGTTTCCGCGGAAACGCGTCCTCGATCAGCGCTGGGCGGCCGCCGCCATCTACTTCTCGTTTTCCTCTCGGCTTACGGTGGTCGCAGCGGTCTGCACGACGCTGCGCAGGAACTCATATTGAGTCTTCACAAGTCGGTCGGCCATATCCATCGCGGCGTCCACGATCTCTCGCCGGCGGGATGGATGCTCGCCGTGTGGTAGCGCTGGCAACGCTTCATCGACGACGTCGACGAATTTACGAACCGCCTCGATCGCGGCGCGCGACCCGGACTCGAGCGACTTGAACACATCGTCGGAGAGCTCGGAGGTCCGGTCAACTACGTCGCTCACCTGCTCCTTGCGCTTGAGGTTGTGCTGCTCCTGCTTGCGCTGCAGCTCGTGGGTCTTCCGAGTGGCTGCCCCCTTGCGCGCCGCTGCGCTGCGCTGAGCCTTGGTTTCTGGCATGAGGATTGTCTCCTCTCTCGAGGGACGTGCGTCCCGTTGACACGCATTCGCGGCGGCCAATGGGCGGTTTCCCGGCTCGCGGGACAGCTCCTGGCCACCGTCGTGCCCGACCCTAGGCCAGCCGGCCGGCCGTGCCATCGGTAGAAAGCCCGGACGAGCTCGGGAAAGTGGCGAGCGCGTTGGGCGACTGGGTCCTGCACGGATCTGGCCGCGGCCGGCTCCGCGGTGTCGGGTGGTGGCAGATTCTTCCGCACAAGCCGTCACCGCGCAGAGCCTGAGTCTCGCGTCGACCTGGGCCGGCGTCGACGCTCGAACTCGAACCGGCTGTCCGAGTTCGGCTGGTGGGCTGGAACCAACCAGGCTCGCAAACGCGCACCATCGATCGAGCGGTGGCTCAGCGACGAGCCCAGCCGACCAACACCCGACGATCCACCTGCCATCACATGATCCCGAATCGGCGATCCGGTTCGGCACCGCGATCATGTCGCGAGAGACCGCGGCTGCCGTTGCATGACACACCAGTCCAACCACGCCGCGGTCACCGAATGACCTACGCGGACCAAGCCGTTCTCATCACCTTTGTAGCCGCGATCGCCAGCGTGAGAGCTGACCGAGCCCGCGACCGTGCAACCGTGTGCGGCGCGGAGCGGAGCGCGGCCGGCCCCGCATCGTATTAGCGCGTTCGGCTCGACGGGATTGCGCGTGGTGCGAGCCCAGGCAGCTTCGAGCGTGGCGTGCGGAGCGGGTTAGCGGGAGGCGGTCGCGGTGTCATCGCGGAGTTGCTGGGTCTGGCGGAGGCTTTGGAGCTTTTTGAGCGACTGGTGTTCGACCTGGCGGATTCGCTCGCGGGTGACATTGAACGCACGCCCGACCTCCTCGAGTGTCTGTGGGCGCTGGTTGCCGAATCCGTAGCGCAACTCGAGCACGCGCCGCTCCCGGTAGGAAAGGTTCTCGAGCGCGTCGCGTAAGGCTTCGTTGGTAAGGGTCTCCACGGCGCGGTCGTAGGGAGATTCGGCTTGCTCGTCGGCGATCAACTGTCCGAACTCAGACTGCTCCTCGTCACCGACCGGCGCCTCGAGCGAAATCGGCGCCTGCGCGGAGCGCCGGATCGACTCGAGCTCCTCAGGCTCGATCCCGGTCACCTCGGCGATCTCCTCGACGGTCGGCTCGCGGCCGAGCCCGGTCACCAGCCTGCGCTCCGCTCGACCGATCCTGTTGAGCTTCTCCACGATGTGGACCGGGATCCTGATTGTGCGTGCCTTGTCGGCGAGCGAACGGGCAATCGCCTGACGAATCCACCAAGTGGCGTAGGTGGAGAACTTGAAGCCCCGACGGTAGTCGAACTTCTCCGTCGCGCGGACGAGACCGAACGTGCCCTCCTGGATCAGGTCGAGAAACGGAAGCCCCTGGTTGCGATAGTGCTTGGCGATCGACACCACCAGGCGCAGGTTCGACTCGACCAACCTCTGCTTGGCCTCGAACGAGCCGCGCTCGATCCGCTGGGCGAGATCGACCTCTTCCTGGGCCGTCAGCAGCCGCACCTTCCCGATGCCCTTCAGAAACAGTTGCAGACCGTCCGTCGTCGCCTCAGGCTCCAGACCCGGCGGAACCTTGCGGCGGGTCCGCTTCTCGGGCCCGCGCTCGACGATCAGGCTCGCCGCTGCGGCCGGATCGATCTCTTCGATCAGCTCGATCTCGCAGCGCTCAAGGACACCGTGTAACTCCTCGACGTCGATGTCCTCGAGGCTGAGCTCAGCTGTCGCACTCGCAATCTCGGCGTACGTGAGCACACCGATCCGCAGCCCGCGTGCGATCAGACCCTTGACCTCTTCAAGCTCCTGAAGATCCGCTCCTGACATCTGCGTCGCTTCGCCTTCAGGACCGGCCCGTTATTCGTACGTTCGCGCCAGGGACGCGTACCGGGGATCGCTCGGACCGAGCGGGGCCGCTTTAGTCCAGGCACCTTGCGCTGAAGGCGGGTTCAAGCGTCGTCGGGCATCGATCGCAGAGGAAACCCGCCGCGAGCTGCGATCGCGAGCCAACTCACCGCGCCGACGGGCCGCCTGATGGTGTTCTGTGCGCGTCATCGTGTTCACGCTTTCCTGTCCCTCCGTTGGACCGCGCAAGGAAGAGGGCAAGGGCCCCCCGCGCGTTCGATCGGGTTGGGACGAGCCCACCAGACCCGGTGGGGTAACGCCTATAGGGCTAGACGCCGGCCCCCGCGGTCAAAACCAGTAACCCATGCCTCCCGCCTCGTGACGCATATGCGCCGTCGGTGGCATCCGGGCTTGGGGGAATCCCGGCCGCGGGGCCAGCCACTTACGACTGTACTCCCATTCGGAGCGTTTGCGTGCCCAGACTAAAGAAACAACGCGGAGGTTCTCCGCGGCGATCGAGTGCGGCCTGACTGTTAATTCCGAGCGCGGAGGTTGGAATGTAGTACGATCATGAGTGCGCTCAGTGAGCTCCTCGCTCTTCTCGCTTTCCGGGCGGCGTCGGCGGTCAGAAGGGCAGAGAGGCGGTTGGCGATGGCCACCGCAACGAAGAAGTCTCCCGCTCCGCGACGGGTCGCGCGCCGTTCGGCGGCCGAGCAACCAGCATCGTCGATGGCGTTCCTCATCTTTGAGGACAACGGCGGCTCCTATCACTGGAAGATCGTCGCCGGCGACGGCGCAACCCTCGGGCAGTCGGGCGATTTCGCTTCCTATCACGACGCGGAACAAGCCGCACAGCAGGTCCGTGACGGTGCCGCGGCGGCGCGTTTCGACCGTCGCGGGAGCACGCCGGGCCCGATCGATCCCGCTGTGCGGCGGGATGCCCCGGACAACGACACCGACGCCGAGCGTTGGTTGGGTGAAGGGGGAAGCTCCAGCGGCGAGGGACTGGCCCAATGACCGGCGCCACGCTGATCGCGTCGGCAGAGCCGCTGGTGACCCAACCGGAGCCGCTCGCGATCCCAGGCACGTCGAGCAAGCCTGATCCAACACGGACCTACAGCTGCCCCGAGTGCGAGCACGTTCTACGCGTGTCCGGGCTCGGGCGCCATCGGGTGTACTTCGAGTGCGGTGACGAGCGGTCACACGACCCTGTCATGAACCGGGTGTGCCCAGCGTGCGGGCACGGACTGCCAGGGAAGAGCTCTCCGTGACCCCGGCATCGACTCATCTGTGCTGCGCACATTGCCGGCTGCGCTTCACCTCCGCCGTGGCGGCGTACATCATGGCTTGCCCGGAATGCGGTGACCCGCCTCAACCGATCGCCAGCCTGGAGCTCACGTTCGGTTTCCGTCTCATCGGTCCAGACGACCTGCCACACGAAGTGGCCTATGCAACGGCCCGCTCAATCGCCCTCCCCGAGCCAGGAGCCCGACGCGGCAAGGAGGTGGAGCAGTGGCTATCCCCGAGGCAGCCGTACTGACAGAGACGGAGCAGCTGGCGGGCATCAATGCCGACTACGAGGAGCGCTACGGGTTCCACGACGCTGAGCATTACCTGTACAAGGCGCCCAAGGGGCTGAACCGGGAGATCGTCGAGAAGATCTCGGAGTTCAAGTCGGAGCCGCAATGGATGCGCGACTTCCGACTGAAGGCGCTCGATCACTTCCTCGCCCGCAAGCAGCCAACGTGGGGCTCCCCGATGCTGGCCGAGCTCGACTACAACAACATTCGCTACTTCGTGCGCGCGTCCGAGACGCCCAGCCGGTCTTGGGACGACGTGCCCGAGGATGTCAAGCGAACGTTTGATCGCCTGGGCATCCCCGAGGCGGAGCGGAAATTCCTCTCGGGCGTCGGCGCGCAGTACGAGTCAGAGGTCGTCTACCACCAGATTCACGAGGATCTCGAGAAGCAGGGCGTGATCTTCACGGACATGGACACGGCGTTGCGCGAGCACGAGGACATATTGCGTCAGTACTTCGCGACGGTCATCCCGCCCAACGACAACAAGCTTGCGGCACTCAACTCCGCGGTGTGGTCTGGCGGATCGTTCGTGTACGTGCCCGAGGGTGTCCACGTCGACATGCCGCTACAGGCGTACTTCCGGATCAACACCGAGAACATGGGGCAGTTCGAGCGCACGCTGATCATTGCCGAGCCGGGCTCCTACGTTCACTACGTCGAGGGATGCACCGCTCCCACATATAGCTCTGAATCACTTCACTCGGCGGTGGTCGAGCTGATCGCCAAGCCCGGCGCGCGGATCCGTTACACGACTGTCCAGAACTGGTCGACCAACGTCTACAACCTGGTCACCAAGCGCGCGGTGGCGTACGCCGATGCCACGGTTGAGTGGGTCGATTGCAACCTCGGGTCCCGGCTGACGATGAAATACCCGAGCATCTACCTGCTCGGAGAGCGAGCCCATGGCGAGGTCCTTTCGATTGCATTCGCGGGCGCCGGCCAGCACCAGGACGCCGGCGCCAAGATCATCCACGCCGCGCCCCACACAACCTCGAACATCTTCGCTAAATCGATCTGCAAGGACGGCGGCCGCGGGTCTTACCGGGGCCTGCTCGAGATCGCGAAGGGCGCCCACGGCTCCAGGTCCAAGGTCGTCTGCGACGCGTTGCTACTGGACGAGCACTCGCGCTCAGACACCTACCCCACGATCCGGATCAGCGAGGACGACGTCAACGTCGGCCATGAAGCGACCGTCTCTAAGGTCGGCGACGACCAGCTCTTCTACCTCATGTCCCACGGAATTTGCGAGGACGACGCCTCGAAGCTGATCGTCAATGGGTTCGTCGAGCCGATCATCAAGCAACTTCCGATGGAGTACGCGGTCGAGATGAACCGCCTGATCGAGCTCCAGATGGAAGGCTCGATCGGCTAACGTCGTCGCTTCGGGAACGCGGTCACGACTGCTCCGGAGGGTCGGGGCGCCTTGGAAGCAGTCGGTGGCCGTCGACGACAGCGGCGGCGAGGTCCGTGAGCTTGCGGTTGCCGTTGCGTGAACGCTCGCGCAGCATCGCAAACGCGCGGTCCTCATCGACGGAGTGGCGTTCCATCAGGATGCCCTTGGCCCGCTCGATCAGCGCGCGACGCCCGAACGCTCCCTGGAGATCGTGGTATTCCGCGAACCGGCGCAGCACGATGTCGATCGAGCTCTGCCAGTCCTCGACGTCGTCGTCTGAGATATGAGCGAACACGCCGCGCTTGGAGGCTTCCTTGACGAACACGGGATCGGGCGCATGCAGCAGCACGATGACCGGACAGGCGGCCGCGCGGACGATTTTGTCGATCAGCTCGAGTGCATGCTGTGAGCTCTCGCCGAGCCCGACCAGCGCGACGTCGGGTCGTTCCCGCGCGGTAACCGTTCCGATGTCCGCGGCATCGATCTCGCGCGCGATCACCTCGTGGCCGAGGGCGACGACGATCGGGGCCACGAGCGCGAGTCGGTCCTTTCGCTCATTGGCGATCAGGACACGGAGATGGTCGTTGCTATCCGTGAGCGACTCCACGAACCGATTCTAATTCTCGCTCGGCGCACAACCTTAACCGCCGCTCTGTTGCGCGGAGTACTATCGCTAGTAGGTTCGCTCTAACCCTTCGGCGGCCACAGTTCTTCGGCTCCATGCAATCGGCCGGCGTAGACGGTCATCGCGATACCTAGCCCCCGGAGCCTAAGCCGTACACCGCAACACCAGCCGCCCCGTTCGAGCCCGCCTGCCGATCGACCCGACCGCCGGCCGGTGCGCCGAGGAGAGTCTGATCACCAGTGCGCGCGGCTCTGCGGAACCGCCAGCCTGAGGATCAAGGCGGTCCACATCACCCGGTCCAGAAAGGCCAGACCCATGATCGCTTTCTATGTCATCAAGCAGTACGAGCGCGCCGTGGTGTTCAAGCTCGGCAAGATCACGGGCGAGGCGCGCGGACCGGGGCTGATTTTGATCATGCCGTTCGTGGAGCGGATACATCGCGTGTCGTTGCGGATCGTCACGCTGCCGATCCAATCGCAGGGGATCATCACCAAGGACAACGTCAGTATCGACGTATCGGCCGTGGCCTACTATCGGGTCGAGGATCCTGTCCGGTCGGTGGTCGCGATCGAGAACGTGAAGTCCGCGATCGGACAGATCGCGCAGACCACGCTTCGCGCCGTCGTGGGACGTCACACGCTGGATGAGACGCTGTCTGAGACCGACGCGATCAATCAGAACATCCGCGAGATTCTCGACGTCCAGACCGAGGAGTGGGGAGTCAAGGTCACGGTCGTCGAGCTAAGAGACATCCAGCTGCCCGAGAGCATGCAGCGCGCGATGGCGCGCGAGGCCGAGGCCGAGCGCGAGAAGCGCGCCAAGATCATCGCCGCGCAGGGCGAAGCGCTCGCGGCCGGCGAGCTCGCCCAGGCCTCTGACGTGATGATGGCCCACCCCCTGGCCCTTCAGCTGCGCAACCTCCAGACCCTGGTCGAGGTCGCGGTCGACAAGAACTCCACCGTCGTCTTCCCAGCTCCGCTGATGAGCACGATCGCGGAGCTCGGAGCGTTCATGCAACGCGAGAGTAAGGCCGCCCGCGAGCTCTCCACCCCAGACGTAACCCTAGGTTCTACGAATGGAGAGCTGGTGCCCCATGACCGCCAACAGCCAGTCTGATCGATCGCCGGCACCCGGGATCATCCTCGGGCCGCTCACCTGAGCGGCGACCGTGGCCTCGCCGTCCGCGGAGAGCGAGGATCCTGTCTCGGCGGACGACCCGAGGGTACGAGACCTAACGTGACGTGTCCCGCGGCGGGTTAGCCGACGAGCGCTCCTCCCTCGGCTGACCGCGCTCGTCAATCGTTTACGTCGAGGACCGGCGTGATGTCCGGCAACTGCTGCCCGTCCTGGGCGTGCTCGTTTGGGACGACGGCGGTGCCAAGAGCGAAGAACTCGATGACGTGGCTCCCCCAGCCGTGGTTGTTCTCGTGCAGCTTGACCTCCACGATCCCTAGAACGCCGTCACCGATCGCCTCGGCCTCTTTCTGCATGCGCTCCATCGCAAGCTCGCGCGCGTCATAAAGGGCCTGCGTGTACTGCTCGAGCTCGACGTTCTGACCTGTTTGACGCATCGATTGCATCATGCCGCGGTGCGCGACGTGATAGACGCAGTTGCCCATCACCAGGCCCACTGGGCGCTTGCCCGTTTGCATCAGCGTCCAGAAGGCCTGGCCGCTGAGATCGGATGTAAACGGGCGCCCGTTGGGGGCGCGATGGACCTTCCCGCCCTTGTGCTTGATCGCGGTGCCGATCGCGATGAATTCGGCCATGTCCGCGCCCCACTCATACCGTCCTACGTCGAGGCGGACCCCGACGATGCCGTCAGCGCCCAGCTGATCGGCCTCCTCCTCCATGCGCGTCATCGCAAGCTCGCGGGCCGCGTACATCGCCTGCGTGAGGACACCCATCTCCTGGCTCGCCTTCCAGCTGGACTGCTGGAATCCGATGTGGTAGATGCTCGAGCCCACGACCAACCCCACCGGCTCGAAGCCGGCCTTCTCGACGCACAGGTACTCATTCACCGAGAGGTCGGACGTGAACAGCCCACGGGCGTTCATTTGCAGACGCTCGCTGGCGTGCTCGGCCAGGCCCTCGGTACTCGTCGGATCGTATGTCGACATCAGCTGTTCTCCTGACGCGGTGGCGGACTAGTGCCCGAGGTTGATCGACATTACCGGCCCGCCCAGCGGGGCAGGATGAGGCTCGTGCGCACCGAGTGCAATCGCGGTGCCGAGCACGTGCATCGAGACGATGAAGAAGTGGTGCCTATACCCGGCGCTCTCGTACTCCTGATGAGCGATGTCGTGCGTGAGCGTCGAGATGACCATCTCGTTCGCACCGACCCGGCTCGCCTGACGGCGCACCTCATCCATCGCCAGTTTGCGCGCGGCGTAGACGCCCTGAGTGACCTCGGTCATCTCCTGGTTGCCCCACCACGAACCCATCATCTGATTGCTCGACGGACTGAGTTCCACGCACACCACCGAGGTGTGGCCGATGACATCCAACGTCTCAGCTCCGATGCGGCGCAGCTTGTCCACGTCCTGGCCCGAGAGCGCGCACATCCGCGGGCGGGGAGCGTCACGGCGGGCGAGCGTGGTCTCGCGGACAGCTGTCCCGAAGACAACATATTCGACGTTGCCCGGGCCCCCAAGCGAGCTGTTGACAGCCAGCTCGATACCGATCACGGCGTCGGCGCCCGCGAACTGCGCCTCCTGCCGCAGGCGGTCGAACGAACGCTGACGCGCCAGGTTCCACGGCACGGCGAACGAGGGCATGTCGCGGATCCCTCCTCCGTAGGAGGACCAGCCGTAGTTCTGCCAACCATGCTGGACGACGGAGGAGCCCATGACCTGCGCGATCGGCGTCAGACCGGAGGCTTGCGCGAGCGCGTACTCCTTGACAGTCAGATCGCTGGTGAACGCCGGCGCGTTCGACGCCCCGACCCTCTTCAAGACGCTTCTCGGCTCCAAGCGGTATCCCCCCGCCTCGGATGCGCTCGAGATCAACCGCCGCGGCCTGACGCTCATCCTCGCTCAGGGGTGTCGCTCGTCTTCCGAACAATGGCAAAGTACTTCATGCTGGCACATCCGAGAACGCGGCCACCGAGGAGAGCCCGCCGGCTCAGGGCAGCGAGCTGATTCGGCCGTCTATGGTTCGGTGGCCGTGACAGCTTGGGGCACCGCATGCTTCGAGAACGATGCCGCAACCGATTGGTTCCTCCTCGTGGAGGAAGCAGTTGAACCGGGCGAGGTGATCGCATCAGCGCTCGACACCGCGTTGGGCGACCCCGACTACCTTGGCCTCGATGCGGCGTGCGAGGCGATCGCAGCCGCAGAACTATCCGCCTCCTGTGCCGGTCACGCACCTGATCGGCTGCCGGATGATGTGCGCCGTTGGGTCGACGGTCATCCGCATCGGCCTCACGACTCCGAGATAGACCAGGCGATCCTGGCGGTCGAGCGCGTTCGTGCCGAGAGCGAGCTGCGTGAGCTGTGGGACGAGGATGCCGACGGCCGCACAGACAGGTGGCTCGCCGAGATCGATGATCTGATTGCTCGTCTGCGGCATTCCGGAGCGGGCGACCCAGCGACGCTTGCCCCCTAGGCGTCGAACGAAATGAGCGCGAGATTGGGATGGTCGGGGCTCGCAAGCTTCGAGCGGCACGCGAGCGCGAGCAGCTGGAGGCGCCGCGAGCGAGACTCTTAGCCGCCGGCCTCGACGGCGCCTTCAGCGCGCTCCGGCTGGTCGGGAAGCAATATCGGCGGATCGAGCGCTCGGCACGCCGGCAGGCTGCTTGGACCTTGCCTGTGCGAACGTGACGAGCTTTCCGCGCTCCTCGTCCCACAGCTTGAGCCGGACGCTCCGCAACCCATCCCACAACGACAGCGTGGGGACCTGGTGGAAGATCGGGTTCTCGTCGTGAGCACGTTGAAGGTTGTAGTTCGGAATCCGCGCGTTCAGATGGTGGACGTGATGGAGCCCGATGTTGCCGGTGAAGAACTGCAGGACTCTCGGCAGCTTCAGGTAGGAGCTGCCGCGGAGCGCCGCGTCCGAGTAACTCCAGTCAGCGGCGCTTTCCCAGTAGGCGTCTTCGAACTGATGCTGCACGTAGAACAGCCAGATCCCGACTGAGCCGGCGAGCATCGCAGAAGGCGCCCAGACGATCAGGAAGCTCTGCCAGCCGATCAACCAGCACAGCCCACCGATGACCACGAGCAGCGTCGCATCCATGCCGAGCACGCTGTGGCGCAGCCGCGCGCGCTGTGACCGGGTTGCGATGCGCGGCCCGATCATCATCGCGAGCACGGGACCGAACCCGAACATCACAACCGGATTTCGTATCACGCGATAAGCGAGACGACCCCGCCATCGCCGCGCCCGATACTCGGACACGGACAACGTGACGATGTCCCCGACGCCACGGCGCTCGAGGTCTCCCGACGTCGCGTGATGAATCGCATGATCATGCCGCCAGCGCTGGAACGGCGACATCACGAACACGCCGAGACACCGCCCGACGTACCGATTGGCGCGCTTGGAGGGCAGGAGCGACCCGTGCGCGCAGTCGTGGAAAACGACGAACGTCCGCACCAGGAAGCCGGCGGCCGGAAGCACCAGCACCAGCGCCAGCAGATACGAGACGTCGAGTGCGAAATACATCAGCACGGAAACGGCCAGGTACGGCACGACAGAAGTGATGAGATCGAGCACGCTGCGCCTGAGACAGGGACGCGCGTAGGCGGCGAGCTGTTCATGCCCTAGCCGGCAATCCGATGGAGGCAAAATGACCGCTCCGATGCAGGGGTTGACGTTCCACAGAGCGCAACCCCCACGTGCCGTCATTCAGACCGCCGTGGGCGCAAGCTTCTATTGATCGAAGCGACCCGGCCGAACCGACAGCGGTTCCGCCAGCTTGTCTCGAGGAGGCCTAGGCTACTGGAGATCTCCCTCGGAAGCCACCACCGAGAGTGCGCGAGTACCGATCCCGGGCGAGCCAGGCGACCAGTGGCGCCGCCCCAGCGGGCGGCCTATGAGTCCTGGACGAAGTGCTCGGGATCCGGAGGGTCAACGAGCTCGAGTGCGCCGAAGCCTGGAACCGGGCCGTCCATCAAAAACATCTCAATCGTGAGATCGGGCTCGATATGGGCCTGGCTGAGGAAGGCAAGCACCTTGCGCCCGGTGAGCGCTCGATCATCTCGCTGTAGCGCCGCTTCATCAGCCGCTGAAAGTCGCGCCGCATGTCGAGCACGCGGTTCGGCTCGCCTCCCTCCACCATCGTGCGCTCGATCGCGGTGAACCCATCGCTGAGTACGCACACGATCAGGTTGTCGAGAACGTAAGTCTTGGCCTTAATCGGTCCGCGGCCGTAGTGCTCGCGCATGAAAGCGACGATCCGATTCGTGATCTCCGCCAGCAGCCTGCCGCCGACCAGCGGCTGGGCCCCCTCCTCCGGGCCGCCGGCGCTCATGTGCTGCCTTCGGGTGTTTCGCCGTGTGCTGTGCTCACTGATGCTGCGGATACTCGGCGCCACCGGCCCCGGCGGAGGCCAAATCGCCACTTCAGGATCGGAGTGATCGTACCGACGAGAAGTCTCATTCGCCACCCGCCCGGAGGGAGTAGATTTGGGGAGACCTGGACGCTGATCGGCGATGGCCTTGCGACCGCACCGGGAGGGTCCAGGACGTGAAGGCGCAATGGCGCGTCTGCAGCGGCCTCTCGGCGGCTAGTGGAGGCGTTGCAAAAGGCAACGCGACTCCTAAGGAGCGAGAGTGCATGCAGCGCGCGCCGATCTGAGCTGGGCGTTCTGTGGCTATTGCGGGCATCCGCCGATGGGCCGCTGGCGATCGCTCGCCCATCGAGTGTGCAGGCGCTGCCAGATGGGAACGGTTCTACACGCGCCACCAGGCTTACAACCGCGCTTCGACGAGCCGTTCGTGATCGTCGATGCGCGTCTGCGCCTCCAGGCCGTCTCCCGCCGCGCCGAGGTGCTGCTGATGGTCGACGAGCCGGCAGCCGTCGATGTAGCCCTCGCGGAATTCCTGGTGTGCCGCACCGACCGGGATCACATCGCTCTCGCCGGCCTCGTCCAGCACGCCGTTGGAGGATCGAGGTCGGCGAGGAGTGTCGAGCTGCGTACGGTGGGTGATTCTGCGATCGAGGTTGTGGCGCGCGTAGCCGGGTGCGGCCTACCTCCGGCCGCCGTGCTGATACTCACCCCGCTCAGAACCTCGCGCACGCGGCGAAGCGAACGCGCGCAGCGGAGGCCCGCAGTCGCCGACCGGCTCACGGCCGAGACGCGTTTCGATCCACGGGGCGGGACGGTGACCGTGGAGCTCACGATGCCACCGAGCGCAAGCCCGGGCTGAGTCTCCGGACGATTCATGTCGATTGAAGTCGGCAGATCGACGCGTATGAGGCGGCCGACAGGCCGCGAGCGGTGGATGAGCCGACGCGCGCTCGGCACTGCGCTCCTCGGCGTCGTGTCGGTGGGCCTGCTGCTATGGGTCGCGCCGCCCGGAGAGGTGATCGAGCAGATCCGCGCGATGAGCCCGGCCTGGGTGCTCGCGGCGATCGCGCTGGAGCTCGGCTCATGCGTGAGCTATGTGATCGTATTCCGACGATTCTTTCCAGAGCCGCCGCCGTCGGTCAGCCGCCGCGTTGCGTGGATCGCGATGGGCGCCGGGGCGGTGCTTCCCGGGGGGAATCTCTCCTCGGCCGCGGCTACCGGCTGGCTGCTGCGCCGACATGAGATCGGCACCCGGCGGCTGCTCAGCCGCTGTGCCGCGCTGTTGTGCCTGCTGACCGCGTTCGGCTTCGTCGTAAACGGACTGGCCGGGGTCCTGCTACTCGCTGGCGTATCCAACGGTCCGCACGACCTGCTCCATACGGGGGGGCCGATTCTCGTCTCGCTCGTGGTCCTCTCCCTCGCGGCGCTGCTGGCGGTGGTGACCCGGCGGCTGGGCGAGGCGGCACCTCGCCCCCTTCGCGAGATCGCCGCCGGGCTCGACGGCGCGTTGAGGTCGGTTGCTGCGCCGCACTGGCGGCTGCTCGGCACGGCGGGGTTCCTGTGCCTGGACATGGCGGCGTTGTGGGCGGCGTGCGCGGCCACCGGCCACCCAATCGGCTTTCTCGCGCTGGCGATCGCCTACTGCATCGGATATCTGACGACGGCGGTGCCGATACCTGCGGGCCTTGGCGTGTTGGACTCGGGACTCGCCGCATCGTTGGTGCTCTACGGCCTATCGCCTTCGGCCGCCGTGAGCGCCGTGCTCGTCTATCACGCGATCGCAATCTGGGTGCCATGCGTTGGCGGGCTAGTCGCGTGGCTACCGACTCGTAGCCAGCGTGCGGCCCACCCTCCCACGGTCAGCCTGACGTCGCTCGGCGCCGTGGTCGGGGTACCCGACCCGGACGGCTGATGCGCACGAGTGGGCTGCAACCAGCCGGCCCTCGCACGTCAGGCGACACGTCGATCGCGCCCTGGTGAAGGTTGAGGGCCCGGCGCGGGGTCACATGAGGTTAGGTGTGTGTAGGTCGGAGAGGTGACGGGCGGTGGTTGTGGTGAACCCGCAGGCTTGTAGGCGTCGGAGGCGGTTGCGTTCCATCGTTTCCATCAGCGCGCGGACGTCCGCGGCGGCGTCGGATAGATCGGCGGGCTGGATGGATCGTGCCGCCATGATCGTCAGGGCTTCGACGAGAACGGGCGAGAGGCCGGAGAGGCTGAGCAGTTTGGCCGCGCGCGCCTCGGCGGCCGCGACAAGCGGCTCCACCGAGTCGGGGTCGATCGCAACGGTGCGTTTGATGTTCGAGATGCCGAAATGGACGTGCCGGCGCTCGTCGCGGTGCGCGAGCCTGGCGGCCGCAGCGCTGGCTGCGTCGGGCGCGTGGATCTCGATGAAACGCAGAAGGTCCAGGAAGGTGCCTTCGCCGAGCACGTTGAGCAGCAGCGAGGAGGCAGTGAAGTCGTGCTCGTCGAGCAGCGTGCTGAGGGACAGCTCGGTGGACGCCAGCGCATACCCGTGGTGTCCACCAACGAAGGATCGCTTGGTGAAGACCTCGATGTGGCGCGCTTCGTCGTGGACGTGGCTGCCGAGCCACAGGACCAGTTCAACGAGCTGCGGGTTGACCTGCGGCAGGAATCCGGCGGGCACGTACAGGGCGGCGTATTCGTTCTGAGCCAGGAACGTCATGACCTGCGCAACGGCGCGCTCGGTCGTGTCATCGAGGCCCTGCGCGGCCTCCCAGGGGATGTCGCGCGACGCGTCCCACTGCTGAGCGGACGCCTGGTCGACGAGCTCGCCGACGTCGTCGGCCCAGATCGCGTCGCGGCGGCTGAGAGGCCAGTGGTGTGCGGGCGCTCCGGTCTCGGGCACGGCTCGGAGAGGAGCGAAGCCCGCGCCGGGATCGGGCTCGGGCGGGAGGGCTCCCCCGCGCCAGTCGGCAGTATGGAGCTCTCCGTGACGAAGCGCCGGGGGAGCGTCCCGCGGTGGGAGCGGCGCAGCCAGGATCCTGCTCGAGGAACCGCGGCGGATCACCACGACGTGTCCGTCCGGCCGGCTGGCTTGGTCGATCGGCTCATGGCCGGCGAGTCGTGCCCAACCGGGAAGCTCCAGGGCGACCGCGCGCGACGGCGTTCTGATCTCCAGAACGCCGCCGGGTGCGACACGCTCAAATGCGGCCGCGAGCAGAACTTCCAGGCCACCGCCGAGCTCGAGATGCTCGGCATCGACCCGGTGAGCTGCCTGCCGGCGGTCGACTGTCACGACAGCAGCGCCTGTTCTCGCATCGCTGTCTGCAGCGACGCGTATCCCTCCGGATCCCCGGGATGCCAGCGCCGCACTCCCTCGAGTTCCATCGCCGGGCGCAGGCTGGGATCGTCGTAGTCCATCGCCAGCAGCGCCTGCGACCACCGCTCGGATACCTCATGTTCCAGGGAGTCCAGAACCGTGAAGTTGCAGTGGTAGTAGGGCGGGCTGCGCCATGCCACCTCGAGATCGGCCACCGCCGGCACCGCCTCGGCACGAAACGCGCTGAAGTACGCGGCCGAAAGTGCACCGGCGTCGGCCTCGCCTTCGGCGACCGCACGGACGACGTGCAGTTCGGAATCGCCGGTGTCGCCGTGCTTGCCAATGTCGGTGTCGAAGCGCAGCAGCCGGCAGCCCGTGACGTCAAGGCCGTCCCTGGCCAGGTAATGCAGCGGCAGGATCGCCGCGTGGCCCGAGTCGCGGCTCCCGAGCGCCAGGACCCGCCCACTCAGTTCGGAGACGCTGCCCGGCAGTTGTCGCTTGCGCGTCACCAATACCGTCGCCCAATCCCGGTCGACGTCACGCATTCCGAGGATCCGTGTGTGGCCACCCGCCCGGTGATCGAGCGCCACGTAGGCCGTGTTTGTGTTCCAGCCGATCTCGACTGTCCCGTCGAGCACCGCCTCGACGAGCCGCTCGTAGTTGGAGAAGAGGATGTAGTCGGTCGGCACTCCGGCATCGGCGAAGTACGTGCGAAACCGCTCCCAGATCGTCACGATCCTCGGGTGATACGCCACCGCACCCAGTCTCAGCTCTGCGCCGCTCATGGGACCGGAAGCCCCGCGATCGCCTTCGCAGACCAGGTCCGCAGGACCCCGTTGGTCGGCGCCATAACCGCGCCCGCCCGGGCATCACGCAGGTGACGCTCGATCGAGAGCGTAGGCGTATACCCCTGCCCGCCGCACACCTCCAACGCGCCCTGCGTCACACGCGCCGCGACATCGGTGCACAGGACCTTGGCCTCCATCAGCGGAACCAGCGCCCCCTCATCGCCGCCGTCGCCCAGCCGGGCCGCGTCCTGCAGGAGAGCCCGGGCGGCGCGGACGTCGATGTCCATGTTCGCCAGCGCGTGCTGAACGGTCGCGACCTCCACGAGCGCGCTGCCATCCGGGTAACCGCGGGACTTGGCGTGCTCGAGCGCGTCGGACAACGCCGCCTGCGCGATCCCGACATTCACGGCGGCCAACCCCACCAGAAACGCCGGCGCGACAACGCCGAACACCAGCCCGGCGCCACCGCCCGCCTCGCCGATGAGCGCGTCACCATCGAGCACGACATCCTCGAACTCGACCACGATGCTCGAGTTCCCGCGCATCCCCAGCCCCTCCCACCGTCCCTCAAAGCGCACCCCTGGAGCATCCTTGCCCACCACATAGCAATCGAGGCCCTCGCTCTCACCCTGCAGAAGCACCAACATCGCGTCGGCATGGCCCCCCGAGGTGACAAACGCCTTGCGGCCGCTCACGAACACCGAGCCGTCACGACGCTCAGCCCGCAACTCAGGAGAATAGAAATGCGCCCCCGTACCCCGCTCGCTGAACGCCAACGTGCCGAGCACCTCGCCACTCGCCATGTCCTCGAGCAGCCGCGCCGCGGACGGCCCGCCGCCACCGGCGACCGTCGCCGCAGTCACGCTGTGCATCAGGAACACCATCCCGGTCGAGGCGCAAGAGCCGCCGACCGCCTCACACACATCAGCCAGCGCGACCAGCCCCGCGCCCACGCCACCCTGCCCACACGGCACCATCAGGCCCAGCGCGCCAACCTGCGCCAGCGCGCTCAGCTGCTCATCAGGAAACCGCGACTCACGATCGATCTCAGCGGCGGCAGGCGCGATCAGCGCCTGCGCCAGCTCGCGAACCTCCGCAAGCACGCCATCGACGTTGCCCACAGCAACTTCTGCCATCTAACTGCTCCTTTTCGAAAGAGAACGAGGGGACCATTCGCCACCCCGACGGGGCGGCCGCGACGACCGTCGCTCAGCGAAGCCTCATCGCGCCACCCCCTCTCCACCAACGAGAAGAAGCCGAGCCGGCACCGCAACTCCGCGCGAAATACTCTCCGATAACCGGGCCACGACCCAAAGCTTGCCAGCTGGAACGCCGTGGCACAGTCGCGCGTCCGCCCGGGTCGACCTCTTTCGAGGGCGGCGAGATAACCATCAATCCGGCGCGAGCCCGCGAGCCTGTAGCTGCTGGTTGGCGCCCTGTGCGACGATTTCAGGCTCTGCCGGGCGAGGAAGGTGACGGAAGCCGAGGACTGCCGCAGCGGACCTCGTGCGCCCGCGCTGACGAGACCATCCACCACGAGAGGAGTGGGCGTGACCCGGAGGGCAGTATCGAGCGATCAGGCCCCGGAGGCACTCGGACCGTACAGCCAGGCAATCGTCGCCGGCAGCTTTGTCTTCTGTTCGGGGATGGCGGGAATCGACCCCGTTACCGGGACGATCCCGGAGGGGATCGAAGCCCAGACCGAGCAGGCGCTGCTCAACCTCGCCGCCGTGCTCGCCGCCGCCGGAGCGTCCATGCACGACGTGGTCAAGACGACGATCTTCTACGACGACGTCGAGGACTTCAGCCGCCTCAACGAGGTCTATGCCCGGCACATGCCAGATCCGCCGCCGGCCCGGTCCGCCCCCGCCCACGTGCGGCTCCCCCGCGGCCTGCTCGTCTCGATCGAAGCGATTGCAGTGCTTCCGAGCGTCTTGCCGTAACTCGGGAGGCGCTCGTGACAGGGTCTGGTCCGGCTGAGCGCCCG
The DNA here is from genome assembly GCA_963796575.1 of uncultured Solirubrobacterales bacterium. Taxonomy (GTDB): domain Bacteria; phylum Actinomycetota; class Thermoleophilia; order Solirubrobacterales; family Solirubrobacteraceae; genus Palsa-465. The sequence continues at coordinate 397,672 of CAWCMG010000008.1, read as the reverse complement.
GACTACGGCTCGGTGTGCACCACCACGTCCTGCATGTGGGGCTGGCCGGCGCGGATGTCGTCCTCCAGACGACTGGCCAGCTCGTGGGCCTGAGGCAGCGTCATGTCCGCCGGCACGACGACGCTCACGAACACCACCAGGCCGCCCGCGGCGTGGAGTAGCCGAAGCTCCCGGGGTTGCGCGCCGGTTCGGTCAAGGACGAGCTGGGCGATGCGCCGCCGCTGGACGTCGTCGGGATGGTCGCGGTCCTCGTCGGGGCGAGCTGCGACTGGCTCTTCCAGCGGCTCCAGATGGGTCTGGACATCCTCGACACCGGGCTCCTCCCGCAACGAAGCCTCGACGCGTTCGGCCACGTCGTGCGCGTCGTCGATGGCGACGTCGGGCGACAGCTTGAGATGGAGCGACACACTGACCAGTCCTCCGTGCTCGTAGATGGTGATGTCGTGTGCCTCGCGCACGAGCGGCTCGGCGAGTGCGATCGCCAGCACGCGGTCGCGCAGGTCGAGACCCTCGCGGCGCGGCTCCAGGTGTACGACGACGTCGGTGTCTCCTAACGCGTCCTGCACCGCCGCCTCGACGGCGTCGGCTGTACTGTGGCTCTCCACGACCGCTTGCCCAGGTGGCACGCCGACGACCGCGTCGGCGAAGTAGCGCCCCCCGGATTCGCGTACTCGCAGCCGGCGCAGCTCGACCGTATCGCCGAGCCTGCTTATGGCCGCCTCGGCCTTCGCCCGGGCATCCGCGGGAGAGGTATCCATCAGCACCCGCGCGTTCTCGTACATCAACCGGCTCGCGGCGGCGAAGATGATGCCCGCCACCAGAATCGCGGCTGCCGCGTCCCCCTCCTCGAACCCGGCGGCGACGGCGACCAAGCCACCGAGCACAGCCAGCGACCCCACCATGTCTCCCCCGAAATGGAATGCGTTCGACCGTAGCGCTGCGGACTTGTACATGCGAGCGGTACGCAGCGACACCACAATCCGCGACATGTCGACGAACAGCGCGACACCGATGACGGCAAAGACGTACCACCGTGCGTCGAGCTCATGTCCACCCCCGGCCAACCGGATGACCGCCTCGACCACGATGAACACGCCACCACCGGTCAGAATCGCAGCCTCACCGAGCGCACCGAGATTCTCCGCTCGCCGGTGGCCATACGGGTGATCGCGATCGGCCGGGCGGACTGCGAACCGAATCGCGAAGAACGTCAAGACCGCAGCGACAACGTCACCGGAAGACTCGATGCCCACGGACACGAGTCCGAGGCTGCCCGCGACGATCCCCGTGCCGAGCTTGAGCGCTACCAGGACGGCCGCCGCCCCAATCGACATCAGCGCGGTGCGCGACTGCGCCGTGGCCCGGGTGGCCACGGCTTCCCGCTCGGCGTCGGTGGTCGTGCTCGCCTCGGCAGGCATGGACTGACCAGGGTAGGCGTCAGCCGCCCGACCGCGGTTCGCCACGAGCCGGAGCTGTGGCCCGTCCAGCTCGCCGGGGACTCGAGCACAGCCGGCGGAGCTCGCCGCACAGGGTCTCGGCGACGCCGAGATCGCCGACCGTCTCGTGCTCTCAGCTCGTACGGTCGAGCGCTACCTGTACCGCGCGATGCAGAAGCTCTGACTCCGCGATCGCCGAGAGCTGGAACACGCGCTCCGCCCGCCGCCCGCGCCCCGGCGGATCGCTTCGTAGAACCCGGCCGTCACGCGCCGAGCTGGAGCGTGACCACCGACGGCCGAGCCAGGTCCGGACCGATCGTCGTGAGCCTCCAGGTGCGCTCGTCGTCGGCGCTGCGGGCCGCCAGGCAGAACCGTCCCCAGATGATCGCCAATCCTTGCGCCCAGACGTCCACGAGCCAGCCGAACGGGAGCTCGACACTGACGTAACCATCCTCGCCGACCAGCTTCGGCCCGCCCTTCTCCCTGATCATCCTCAGACGCGGCTCCGGGCCCGAAGCGCCCAGCCAGCTCCGCATCACCGACAACACGCGGCCGTACAACGCCGCCTCCAGCTGTGCGCGAGATCGCGCGGGCGGCCTCCCGGACTGCCTCAGTCGCTGCCGCCAGGCCGCCGCGACGGTGGCTAGGAGTCGCTCGGGCAATCCGCCACCCAGGCCGAGCAGTGCGAGGAGATCGGCCTCGGCTCGGGCCTCCCGAGACATCCGACTCGGCGGCTGAGGCACGCGGCCGAGCGGTGCATACGGGGTCCACCCGGACGAGCGCGTCACGGTCCGCGGTTGGGCGCCACCGAGCCCCGCGCCGGCGTCCCCGTGCACGGCGAGGATGTCCATCGGTCCGCGGCTTCCGAGGACGAGCACGCGCAGATCCTCGTGGTGACGCTCCCAGGCCTCGATGAGATCCAGGCACGTGCAGCTCTGCCCGCCCAGCGCGGCGAGCGTCCGCTCGCTCTCGGCATCGCCGTGGTCGAGAGCGTGGAGTGCGCCGTTCTCCCAGCGGAGCTGATGACGCGCCCCACCGCAATCGACGCTGGCCTGCGCCGGCGCCAGCCCTCGCCACCACTCGTTCACGCGGACTCCTCTTCGCCGGGCCCGCCCGCGGGAGCCCAGACGAGCGGGATCGTGATCACGGCTCGGCTCACCTCACCGGTCGGCATGATCGACAGGTGTCGCGCCTTGGAACGGAGCGCGGGCCAGAAGTTGATCTCGCCACTGGTGTGGATCTCGCTTCCGCTCCAGCTCCCGAGCTGCCCCAGGTGATGGTTGCCGCGTTCGTCCGCCGCCCACCATGCAAGCTCCCTTGACTCGAGGTCTCGCGACGGACCCCGACCCACGAGTCCCGGTGCGACATCCACTTCGACCGAGAATCCGTCGGCCCGAGATTCGAGTGAGCTGATAGCGACGCTGAACCCGTCGAACGACGGCGTGACTGCCGACAGTGTGATCGTCCCGTCCGGCCCGCCGTGGCCGGCGGGCCGTCGCAACAGCGAGCGCCACGGCTCGGGCAACGACCGGCTGCGACCCCGGCCCCCAAAGGGCATTCCGGGGTGGCGCGGCATGACGTCCCGTACGGCTCGGATTTCGGTGAGGACGGGATCGTCGGGCTCCAGCGCCCCGGCTGCGATCAGTGCATCGATCGAGCCTTCGATCTCGGGCGGGCCGGGGAAGCCCGGAATCGCAAGGCGGTGCCAGAGGTAGGCATGTGCGGTTCGCTGCTCGGCAAGCGGTTCAATCGTTACCTCGGATGTGATTGCCTCACCGGTCAGATCGAGCCTCTCGCCGTCGATCTCGATCCAGGCTGTGTCGGGCGCCAGCGGCTGGTCTGCGGTGAGGTGGCCTTGCCATTGCTCGTCGGAGCCGCCCCCGCTGAACCCTGTGCCGACCGAGGTTCCTCGATCGTCGGTAAGCGTTCTTTGAATGGGTCCGCGGGGCCCCCCGCCATACGCAATCATGTGCCCCCGCCCGCCCGACCGCCGCCGGCCCGACAGGTTCGGGCGCCAGGTCACCGCGAGCGATGTCGAGTCCTCGCTCAAGGTGACGTGTCGCACGTGGAGCGCCCCGTTCGCGTTCTCGATCGTGCGATCGCACGGCACCACCCGCCGTGGCTTGAGCGCCACGCTGCGGGACCGGCGCGAACGGCTCCGGTGTGCCATCGCGATGCCGTAGTGGTGACGCCCCTCGTCGGATCGCACAGCCTCGGCGAGGCTGTAGTCGCCGATGACCGCGCGCGCTCGCGCCGGCTTGATGGCCCCGATCGCGATCAGTGCTCTGGCGTGCTCGAGCAGCGGCGAATCCCACGGTCGATACCCCCGTGGCCCACGGTCCAGGATCAGCTTTTCACCGGTGACACGCAAGTACAGCTCAGCGTCAAATCCAGCCACACCGAGGCAGCGTGCCACATCGAAGTTGCGATGCACGGCAGACTTGATCAGATGGAAGACCAGGGCTCAGCCGTCGAGGCATTAGGCACGGCGATCGTCGCGCGGGTACCTGTCCTGCTCTGGGGCGCCCCGGGCACCGGCAAGACTTCCGTGATCCGTGCGATGGCGGACTTGGCGGGATGGCCGTGTGAGACGGTGATCGCATCGATCCGCGAGCCGTCGGACTTCGCCGGCCTGCCAATCGTCGACAACGGCCCAGGCGACGGCTCGAGCCACGTTTCGTTCGCCCCGCCGGCATGGGCGCGCTCCCTCGCGCGCGCAGGCAGGGGGCTCGTGTTCTTCGACGAGGTCTCGACCGCCCCGCCGGCGGTGCAAGCCGCGCTGCTGCGCGTGGTGCTCGAGCGCACCGTGGGCGACCTCACGCTCCCCGACTCCGTGTCGGTCGTCGCTGCCGCCAACCCGGCCGAGCAGGCCGCGGACGGATGGGAGCTCTCCCCGCCGCTCGCGAACCGCTTCTGCCATCTCGACTGGCCGGTCGACGCCCGGACCGTCGCCGCCGGATTCTCCGGTGGTTGGCCAGACCCGGAGCCGCCCGCGCTCCCCAAACACTGGGAGCGGCGGATCGGCATCTTCCGGAGCTGGATCGCCGGTTTCCTCACTGTCCGCCCGATGCTGGCCCTCGCGGTGCCCGAGGACGCCGCCGGAGCCGGGCGCGCCTGGCCGAGCCCGCGAACCTGGGACATGGTCGCGCGTCTTCAGACGGCCGCCGACGCGGGCGGGGTCGGCGAGCTCGCGACCTCGCTGCTCGTGCGCGGTTGCGTGGGCCCGGGACCCGGCGTCGAGTACCTCACCTGGTTGGAGGAGGCGGACCTTCCCGATCCCGAGAGCATCCTCGCCGACCCCGACGGCTTCACGCTCCCCGAGCGCGGTGATCGCGCCTACGCAGCTCTGACGTCGGTCGCCGCCGCGGTCGCCGCGGACGCCTCTCCAGAGCGATGGGAGCGCGGCTGGCGCGCGTTCGGCCGAGCGGCGGGCTCGGCCCCGGACGTTGCCGCGGCAGCCGCTCGCACGCTGGCGCGCTGCCGGCCGCCCGGCGCAGCGATCCCAGACGAGGTCAAGGCGTTCACGCCGCTCCTGCGCGACGCCGGTCTGCTCGGATGAGTGCCGGCGCGCTCGACGCGCACAAGATCGCCGCCGCACGTCTCTCGGCCACGGCCCGGATGCCGTACCTCGCGAGCGCGATCTTCGCGTCCATCGTCGTAGCCGAGCGTGACTCGGGCACGATCTCGATCGATCGCTCGTGGCAGGTCCACGCCGACCCGGCAATCGTCGATGCGATGACGGTCGAGCAGCTCGGTCGGCTGTTCGTTCATTTGAGCGGGCACGTGATCCGCGACCACGCGTCCCGAGCGGGGCGGCTCGGAGTCGCCGAGGACAACCAGCGCAGCCGTTGGAACCGCTGCGCTGACGCCGAGATCAACGACGATCTGCTCGTCGACGATCTCGTCCCGGACGTCGCCCCCGACCTTCCGGCCAACCTGCGGTGCGAGCCAGGCCGGCTCGCCGAGTCTTATTACGAGGCCGCTCGCGACGGACGCAGGCGGTGGGATTGCGGCTCGGGCGCGGACGGCTGTGACCGCGCCGGCGACGGCACCGGCAACATCGACCCCCGTCAGGCACAGCTGCTCCGGCTCAGCGTCGCGGCGGAGATCCAGCGGGAACACGGGCGCGAACCCGGCAGCGTCCCCGGCGGCTGGCTCCGCTGGGCGGAGTCCGTGCTTCCCTCGCGGATCGACTGGCGCCGCGTTCTGGCGGCCGAGGTCCGCAGCGCGATCGCCGCGGTCGCGGGGAAGGTCGACTACAGCTACCGCCGTCCATCGCGGAGGGCTCACCTCAACCGCAAGGTCGTGCTCCCCACCTTGAGACGCCCGATTCCCGACGTCGCGATCGTGTGCGACACGTCTGGATCGATGCACGAGCGCCTCCTGGCACGTGCCCTCACCGAGATCGAAGCCGTCCTGACCAGGGCCGGGCTCCGGCAGGCGCAGGTCCGGGTCCTTGCTGTCGATACGGACGTTCACGTCGTCCGCCGCGTCAGCCGCGCCGCACAGGTGCAGCTCGCCGGCGGCGGGGGCACCGACATGGGAGCAGGCATCGAAGCCGCCGCGCAACTGCGTCCGAGGCCTTCTGTCGTCGTGGTGCTCACCGACGGCTACACGCCGTGGCCGGACCAACCGCCGCCGAGCATCCGAGTAATCGTCGGCCTCCTGACCGAGGGCATGCGACCACCTGGGTGGGCGCCACCCGAATGGGCGCGGACGGTGGTGATCGAGGACGACTGACCTCAACCGACGGCGGCGACCTTCTCCAAGGCGCCGCGAAGCTCGCGACGGCTCGCGATCGAGAGCTTCGCGTAGGCCGCCGAGAGCTGCGTCTCGATCGTCTTGGCGGAGACGAACAGCGCCTGGGCGATTTCGCGGTTGCTGAGTCCGTCCGCGGCCATGCGCGCGGCCCGCAGCTCGGCGGGCGTGAGCGAACCGGGCCCGGTCAGCTGCTCCCGGCGCGGTCGAGCGCCGGTGGCGATCAGCTCCAACCGGGCGCGCTCGGCTAGGGCGATCGCTCCGCACCTGGAGGCGATGTCGAGAGCCTCCGAGAGCTGCCGGCGCGCCGGTTCGCGTTGGCCCCGGTCGCGGAGGCCGACGCCCAGGTTCACCAGTGCCCGCGCGTGGTCCAGCCGTGCCTGTGATCGCTCGAGGATCGCAACCCCTTCGCGCAGCCGCGTGAGTGCCGCCGGCCCGGATTCGAGGCTGCCGCGCGCCGAGAGCGCGATCCCACGCAGATGCGGCGCGCCGAACGCGCCCGCCTCGGCGAGCTCGCGCCTCGCGATCTCCACCGCCTCCTCGCGGCGCCCGAGCGACGTCAGCGCGGCCGCGGCCGACGGGACCCAGCTGGTCCCGACGCTGAGGCTCAGACCCGCGCTGCGAGCCCAACCGTCGGCGGAAAGCAGATCCGAGAGACCCCGTCCGTGGTCCCCGGCGGCGATCAGAACGAGTCCGCGAATCGCCGCGCGGCGAGCACCGCGTTCTTCGGTTGGCTGGAGCTGATCGACCGGCTCGATCGGGCCGTCGAATGCCACTGCGGCTCGAGACAGGCCGAATCGACGACTGGAGCAGGCGATGCCGACGAGCTATGAGGACAAGATCAAGGAGCAGGCCAAGTCGTATCTGGAGCAGGGTGAGCGCGTGCTCGCCGCCTTCATCACCCAGCCGCGGGGGACCAACGTCGCGATGGCGGGGGGCCTTGCCCCGGGCGCGATCGGCGGCCGCAAGGTCGAGGAAGCGCGGCGGGCCGCCGAGGCCGGTGGCTTTCAGGTCACCAGCCCCATGGCGCTCGCGCTGACCGACGGCCGGCTCGTCGTGTTCAAAGCCAGCAAGCCGATCGCGATGGGCAAGGGAGGCGACATCAAGGAACTCGTCAGCGCCGTACCGCTCAGCGACGTCGACTCGATCGAGGTCAAGCGCCTGTTGGTCGGAAAGGTTGTCGTCGTCGCGGTCCGCGGGGCGGCCGTCAAGTTGGAGGCCGGCCCAGGGGCGAACGTCAAGGGGCTGGCGGACGAGTTCGCTCGCGCAAGAGCGCTCGTCTGATCGCCGAGCGCCCCGGAAGCCAAGCAGCGTCGCGACGTGCGGTTAGGGGAACCTAATTAGGGCGCCCTAATTTGTGTTATGCTGCGGCGCGCCGCAAAGCCGAGCGTGCGAGTCGGGTTTCCTTGGAGGTCGTTCGATGACGCCAGAGCCAGCCGCCAGCCAGACGCCGAGCCGGCGCCGGCGCCGCGGTGAGCGTCTGAGTTTTTATGTGTGGACGGCGGTGGTGTTGGTGGCCGCGGTGGTGGTGGTGGTGGTGAGTTGGCATGCGCGGGGGGGACGGCGGATCCGACGGATTTGCCGGCGGGGCATCGGTTGAGCCATACCTCGGTGGTGATCGATAGCGCGATTTTGGTGTTTCGGGAGGGGCTTGAGACGATTCTGGTGCTGGCGGCGGTCACGGCCAGCTTCCTGGGCGCGAACCGGGTGTATCGCCGTCCGGTGGTGGCGGGCGGGGGTGTCGCGATCGGCGCGGGGGTCGCGACGTGGTTGTTCGTGGTGTGGTTGATCGGCCGGTTCCACGGCGGCGAGTTCGATGTGCAGGCGGCGACCGGGATCCCGTCGCTGGTCGTGCTGTTGCTGGTGATGAACTGGTTCTTTCACAAGGTGTATTGGACGGGGTGGATCTCTTCTCATCACAAGCGTCGCCGCGGGCTGTTGTCCGCCGATCCGGACGCGAACAGGCGGCGGATGCTGCTGGGGTTGGCGCTGTTGGGGTTCACGTCGGTGTATCGGGAGTGTTTTGAGGTCGTGATCTTCTTGCAGAACCTCCGCGAGCTGTATGGCGCGAGCGTGGTGCTCGAGGGGGTCGTGATCGGTCTTTTGTTCACCGCCGCCGCCGGCGTGCTCACGTTCGCGCTGCATCAGCGCCTCCCGTACCGGCGGCTTTTGATCATCACCGGCGTGATGCTCCTGGTCGTGCTGCTGGTCTCGGTCGGCGAGGAGGTCAACGAGATGCAGCTCGCCGGGTGGATCAGCACCACCCCCGTCCCCGGGCTCACCGTCCCCGGGTGGATGGGCACATGGTTCTCGATCTTCCCCAACTGGGAGACGTTCGCCGGCCAGTTCATCGCGCTCGCGCTCGTGATCGGCTCATATGTCGGCGCTCAGTACCTCCGCGTGTGGCGCCCCCGCCGGCGCGGCCAGCAGGCCGCCCACATCGCCCGCACCCCACCGGAGCGCCCCGCGGACATCGCGATCGGCGCTCCCATCGCCGGCGCCACCATGTAGCCACGCCGCCTCGGCGCTGGTGCCGGCGGGCTTCGCGGCCGGCAGCCCCGCGGACGACTCGTCTCGTTCCGGGACTACTTCGTGTCGGACTCGTTGTGCTGCCCTTCGCGCACGTCGATCTTCACCGGGGAACACGTCTCCGAGTGAACCGTGGTACGGTGATAGTCGGCCTTCCGGGGCCACTGTATGCGTGACCGTCGCTGATATCCGCCCTGAGTAACTGACCGGCCTTCGGACCGGTCGTCGCGGATGTCGTTGTGTGACACGCCGTCTCGGAAGGAGCCTCATGCCATCGACACTGCTCGATGCTCAACAGATAACCCGACGCTACGCCGACAGGACGATCCTCGACGCCGTCGATGTGCGGGTGGACATCGACGGCCGCGTCGGTTTGGTCGGGCCCAATGGCGCAGGCAAGTCGACGTTGCTGCGCGTCCTCGCTGGACTCGAGCCCCCAGACGGCGGCACGGTCCGGCGGTTCGGCACCGTCGGCTACCTGCCGCAGATCGCCGATACGAGCGAATCGGGGCTCACCGTGGAGCAGATGATCCTCGAGCGCGTGGGCGTTGCCGCGGCGAACCGCGCGCTGGAGCATTGGGCGTCGGCGCTCGCGGCAGGCGAGCTCGAGGCGATCGACGCTCATGCCGCGGCGCTCGACCGCTGGCTGGCGCTCGGCGGCGATGACGCCGAGGCACGGCTGGCAGCGGCGCTGGGCGAGCTCGGGCTCGACGAAGGCTTCTCCGAACGGCCGGTCGACACCTTGTCGGGAGGCCAGGCGTCCCGAGCGGGGCTCGCGGCGCTCGCGGTCGCGCGCTTCGACGTCATCCTGCTCGACGAACCGACGAACCATCTCGACGACGACGGCCTGGAAAGGCTGCGGGCGCTGCTTGACGCTCGGTCAGGCGGGATCGTGCTGGTGTCGCACGATCGCGCGCTTCTTCGCGACGCGATCGATGAGGTCATCGAACTGGATCCGCACACCGGGGAGGCCACGCACTTTCACGGAGGTTGGGAGGCGTTCGAGCGGGCGCGCAGGGCCTCCCAGGCGAAGGCACGAGCCGAGCACGAGCAGGCGCTCGCCGGGCGCGCCAAGCTCGTCGCGGCCGAGCGGGAAATCCGCCGGCGCGCCGTCGCAAGCGCAACCAGAGCTCATGCACGCGTGCACGACAACGACAAGCATTCGCGTGAATGGGTAACGATGCGCGCCGAAGGGATGGCTGCCCGCGCTCGGAAGATGAGCAGCCGCACGCAGCGGATCGAGATCCCCGACCGGCCATGGGAGGACCGGCCCTTACGTCTCGAACTGACTCCCGACGAACGTCGCGGGCCGTGGATCGTCGCGCTCGACCGCTTGGTCGTGCGCCGCGGCAAGTGGGTACTCGGACCGATCGACTTCGCGGTTCGGCACGGCGAGCGCATCCTCGTCAACGGACCGAACGGGAGCGGCAAGTCGACGTTGCTTGCCGCGCTCGCCGGCCAGATTCGCCCAACCGAGGGCAGCCGTCGAGCAGCACCCGCAGCCGTGATTGCCCAACTCGGCCAGACGCACGACACGCGCCCCGGCCACGGCACGGTCATCGACCACGTTCGCGCCGCCACCGACCTGGGTGAACAAGCCGCACGAACCGCGCTTGCGTGGTTCGGCCTGCCCTCCGACATCGCTCAGCGCCCTATCGCCACCCTGTCCCCGGGCGAGCGGACCCGGGCGGAGCTGACGGTCGTCGCCCATCAGCGAGCGACCTGCCTGCTGCTCGACGAGCCGACCAACCACCTCGACATCGAGTCGCTCGAGATCGTCGAGGCGGCGCTCCGCGATTGGCCCGGCGGACTGGTTGTGGTCACGCACGACCGCCGTCTCCGCCGCGAACTCCGTCTCGACCGCCAGTTCGCGGTGTAGGGGTGCCTGCGGCCGCGAACCGGCGCGGAGATGACTCGTCGAGCTACGCCGCGAGCGCGGTGTCGGCGGCGCTGGGAAAGGAATCGGCGATGTCGCGGCGGCGCCTGGCCGCGTACGCGTACGGATGGTGGAAGACGTCGAGCGGCCGATCGTCATCGCCGACCGGCAGGTCGAATATCTCGCCGGTCTTGGTGTCCTCGACGGCGACCGATACATGGCCATCATCGGAGTGCCAGAGCAGTCGGACGCGGATGCCGTCGCTGACGCGGGTGTCGAGCTCACGGGTGCTCGCGGAGGTCTCGGATTCGAGCGGGTCGGGGTAGGCCGCGCCGTGATATTGGATGTGTGGGTAGACCATGCTCGGGTTCCTCGTGGACTGTGTTGCCGTGCTGCCTATATGACGAACGGGCGCCGTCCATTTCGACTTCCGGCCGATTCGTTTTTCATCCGTGTAATCGCAAGACCCTCCGCGAACGGGGGATGTGACGCACCGTTTGGCCGGTAATACGCGCGGGCTCCCATAACGGTTCATGCCGGGCCGCCGGCGATCACCGGCTAGGCTGGCGCGGTGCCGCTGACGCTCGCATGGACCGGCGACGGCGCGCCCCGGATGGAGGTCGCGCATGTCGAACGGAACGGCAACGAGCTGACCGCCGAGGGGACGCAGCTCGGGGCTGCATATGAGTTGCGCTACCGGCTGGCGTCGGGGACGTTGTCGCTCGAGCTCGTGGGGCAACGCTCGCTCGAAATCGAGCTCGGAGACGCCGACTTCTTCGACCTCGGCTGGTCCCCCCTGTTCAACTCGTTGCCGGTCCTGCGGGACGATCTCCTCCGCGACGGTCCCGCACGCGACTACGTCATGCGGTGGGTCGACGTCCCCACGCTCGAGGTCAGTCGCTCCGAGCAGCAATACAAGCCGCTCGGGCACGGCCTGGTTCTTTTTCGAACCGGCGCGTTCGAGGCTGACATCCGCTTCGACGACGACGGGTACGTTCTCCACTATCCGGGCATCGGAACCCGCGTCTAGGGTCTGAGACGCGTCGCGCGTGCCGCCTGCCGCCGCGGCTCAGGAGAGCGCGACGATCGCGTCTGTCAGGTTCTTCGGGTTGACGGCCGAGAGCACAACGCCCATTCCCACCGACTTGACACCGGTGAACGTGTCGATGCTCTTCATCCATCCGGGCAGCCCAGCCCGTTCACACTGCCTTTCGGGGTCGAGAGCATCAGCACGGCGGCGATGATCGGGACCGGGCTCAGCGCGACGCCGACGCGAACGGGAGAGCCTGGCCTATCGCCTGGCCGATCATCGAACGTGATGCCGCTCAGATTCCACGTCGTGATCGTCGCCGCCGGCATCCGCGAGCCCATCCCCTGATTCGGGTGAAAACATCACGACACCACGCCACGCTCCCAACGCACAGACCTATCGGCCACCCGGCTGCGGTCGCAACGGCTCGCCGGCGAGCCGGCGGCCGACCCCGTCGAGGCGACTCGATCGTTGCTGGCGATCCAGGCACAGGATCCGCGCGCGGCGCGGAATCGCGGCGCTCGGCGATGACTGGCCGATGACGCGATCGCAGATCCGCGCCGTGCTCGAACTCGCCCGCGTGCCGACCGCCCCGCAGGCCGTCGCGCACATGCTGTTGCGGGCGACGCTCGACGGCCTGCTCGTCCGCGGCCCGCGCATCGGCGACGACCACGCGTTCGTGCTGGCCGCCGACTGGCTGGGCGAGCGGCCGAAGCTGGATCGCCCGCGCGCGCTTGCGGAGCTAGCCCGCCGTTACCTCGCGGGCCACGGGCCGGCCGATGACCGGGACCTGGCCAGGTGGGCGAAGGTGACGTTGCGCGACGCACGAGCGGGACTCCAGGCGATCGCCTCAGAACTGCACGAACGGCCCGACGGGCTCCTCCAGCTGCGCGGTCAGCGACCCGGGCCAGTGCCGCCTCCGCGGTTGTTGGGCCCGTTCGACCCGCTGCTGCTCGGCTGGCGCTCGCGAGCGTTCGTCGTCGACGACGCGCCCGAGGTCGTCACGACGAACGGGATCGTCCGCGCGATTGCGCTTGTACACGGGCGCGCCGCCGGCACCTGGAGCATGCGAGGCGGCCGGGTCGACCTCAACCTGTGGGCGCAACCCGGCGCGTCGACGGCCGCAGCGCTCCGACGCGACGCCGCGGCGGTCGATGCCTACCTCGCCACCTGACCAAGCGAACCGGCCGGATCATCGCGCGACGCAGCGGAAGCCGATGTGGCTCGTCGACGTGTCGATCGCCTCGGGTTGACGCGCTGCGGGCCGGTACCGCAGGCAGTAGCTCGGGGCGCACAGGTGCGAGCCGCCCTTGATCACCCGGCGGGGGATGTGCGCGCCGGGCCGGCCGACGTCGTAGCTCGCGTCCGGGGTCTCGACGCCCGGGTTGCGCGGTGGCGCGCAGCACGGGCTTCGGGTCTCGTGGGCGCCCGCGCCCCGAGGCGAGTAGTAGTCGCTGGTCCACTCCCACACGTTGCCCGTCGCGTCCAACAGTCCGTAGCCATTCGCGGAAAACAGGCCGACTGGAGTCGTGCCGCGCCAACCCTTCGCGCCGGTGTTGCGCCAGGGAAAGTCGCCCTGCCAGTGGTTCGCCATCAGCTCGCCGCCGGGATGCTGCTCGTCCCCCCAGGCGAAGATCGCGCCGTCGAGACCGCCGCGCGCCGCGTACTCCCACTCGGCCTCGGTCGGCAACGCCTTGCCCGCCCACGTCGCGAATGCCTCCGCGTCCTCGAACGCGATGTGTGTCACCGGGTGATCCTGGCGTTCGGAGTTGTCGCTGGCCGGGCCCCACGGATGCCGCCAGCTCGCGCCCGGGACATAGGCCCACCAGCGCCCTGGATCGTCGAGCGGCACCGGCCCGGGGGTTGGATGGAACACAGCAGATCCTTCGACCAGCAGCGCCGGGTCGGCGTCGGGGTAGTCGGCGGGATCGGGCGGCCGCTCGGCAACGGTCACATAACCGGTCTCCTCGGTGAACCGGACGAACTCCGCCACCGTCACCGGCCCGCGGTCGATCGCGAACTCGTCCACCTCGACCTCCCGCACGGGACCCTCCTCCGCGTAGAAGACCGTCGAGCCCATCGCGAACCGGCCGGCGGGGATGTCGATCATCTCGGCCATCATTCGCGCGCGATCATCGCGGCCGCGGCGCGCTCGAGGTCGACGTACGGCTCGCCGCTGACGTCAACGGCGGCGAAGTGGATGTTCCCGCCGGTGAAGGTCCAGGTTCGCTCGCCTGGGTAGTCGGAGCTGATTCTGTGGAGGCTGCGTCCGACGGTTAGCCCGGACCCGGTCAGGCCGAATGCCGATGGCTGGGTCTTGATCCGTCCCTCGCCGACCTTCTCCTCGCCGTGGTAGAGCGACAGGATGCCGGAGCAGACGACGCCTGGCGCGTCATCGCTGTCCTTGATGAACTCGGCCGACACGATCAAGTTCTCGCCGACTGGCAGAGGTTCCGTCGCGGCGATCTTCTGTTCAAGCATGCCGACGAAGTTGTTGACGTAATGGAGCCGGTTGTCCTTGACGTATAGCGTGTGTCCGCCGAAGTGCGAGCCGTGCGCGAACAGCACGCCGGCCGCGCCGGGCGCCGGGATGTCGACCCACACGCCGATGATGTAGTTGCGATTGCGGACGTTGACCGCCAGCGCCTCGGGGACCTCGGCGACGCCGGGGAAGTAGCGGTAGCGGTTGCGTGGGCTGGTGATCTGCGGCCGCGGCGTGTTGAAAATCTCGATCGGTGAGCGGTCGTCGAGCGGGAACGCCCCGTTGCGTCCCGCTTCGGAGAACCACAGGTTGATCAGCTCGCGCAGCTTGTCGGGATGCTCATCCGCGAGGTTGTGCAGCTCCGATTGATCCTTGTCGATGTTGTAGAGCTCCCACGTGTCGTCGTTGAAGTCGCTCCACCCGGCGACGGTCGGATGGGTGCTGATGGCCTTCCAGCCCTCGTGCCAGATCGCTCTTGACCCGAGCATCGAGTAGAACTGGGTCGAGCGGGCGGTCGGGATCGACGCCTGGTCGAAGCTGTAGCGCATGCTGATCCCGTCGAATCCGCTCTGGACGTGCCCCTTGATCGCCTCAGGCGGCTCGACGCCGAGGCAGTCGAGGATCGTAGGCGTGATGTCGATCGCGTGGTGGTACTGGTGGCGCACCTCGCCCTTGGCCTTCATCCCCTTCGGCCACGAGATGATGCACGGGTCACAGCTGCCGCCGTTGAACTCGTAGCGCTTCCACATCTTGAACGGCGTGTTGAACGCCATCGCCCACCCGTTGGGGTAGTGGTTGTAGGTCTCCGGACTTCCGAGCTCGTCGATCATCGCGAGGTTCGTCTCGATGTCGTCGGGAACCCCGTTGAAGAACTTGTTTTCGTTCAGGGACCCGTTCGGCCCACCCTCGCCACTGGCGCCGTTATCGGAGACCAGCACGATGATCGTGTTCTCGAGCTGCTCGGTGTCCTCGAGGTACGTGAGCAGGCGGCCGATCTGGGCATCGGCGTGCGCGAGGAAGCCCGCGTACACCTCGGCCATCCGACAGAACAGCCGGCGCTCGTCGTCGGACAGCGACCCCCACGGCCGCGTGAAGTCCAGGGCCGGGAACGGCTGGCCCTTCGGTCCCTTGCGAGACTCCGGGGTGCCGATCGGGTTGATCGGTGGCAGCTCGGTGTCCTCGGGGACGATGCCGAGCTGTTTCTGACGCTCGAGCGTCTGCTCGCGCATCGCCTCATAGCCCATGTCGAAGCGACCCTTGTACTTCTCGATCCACTCCTTCGGCGCGTGGTGCGGCGCATGGCATGCCCCCGGCGCGTAGTACAGGCAGAATGGCTTGTCGGGCGCCACGGCCTTGGCGTCCTGGATGAACTCAAGCGCCTTGTCGGTCAGGTCAACGGTGAGGTGATAGCCGTCCTCCGGCTGACAGGGCTGGTCGACGGGGTGGTTGTCGTAGATCAAGTCCGGATGCCACTGGTTCGTCTCCGCGCCGAGGAAGCCGTAGAAGCGCTCGAACCCGCGCCCCGTCGGCCAGTTGCGCCGCGTCGAGGCCAGATGCATCTCGTCGGTCGGGCACAAATGCCACTTCCCGGTCATGTACGTGTTCCAGCCGAGCTCGCCGAGGATCTCCGGCAGCATCCCGTTCTCCGGCGGGATCGTCCCGCTCGCATTCGGGAAGCCGATCGCCGCCTCGGTGATGCACGCCATGCTGTTGCGCGTGTGGTTGCGTCCGGTCAACAGGCAGGAACGGGTGGGCGAGCACAGCGCGGTCGTGTGCCATTGCGTGTACCGCACGCCGTGCGCCGCGATCCGATCGATGTTGGGAGTCTCAACCGGCCCTCCATAGCAACCGATCGCCGAGAACCCGACGTCATCGAGCACGATGTAGAGCACGCTCGGGGCTCCGTCGGGCGCCTTCGGTGGCTCAAACGGCGTCCAGTCAGGAACCGAGTCGCGGATGTCTAAGTTGATCGTGCCCCGGAACTCGGTGCTCGCCATGGGTACTCCTCGCTTTCGCTCTCGCGGTCAGGCTGCGCCTGGCGGCGCGATCACGCCGCGGCTCAGAACGTCACTGTCGACCTTTTAGCGCGGTAGCCCGACCCGGTCGTCACCCCGTTCGGGTGATCAGCCACGAACCCGATCGGCGCCCGTGTAGATGTTGATCTTTCCGCGGCGCGCAAATCCGCCGAGCGTCATCGCCCGGTCGGCGGCGAGTCCGATCGCGAGCGAGCTCGGCGCCCCCACGCCGACGAGGATCGGCGCGCCGGCGACCGCGGCCTTCTGCACGAGCTCGAACGACAGCCGCCCGCTCACGCACAGGATGCTCGTCGTCAGCGGCACCAGGCCGTCGAGCAGCGCGCGCCCGATCACCTTGTCCATCGCGTTGTGACGGCCAACGTCCTCGCGGACGATCACAAGATCGCCGCCGGCGGTGAACAGCCCCGTGGCGTGCAGTCCTCCGGTCCGCTCGAACGTGGGCTGGCGCAGGTGGTCGGGGAGCGCGGCGAGCAGCGTCCGGTCGACCCGCGGGCCGGGTCCCACCGGCGGGGAGTGGACGGCCACCTCCTCGAGCGCTCCCTTGCCGCATACGCCGCACGACGAGGTCGTGTAGAAGCGCCGCTCGCCGGGGTCACGCGCGAGTGGCCCCGCGACCTCGATGGTGTTCGCCGCGAAGTCCTCGGTGGGTCCGGCGGCGCGAGCCTCGGCGATCAGCCCCTCGCCGTGGAGGAACCCGAGCGCGAGTTCCTCGTCGTGCCCGGGTGTACGCATCGTCACGGTGAGCGGGACGCCGTCGACCCGGATCTCGAGCGGCTCCTCGACCGCCACCTCGTCGCGCTCGCCGTCGCGCAGGACCGTGGCGATCATCCCCGCCGCCAGCGGGTCGGCGCGGCTGTCGCTCACGCGCCGTCGGCCGGGCCGGGCTTCGGGTCTACGTGCTGGAAGCCGAAGCGGCCCTTGATGCAGAGGTTGCCGCGCGTGATGTCGTGGTCGTCCGGCGAGGTCACCTTGACGATCTGGTTGTCCTGGACGTGCAGCGTGAGGTTGCATCCCACCCCGCAGTAGGGGCAGATCGTGTCGGTCTCGGTCTGGCGGGACTCGTCCCACGTGGCCGCTTCGCGCAGATCGTGCTCGGACCGGAACATGAGCGCGCCCGTCGGGCACACCGCGATGCAGTTGCCGCAGTACACGCACGCCGAGTCGGGCAGCGGGTTGGCGTACTCGGTCGAAATGCGTGCGTCGAAGCCCCGCCCGGCCACGGTGATCGCGAACGTGTTCTGGTACTGCTCGCCGCAGGCGTCGACGCACTTGTAACAGAGGATGCACCTAGAGTAGTCGCGCACGTACAGGTCGTTGTCGACCTTGGCCGGCGCGTGCACCGTGGCGGCTGTGTCGCCGTCGGGGCGTTCGTGGTGGCCGGCGCGCTTGCGGTCGCGCTTGGGATCCGGCGGCGCCGGCGGTCCGTAGCGTTCGGGCCTGCCGTGATAGCGCTCCAGGTAGTCCTGGGCCGGCGGGGTGATCGACAAATCGACGCTCGAGGCGAGAAACTCGATCACCATTTTCCGGCTGTGGCGCACGCGGTCGGAGTTGGTGCGGACGACCATGTCGGGCTCGACCTTGCGAGAGCAGGCCGGCACCAGGGTCCGGGCGCCCTCGAGCTCGACCACGCAGATGCGGCAGGCGTTAGCCGGCATCAGCGTCTCGCCGTAGCACAGCGTTGGGGTGTCGATCCCGATCCGGCGGCAGGCGTCGAGGATGGTCGCGCCCTCGGGCACCTCGACCGGCTGGTCGTCGATGGTGAGGGTGACCGTGCGGCTCGCCGGCTGGGGCGGGGCCATGCGCAGCTCAATCGGGTTCACGCGGCGGATCCTCCATCGGTCGAGAACACTCCCAGTCGCGCGATCGCCGATTCGACAGCTGAGGAGGCGGTCTGGCCGAGGCCGCAGATCGAGGCGTCGCGCATCGCCTCACCGATCTCGGCGATCAGCTTCAGCTCGTCCTGCACGGTGCCACGGGTGCGGCCGGAGATGAGGCGGGCGAGCGCCTCCTCCTGGCGCACGGTCCCGACCCGGCAGGGCACGCACTGCCCGCAGCTCTCGTCGCGCATGAAGGCGGCGATCGTCATCAGCAGCTCGGGCACGTTGGCCGTGTCGTCGAGTACGAGCACCACGCCGGAGCCCAGCGTCGTGTGGACCTCGCGGGCGGCCTCGAAGGTGAGCTTCAGGTCGAGGTAGTCGCTGGTGACAAAGCTGCCCGCCGCACCGCCCAGGAGGACAGCGCCCAGGGTGGCGCCGGGGGTCAGGCCGCCGGCCAGCTCGAGCAGCTCGCGCAGCGTGGTGCCGAACGGCACCTCGTAGGTTCCGGGCCGCACCACCGCGCCGGAGACGCAGAACAGCTTGGGCCCGGTGGAGCGCTCGGTGCCGATCGCGGCGAAGGCGGGACCACCCTCGAGCACGATCGGCAGAACGTTGACCAGCGTCTCGACGTTGTTGACAACGGTCGGCTGCCCGAACAGCCCCCGATCCACCGGGAAGGGCGGCTTGTTGCGCGGCTCGCCACGGTAGCCTTCGATCGATCCGAAGATCGCGGTCTCCTCGCCGCAGATATACGCGCCGGCGCCCTTGCGCAGCTCGATGTCGAACTTGAAGCCGTGGCCGAGGATGTCGTCGCCCAGAAGGCCTCGCGCCCGCGCCTGCTGGGCGGCGTTCTCCAGGCGGCGCTGGGCGAGCGGATACTCGCCGCGCAGGTAAAGGTAGCCGTACTCGCAGCCGGTGGCGTACGCGGCGATCGTCATCGACTCGATCAGCGAGAACGGATCGCTCTCCATGATCACGCGGTCCTTGAACGTCCCAGGCTCCGATTCGTCGGCGTTGCAGATCAGGTAGTGCGGCCGGCGCGGCTGGCGGGCGACCGCCTCCCACTTGCGCCCGGTGGGGAAGGCGGCGCCGCCGCGGCCCATGAGCTTGGAGTCGAGCATCTCGCGCAGCACGCCTTCGGGTCCGAGGTCGATGGCCCGGCGAAGCGCGTCATAGCCGCCATGGGCGCGGTAGTCGTCGAGACTCTCGGGATCGGCCACACCGACCCGTCGCAGCAGGCGAAGTCCCGGATGACCGGGCTCGGGAGGCGCGGTCGAGGGCGGCGGCGCTGGCGTGGCGCCGCGCAGGATCTCGATCAGCGCCTCGGCGTCGACGCCGGTCAGCTCGCGCTCGACGGGATTCTCACCGGACTGCACGAGCAGCGCGGCCGGCGCCCGGTCGCACTGGCCGAGGCACGGGGCCGGCTCCCAGGTGGCGCCGTCATTGTCCTGTCCGTGGGGGCCGATCCTTTGCGTCAGCGTCTCGATCAGCTTGTCCGAGCCGGCGCAGCGGCACGCCAGGTCGTTGCAAACGTGCAGCGTGCGCAGCGCGCGCGGCTCGACCGAGAACAGCGCATAGAACGTCGCAACGCCGTACACGTCCGCGGGCGGAATCGTCAGCCGCCGGGCTATGTAGTTCAGGCCGCCCGGGCTGATCCAGCCCGCGTGCGCTTGGAGCGCGTGCAGCGTCGGCAGCAGCTGATGGCGCTGCGCGCGCGCGGCATGGCCGCCGTGGGCGGAGTGACCGTTCTCGACCCGGTCGGCTCCGGCCCAGCTCGACAGTGGTGGGCCGAGGAACGCGTCCACGGCCGCCCGCTCCTCGGCCGTCGGCTCGGCGTCGAGCAGGCGAACGTCCACGCTACTCGCGCGCCTCGCTGCCGGCGACCGCCGCGGCCTCGTGCGTGGCGCCGTTCAGCTTCTCGACGCGCACCGCGGTGGCCTTGAACTCCGCCGTCCCCGATTTGGGATCGGTGGCGTCGATCGTCAGCAGGTTGACGTCGACCTGGTCGGGGAAGTGGAACGTCATGAACGCCAGCCCGGGCCGAAGGCCTTCGTCGAGCCGCACGGGCGCGTCGACATGACCGCGGCGAGAGCTGATCCGCACGATCTCGCCCGGCTCCACGCCGAGCTCCTCGGCGTCCTCCGGGCACAGATCGAGCGTCTCACCCCGACGTAACGGAGAGCTGTAGAGGTTCGACTGGACGCCGGTGTTGTAGGAGTCAAGGCGCCTTCCGGTCGTAAGCCGGATCGGGAACTCGTCGTTGAGCTCGTCGATCGGCGCCACCCACTTCGTGACCGAGAACGGCGCGCGCGGCTCCCCGACCGGCTCGTCCCACAACCGGCCGTGCAGGAACGGCGAGCCCGGGTGATCCTCGCTGGGGCACGGCCATTGGATTCCGCCGAGCTCCTCGAGTCGGCGGTAGCTCATCCCGCGGTGCATCGGGCTGAGCGAACGACATTCGTCCCACAGCTCCTCGAGCGTCGGATGGCCCCAGTCGTGGCCGAGGCGGTGAGCCAGCTCGCACAGGATCCAGTGATCGTCGCGGGCCTGGCCGGGTGGGTCGAGCGCCTTGCGCATCCGCTGCACGCGCCGCTCGCTGTTGGTCACCGTCCCGCCCTCGGCCTCACACCAGGAGGCCGACGCCGGCAACACCACGTCCGCCAACTCGCACGTCTTCGTCATCAGGATGTCCTGGGCGATCAGGAAGTCCAGCCCTTCCAGACATTCGAGCGCCTTCTTCGAGTCCGCCTCGGACTGCGCCGGGTTCTCGCCCATCACGTACAGCGTCCGCAGCTCGCCGCGCTCCATCCCCTCGAACATCTGCGACAGGTGCCAGCCCGCCTTGGGCGGCAGCGGGGTTCCCCACGCCGCCTCGAACCGGGCCCGGGCTTCGTGATCCTTCTCAACGTCCTGGAACCCCGGCAGCTTGTTGGGGATCGCACCCATGTCCCCGCCACCCTGGACGTTGTTCTGACCCCGCAACGGGTTCAGCCCCGAGCCCCACTGCCCGACGTGCCCGGTCAGCAACGCGAGGTTGATTAGCGACAGCACGTTGTCGACCGCCGTGACGTGCTCGGTGATTCCGAGCGTCCAGCACAGGATCGCTCGATCGGCGCGTGCGTACGCGTGGGCCAACTCGCGAATCGTCTCCGCGGGAACGCCGGTGACGCGCTCGCCCTCCTCGAGCGTCCACGGTTCGACCGCGGCGCGGAAATCCTCGTAGCCGGTCGTCGCATGATCGACGAACCTCTCGTTCGCCAGCCCCGCGTGGATGATCTCGCGCGCGACCGTGTTGGCCAGCGCGATATCCGTGCCGACGTCCAGCCCGAGCCAGGTGTCGGCCCACTGCGCCGAGCTGCTCCGCCGCGGGTCGACGACGTACAGCGACGCGCCGCGATGGACGGCCTTGAGCACGTGGTGGAAGAAGATCGGGTGCGTCTCGCGGGCGTTGGAGCCCCACAGGATCAGCAGATCCGTTTCCTCGACCTCTCTATAGGACGACGTCCCGCCGCCCGCACCGAACACCGTCGCCAGACCGACGACGCTGGGAGCGTGTCAAGTGCGGTTGCACGAGTCGATGTTGCTCGACCCCATCACAGAACGCACGAACTTCTGAGCCAGGAAGTTGACCTCGTTCGAGGCCTTCGAGCAGCTGAACATCCCGAACGAGCGCGTCGTGTCCTGTGTCCGGGCCCGGGACAGACCCGCCGCCGCGAAATCGAGGGCCTCATCCCAGCTCGCCGGGCGAAGCGTCCCGTTCTCGCGCACCAGCGGCTCAGTCAGACGGCCACGGTACTTACGCAAACCAATCACCTCCTCCCGTCAATCCAGGCCCGCGGGCGGTGTACCAATGTGTGTTAAGCCTACCGCCGACGAACGCGGACCGGGCGTCCACCGGTCGCCCTCGTTGTCATCGGGCTGACCGCGCTCCGCTCCGTAACTAGAATCAACGGCAGACGGCTTCGCCAGAGCCGTCCCGGACGAGAGGGCGCGCCGTACCCGGTGTGACGACGGCGCGCACAGGAGGTTCGACATGTCCGGTCTTCTCCAGCTTGCCGGGGCGCTGATCATTCTGTGCGCGTTCGTGGCCGTCCAATCAGGTCGCGCCCAGCCGTCCTCGCGCACGACGCTCGCAATGAACCTGGCGGGCTCGGCGCTGCTCGCGGTGCTCGCCCTGAGCGGGCGCCAGTGGGGCTTTCTGTTGCTCGAGGGTGCGTGGGCAGCGGTGTCCGCCGCGAGCCTCGCCCGCCGGATGATCCCCCGGCCGTCACCCGCTTGGGGTGACGGCGCTCGCCGACCCCGCGTATAGAGCCGACGTCCGGATCAGGCCGGCTGGCAAGCGCTGCGGTAATGTCGACGATGACTGCGCTGCCGCGGCCCGGTCCCTGACGTGGCGGGGCAGCGCACAGACCGAAAGGTGTTCTTGTCGCCCAGGGCCGACGGTTACGAGGATCTGCGCAAGGCGATTGTCAGCGGTGAGCTGTTGCCCGGCGAGCGCCTGCTGGAGGAGGACCTCAGCGCCCGGCTCGGGCTCGGTCGCGCGGCGGTACGCATGGCGCTCGTCCGCCTCGAGCACGACGGGCTGGTGCAACGCGAGCGCCACCGCGGGGCGACCGTCAGACGCGTGTCCGAGAGCGAGGCCGTGGAGATCCTCGAGGCTCGCGCCGCACTCGAGGGACTCGCAGCGCGGCATGCGGCGCGGAACGCCGACGACGCCGCGGTCGGCGAGCTCCGCGGGATCGTCGCGGAGATGCAGGAGCTGCGTGAACGAGGGGACCTGCTCGCGGTCTCGAACGCGAACGCCCGGCTTCACGCCCTGATCCTCGACGTATCACGCCACCAGACAGCCAGGCGGCTTTCTCAGACGCTCAGCTCGCAACTCGTGCGCTTCCAGTACCGCACCGTGCTCCTGCCGGGGAGGTCCGAGCACTCGTACGCCGAGCACACGGAGATCGTCGAAGCGATCGCCGCTCACGATCCGGAGGCGGCCGAGCAGGCCATGCGTCGCCATCTCTCGCGCGTGGCCGAAGCGCTGCGGACGCACGACGACGGCTCGTCGTGGCCCGGGGCCGACCCGGGGCTGAGCGCGGCGCCGGCCGGCGCCTTCCCCGAACAGCCCGCCCCCTAGGATCTTCTTATGGTCGGGAGCGTCGGTCAGCGGCCGGGGCGTCCCCCGGGAACCTCGCGTAGGGCCGTCAGCCGGACCGCGCTCGAGATGTTCGCGGGACGCGGGTTCGAGGAGACCACGGTCGACGACATCGCCGAGGCACTGGGGGTCAGTCGCCGCACCCTGTTCCGCTACTTCGCGTCGAAGAACGACATGGTCTGGGGCGACTTCGACTGGGTGCTGGCGCGCCTGAGGCGCTGTCTGGACGCCACCGACCCGGATGAGCCATTGCACGAGGCGCTGCGGGGAGCGGTCGTCGAGTCCAACCGCTACGAGGACGAGCAACTCCCCGAGCTCAGGATCAGGATGCGGCTGATCACGGGAGTTCCGGCGCTCCAGGCGCATTCGACGTTGCGGTACGCGGAGTGGCGGGCGGTGATCGCCGATTTCGTCGCCGGCCGCCTCGGGTGCGAGGCGGGCGATCTGATCCCCCAGGCCGTCGCGCACGCCGCGCTGGGAACGTCGATGGCCGCGTTCCTGGTGTGGGTCGACGATCCGTCGAGCGACCTGGTGGAGAACCTGGAGGAGGCTTACCGGCTGCTCGGTTCCGGGCTCGCCCTTCTGTCTGGGAGCTAGCGGACGATCGATGCCGCGAAGCGGTGCCGGCCGAGCGCCGGCCCGCGCCACTGCCATCGCAGGCCCGCCGTTCCGCCTCCGACCCGCCCGCGCCGGCGGTGCAATCACAGCGCCTACCGTGCACTCGGGTCCGGCGCGCGTCTCGGCGCCAGTGCCCGGAAGTCACGTGCGCGGACGCACGCGACCCAGATCCCGACGCCGCGCGCGGATTCGTCGGCCAGGCGGAGCGCGCCGTAGCTGAGCGGATCGAGCGCCGGTTCATCCGCGAGCCAGTCAGCCACGAGCACGACGGCCAGCAGCGCGGCCAGCCTTCGGACGAGTCCGCGATCGCGCGACGCGCATATCGCCGCCAACGCGAACGGCGCCCACGGACCCGATACCGCCCGACCGAGATCGCGCGCCTCCTGGATGGCCGCGTCGACCGCGGCTCGCGCCGCCCATGGCCCGGCGCGGGGCAAACGCCTGGACACCAACCGGGACAGCCGGAGCGCGCGGAGCCCGGTCAGCCCAGCGAGCATGGGCCACCGACCGCTCAGCCACGCGCCCCAGCCGAGCGCGGCCTGCGGGGACACGAACAACGCCGGCACCCGGTCCGGATGGCGCCGGAGCAGCGGTGCCACGGACTCGTTGTAAGCGACCCGGCGCCGGTACCAGGCCAAGGGGTCGACACGGTCCTCATGGGCGACGTGCGTGCGCGGCTCGTAGCGGACCTGCCATCCGGCGTCGTGCAAGCGCCAGACGAGATCGACGTCTTCGGCCAGCGTGAGCTGCTCGTCGAAGCCGCCGCCGAGCGCATCACGGCGCGCAACCATCGCGGCGCTCGGGACGTACCACACCCAGCTGTAGGGGCGGACGAGGGACGGCTCCCGACCCATGTCGAGCGCCGAGTGGCACCGCTCGTACGCGGCGATCCGGCCCGCTCGCGCGCCTGAGGAGACGATCCGGGGCGCGACCAGGGCCACGACCGGATCGGAGAGGTGACCGAGCAGATCGGTCGGGAACCCGGGCGGTGGGATGCAGTCGGAGTCGAGGAACGCCACCAGCTCGGTCGTAGCGAGTCCGAGCCCGGTGTTGCGCGCGGCGGACGCGCCACGGTTCTCGGGGTGGCGAACGTAGCGGGCACCGAAACGGTCGGCGACTGCCTCGATCGCGCGTCCGTCGGGGGATCCGTCGTCGACCACGATCACGGCAGTTTGGCCGCCGGCCAGCGGCGCCAGGCAGCGCGCGAGCTGCTCGCCGTCACCGTAGACGGGAACCACGATCGTCACCTCGTCGGCAGCCGGGTCGCGCGGCGGCGGCTCGGGGTAGGCCAGGCCGGCGTCGAGCAGGCGCCGTGCGAGCATCCTTTCGATCTGATCCTCCCCAACTGGCTGGCCAGCCAGCCAGCCAGATACCAAGCGCGCTCCGCGCGACGACAGCGTGAGCAACCGTGCCGGAGAGCCGCCTAGCAGCACGTCACCACCACCACTGGCGCGCAGCCTTCGAGACGGGCACAGCCGCCATCCGGCCGGGACGGGCAGCTCGGTCGATCCGATCACGCGGTCAATCCGCCGTCAACCGGCAGCACCGCGCCGGTCAGAGCCGATGCCGCCGGTCCGCACAGCCACGCGACCGCTTCGGCGATCTCGCTCGGCTCAATCAGCCTGCGGATCAGGTGCTGGCTGGCGAACTCCTCCTCGCCGGTGAGGTCATAGACCTCGGCGCTCGCCGCGAGCATCACCCCCCGGGTCGATCCGGGACAGATGGCATTTGCCGACACGCCCGTGCCCGCCAGGTCGCCTGCGAGCGCCCGGACGAACCCCACGGTGGCCGCCTTGGCCGCGGAGTAGGCGGCGAGCTGGGGCATGGCGCGCAGTGCCGCGGCGGAGGCGATCGCGACGAACCGCCCGCCCCCCGCCTGCACCATGGCGGGGACGGTCGCCTCGGCGAGCCGGCGGGTCCCGTGCAGGTTGACGTTCATCAAGCTCGTCCAGGCCTCCTCGCTCGTTCCCCATGCCGGTCCCCCCGCGATAACGCCGGCGGCCGCCACCGCGGCGGCCGGGCTCCTGCCGTCGAGCGCGCGCGTGAGGACGGAGGCGAACTCCGCGCTGCCGACATCGGCGCGCAGCACCTCCACGCTCTCGGCGCCGACAGCCCCGCACTGCTCGGCGACGCGCTCGAGATCCGCGGGCGCCGGCATCGCGTACTCGATCCCGAGCTGGTCCGCGCACGCGTCGATCAGCAGCAGCGACCAGCCCTGCTCGCTCAGACGCACGGCGACCGCGGCCCCGATCCCGCGGGCGGCGCCGGTGATGACGGCAACACCGGGCCGGTCAGTCATCGCCGGGCCCTTGCGAAATCAGCGCGTCGAGCGTGGCCACGCAGTCAGCCGTCGCCTGCTCGAGCAGTCGCCGTCCTTCGGCGGCACTGGCCCCGGAGGGATCGCCCAGCACGCCATTCTCGCTCACGGACCGGACCCCTTCGGTGCGGAGCCGTCCGAGCAGCTCGGTGATCGGCCGCGTCTCCCCCGGCGCGGCGTGCTCGCCGCGGACCGCTGCCGGATCGAGATGCAGAAGCAGCGACGTCTCGGTGCGCCCGGCGTGCGCGTCACCATTCGGGGGCGACACGGAGAAGGCCGCGCACCGCCTTCCCTCGGCTTCCAGCCGGCTCAGCGCCGCCGACACGGCGTCCCGGTTCCCGCCGTGGGCGTTGACGAGCAGCAGCGCGTCCCAATGTCGGCTCACGTCGCGCCCGAGCTCCACGAGCATGTCGGTGAGCGCGGCGGTGCCGATCGAGACCGTGCCCGGGAACGCGTCGTGCTCGCCGCTGGCACCGAACGCGAGCGGCGGCGCCGCCGCAACGCCTTCGCGCTGATCCGCGGCCGCGGCGGCTACGGCTACGGCAATCCGGGTGTCGGTGTCGAGCGGCAGGTGCGGCCCGTGCTGCTCGAGCGAGCCGAGCGGCACGATCACTGCCCGTCGCCGGGCGCCATCAACCTGAACCCAGTTCAAGTCAGCGAGATTTGTCACAGGGTGCTAAATTATCGCGCCCGACTGCCGCGAGGAGAGGAGAATCGCATGGGCATCATCCCTGAGCAGCTCGAGCAGACCGTCCCCGAACCGGAGTCCGACGAGGAGACGGCGACGCAGGCGTCCGGCGAGGAGCTCGTGGTCGAGGACCTGCTGGTCGAGGACGTTTCGATCGATGGCATGTGCGGCGTCTACTGATCCGAGCGGGATGCTCGATCGAGGCTGGCGCCTGGCGCCGCAGGTCGCGGTGCGCCCCGAGCCGTTCGGCGCGCTCGTGTATCACTTCGGCACGCGCCGCCTCACGTTCCTGAAGAGCCGGCTGCTGCTGGACGTCGTCGGCGCGCTGGCCGACCACGGGAGTGCTCGGGACGCGTGCCGCGCGGCGGGCGTGCCCGAGGACGAGCTGCCCCGGTACGAGCAGGCGCTCGTCACGCTCGTGGACACCGGGATGATCACCTCGAGGGGAGTCTGATGAGCGCGACGGCGACGCGTCTGGTCGATCAGCTCGAGGCCGGCCTCGATGCGCCGATCTGCCTGACCTGGGAGCTGACCTACGCCTGCAACCTGGCCTGCGTCCATTGCCTGTCGAGCTCGGGCCGGCGTGATCCGCGCGAGCTGAGCACCGCCGAGTGCATGGCGGTGATCGACGAGCTCGAGCGGATGCAGGTGTTTTACGTGAACGTGGGTGGCGGCGAGCCGACCGTCAGGCGCGACTTCTGGGAGCTGGTCGATTACGCCGTCGAGCATCACGTAGGGGTGAAGTTCTCGACCAACGGCGCACGGATCACCTCCGCGATCGCCGCCCGCATTGCCGGCACCGATTACGTCGACGTGCAGGTCTCGCTCGACGGCGCGACCGCCTCGGTGAACGACCGAGTGCGCGGCCCGGGGTCGTACGGAACCGCGATCGGTGCGATGGAGAACCTGGCGCAGGCCGGCTTCGCCGGCTTCAAGCTGTCGGTCGTCGTGACCCGCGAGAACGTGCCCCAGCTGGATGCGTTCAAGGAGCTGGCGGACGGGTTCGGGGCGCAGCTGCGGCTGACCCGCCTGCGCCCGTCGGGGCGGGGCGCGGACGTGTGGGACCGGCTGCATCCGACGGCCGCGCAGCAGCGGGAGCTGTACGAGTGGCTGCTGAATCACGGCGACAGCGTGCTCACCGGAGACTCGTTCTTCCACCTGGGCGGCTACGGAGCGTCGCTGCCGGGCCTGAACTTGTGCGGAGCCGGGCGCGTGGTGTGCCTGATCGATCCGATCGGAGACGTCTATGCGTGCCCGTTCGTGATCCACGACGAGTTCCTCGCCGGCAACGTTCGCGACCCCGGCGGCTTTGAGCGCGTGTGGCGCGAGTCCGAGCTGTTCTGTGAGCTGCGTGAGCCGCAGCACGCCGGCGCGTGCGCGAGCTGCGGGCTGTTCGACAAATGCCGCGGGGGGTGCATGGCGGCGAAGTTCTTCACGGGGCTGCCGCTGGCCGGCCCCGACCCCGAATGCGTCCTCGGCCACGGCGAGCGGCTCCTCGCCGAGCGGGGCGACGCCCCGATCCCGAAGCCCTCGGTGGACATGTCCAGAAGGGCGCCTCGGCGCTTGCGGACCGAGCCCCCATCCCACCCCTGCGACGAGAGCCCGCTCGCGATCCTGCGCTCGCCATGAGATTCGGCAGGAACCCGTGGTTCGAGTCGGTTGCGGTGGCCCAGCTGCGAGCCAAGCGGCACCTGCCGAAATCCGTCTACTCGGCGCTGATCGCCGGCTCCGAGGCCGGGGTCACGCTCGCCGACAACCTCGCCGCGTTCAGCGAGCTGGGGCTCGCGCCCCACGTCGCCGACCTCCCCCCGGCGCGGGACATGACCACGACCGTGATGGGACAGACGATCTCGCTGCCCGTGCTGATCTCGCCGACCGGCGTGCAATCGGTTCATCCCGACGGCGAGACCGCGGTCGCGCGCGCCGCGGCGGCGCGCGGCACGGCGATCGGGCTGAGCTCGTTCGCGTCAAAGCCGATCGAGCAGGTGGTCGCGGCCAACCCGCAGACGTTCTTTCAGATCTACTGGTGCGGCTCGCGCGAGCAGATCGCCGCCCAGATCGAGCGCGCCCGCGCCGCGGGCGCCGTCGGGATGATCGTCACGCTCGATTGGACGTTCTCCCACAGCCGCGATTGGGGCAGCCCGAAGATCCCCGAGAAGATGGACCTCCGCACGGCCGTGCGACTCCTGCCCGAGGCGCTGACCCGGCCGCGGTGGTTCGCAGACTGGACACGCGCCGGCGGCCCTCCCGACCTGACCGTGCCGAACCTGAGCGCGCCCGGCGAGCCGACGCCGACGTTCTTCGGCGCCTACGGCGAATGGATGCAGACCCCGCCCGCCACGTGGGAGGACCTGCGCTGGCT
Source organism: uncultured Solirubrobacterales bacterium (assembly GCA_963796575.1). GTDB lineage: Bacteria > Actinomycetota > Thermoleophilia > Solirubrobacterales > Solirubrobacteraceae > Palsa-465. The sequence goes on along the minus strand of CAWCMG010000008.1, from coordinate 368,577 downwards.
GCGCGAGCAGTGGCACGGGCCGTTCATGCTCAAGGGCGTCATGCGCGTCGACGACGCCCGGCGCGCGGTCGACGCCGGGTTCACCGCGATCTCGGTCTCAAACCACGGCGGCAACAACCTCGACAGCACCCCCGCACCGATCCGCGCCCTCGCAGCCATCGCCGACGCCGTCGGCGACCAGGTCGAGGTCCTACTCGACGGCGGCGTCCGCCGCGGCAGCGACGTCGTCAAGGCGCTCGCGCTGGGTGCCCGCGCGGTCATGATCGGCCGCGCCTACCTGTGGGGGCTCGCCGCCGCCGGACAGCCCGGCGTCGAAAACGTCCTCGACATCCTCCGCAACGGCATCGACTCCGCGCTGCTCGGACTAGGCCGCTCGAGCACCACCGAGCTGACCCCCGACGACCTGATCATCCCGCCCGGATTCACGCGCACGCTGGGCACGGCCCCCGAGCCGGCTGAGGTAGGTCAGCTTTCGTGAATGACCACACCGCGGATGTTCTTGCCGGCGAGCAGGTCGTGATAGCCCTCGTTGACCTGCTCGAGCGTGTATCGCTGTGTGATGATCTCGTCGAGCTTGAGGTGACCTGACTTGTAGAGGCCGATCAGGTTCGCCATCTCGAAGATCGGGTTGGACCCACCGGCGAGCGAGCCCTGGATCCGCTTGTGGAACCCGACCATCGGCGAGCCGGTGAGGCTGATCGACTTCTCGTCGGCGCGGCTGACCGAGGTCACCACGACCCGCCCCGCCTTGCCGATCAGGCTCACCGCGTCGACCGTCGTCTGGGGCTCGAGCACGCCCACGGTGATCACCGCGAGATCAGCCATCTGGCCGTGCGTCCGATGGAACAACACGTCGCGTGCCTCCTCGACGTTCGTCGCGGTATGCGTCGCTCCCAGCCGGCTGGCCATCTCCAGCTTGAACGGGTTCGGGTCGACCGCGACCACGGTCGTCGCGCCCGCGTAGCGCGCTCCCTGCACGGCGTTGATGCCGACCCCGCCGACGCCGAAGATCACGACCACCTCGCCCGCACGCGTCTCCCCGGCGCGCACCGCCGAGCACCAGCCGGTGGTCACGCCGCAGCCGACCAGGCAGGCCACCTCGAACGGAACGTCGTCGTCGATACGCACGCACGAGTACTCCGACACCACCGTGTGGTCGGAGAACGTGCCGAGCGCGCAGAACCCCCCGAAGTCCTCGCCGTTGCGGTGAAACCGGAACGTCTCGTCCTGGAGGCAGCCGACGCCGGCGTACAGCCCGCGGTCGCAGAGGTTCTGATGGCCGGTCGAGCAGTAGCGGCACTTCCCGCACGCCGGTATGTAGGAGGTGACCACGTGATCGCCGGGCGCCACGCGGGTGACGCCGGCACCGACCGCCTCCACGATCCCCGCGCCCTCGTGGCCGCCCACGAGCGGAAAGCGGATGTGGCTGCCGCCCTCCCTGCGGATGTGCTCGTCGGAGTGACACAGCCCCGCCGCCTTGTAGCGGATCAGCACCTCGAACTCCTTGGGCTCATCGAGATCGAGCTCGGTGATCTCCCAGTCGGTACCGGGCTCATGCAGCACGGCCGCTCGCGTCGTCATGCTCCCCATCGGATCTCTCTCCTTTCAGGCGACCTGCCGGACCACCTCTGAGCCGATCAGCCGCAGGTGGTCGTGGTCGTCGATATCGAAGATGTGCAGGTAGACGGTCTCGCAGCCGTCGTTCGCCAGCCGCTCGAGCGCGGCGACCAGGTCTGCCGGCGTGCCCACGACACCATTGGCCAGCATCCGCGCCCCCGGCGGGCCGAGGCGCTCGAGCCGCTCGTCGGCCTCCTCCTTGGTGGCGCCGCAGATCGCCTGCATCGTGGCCGACATCCGCAGCGTCGACGGCTCCCGTCCGATCTCCTCGCAGACCCGGCGCACGTTCGCGAAGCGCTCGGCGCAGCCGTGGCCGGCGCCGCTGTTGAACTCGTCGGCGTACCTGGCCGCCATCAGCGGCGTCCGCCGCGGGCCGGTGCCGCCGATCACGATCTCGGGCCGCGGCTTCTGCACGAGTACCGGGAAGTTGCGGGCCTCCTCCAGCTGCCAGAAGCGGCCCTCGAAGCTGAACGGCTCGCCCTGCGGCGTCGTCCACAGCCCGTTCAGGATCTGCATCTCCTCATCGAGCCGATCGAACCGCTCGCCGATCGGGGGGAAGGGAATGCCGAACGCCTTGTGTTCGCGCTCGTACCAGCCGGTGCCGATGCCCAGGATGACCCGACCGCCCGACATCTGGTCGACGGTGGCGACGGCGTTGGCCAGAACCCCAGGGTGGCGGAACGTGCCCGCGGTCATCAGCGTCCCCAGCTTGATTCGACTGGTCTCGAGTGCGACGCCGGCGAGCGACGTCCACGAGTCGGTCGGCCGGTACTCCGGGTCGGTCGAGTCGATCCCGAGGTAATGGTCGTTGCGGAAGAACGCGTCGAACCCGGCCTCCTCGGTGGCCCTCGCCATCCCGACGACGCGTTCGTAGGTGGCGCCGTGGCGCGGCTCCATCAGCACTCGGACCTTCATGCCTGCTCCTCCTCGGGTCGGGGCAACGGGAACGGCGCCGGCCCGCCCCCGTCGAGGACGATCATCTGACCGGTGACGAACTCCGCCCCGTCACTCGCCAGATAGCGGACGGCGGCGGCGACGTCGTCAGGCCGGCCGACCCGGCCGACCGGCAGGCGCCGCCCGCGCTGCTCCATCTCGGCGCGCACGTCGAGGTCGGGATCGAGGCTCAGCACCGAGCGGCTGGTGTCGAGCGCGCCCGGGCAGATCGCGTTGACGGTCACGCCGTATGCGGCCACGTCCATCGACAGCGCGCGCGTCAGCCCGATGATGCCCGCCTTCGACGCCGAGTACGGAGTGGAGCGCGGGGCGGCGATAACGCCCGCCATCGAGGAGACGTTGATGATCCGCCCCCACCGCCGCCGGCGCATCGCGGGCACGGCGGCGCGACACATCAGCCACGTGCCGCGCAGGTTGATGCGAATCACGTCGTCGAACACCTCGATCGGGATCTCGTCGATGACGTCGCGATCGAGCCCCTGGGGCGCCGCGGCGTTGTTGACGAGGATGTCCAGCCGGTCGTAGCGCTCGAGCGCCGCATCGACCATCGCCCGGGCATCGCTCTCGTCTCCGATGTTCCCGAGCACCGACATCGCCGTGCCGCCGGCCGCCTCGATCTCTGCGACGAGGCCGTCCAGCCCGCTCCACGACGCCGGCTGGTCCGGACCGAGGATCTCCTGACGGCGGTTCAGCACCCCCGTCGGGACGCGGTCGCTGACCACGAGGGCGGCGCCGTCGGCAGCCAGCGCGCGGGCGATGGCCTGCCCACCCCCGTCGGGCTTGCCGCACCCGGTCACCAGCGCCACCCGGCCGTTCACGATCCCACCCCCGCCCGCGTAACTCCTGGGTAAGGCGCGCGTGGCGCTCCGCCACCGTCGACCGCGAGCACCTGACCCGATATCCAGCGGGCCCGGTCGGAGGCCAGGAACAGCACCGCCGCCGCGGCGTCCCAGCAGTCGCCCTCCGTCCGCAGCGCCACCATCTTCCGGCGTGGCTCCCGCGCCTCGGGCGCGAGGTTTTCCGCCACACTGGCGGTCCACAACGCCCCGAGCTCGACCGCGTTGATCCTCACCCCGCGCTCGGCGAGAAGGTAGGCGCCGCCGCCCGTCAGCGACTCGAGCGCCGCCTTGCCCAGGCCGTAGATCGTGCCGGCGCGCTTGGCCGCCACCGAGGTGATGTTCACGATCGCGCCGCCGTCCGGCATGACCGGCGCGGCGTGGCGCGTCATCAGCCATGCGGTCTTCAGGTTGAGCGTCAGCAGCTCATCGAACCGGTCGGGCTCGACGTCCCACAGCTCGGCCGCGCTCCAGGCGGCGACGTTGTTGACGAGCGTGTCGAGCCCGCCGAGCCCGTCCCGCGCCTCGGCCACCGCCCGCGCGCAGTCCTCGTCGCTGGTGACGTCGGCGATGACCGGCACCGCGACCCCGCCGGCGGCCTCGATCTGATCGACGGTCCGCCCCGCCGCGGCATGGTCGCGGTCGAGCACCGCCACCGCCGCCCCGTGCCGAGCGAACAGCCGCGCCACCGCCCAGCCGACCGTCCCCGGCCCGCCCTCGCGGCCGCCGCCACCGGTGACGAGCGCCGTCCGGCCGGTCATCCACTCGGCGCTCAGCGGACCGTCGATGTCGTACCTCATTCGGGGTAGTGCAAGTCGATCGCCTCCGCGGGCACAGCAAGCGTCTTGCCGAGAATCGCGCGCATGACGTCCGGCGGCGCCAGGCAGTCCTCGCACGCCTCGGGCGTCGCGAAGATCTCGACCACGACCCGCTCGCCGTCCTCGCGCGCATCGAGCGCGTAGCCGTCGGCGGACAGCATCGCCTGCATGTCCTTCAACCCCTGCTCGCTGAACATCTCAATCTCCCTTCCCGGCCGCCACAACAGCGTTAGCTCGTTCGATTTCCACCGACGAGTTCGACCACTCGCCGAACACGCGGAAGACCATCGAGATTGCCGCGTTCCTCGCGCCGGCCACGATGATCGGGACCGACTGCCGGCCCGGCAGGAACGGCGTGAACACATCGCCCGGGACCCGCTCCTCCTCGCCGGCGGACCGGCCCCCGAAGCCTCCCTCGGAGACCGCGTCCTTGCCGGCGCTCCGCAGGTCGGCCTCGACGCGACCGCAGTGCTCGATCAGCCAGTCCTTGACGTCGGCCTTGGAGAACCCGGCCGCGGCGAGCATCTGAGCGTGCTCGGGACAGAACACGATCCCGGCCGACTGGGCTCGGAAGATCATCACCCCGGTCCGGGAGATCGTGTCGGCGAAATCCCACAGCAGGTGCTCGGGGTTCTGGGTGTGGCGGTTGTCGACGAACTCGTACGTCCGCGTCAGCGTGCACGACACCGCATTGGTGTTCGGCTCGAGGCCCATCTCGGTCGCGAGCGGCTCCCACGGGCTCTCCTCCTCGTTCTCCCCGAAGCAGATCGCCCACCGGCCCGGGATCCCCTGCGTCGTCTGGTCGAACACGTGCGGGGCGACGCCGAAGGCGTTGCGCAGCATCAGCCCGAGCGCGCGCGGGATCGTGGCGTTCGGGCGGAAGCCCGCGGCGAAGATCCCGCCCGTGCAGTTGAACCCGAGGTCGTGACGGATCGGTCCGTTGACGATGATCAGCGGAGCCGGCCCGCTGGTGCTCTGCCAGCCGCCGCCCTTGGCCGCCCGGTCGCGCATCACCGCATCCCAAGCCGCGAGCACGACCGGGAAGTACTCCGGCAGGCAGCCGGCCATCGCCGCGTTGATCGCCGCGGTCTGCACCGTGCACTCGCGCCCGAGGTGATCCATCCGCCACAGCACCTCGTCGGGCGATCGGCTGGTTTGAGCGAGAAACCGATCGAGCAGCGATTGCGAGACCGGGACCACGGGCAGTCCGTCGGTCCAGCCCTGCTCGTAGCAGTATTCGATCGCCTCGCGGGCGACGTCCGGGTCGGGCTCGTGGGTCACCTCACGCGACCTCCCGGGCCTGTCCACCGGCACCGAGCAGCCGCGCCACCTCGTCGGCGACCGCCTCGGCCCGTTCGCGCACCTGGGCCGGCGTCAGCCCCGCAACCGGGTGCGGAGTGGTCACGTACACGTAGCCCGGCGCTCCCTGGATCTCGGCCATGGCGTCGCCTGTGGCCTTGAACGCGTCCGAGCAGATCACCGCTGCCGGTGTGCCGTGACGCTCGAAAAGGACTCCGTCGGCGACCGCCGACGCGCTGCACGAGCCTCAATCCCCAATCCCGATCACCACCAGGTCCGACTCCGCGCTGAGCGCGTCGATCAGCTCCGGTGGCGCCGGCTGGGCGAAGTTCTCCTTCCGGCGCATCCGCGCCTCGCCGGCGCCGTAGCGCTCGCGGAGCACATCGGCGACGTCCTCGAGGAAGCGGCGAGCGTTCTGCTTGCCGTTCTCGAGCAGCCCGACTCGCGCGCCGCTCAGCTCCGCCCGGCGGGCCGCAAGGTCGAGGCCCGCCTTCGTGTCCTTGCCACTCAGCCCGGTGGGATCAAGAATCGCGCTCATGTCGCCTCCTCAATGGTCGCTTGGGAAGTAACTGGGTCCATGCTGAAGTTTCTTCCCGAGGGTCAGTGGTCGTGGATCAGGACGCCGCGGATGTTGCGACCCGCGAGCATGTCCTCGTAGCCCTGGTTGATGTTGCCGAGCGTGTAACGGTTCGTGATCAGCTCGTCGAGCTTGAGGTCGCCGTTCTTGTAGAGCCCGAGCAGGCGCGGCATGTCGTACAGCGGGTTGGCGCCGCCGAACAACGAGCCCTGGATGTTCTTGTGGAAGCCGGTCACGGGCGAGCCGTGGATCGCGATCGTGTCGCCCTCGCCGCCGACAGCGGTGACCACGACGCTCCCGCCCTTGCCGATCATCTCGACCGCGTTGCGGAGCACCTCGGCGTGCATCACGCCGACCGTGATCACGGCGTGATCGGCCATCTCCCCGTGGGTGAGCTCCCACACCTTCTGCTTGGCCTCCTCCGGGTCGGCGGTCGTGAACGTGGCGCCGAACTTGCCGGCCATCTCCTGCTTGAACGGATTCGGGTCGACCGCGATCACGTTCTTGGCGCCGGCGTACGCCGCGCCCTGGACCGCGTTCATGCCCACCCCGCCGGTGCCGAAGATCACCACGGTCTCCCCCGCGCGTGTGCCGGCGGCGTACACCGACGAGCCCCACCCGGTGGTCACCCCGCACGCCACCAGTGCGGCGACCTCGAACGGGAGATCCTCATCGATCGGCACGCACGAGTTCTCGGGGATGACCATCCACTGCGAGAACGTGCCGAGCACACACATCCCGCCGACGTCCTCGCCGTTCTCGTGGAAGCGGAAGGTGCCGTCGAGAAACATCCCGGTGCCGGCATTGAGGCCGTCGTTGCACATGTTCTGGTGACCGGTCGAGCAGTACCGGCAGTGACCGCACACGGGGATCCACGACGTGCAGATGTGATCGCCCTCTCGCACCCGCGTCACCGACGGCCCGACCTTCTCGACCACGCCCGCGCCCTCGTGGCCGCCCACCATCGGATACCGGTACGGGCCCCCTTCGCGCACGTGCTCGTCGGAGTGACACAGCCCGCAGGCCATCACCCGGACGAGCACCTCGTGCTCCTTAGGCTCGTCGAGATCGAGCTCGGTCACCTCCCAGCGCTGGCCGGCTCCCCTGACCACTGCGGCGCGTGTCTTCACTGTGTCACTCCTGTTGTCGTCGGACTGGCTGTCCCCACGCCGATGGATTTCGGATGGTCGGCGGCGCCTGACGGCGGCGCCTTGGTCGGATGGTCGGCGGCGCCTGACGGCGGCGCCTTGGTCGGATGGTCGGCGGCGCCTGACGGCGGCGCCTTGGTCGGATGGTCGGCGGCGCCTGACGGCGGCGCCTTGGTCGGATGGTCGGCGGCGCCTGACGGCGGCGCCTTGGTCGGATGGTCGGCGGCGCCTGACGGCGGCGCCTTGTCGGATGGTCGGCGGCGCCTGACGGCGGCGCCTTGGCGCGGCGCCTCGATGCCGAGAAAGCGGAACGTGTTGTGCCAGGTGATGTCCTCGAGCACATCGGGCGCGAGATCGAGCGAGCGCAGCGTGCACGCGCACGGGTCCTCGCGCGGGATCGCAGGGAAATCCGAGCCGACCAGCACCTGGCGGTGGCCGACAAGGTCGATCAGGAAGCGCAGCGCCCGCCGGTCGAACACCAGCCCGTCGTAGAAGAAGCGCCGCGTCAGCTCCGCCGGCGACGGCCCCGCGGTCTCAGAAGACGGGGGCTCCTCGTTCCAGGTCTTGCCCCAGAAGTACTGCGCGCGCGGCAGCATCATCGGGAAGCCGCCGGCGCCGTGGCTGAAGGCAAGGCGTAGCCGCGGGTGCCGCTCGGCCAGGCCGCTGGTGATGATCCCCGCGCAAGCCATCAGCGCGTCGGCGCCGACCGCGAACGCGGCGATCGGGATCAGACCCTGCGGCAGCCTGCCGCCGAAGTCGGCGGGCATCGCGTGGATGAAGATCGGCACCTCGAGCCGCTCGGCCTCGGCCCAGAACTCCTCGTACTCCTCGCCGTGGAGCGCGCGGCCGACGACGTTCGAGGCGATCTCGACCGCGACGAGGCCCATGTCGCGCGCGCGGGCGAGCTCGGCGGTGGCCAGCTCGGGCGCCTGCATGGGGACCATCGCCATGCCCATCAGCCGGCTCGGGTCCGCGGCGCACAGCGAAGCGATGAACTCGTTCACCCGCCGCGACAGCTCCAAGCCAGCGGGAGCGGACAGCGCGTAGTCGAGCAGCGGCGGCATCGGCGAGACGACCTCGGCATCGACGCCGCTGCGCTCGAGCTCCTCGAGCCGGCGCTCGGCCGAGTAGAAGGCGTCGATCGCCTTGAACTGCATCCCCCGGTCGTTCTCGAGCAGGCGCGCGTGCTCGTCGTCGCAGGGACCGATACGCGGTCCGCGGTGCTCGTCGCTCCCGACCGCATCCAGAGCCCCCGGGATCACGTGTGCGTGCATATCAACCAGCATTGGCCGCCTCCTCTCCGCTTGCCGCGACCCCCGCCATGGCCGGGCGGGTGGGACTCAAATCAGGGCACACGCATACGTGTACCGCCTGCCCGTCGGCGAGCTCGCGGATCGCCGCCTCGGTGTCGGCGAGCTCGTACTTGCCGCTGTGCATCTTCTCGAGCGGGAACCGCTCGGACTCGATGATCCGGATCGCCTCGATGTACGCATCGGCGTTGACCCCGAACGCGCCACGCACGGTCAGCCCCTTGTTGATCAGACGGTCGGTCACGAGCTCGACGGACTTGCCGCCCTTCAGGCCGGCGAGCACGATCCGCCCGCTGTGCTTGACCGCCTCGACCGCGTCGCGGATCGGCTGATCGGCGATCGGCGTGAGCTCGAGCACGACGTCGGCCATCGCCCCATCGGTGATCTCGGTCACCCGCTCCACAACGTCTTCCTCCTCGACGTTGATCGTGTGGTCCGCGCCGAACTCGCGCGCGAGCGCGAGCTTGTGCTCGTCTTTGCCGAGGCCCGTGACGATGATGGTCCCGGCGCCGCGAGCCCGAGCCGCGATCGCCGAGGTCAGCCCGCGCTGGCCGGGGCCGAGGATCAGCACGGTGTCGCCCAGACCCACCTCGCCCAGGTACGCCGCCCAGCGCACGCCGGCGCCGAGCGGGTTGAACATCACCGCGATCTCGGGCGGGATGTCCTTGCGCATCTTGTGCAGGATCGCCCACGGATGCAGGTACAGGTACTCGCCGAAGCCGCCCCACAGCGCCGGCTCGCGCGACAGCGGCGTCATCCCGTACGCGCCGTCGCGGTTCGGGCACGACATGTACCGACCCGTCAAGCAGTAATCGCACGCCCGGCACGGCCGGAGGATCTCTACCGCCACCCGGTCGCCTACCGACACGCCCCACCGCTCCGCTGCCCGCGCTCCCACCTCCTCGATCACACCGAGCGGCTCGTGCCCGGGGATCAGCGGGAACATGCCCGGCCGGACGAGGTGCCCACGCCACTGCTCGACGTCCGAGCCGCAGATACCGCACGCCTCGACCCGCAGCAAACCGTCGTCGTCGCCGATCCGCGGACGGGGGAACTCCCGTATCTCGTACGCCATCGGCCCGGTCTGGACCGCGGCGCGCACCAAATCGCTCACTAGAAGCCTCCCGGCATCGTCTCGTCCTCGTACAGCGGAATCAGGGGAACCGGCTCCGCCTTCTCCGCGGGCGGCGTGTACCCCCAGTACTTGGCCCGCGCGCCACCGTCGATCACGAAGTCACAGCCGGTGATCAGCCGCGCGTAGTCAGAGCACATCCACGCCACACAGTGGCCGATGTCGGTCGGCGTAGACGGCTCCATCGGCATGTTGCCCCGCACATCGATCTTGCCCGGCTCACGCCACCACGACGGGTGTTCCGAAGAGCGGTCCGGACGTCGCCGCAAGCCCCCAGAGATCTCCGCCAGCAGCTCCGGGTTGTCCGGCCGCGGCGCCGTCGGCGAGTATGAGTTCACCCGGATCCCGTACGGCGCCAGGTCCATCGCGGCGGCGCGCGTGAAGTTGGCGAGCCCGCCCTTGTGGAACGCGTACGCGATCACGCCGGCGCAGCCCTGCCAGGCGTTGGAGGAGAGGATGTTGACGACGGCGCCGCGGATCTCGCGCTCGATCATCGAGATCGCCACGTGCTTGGTGTTCAGGAACGTCCCGGCGCCGGCCACCGACACCGCGCGGTTCCAGGACTCGAGGCTCTCTTCGAGCACTCCCCGGCCGCCGAGCACCGCGGCGTTGTTGACGAGGATGTCGATCCGTCCCCACGCGTCGAGCACCTCGCCGATGTACCGCACGACGTCCTCCTCGTTGCTGACGTCGCCCACGACCGCCAGAGCCTGCCCTCCGTGCCGCTCGATCCGCCGCACGGACGCGTCCGCCGCCTCGGCGTCGAGGTCATTGCACGCCACCCGCGCGCCGTACCGGGACAGCGCGAGGGCAATCCCGCTTCCGATGTTCGGGCCCGCGCCGGTGACCAGCGCGACCTTGCCTTCGAGCGAGACGTCCACGGGCTATGCCCGCCCGTCGATGATCACGCTCTTGACCTGGGTGTAGTCGAGGATCGACTCGGCGCTGACCGTTCTCCCGAACCCGCTCGACTTGTAGCCACCGAACGGCGGGTGGGCGGGCGTCCAATTTCGCCGCCCGACCACAGCGTGTTGATCGACACCTGCCCGGCCTCGATCCGCCGCGCGAGCCGCACTGCCTTCCCGACGTCGCGCGTCCACACCGACGCGACGAGCCCGTAGCGCGTGCCGTTGGCGATCCGCAGCGCCTCCTCCTCGTCGTCGGAGCTGAGGACCGACAGCACCGGCCCGAAGATCTCCTCCTGGGCGATCCGCATCTCGGGCCGCACCTCGTCGAAGATCGTCGGCTCGACGAAGAACCCGCGGTCGTAGACATCGCCCTCGGGCTTGCCACCCCCGATCACGACGTGGGCACCCTCCGAGCGACCGCTCTTCAGATATCCGGAGCACGCGCTTCTCCTGCTTGGCGCTGATCAGCGGCCCCATGTCGACGTCCTCGTACCACGGCCCCACTCGCACGCGCTTGAACGCGTCCGCCAACCCCGAGACGACCTCGTCCCGAATCGAAGCGTCGACGACGACTCGCGACCCCGCAGCGCAGATCTGCCCGGTGTTCAACGTGATGCTCCGCGCGATCGTCGGGATGGCGCGATCGAGCGGCGCGTCGCGCAGCACCACTTGCGGCGACTTTCCACCGAGCTCGAGGTGCAGCGGGATCAGATGCCGCGCGCACGCCTCCATCACGCGACGCCCCGTCTCCGGAGAGCCCGTGAAGCTCATGCGGCGCACGCCCGGATGTCCCGCGAGCGGCTCGCCGGCCTCGGGCCCGTACCCGGTGACCACGTTGATCACGCCCGGAGGAATGCCCGCCTCCAGCGCCAGCTTCACCAGCAACAGGCAAGTGAGCGGCGCGTCCTCGGCCGGCTTGATCACGATCGTGTTGCCCATCGCGATCGCCGGTCCCGCGTCGTTGACCGTGTTCGGCCCCGGGGCGTTCCAGGGGATGATGCTCCCGCACACCCCGTAGGGCTCGCGCAGCGTCATCCCGATCACGTCGGGGAACATGCTCGGAAGCGTCTGCCCGGTCGCCTTGTCGGCGAGGCCGGCGGTGAAGGTCAGGATCCCCGCCATCGGGCCGGCGGGGCCCCACTTTGGCCGCCCCACCTCGAGCCGCTCGAGCAGGTCGAGCTCAGCGGCGTGCTCGCGGCACAGCGCCGCCCAGTCGAGCAGCAGCTGCCCCCGCCGGCTGGGGCTCGTGTCCCGCCACGCAGGGAACGCGTCCTCCGCGGCCGCGACGGCGTCGGCCACGTCGTCCGGGCCCCCGCGCGGCACGTTCGCCAGCGTCTCGCCGGTGGCGGGGTTGATCACCGGGATCGTGTCGCCATTCCTCGCGGGGACCCATTCACCGCCGATCAGCTGGGTGCCGTCGGGAAACAGGGCCTGGATGTCAAGCGTGTCAGTCGGGTGCTGCAGCGTCATGGGTTCCTCCTGCCAGCCGGGCGGGCTCGCGCGCCGCCGGCGCCGGTGCGTCGCGGTGACCTGATTCCCGCCCGCCCGGGAAGTGACATGCGGCGAAATGGCCGTCGGCGAGCCTGCGGAGCGGTGGCTCCTCGGCCCCGCAGATGTCCTGGGCGCGCGGGCAGCGGGTCCGGAACCGGCAGCCGCTTGGCGGATCGATCGGCGACGGCGGCTCACCCCGGATCGCCTTCGCCACGGGCGCGCGCGACGCCGCCGGATCGGGGTTCGGGATCGAGGCCAGCAGCGCCACCGTGTACGGATGCAGCGGCTCGCGATAGAGGGACTCGGCCGGGCCGAGCTCGACCAGCTTCCCCAGGTACATGACCGCGACCCGATCGGACACCTGCTTGACCAGCGCCAGGTCGTGCGCGATGAACAGATACGTCAGCGAGAGCTCGGAGCGAAGGCGCTCGAGCAGGTTCAGGACCTGCGCCCGGATCAGCACGTCGAGCGAAGACACCGCCTCGTCGTAGATGATCAGTGCCGGGTCGAGCGCGAGCGCACGCGCGATCGCAACGCGTTGCGCCTGACCGCCTGAGAGCGATCGCGGCCGGCGGTCGGCGTAGCGTCCGGGATCGAGACCGACGCGGTCGAGCACTTCATTGACCTGGCGCTGGCGCTCGGCTCGCGCCGCCGTCCGGAACGCGATCAGCGGCTCCTCGACGATCCGAGCCACGGACCATTTCGGATCGAGTGACCCGAACGGATCTTGAAAGACCATCTGCATCTGGCGCCGCGCGCGAAGCAGCTCCCGGCCCTTGAGCTTGACCAGATCGGTGCCCTCGAACAGCACTTCGCCGGCCTTGGGCCGTGGCGCCTGCAGGATCGCGCGCGCCAGCGTCGATTTCCCCGATCCGGTCTCCCCCACCAGTCCGAGCGTCTCTCCCTTCTGGAGCGTAAACGAGACATCCGACACCGCCTGCACCACGCCGCTGCGGACCCCACCCTGAGCGCGGACCTCGAATTCCTGCACGAGATGGCGCACGTCAAGCAGCGGCCCGCCGGTGCTCACAGCCTCACCCCGTCTTCACATGGATGCCAGCACGCCCACAGGTGCTCGGGCTCGTGCTCCTCGAACGCCGGCGCATGCTCTCGGCACTGATCGGTGGCGCTCGGGCAGCGGGGCGTGAACGGGCATCCCGGCTCGCGCAGCGCGAGGTTCGGCGGCTGTCCGGGCACGGCGGCGAGCGGCGTATGGGAGGCGTTCTCCAGCCGTGGGATGGCGTCGAGCAGCGCCCGCGTGTAGGGCATCCGGACGTGCGCGAACAGCATCTGCGTCGGAGCCCGCTCGACCGCCCGTCCCGCGTACATCACCACCACCTCGTCGGCGAAGCTCGCCGCCAGTCCGAGATCGTGGCTGATCATGATCAGCCCCATACCCAGCCGCTGTTGCAGGTCACGCAGCAGCTCCATGATCTGCGCCTGGGTCGTCACATCCAGCGCGGTGGTGGCCTCGTCGGCGATCAGGAGCTTCGGCGAGGCGGCGAGCGCGATCGCGATCATCACCCGCTGGCGCATCCCGCCCGACAGCTGATGCGGATACTGCTCGAGTCGCTCCCGCGCGGCGGGCAGCCGCACGAGCTCGAGCAGCTCGAGCGCGCGGTCGTGCGCCGCCCCGCGCGAGGCCTTCTCGTGCGTCTGGATCGCCTCGCGGATCTGCGCCCCCACCCGCATCGTGGGGTTGAGCGACCTCGTTGGATCCTGGAACACCATCGCGACGCCGCACCCTCGATGCGAGCGCAACGCCCTCTCCGGCAGGCCGACCATCTCGACGTCGTCGAATCGGATCGAACCCGTGACCTTCGCCGACGGCGGGAGCAGGCCCATGATCGCCCTTGCGCTCACCGTCTTGCCCGAGCCGGACTCTCCGATCACCGCCACCGTCTGGCCGCCGCGCATCGAATAGGTCAGTCCGTCCACCGCGCGAACGAGCCGTCCGTCGTGGCGGAAGTCGACCCGCAGGTCTGAGACCTCCAGCAACGGCTCGCTCATTGGCTGCCCCAGCGGGCTCGCAGCCCCTCGCCCAACAGGTTGAACGAGACGACCGTGATGAACAGCGCGGCGCTCGGCAGGAACACGTACCGCGGCTGCGCGGAGAGCGTGCTCTGCCCCTGAGCGATCATGTTGCCCCAGCTCGGTGCGGGCGGAGGCACTCCCAGGCCGACGAAGCTGAGCGCTCCCTCCAGGATCATGATGATCCCCATACCCAGCAGCGCGTAGGTCAGCAGTTGGGGCAGGATGTTCGGCGCGATATGACCGAGCAGCATGCGCGGGAAGCTGGTTCCCGACAGTCGTGCTGCCGTGATGAACGTCTGCTCGCGCACGCGCAGAGTGGTGGCCCGCGCGATCCGCGCGGTCGCCGGGACGCTGAAGAAGCACAGCGCCCAGATCGTGTGCAACTCGCTCGGGCCGAGACCCTGCGCGATCGCCACCGCCAACACCAGCCCGGGGAACGCGATCAGCACGTCGAGCACCCGCATGATCGTCGCGTCCCGCCACCCGCCCAGGTAAGCGGCGACGGCCCCGATCACACCGCCGAGCACGAGACCGATCGCCTGCACCGCGAGCGCGATCTCGAGCGACGCGCGCCCGCCGTATAGCAGACGCGACCACTCGTCGTTCCCGACCGGATCGGTGCCGAGGAAATGGCCGGGCGAGAACGCCGGCAGGCTCGCGTTCAGGATGTTGCCCCCGGTCGGGGGCGGCACCGGCCCGATGATCGGCCACACGAAGCAGAGCAGGAAGATGAAGGCGACCATCGCGCCGGGCACGATCACCCCGAGGCGGCCCCGCCAGCGGCCCGCCACTCGGTCGGCGGCGGCCTCGTCGGCCCGCGGGGCAACGCCCGCTACGACGAGATCACTCGGTAGGTCGGCCATAGCGGATCCTCGGATCAAGCACCGAATAGAGAACGTCGGCGGCCAGGTTGCAGAGCACCACGATCACAGCGAACACGAACACGATCCCCTCGATCACCGGGATGTCGCGGTTGTCGATCGCCTGCAGCAACTCGTGGCCGATACCCGGAATCCCGAAGATGTCCTCGATCACGACCGTGAAGCCGAGCAGCGTGCCGAGATTCAGCGCCACCACGGTGATCAGGCCGAACAACGAGTTGCGGAGCGCATGCCTGGTGAGTACCCGCCAAGGACGCACCCCTTTGGCACGCGCCGTCACCACGTAGTCCTCCCCCTGCATCTGCTCGAGTAGGTCCGCGCGTAGCAGGCGGGTGTAGAAGCACAACAGGCCGAGCCCGATCGACACCGCCGGCAAGATCAGGTACCGGATGTTCTGGCCGAAGCCCTGTCCCGGCGGAACCCAGCCGATCGCCGGCAACACGTTCAGCTTGACCGCGAACACGTAGATCAGCACGAGCGCCAGCACGTACGGCGCGACCGAGAGGCCGGCCATGCTGAAGATCATGCTCAGCCGGTCAGCGACGCCGTTCGGCTTGCGCGCGGACGCCAGCGCGATCGGCACCGCCAGCGCGAGCGAGATCAAGAACGCGAACGCCACCAGCTCGAACGTCACCGGCAGGTCGGAGGCCAGGATCCCGCCCACGCTCTGACCACTCGACAGCGAATGGCCGAGATGCCCGATGACTGCTTGGTGCAGCCAGTCCCAATAGCGGGTCAGGAACGGCTTGTCGAGGCCGAGCTTGACTCCGAGCTGGTGGATCTCCGACGGCGTCGCGCTCGCCCCCAGCAGCTCCTGCGCGGCGTCGCCCGGAAGCGAGTTCATGACGACGAAGGAGAGGAACGTCACCCCGAGCAGCACGGGGATCGCCGCCAGCAGACGCCGGATTATGAACCGCAGCGTGGGCGAGCCGGCGAGCCGGCTCGCCCGGCCGGCCCGCGCCGCCAGCGGAGCGCTGAGCGGCGCGGAGGCACTACTCATCGGGCGCTATCCGTGCCCCACGGATCGGGTGGTTGGCCCGGTGGGTACGCCCGCACCGAGAGGTGTCACCGGCGGATGCTGCGCGCGGACGCAGGGCCCGACGTGTAGCAGCGCTACACGAGGGTCCGAGGACAAAGCGCAGCGCCGCCGGGGACGCCTCGAATGCGGGTGTACTTGCCGGGCCGACCACCATTTACTGGGTGAACGAGACGTCCTGCCACAACGGCGCGGTGTTGACCACCACCGACGGGATCGACGTTGTCAGACCCGGCCCCTGCACGCCGTGCACGGCGACATTCCAGCTCGCGAGCGGGAACAGGAACGGCCCGTCGGCATTCTTGGCGATGTATTGGGCAGCCTGCTGGTAAGTCTTGTCGCGGGCCGCCGGATTGACCAGCGCCTGGCCGCCGAGGATCAGCGCGTCGAGCTTCGGGTCGTGTACGCCGCTGAACGGGGACGCGGACAGGAACCGGAAGCCGAGGCCGACGCCGGCTGCAGGATCCCATGCCCCCGCCGTCTGTAGCGCCGCCTGCCACTTCTTGGTGTCGAACTGCTGGATCAGCCCGGCGAGGCTGTACAGGTGGATCGAGGCGTTGATCCCCGCCTCTTTCCACAGCGTCTGCAAGGCCTCCATGAAGTTCTGGTTCACCGGCGAAGCGAGCGTGAAGAAGTTCACATTCAGACCGCCGAGCGACTTCACCAGCGACTTGGCCTTGTTCAGGTCATACGTCGGGTAGCCGGGCACGTTCGGGTAATAGAACAGGCCGCCGGGCGCGGTGAATCCCTGGACCACCTGGAACTGGTTGCCGAACAGCTTCTGGTCGATGATCGACGCGTCGGTGGCGTAGTAGATCGCCAGCCGCGCGTTGACGTTGTTGAACGGCGGAGCCGTGGTGTTCAGCTGGATGTCGTAGGGGGACGTCGCCGGCTGCTCGGTCGTCGTGAAGTGCGACTGGTACGTGCTCACCAGCGACGGGGTCGCCATCCCGTCGTAGGCCTGAGCGCCGCCCGACTGAAGCGCCTCGAGCGCGGCCTCGTCGTCGGCGGTGGCCTTGAACGTGATGTTGTCCAGGTATGGCTTCCCGCTCTCCCAGTAATTCGGGTTCTTCTTCAGCACGAGCGTGTTGCTGAGCGTGTCGCTGACGACCGTGAACGGGCCGGCGCCCACGGGCTTGATCTTGAACGCCTGCTCCCCCATGGTCTTCAGCGCGGTCGGCGAGGCGATCCAGTTCAGGTTCGCGACCAGCAGCTGATTTTGGAACGCGCCGTCGGGAGCGAGCATGGTGAACACCACCGTCGTCGCGCTCGGTGCCGTGATCGACTTCACCGGCGGCAGGATCGGCTTGCACGTGCACGGGTTGGCCAGGTCTCGCTTCCAGTTGGCAACGACGGCCGCGGCGTCCAGCGGCGTGCCGTCGGAGAACTTGAGGTTCGGCTGCAGCGTGATCGTCCACGTCTTGCCGCCGGCCGACGGCGTGGCGGAGGCGGCCAGATCGGGAATCACCTTCCCGCCTGCGGCGAGCTGGAACAGCTGTCCGAAGATCGAGTTCATCTGATCCTGGTCGGCGGCTCCGTTGGTGTTCGTCGCCGGATCGAGGCCGGCGGGCCATGCGCCGGCGTACCCGCCGAGCTCGAGCACGGTCAGCGACCCGCCCGGCTTCGGCGTTCCGGCTGCCGCCGCCGTTGACGTCGCCGACGTCGAACTGGACGCCGACGAGGACGACGTGGAGGATTTTGAACTGGAACTGCCGCATGCACTCACGACCGCGGCAATCAGGAACAGACAGGCTGCAATTGCTGCAAGCCTGCTCGTACGGATGGCGTGGCTCATCCCTCGGCTCTCCTCGCTTAGTGCAGCGTACTCGCCGGCGCTCCCTGTGTGGCCAATCTGCCGCTGGACTCTCTGGGGCAGCGCCGCCGCGATGGTAACACGGTTGTCAACGATTTTGTGTCCTGCAAAACACGCTCTTAAGGCAGCACTGCGCTGAAAGTTAAGTCGGTCTGCGCTGAGAGTTAAGTCGGCGCTCAGCGGCGCTTTCGCAGCCCGCTCGTCCGGGTGGGTCGCAGCTGCGACGCTCCGCTATTTACCCCGGGAGGCCGAGCGGAATCCCCTCGATCGGACAGCTGCTCCGCGGGCGCCACCAGGCATTCTTCGGCCTGTCCGAGCGCGACGTCGCCGACAACGGGCAGGGCGGAGCGGCTCGGCCGGATGCGGGCCGGGGTCCCGGAGAGCAGGGCCTCGCCCGGAAGATTCCGTGCTCAGCGCCGCGCTCGTGACCTACGAGCTGCTCTTGATGGCACGCAAGTCGTAGGGGCGCTGCGGCCCGGCGGCGAGGCGGCATGACCTAATCCAATCTGCACAGGACTGGTCAAATCTGCACAAACGCTTGTGTTAACCTCCTGTGAACTCGCGCCCGGTCGGGGATATGGATCCGGCGCGCTTTGGGCGGACTGAAAGGAGCAGACGTATGCGTGGACGTACCGCGGCGTTGATCGCCGCAACCGCCGTTTCCACCGGAGCGATAGCGACCTCCGCGGTGGCGGCGGGCACACCCTCGGGCCCACCCCCGCCACCCACGGCTACGAACGGTCATCAGGTTCAGCTCGTGGCCTCCGGCCTTCACACCCCCACCTCGTTCGCGTTCGGCGCGGGCCAGGTCTTCGAGGGCGACGGAGGGGTCGAATCGAAGACCGCGCCGCCCAACGGCGGGGTGTTCGTGCTGAAGGGCGGCGCCGGGACGCTGATCCCAGGATCACCTCAGTTCGTCGCCGGCCTGGTCTGGCACAAGGGCGCGCTGTACGTCAGCGGCGGCTCGCTTACGGCCAAAGGTCCGAAGTGGCAGCTGTGGAAGTGGAGCGGCTGGAATGGCACGACGTTCACCAAGCAGAAGGCGATCTACACGGCACCGAAGGGGTTCCAGGGCTTCAACGGCCTGGCGTTCGGTGCGGACGGACGGCTCTATGTCGGGGTCGACACAGGCCTGCTGAACAACAACGACCACGGGCCGGCGACGCTGTCGCCGTACCTGTACGACATCCTGTCGTTCAACGCCAACGGCAAGGGCCTCAAGGTGTTCGCCAGCGGCATCCGCCAGCCGTGGCAGATGGCGTTCCCGAAGGGCTCGTCGTCGCCGTTCGTGTCCGACCTCGGTCAGGACTCGGGCGCCAAGAATCCGCCGGACTTCATCCTGCGGGTGCACAAGGGTGACAACTACGGATTCCCCGCCTGCAACTGGACCTCGGCGAGCAAGTGCAAGGGGTACGCGAAGCCGTTCCAGCAGTTCGGGCCTCACACCGACCTGATGGGCATGGTCATCATGGGCAAGCGGCTCTACACGACCTCGTTCACGGGCATCGGCGCCAAGGGGACCGGCGAGGTTCTCTCGCTCCCGCTGTCGGGCGGCAAGCTGAAGCCGCTGCTGACGGGCTTCGTCGCCCCGACCGTCGGGCTCGGCGGGAATGGCGGCTGGCTCTACGTCGGTGAGCTGACCGGCCAGGTGTTCCGCGTCCGGCCGTAGCCGGCGCGTCGTTTGTGCATCCCGGTCCCCTCGCTCGAGGGGACCGGGATGGTTCCCTCGTCAGTGAAGGAAGCTGGCACGCGACCCGACGAACGCCGCGCCGGTGTCCAGCCGAGCCGCGATCTCCGGCTCGTCCGGAACGGTGTTGCGGACGGCCTGCGCCAGGATCTCGAGGCACCGCGCCAGGCGGGAGATCGGAAAGTCGCGCGCCTCGAGCACCCTCGCCAGCCACGCCAGCTGCGCCTCGAAGTCGAGCGCCTCGCTAAGGCTGAGGACGGCCCAGTTGAGCAGGTGCTGGCAATCGTGCCGGCACCAGTCCGCTCCGGCCCGCCCGTAGCGCTCCCGCTCGTCGGGGAACTCCGCGTCATACGACGCGCACGTGTGGCGCGCGATCGCGACGAGGTCTAGCTCCTCGCCGTGCGGGCCGGTCACGGTCTCGGGCGGGGGCATGCCGCTCGGTGGCGCCAGGCGCTTGGTCACTGGGCGACGACCGTGAACGTGTGGAGATGCTCGAGCGCCTGCAGTTTGATGTCCGACTTCAGGTCAGGGGCGATGCGACCGTGCGAGATGCGGTGAGCGTCGCTCTTCATGTACGTCTTGAAGCTGTCGCGATCGGTCCAGTGGCTGACCATGACCAGCTCGCCGGCGTCTCGATCGTTCTGCCACACCTCGAGGCCGAGGAACCCGTCCGCGCGTTCGACGAGGC
This sequence comes from uncultured Solirubrobacterales bacterium, assembly GCA_963796575.1. Classification (GTDB taxonomy): domain Bacteria; phylum Actinomycetota; class Thermoleophilia; order Solirubrobacterales; family Solirubrobacteraceae; genus Palsa-465. Next base: position 348,348 of record CAWCMG010000008.1, on the reverse strand, counting down.
GCGCGCGGTCGCGGAAGGCGGCGACCAGCTCGGGAGCACGGTCGGGCGCGACGCGCAGCCGGGACATCGACACGTACACGCCTCAGACGATAGTCCAGCTCGTTGGGCCGCTGCCGGAATAGTCCCGCCGGCGTGCCTCCAGGGTTAGGATCGTCGCGTGCGCTTGGCGTGGGGAACGGAGTCGTCGTCGCAGCTCTCGCTGCCGTCTTGTTTGCGGCGGTCGGTCTCGCGCGACTCGACGCGGCTCCGGCGGCCGCCGCTTCCGATTGTGCATCGCTCGGACAGGCCGCGAACTTCGCCGTGCTCTCGAACGGCGCCTTCAACGAGTCGGAGTCGTCGGGCTCAAGCATCAACGGGCGGATAGCGGCCGCCGGCGACGTGACCCTCGACGGCGTCTCGGTCAACCCGGCCGCGGGCGATTCCGCACCCACGATCCTCGCCGGCGGCAACTTCACCGCCGGCAGGACCACGGGCAGCGGCGGGACCGTGAACGGTGGCGCGCAATACGGGGGCACGAGCAACGTCGCGCCGAACTTCACGGTCAACGGCGGTCTCACCCACGCCGCGCCGCCGTTCTCGTTCGACACCGAGTTCGTCTCGCTCAAGGGGCTGAGCGCGTCGCTCGCGGACTTGGTGCAGACCCCCGGGGCAACCGTCTCGCTCAATCCGTACTCGAACGCGCTCGAGTTGACCGGAACCGGGACCGGCCTGAACGTGTTCACGGTCGACGCCGCTCAGCTCGCCCAGGCCGCAGGGATCGTCCTCAACCTCACGCAGCCGGCCGCGACCCCGCTGATCAACGTCACGACCGACACGATCCTGTCGATCGGCCCGATGTACATGAACCTGTCGGGCACCGCCGGCGCGGACGGCGTGATGTGGAACTTCCCGCTCGCCACCGCCCTGGCCGTCACCAGAGGGGTTGCCTGGCAAGGCTCGATCCTCGCACCCAACGCGACGGTTACGGGCACGAACCATCCTCAGCTCAACGGACAGCTGATTGGCGCGAGCGTGCCGGACAGCGACTGGGTGATCAACCGCGTCAAGTACGCCGGGTGTCTGCCGGTGCCGCCCGGCCCTCCCGACACGACGCTGACGATGATGGCGCTGTGCATCGACGCCCACGGCGACCTCGACGTACGACTCCGGAACGCCGGCGGCCAGACCCGGCACGTGGTCTGGAACGATCTCACCCGGCGGGACTTCGGCCAGTTCGACGTGCCGCCTCACAGCGACCAGTTCTTCACCGACCGCGGCGGCGACCGCAGCAGCCTGATCCGCGCCACCTCGGGAACGACGACCGTACGGGCACGCGGAACCGATAGACGTTGCGAGGGGCAGATCACGATCCAGCTCCTGACCGAGGGGGACGCTCCGGCCGGCCAGACGTGGGCCGTCCGCACAACCAATGGCGACAACGGCAACATCTCCAATGTGCTCACCCTCGCCTCGGGCGGGTCGGGCACGGTCACCGTTCCCGGAGGCTACATGCCCGGATCGGCGGCGATCGACGAGGTGATCGGAGGCGCGACGTACACGATCTCGGTCGACGACCCGCACGGCGCCCTCTCGACCTCGATAAGTCTCAACCCCGTCGTGATCCTCGACGACCAGCACGAGTTCGTAACCGTCACGCTCGTGTATGAAAGCGGCGCACCAGGGACAGGGCCGCCCGAGCCGCCGGTCGATCCAGAGCAGCCGACGCTGCCGCCGGGCGGGCCGGATCCACCGCCGGGGCCCGGCAACGGCAACGGCACATCAGGGGCCGATCTCGCGGTCACCCACCAGGTCACGCCGAGCCGGGTGCTCGTCGGAGGCACGATCCAAACGGTCACACGCGTCGTCAACCTCGGGGGCGAGCCCGCGGTCGGGGCCGTGGCCCGGGAGATCCCGCAGTATCACCCGGCGCAGTCGAACAGCGTCGCGGACGTGCTGTCGTTGACGACGACCCGGGGGACCTGCACGCAGCGACGCCCGGTGCGCTGCTCCCTGGGCACGCTTGCCCCCGGTGCGACCGTGACGATCCGGTCGCGGACGCGCATCCTGGTCGCGGCGGCGTTGCGGAGCATCGTGGTGGTGTCCTCGGACACCGACGATACGAACACCACCAACAACATGGCCGCAGCGAACGTCAGGTCGTACCTGCCGACGTCAGCCATCCAGGCGCACATCGGCGCGCCGCCGACCGGGCGAGTGGGAGCGCAACTCAGCTACCAGGTAAGCGTCAGCGGCGGCCCGCCCGCGGGCGCGAACACCGTGCGCCTCTGCACGCAGCCGCCGAGCAGCTTCGTCCAGGTGAGCGCGCCCGGCACGTTCAAGTACGGCGGCTTGTACTGCCGTAACTACACGCGCGTGCGGCGTGGCCGGTCGGTCGCCTTCACCGTGTACGGGTCCCCGTCCGCCACCGGACGGCTGCTCGCGTCGGCGCGTGCGACCGCCGCCGACGTGGCACGACCGTCTCGGGCAACCGCGCCGATCCTGGTCGGTTCAGCCGCGGCGTGCCCCGCCGTGGCCCGCCCGGCGGCTCGCGGGAAGCGACCCATCGCTCACGCCGCCTGCTGACCCCTTCCCTGGGCCGCGCCGAGGATGAGGTCGGCGCCGCGCTCGGCGATCATCACGGTCGGCGCGTGTGTGTTGCCGCCGGGGATCAGCGGCATGATCGAAGCGTCGACGACCCGGATCTGCTCGAGGCCGTGCACCCGCAACTGGCTGTCGACGACCGCTTCCTCGGCGGTATCGCTCATGCGGCACGTTCCGACCGGGTGGTAGATGAGCATCAGCCGGCGGCGGAGGTCAGCCTCGAGATCGAGATCGGAGACGACGTCCGGACCGGGCTTGAGCTCGGCCGTGATGATCTCTCCGAGCACGGGCTGCTCGGCGATCCGGCGCGCGAGCCTGACGCCGGCCAGCAGCGACGCGACGTCCTCGGGCTCGGACAGAGAATTGGTGAGGATCCGGGGCTTCGCGGTCGGATCCGACGAGCGCAGCCAGACGCGCCCGCGCGCCTTGGGCATGACGAGCACCGGCGCGATTGCGATTGCGTGACCGTCATAGGTCTCAGCACCATGGTCCTCGTAGTAGGCAGCGCCCATGTGGTACTGGATGTCGGCAGCCGGAAGGCCGGCGCGAGTGCGGTGGAAGGCGACGACTTCCGCGACGGTCGAGCTCAGCGGTCCGCTCCGGCGCAGCAACCACTCGGCCACCGACCGCGGCCGCTCGGCGACGTACAGCGTGTCCTCGTCGGACACCGCGAACAGCGACGTCACGAACGGGTGGTCCTGAAGATTCCTGCCGACTCCCGGAAGCGCGTGGCGCACCTCGATGCCGACGGCGCCCAGGTCGTCCGGCGCCCCGATCCCCGAAAGCTGGAGCAGCTGGGGGGAGCCGATTGCGCCGGCCGACAGCACGACTTCGCGTTCGGCGCGGAGCAGCTCGACATCGCTACGACCGCCGGCGGTCACGCGAACGCCGACGGCACGTGTGCCTTCGAACTCGACGCCGATCACGGTCGCCTTCGTGCGGACCTCGAGGTTCGGGCGCTTGGTCGCCGGCCGCAGATACGCGTCCGCGCTGCTGAACCGCCTGCCGCGCCACTGGTTGACTTGGAACATCGACACGCCGTCCTGCTCGGGGCCGTTGTAGTCGGGCGTCCACGGGATACCGGCGGCCTCGCTCGCGGCGATCAGGCGGCGGTCGAGTGGGCGCGGCGACCGCTGGTCGCTCACTCGCAGCGGGCCACCTGCGCCGTGCCACTCCGAACCGCCGCGCACGTTGTCCTCGGACTTCAGGAAATACGGCAGCACGTCTCGGTAGCCCCAGCCCGGCGCGCCCTGTGCCTCCCAGCCATCGTAGTCGAGCGGCCGGCCGCGGACGTACAGCATCGCGTTCATCGAGCTCGAGCCGCCGAGGCCCTTGCCGCGCGGCACGTACAGCGACCGTCCGTCGACGAACGGCTCCGGCTCGGTCGCGTAGTCCCAGTCGAGCTTGGTGTGGAACTGCTTTGAGAAAGCCGCGGGGATCTTGATGTTCGGCGAGCGGTCCTTCCCCCCGGCCTCGAGCAGGAGCACCCTTACCGACGCGTCGGCCGACAAGCGGTTGGCAAGCACGCATCCGGCCGACCCGGCACCCACGACGATGTAATCGAAGCTCTGCACGAGCGCTCGGGTCGAGACTACGCCGTTGCCGCGGACAAGGTGAGTTCGGTAGCTGGCCTACCAGGCCCCATCGCGGGGCTGGCTCAGAAGCCGGAGGCTGTCACGATCCCTCCCGACGGCTGATCTTTGGCGACGACCGATAGGAGGCGACCGATGGAGTACGTGAACCTCGGCAGAACCGGACTTCGGGTATCCCGCGTCTGTCTCGGGATGATGAGCTACGGCAAGCACGAGGGCCGCGAGTGGGCGCTCGAGGAGCCCGATGCCGAGCCGATCGTCCGGCGGGCCGTCGAGGGCGGGATCACGTTCTTCGACACCGCCGACGTCTACAACGGCGGCCAGAGCGAGGTGATCACGGGCCGGCTGCTCCGCAAGCTGTTCGGGATGCGCGAGGAGTACGTGGTCGCGACCAAGGTCCACGGCGAGACGATGCCGGGCGAGAACGGCCGTGGCCTCTCGCGCAAGCACATCATGGCCTCGATCGACGCGTCGCTGAAGCGGCTCGAGCTCGACTACGTCGACCTCTACCAGATCCACCGGTGGGACTACCGCACGCCGATCGACGAGACGATGGACGCGCTCCACGACGTGGTCAGAGCCGGGAAAGCGCGCTACCTCGGCGCGAGCAGCATGTACGCCTGGCAGTTCGCCAAGGCGGAGTCGATAGCGATCACCCCGTTCGTCTCGATGCAGAACCACTACAACCTGGTCTACCGCGAGGAGGAGCGGGAGATGATCCCGCAGTGCATCGACCAGGGCGTCGGCGTCATCCCGTGGAGCCCACTCGCGCGCGGGCTGCTCGCCGGTAACCGCACACGCGGGGGTGAGCGGCTGACAACACGCGCCAACACCGATCGGTTCGGCGACATGCTGTACAAGCCCGACATCGACTTCGACGTCGTCGAGCGCGCAACCCAGGTGGCGGACGCGAGAGGCGTGCCGACCGCGCAGGTCGCGCTCGCGTGGCTCCTAAGCAAGCCCGGCGTGACCGCGCCCATCGTCGGTGCGACGAAGCTCGAGCATCTCGAGGACGCGCTCGCCGCCGAGCAGCTCGAGCTGACCCGCGAAGAGATCGAGGCGCTCGAGGAGCCGTACGTCCCCCACGCAGTCGCGGGCCACTCGTAGAGCCCGGCACCATGCCCGCCACCCAGGCAACCAAGGTCGACGCCGAAGGTCGCGAGGTGCGTGTGTCCAACCCGGATCGCGTGATCTTCCCGGCGACCGAGCGCACCTCCGCGGTCACCAAGCTCGACATCGTGAAGTACTACCTCGCGGTCGGCGACGGGATCATGCGCGCGCTCGAGCGGCGGCCGACCACGCTCGAGCGCTGGCCCAAAGGGGTCTACCCGGGCATGGTCCTGTCGACCCGCGAAGGCCGCGTCGGCGACGCCTTCTACCAGAAGCGGATCCCGAAAGGGGCTCCCGACTACGTCCAGACCGCGCAGATCGCGTTCCCATCGGGGCGCCGTGCGGACGAGGTGTGCCCCACCGAGATCGCGGTGGTCGGGTGGGCGGCGCAGATGGGCACGATCACATTCCATCCCTGGCCGGTTCGCCGCGAGGACGTCGACCATCCGGACGAGCTGCGGCTCGACCTCGACCCCCAGCCCGGCACCGACTTCGCGCACGCGGTCCGCGCCGCCGTCGAGGCACGCACGCTGCTGGCCGAGCTCGGGTACACCGGGTTTCCGAAGACGTCGGGCGGCCGGGGCATCCACATCTACATCCGGATCGAGCCGCGATGGACGTTCACGGACGTCCGCCACGCTGCGATCGCGTTCGGACGAGCACTGGAGCGGCGCCTTCCCGACCAGGTCACCACGAGCTGGTGGAAGGAGGAGCGAGGCGAGCGCATCTTCGTCGACTACAACCAGAATGCGCGCGATCGCACGATCGCCTCGGCGTACAGCATCCGCCCCAAGCCGGGCGCGACGGTGTCAGCGCCTCTGTCCTGGGACGAGCTGCCCCACGTCGTTCCCGAGGACTTCACGGTCGCGACGATGCCGTCCCGCTTCGCCGAGGTCGGGGATCGCCACGCCGCGATCAACGACGTCTCGTATTCGCTACAGCCGCTGCTCGACCTGTACGAGGCGGATGGGGAGCGCGGCGAGGGCGACATGCCTTATCCACCCGACTACCCCAAGATGCCGGGCGAACCCAAGCGGGTGCAGCCCTCACGCGACCGCGACCGCCTCCGCTAACCCCGCTGACCGGATGCGATCGACATTTCCCGCCAATATGGCGGCAAACCTCGATCGCATCGACCCGGGTCAGGGCGCTTGGGGGAGCTTCTTCGCGCCGCGCTTCGTCACCGGGTTGGACGGCGGCGGCACCACCGGCCCGATATCTCCATCGGGCGCCTCGTCGAGGTCCACGATCACCGGCGCGTGATCGCTCGGGCCGCTTCCCTTGCGAGCCTGGCGATCGACCCATGCAGCCTGGACCCGCTCGGCCACGGCGTCGCCGGCGAGCACCAGGTCGATCCGCATGCCGAGGTCCTGGTGGAACATCCCGGCCCGGTAGTCCCAGTACGTGAACACCCGCTTGCCCGGCCAACGATCGCGCACGACGTCATGGAGACCGACGGCCTCGAGCTCGGCGAGCGCCGCCCGCTCGGGCGGGGTCACATGGGTCTGCCCGACGTACGCGTCGGGGTCGAACACATCCTCGTCGGTGGGCGCGATGTTCATGTCGCCGCACACGACCGCGTCCTTCGGCCCGGCAGCCACCATCTCCCGCAGCGACGCCAGCCACGCGAGCTTGTACTGGTAGTGCTCGGAGCCGGGGGTGCGGCCGTTGGGCACGTACACCGATACCACCCGGACGCCGTCACACGTCGCGGACACGGCGCGCGCCTCGGGATTCGGGAACCCCGGAGCTCCCTCGATCCCCGCGACGACGTCTTCGAGCCCGACCCGAGACAGGATCGCCACGCCGTTCCAGGCCGCCTCGCCGTGGGCGGCGGCGGCATAGCCGCGCTCGGAGAGCTGATCGCCGAGGAGCTCGACGAACGCGTCGTCGGCGAGTTTCGTCTCCTGCAGGCAGACCACGTCCGGCCGGCGCTCGTCGAGCCAAGGAAGCAGCCTCGGCAGCCGCTGCTTGAGTGAATTGACGTTCCAGGTCGCGATCCGCACCGCCCGCTACGGTAGCGGCCCCCCTACGCGCGCCGGCCGGTGACGAGCACGGCGAGCTCGCTCGAGCGGACCACTCCGCCGGCGCGCTCGGCCACGGCCCGATTCTCGGCCTCGAGCGCCGGCCGCTGGTGGAGCTTGAGACGCCGGTACAGCGAGGTCGTCCGCAGGTACGCGTTCAGCTGATCGCCGGTCTGCTCGGTGTACATGGGCACAGCAGTGACCCGGACGTCGTCGAAGAGGCGGGACGCCTCCGGGACGCCCAGCTCGTGCCGGCCCATCCACGACCACACCTCGGAGATGTTGTCGGCGCGCGCGGCCGCTCCGTTCAGGATCGCCTGCGCGTCGCGAAGCTCGGGCCACCGAGAGGCGATCTCCGGCGCGACCCTGACGAGCGCGGCATGGAGCGCCCGCCAATCTCCGACCGTGCTCGCATCCCACACGTCGCAGTGCTGGAGCAGAGCGAGCGTTCCGCCGGGTGCCAGCAGCCCGGCCGCACGCGCCCACCCTACCTCGGGCTCGATCCAGTGAAACGCGGTGGCGGAGAACAGGGCGGCGAAGGGCGGGTCCGGGAGCGTCAGGTCCTCGAATCGTCCGCGGTGGAACCGCACGGACGCCCCCTCCCCCACCCGCCGCCGTGCGAGCCGGATCATGTTCGCGCCGGGGTCGATGGCCTCCACTCGGAGTCCCCGCGCCAGCAGCGACGTCGTGAGCAGGCCGGTCCCGCAGCCGACCTCGACCACGCGGTCGCCGGCGCTCAGGGCCCCCCCTCGACAGGCGGCGTCGATCAACTCGTCGGGGTAGCCACGCCGCTCGCGGTCGTACTCCTCGGCGACGTCGTCGAACACCTGCGCGTACCGGCGCCGCAGGTCTGAGTCGCCGACGCCGTGCGCGGTCATGACGCCCCGCCGGCGTCCGAAGGCAGCCGCGACCACAAACCGGCGTCGACGCGCCGACCCTGCTTGAGGTGGATCGAGCGCATCACTCCCTCTCGTACGTATCCGCAGCGCTCGGCCACGCGCTCCGAGGCACGGTTCTCGACGTCGATGACCAGGGCGCCAGCCCGATGCCGACGAACTCGCCGTCGCCGGTGATCGCGGCGAAGCCCTCGCGCGTGCCGTCCTTGCGCGCGGACTCGTACGCCGCGATCCACGACTCGGCGAAGTCATCCGGCGGCGGCTCCGGGATGCGGGTGTAGTGCAGTACGTCGGGGTCCGCGACCAGGTCGCGAACATCGTCGAGGTGGCTGTCGTCGAGTAGCTCGAGCCGGATTTCCCGCACGCACCCAATCTCACCACACGAGCGGAATCAGCCGCTTGTGGGCGGAGGCATACGTGCGGTAGCGGTCGCCGACCGCCGCGAGCAGCGCGTTCTCCTCGACGCGAATGCGGTACAGGAGCGGAACCATCACGAGCAGCGTCCAGCCGGCGAGACCGATCCAGTTCCCGGCCACGAGGCCGGAGCCGAGAAGGATCAGCAGCACGCCGGTGTATCCGGGGTGCCGGACGAAGCGATAGGGGCCGGCCGTGATCACCGGCTGCTCGGCGCTCGTCATGACGGTGAACGTGAAGTAGCGCCCCAGAGTCATCTCAGACCACCTGCGCATCCCGAACCCGGCGACGAACAGGGTCATCCCGACAACGAACGCGGCTCCGGTGGGCCCGATCGCGGCGGCCGGCGCGAGCGCCGGGGCGGACACGAGCAGGAACAGCCCAACCGCGGTGCCCGTCATCAGCAGCGCGAAGCTGCCCCTGTCGCGCTTGGTGGCCTCGACGCGCCGTTGCCGCCACTGCTTGAACTCGAAGCCGAACGAGGCCAAGTTGATGAGCAGCCACAGAAACAGTGCGAACGGCCGGGTATGGGTGTAGGGCTGGGTCACAGCAGCCCCTAGGTTCAGTTGGTTCACGGGCACGGTCATGGTCATGGTCAGCACCTTTCGGCGGCGCAAACGTTGCTGGATGTATTGGCGAGGCCGGCCGCCGGCGGCAGCCGGTGATCAGGCTTCTGATCGGGCGGTAGCGCGCTCGAACAACGTCACGAGCTCGGCGCCGTACGCCTCCAGGTCGAGCTGGGGATCGATGGCGAACTGGTTGAGGAGCGCGTCGAGCGAGGCCTTGATCGTCACCGCCATCACGCGGGCGTCGAACTTCCCTAGGTCGTCGTTGGCCTGTCCGTACTCGAGCACCTGCTGGACCACGCCCAGTTCGCCGGCGACCGCCTGGGGTCCGAAGTGCTGGTGTCCGCTGTCGTCGCGGAAGTTGCCCCAGATCTCGCGGATCGCGAGCACGTAGCGCGTCCGGGTCCGGTAGTACGCGACCCACGCGTTGATGTAGTCCGCGACGAACCGCTCCGGGGACGTGCCCCGCAGCCGGTTCTCGAGGAACTCCTTGATCGAGTCGAAGATCTCCGCGACCGCGGCGAACATCAGGTCGTCCTTGGCGGCGAAGTGGTAGGTCACCACTCCCTTGCTGACGCCGGCGCGGCGCGCGACCTCGGCGACCGAGGTTCCCTGGAAGCCGAGCCCGGCGAGCGCGTCGATCGCGCAGTCCACCAGTTGGTCGCGCCGCTTGCGCTGGGTGAACGTCGGTGGCCGGGTCGCGCGTTCGTGGTTAGTACGCATGGCGTAAGGTTAGTACGTGCGTACTAACCTGTCAAGACGCGGTCGGGAGCGCACGCCCGCGAGCGAGCCGCCGTTAACCCGGATTGGGTGATGCGGGTTCGAACCGCATCTCGATCCTTCCCGGTGGCGCGACCGCGAAGATCGAGACCGGAGACCGAGAGTGCCCGAGGGCTTGTCGGCGGCGGAGGTAGGCAAGGAGATCGCCGAGCACAAGAAGCACGCCGAGCACGGCGAGGATGAGCACCTCGACCGTGGAGAGCGATTGCTGTCGATCATCGAGGCGGTACTGCTGTCGGCGGTGGCGCTGCTCGCGGCCTATTCGGGGTTTGCGGCTGCGAAGTGGAGCACGGAGTCGTCGGTGTCGCTCGCGAAGGCCTCCGCGCTCCGGACCAAGGCGAACCGGGCTGACCTCGAGACGCTCCAGACGCAGACGCTGGATTCGGTCTCGTTCAACGCCTGGTTCACCGCGTTCGTCGCGGGCAACAAGCGCGCCGAGGCCCTCGCCCAGGGGCGCCTGCGCCCGGGCTACCGGCCCGCCTTCAAGGCCTGGCTAGCCACCGATCCTGCCCACAACCCGAATGCCCCGCCGGGCCCTGCGTACATGCCCCAGTACGTGATCCCTCAGCAGGCCCAGGCGAACCGCCTCGACGCGCAGGCGGACGAGGAATTCACTACGGGCTCGGACGCGGGCGGCACGGCGGACAAATACGTGCGCGACACAGTGTTCCTCGCGACGGTCCTGTTCCTGATCGGGATCAGCGGCCACGTCAAGCTCCGCGGGGCTCGCTTCGGCCTGGTTGGCATCGGCGTGCTCCTGCTCGCGTTCTCGGTGTTCCAGTTGCTCGGCCTGCCGGCTCCGCCCTGATCCCGGGTCGGGCACGCACCTGAGAGAGTTGCCGATCGCATGGGCGAGGTAGTCCTCCTGTCTTTCACCTCGGCGTTCAATCCGACGCTGATCGCCGTCACGACGCTGATGCTGCTGCTGCCCCACCCGAAGGGGCTGATGCTCGGCTACTGGCTCGGGGCGATGCTGATGAGCATCACGCTCGGGCTGCTGATCGTGTTCTCGCTGAAGAGCTCGGGGGTCGTCAGCAGCACCAAGCACACCCTGAGCCCGCTGGCGGACATCGTCCTTGGCGGGTTGACGCTGATCGTCGCCGCGGTTCTCGCCAGCGGTCGTGACGCGCGGTACCGAGAACGCCGGGCGAAGAAGAAGGAGGGCAAGCCCCCGCCGCGGTGGCAGCGCGAGCTCCGCCGCGGCTCGCCCCGGACCACGTTCGTCCTCGGCGCGCTGCTGACCCTGCCCGGCGCCTCGTATCTGGCGGGGCTCGACAGGCTAACCAAGCTCAACTACTCGACGGTCGTGACCGTGCTCATCGTGCTCGCGTTCAACCTCGTGATGCTGGCTCTGCTCGAGCTCCCGATGATTGCGTTCGCGGTGGCGCCGGAGTGGACCCCCGCCGCGATCGATCGGGTGAAGGCATGGGCGGGCATCCACGGCAGGGTATACGCCGAGCGCGGCTTCGCGGTCATCGGCGTCCTGCTCATCATAAAGGGGGTTGTCGGCCTGATCCTGGCCACTTAGCTCGGCTACACCCCGAACTCGGCGGGCAACTCTCCCGAGCCGGCGGCTTCGATCAATCTCTCGTAGTCGAGCTCGTTCTGATTGGCGTAGGCCGCGGAGAAGCGCGCGATCGCCTCGTCGAACTTCGCGCCGGCGCCGAGGTAGGCCGCGATCGCGCACCGGTCCCCCGAGCGGGCATGCGCCCGGGCAAGCGACCACCCACAGGCTCGGCTGTAGGCGTGCAGGCCCCAGTACCGCATCGTCGAGAGATCCATCGACGCCTTCCAGTCCCACAGCTGTCGGATGTAGAAGTCGTGCTCCTTGCCGTCGAGGCCCTGGCTCCGCTGCCAGCCGAGAAACACATCCGCGACGGCCTGGTCCATCCGCTGCCCCCGGACGACCCGCTCGCCGTGGTGCTCGAACTCGCTGGCGCCGAGGTAGGGCTCGAGCACCGATGCCTGGGCCTCCTTCATCTGCAGAACGAGCGAGTCCTGGCCCTGGCGGCCGGCGAACAGGAGCACCCACGCACGCGTGCCGACGCTCCCGACGCCGACGACCTTTCGGGCGATGTCGACGAACTGGTACGTCCCGAACAGATAGCGCTTGTCGTCGTCGAGGCTGGCGACGTACTGGTCGAGCAGATCGTGGACGTAGTCGGACTCATCGCGGGGATCGGCCGGGTCGTGAAGATCGGCGAACCGCACGAGCAGCGGCGGGACGCTGCGAAACCGAGGTACGCCGTCGACCCGCTCGGTCAGCTTTCGCACCGCGCGCAGGCTCGTCTTCTGCCGCGCCCGTGCGAACGGCTTCGCGAACTCGATCCTGCCCTTCTCGCCGAGCCGGCCGCCGAAGCGACCGACCAGCTCGCTCGCGTTGATGCGCTCGTACCACACGTCGACGTGGCTGACCTGCGCGAACGCGCGCATCGCCTCGCGGTACTCGCGGACGCAGGCGATCACGAGCCCCGCCCGGCGATCGGCACGGAGCCCGACGTCGCGGCCGGCGATCTCGACGCTGGCCGCCATCCGCTTGACGTCCCACTCCCACGGACCCGGCAGCGTCTCGTCGAAGTCGTTCGGGCCGAAGATCAGCCTGCGATCCGGCGCGGCGAAGCCACCGAAGTTCGATATGTGAGCGTCGCCGCACGCCTGCACGACGATGCCTGAGTTGGGCGTCGTCGCGAGGTCGGCGGCCATCACCGCGGCGGCCCCACGGTAGAACGTGAACGGGGAGACGAGCATCCGGCCGTACCGGATCGGGATCAGCTCCTGGACGCGCGTGGCGGCCTGAGCCTGGAGCACGACGACCGGATCCGGGCGATCCGGTGGCGGGGTGAAGTCGCCGTGCGCCGACCGCGGCACCTCCACGCGCGCGGCTCGGCCACGCTCCGTGGATTCCCCAAGCTTCAGCGTCGAGACAGTCGCCGTCGGCACGCGGTCAAGCCTATCCACGGTGTCGCCCGGGCATCACCCGAATCGCACCAGCGCCGCCGCCCAGCCGGCTAGTGCTGGCGAACCCGCCTCAATCGCCGACCAGCGCCCGAAACTCGGGGTCGTCACGCAGGCTCTCGAGGTCGTCGTCGTCGCGAGCCCAACCGGCGACGTCGGGCCTGGCGGCGACGGCCTTCCTCAGCGCCTCGAGCGCGCTGTCCCGCCGTCCCTGGACCGCTTCGAGGCAGGCGAGGTTGTACTGGAGCGTGGGCGAGTCCGGATGCACCTCGAGCCCCTCGGCGAGAATCTCGCCGGCGCGCACCGGATCACTGCGGATCAGCGGGCCCGCCCGGAACGCCCACTCCCACGCCGAGGGCTCGAACGTCGGCGGGCCGCCGAAGCTGAGCACCGTCGTGCCTGCCTCCGCCGCCACCGCGTGCCGGTGCGAGGCGGGATCGGGGATGAACACGTACGTCCCCGCTGGCGCGTCGTGGGAACTGCCGTCGATCGTGAACGTTGCCCGTCCGGCCGCGACGAAGTACAGCTCCTGGTGAGCGAGGTTCGGATCCTCGGTGTGCGGCTCGACCACGTCCTCGCCCGCCTCGCCGGCGGTGTACGCGTTGCAGCCGAACGCGCGCACCCCGAGCGTTAGGCGCACCGGATGCCAGGTGAGACTCCCGGGGCCTGGAATCGCCTCGAGCTGATCGAGGTGGACGATCTTCGGCGGCTCGGGCACGGAGGACGGGAAGCCTAGCGATGACTTTCGAGGACGCGTACGGTCTGAGGGACCGCTGAGACCGCCACCACCCGATTCCCGAAGGGAAGAGCAGATGCCTGCCGGCGCGGGAGGCCGGGTGGACGCCCGCTTCGCACCGACCATGACCTGAGCCTGCGAGCGTGTCGCGCGGACTCCGTTAGCGTGCGAGCGGGTCGCGCGGACTCCGTTAGCCTGCGAGCGGGTCGCGCGGACTCCGTTAGCCTGCGAGCGGGTCGCGCGGACTCCGTTAGCCGGCGAGCGGGTCGCGCGGACTCCGTTAGCCGGCGAGCGGGTCCCGGGGACTCCGTTAGCCTCCGCTGGGCGTGACCGATCCCTCACAGCCACTCCGCGAAGAGGACGTCGATCCCGACCCGGTCCGCCAGTTCACCGCGTGGTTCGAGGAGGCCGCGAGCGCCGGCGTCAGCCAGCCCGAGGCAGCGGCCTTGGCCACCTCATCGAGCGACGGGGCGCCGTCCGTGCGGATGGTGCTGGTCAAGCAGGCGGGCGCCGACGGGTTCGTGTTCTTCACGAACTACGACAGCCGCAAGGGCGGCGAGCTGACCGCCAACCCGCGCGCGGCGCTGCTGTTCCACTGGGAGCCGTTCGGACGCCAGGTGAGGATCGAGGGTCCCGTGGCGCGTACCACCCGCGAGGAATCCGAGACGTATGCACACAGTCGCCCCCGGGGCAGCCAGCTGAGCGCGCTCGCCTCGCCGCAGAGCCGCCCGGTCGAGACCCGCGAGCTCCTCGAGCGGCGGGTCGCCGAGCTGGACAAGCGCCACGCCGGCGCGGAGGTGCCGCTGCCCGACCACTGGGGCGGCTTCCGCGTGACGCCCGAGTCGTTCGAGTTCTGGCAGCACCGGGACAACCGCCTCCACGATCGGCTCAGGTACACACGGCGCTCGGCAGGCGGCTGGCGGATCGAGCGGCTCGCGCCGTAACGGGTCGCACGGCCCATTTGCGGCTTCCACGACCTCGCCAATAAGTGTGTGCCCCCGTGCGCACGCATGTGCGCACTGTGGACAGAGGTCACGTTCCCCGAAAGCATCCTTCGATTCCCGCGCCACCCACCGCCACCACCCCGGTTCGCGTCCTGATCGTCGACGACGGTCCGTGCTTCCAGGACGTCGCGCGCGAGCTGATCGACGCCACCTCCGGCTTTGAGTGCGTCGGCGCCGCCTGCTCGGGCGAGGAGGGAATCGACCAGGCCGATCGCCTTCGGCCGGACCTGGTCCTGATGGACGTCCGGATGCCGGGCATCGGCGGGCTGGAGGCCGCGCGGCGACTGAGCGCGCGCGGCAATCCCGCGGTGGTGGTGCTCGTCAGCGCCGATGATGGCCTGGCCGGCGTCCAGTACGGCGACGCACCCGAGGTCGTCCCCAAGTGCAAGCTGTGCCGGTCGCTGCTCCGCGCGCTGTGGGAAGAGCGTGGCGCGCCGCTGGTCGGTCCGCGCTCGTAATAACTTGCCGGTCATGGAGAGACGCCCGCTCGGCGCATCCGGCCTCGAGGTGTCGCGGCTGTCGCTCGGGTCGTGGCGCACGTTCGAGCGGATCCCTCGCGAGGACGCACTTGCGGTGACGCGAACCGCCCGCGAGAACGGCTTCAACTTCCTCGACGACGCCCGTTACAACGACGAGACCGGGACCGCGCCGATACCGACCGGCTATTCCGAGGTCTTGTTCGGGGAGCTGTTCCGCGCGGTCGGCTGGGACCGCGAGGACACGGTCGTCTCCAACAAGCTGTGGTGGGAGTTCTGGCCCGAGCAGAGCGCAGCCGCCGAGCTCGACGGCTCGCTGTCGCGGATGGGGTTCGACTACGTCGATCTGATCTACGCGAACCCTCCACCTGACGACCTCCCGATCCCCGAAATGGTCGCCTCGGTCGCCGAGCTGGTGGCGGCCGGAAAGGCCCGGGCATGGGGCATCATCAACTGGGAGGCGGCTCCTTTCGGCGAAGCCGCGCGAGCAGCTGACGAGCAGGGGCTCCCCGCGCCATGCGCCGTGCAGCTCCCCTACAGCCTCGTGCGCCGCGACTGGCTCGAGACCGACGAGATGACCGCCTTGCTGAGTGCGTCAGGCGCGGGCGTCGTTGCGTCGTTCGTGATGGCGGGCGGCGTGCTCACCGGCAAGTACGACGCCGGCCAAAACGGGCGGGCAGCAGGTGAGATCGACGATCCCCGGTTCGCCGCCGCCCGCGAGCAGGGGAGCCGCCTGCGCGCGCTCGCTGCGGAGGTCGGGACCGGCCCCGCCGCACTTGCGATCGCCTTCGCGCTCTCGAATCCCGCCGTCGCCACCGTGCTGTTCGGCGCCACCTCCCCAGCCCAGATCGCCGAGAACATGGCCGCGCTCGAGGTCGAGCCCGCGACCGTCCACCGGATCCTGGAGCTGTGATTGTCGAGCGTGGACCTGCTGGAAGGGTCCGCCGGCGCTGACCCCGCGCTCGACGTCGCGGTGCCGCATGCCCTGCTCGGCCTCGTCGCCGCCGGCCGTCGCGGACCGGTGCTCAGGTCCTATCGCCCGCGGCCGACCGTCGCCTTCGGGCGGCGGGACAGTTTTCTCCCCGGGTTTGCGAGCGCGGCCGCTGCGGCCCGGCGGCGCGGCTACACCCCGGTGATTCGCGGGGCGGGCGGCCGCGCCGCGGCGTACGACGAGGGCTGCCTCGTGTTCGACGAGATCATGCCGGCCGAGGACTCGATGGCCGGGATCCAGGCGCGGTTCTCCGACGAGGCCGAGCGACACGCCCAAGCGCTTCGCGGCCTCGGCGTCGATGCGCGCGTCGGCGAGGTGCCCGGCGAGTACTGCCCCGGTGAGTTCAGCGTCAACGCGCGCGGTCGCGTGAAGCTAATCGGCGCCGCGCAGCGAATCGTCCGGGGAGCCTGGCTGCTCTCGAGCGTGGTAGTCGTGGAGGGCGCGCCCGGGCTCCGCGCCGTCCTCGAGGACGTCTACGCCGCGCTCGGCCTCGAGTGGGACCCCGCGACTGCTGGAGGCGTGGCCGACGAGGCGCCGGGCGTGGGCGTCGAGGACGTGCGGGGCGTGCTGCTGGCCGACTACGGCCGGCGCTACGAGCTCTCGCCGGCGGCGCTGGGCGAGGTGGAGCTGGCCCGCGCCGGCGACCTGCTCGAGCGCCACCGCGCCATGGTGTGACCGCCCCGGCGAGCTGCCCGAGCGCCACCGCGCCATGGTGTGACCGCCCCGGCGAGCTGCCCGAGCGCCACCGCGCCATGGTGTGACCGCCCCGGCGAGCTGCTCGAGCGCCACCGCGTCGCGGTCTAGCCCGAAGTTCCTGTCAATAACTGTGGTTTGAGAGGCCGGAATCCCTGTGGTTGCGGGGGTTTCGGTCTTTCTTGTGCTGTCTGATGTAGTCATCAATTCGATGTTGTTCTGTCCGGTCGGGCGGGTATGGTTCGGTCATGTCAAGAAGGCCTCGTCCGACGGGTGCGCTTCACGTTGTCACCAATAGGCGGCTGGGGAAGGAGCGGGAGTACGTCACGCATCTGTTGCGCCGCTCCTACCGTGAGGGCGGGAAGGTCAAGAACGAGACGGTTGGGAACATCTCGCATCTGCCTGAGGAGCTGGTCGAGCTGGTGCGGGCGGGGTTGCGCGGCGAGCCGGTCGGCGTTTTGTCGGACGCGTTTTCGATCGAGCGGTCGCTGCCGGCTGGGCACGTGAGTGCGGCGCTGGCGATGGCCAGACGGCTTGAGTTGGCCAGGTTGCTTGACCGCTCACCGTCCAGGGAGCGGGACCTGGTGGTGGCGATGGTCTGCCAGCGGGTGGTCGCGCCGGCGTCGAAGCTCGGGACTGTGCGCGCGTTCGGGCAGTCGACGTTGGCTGACGAGCTCGGGGTATTGGATGCTGATGAGGACGATCTGTACGCGGCGATGGACTGGCTTTTGGACTGTCAGGAGCGGATCGAGGATCGTCTCGCGCGCCGGCACCTGAAGGATGGGGAGCTGGTGCTCTATGACGTGTCGTCGTCGTATTTCGAGGGGCGCTGCTGTGAGTTGGCGGCCTTGGGGTATTCGCGCGACGGCAAGCGCGGCAGCAGGCAGATCATCTACGGGCTTGTGTGCGACAAGCCGGGCCGTCCGATCGCGGTTGAGGTGTTCTCCGGCGAGCTGCACGACGATAAGACGCTGCCGTCCCAGATCACCAAGCTGAAGGCGCGGTTCGGGCTCTCGCGGGTGGTGGTTGTCTCTGACCGCGGGATGGTGACCAAGGCCAATATCCAGCTGCTTGACGCGGAGGATGTCGGCTGGGTCACGGCGCTCAAAGCGCCGCAGATCCAGAAGCTCGCCCGCCAGGGCGAGCTGCAGCTGTCGCTGTTCGATCAGACCAACCTCGGCGAGATCACCGCCGAGGACTACCCGGGGGAGCGGCTGATCGTGTGCCGCAACCCGCTCGTGGCCTCAGAGCGCGCCCGCAAACGAGCCGAGCTGTTGGAGGCGACCGAGCGCGGTCTGGCTGAGATCGCTCAGCGTGTCGAGCGCGGCACGCTGACCGGGGCTGATCAGATCGGCCTGGCGGTCGGTCCAGCGCTGCGCCGCTACAAGGTCAAGAAACACTTCCATGTGCAGATCACAGACACCACCTTCACCTACGAGCGCAAGACCGAGCAGATCGACGCCGAGGCTGCGCTGGACGGGATCTACGTGCTGCGGACCAACGTCCCTGACACCGAGCTCTCTACCGGCGAGGTCGTGCGCTCCTACAAGAACCTCGAACAAGTCGAGCGCGCGTTCCGCACCTTCAAAGGCCCCGAGCTCGAGATCCGCCCGATCCACCACCACCTCGACGACCGCGTCCGTGCGCACGTGCTGCTCTGCATGCTCGCCTACTACCTCACCTGGCACCTACGCCACGCCTGGGCGCCGCTGCTCTTCAAAGACGAAACCCCGCCAACCCAGCCCGACCCCGTCGCCAAAGCCACCCGCTCACCCGCCGCGCAGCGCAAGGCCCGGACCAAGCGCACGAGCGCCGGCGAGACCTGCCACAGCTACAAGAGCTTGCTCGCCGAGCTCGCCACGCTTACCCGCAACACCATTCGCCTCCCCGGTACCACCGCGACCTTCCACAAGCTCGCCCAACCCACCGCCCTCCAAGCCCGCGCGCTCGACCTCGTCGACCACGCCCCGCTCGACCCGCTCGACTCGTAGTCACCACCCATCCAGCCCCGAACGGGCACAAACCCAATGACCACGGGTCATCCTCCTACCCGTTCAGGGGGAACTTCGGTCTAGCCGCTCCGGCGAATCCGCCGGCTCATCCCCGGTGGCGCCCCCGGCCCTAGCCCCAAAAAGTGGACACTCGGCTAAGCCGCGCCGTCGAGTGAGTCGTTCCTCGGGCTATAGCCGAGTGAACCGGCATTCACCCGTGCGGCGCGCTCCGAGTGTCCGGAAGATCGGGATCGCCGTCACCGGGCGCGAGGCCGGCGATCGGGTGGCCGACCGGCCCGTAAGCGGAAACCGATGCACGGCTTACCGATCCGCACGGGTCCGCGGCCGGCCCATGGCACGGCTACCTGATCGACGCTGCCGGAACTCCGTACGGCCCGACGCCGGCCGGCCGCTACCGCGTGTGATGGACCTCCTGTAGTCCGTAGACCGGGGTGTCGATCCCCTCCGCCCGTGCCTTCAACTGGAGCGCGAGGTACAGCGAGTAGTGGCGCGACTGGTGCAGGTTGCCGCCGTGGAACCACAGCCCCTCCTGCTGGGTGGGCTTCCACATGTTGCGCTGCTCGCCCTCCCACGGACCCGGGTCCTTCGTCGTGTCTGACCCGAGTCCCCATACCTTGCCGACCTTGTCGGCGACCTCCTGGGAGATCAGGTCGGCGACGAACCCGTTCATCGACTCGTAGCCGGTCGCGTACACGACGAGGTCGGCCGGAAGCTCCGTCCCGTCGGCCATCACCACCGCGTCCTCGGTGAGATGGTCGACCTGGCCCGGCTGGAGCTTGATCTCGCCGCTCGCCACCAGCTCCGACGCGCCCACGTCGATGTAGTAGCCCGACGCGCGGCGCAGATACTTCATGAACAGACCCGATCCGTCCTCGCCCCAGTCGTGCTGGAACCCGGCCGCCTCCAACCGGGCGTAGAAGTCCGCGTCGCGCTCGCGGATCTGCTCGTACACCGGTATCTGCAGCCCCGCGAGGATCCGGTAGGGCAGCGACGCGAACGTCAGATCGGCCTTCTCGGTCGTCATCCCCGACGCCACCGCGTCCTCGGAATACAACGCGCCGAGCGCGACGTCCATCAGCGTGTCCGACCTCACCACGTGCGTCGAGGAGCGCTGCACCATCGTCACATCGGCGCCGTGCTCCCACAGAGCCGCGCAGATGTCGTGGGCGGAGTTGTTGGATCCGATCACGACCGCGCGCTTTCCCCGGTAGGCGTCGGCGCCCGGGTGCTGGGAGGAGTGATGCTGGTCGCCCTTGAACCGATCCATGCCCGGGAACTGCGGGATGTACGGCCGGCCGGACATGCCCGTCGCCATTACCAGCTGCTTGGGCCGGAGCGTGCTCTCGACCCCGTTCCGCTCGACGACAAGCACCCACTCGCCCGCGTCCTCGTCGTAGCGCGCGCTGGTCGCGGTCGTCGACCCCCAGTAGTTGAGCTCCATCACGCGCGTGTACATCTCGAGCCAGTCGGCGATCTTGTCCTTGGGCGAGAACACCGGCCAGTTCGGCGGAAACTTGACGTACGGCAGGTGGTCGTACCACACCGGGTCGTGGAGGCACAACGACTTGTACCGGTTGCGCCACGAGTCGCCAGGATGCGGGTTGCGTTCGACGATGATCGTCGGCACTTGCAACTGGCGCAGGCGCGCCCCGAGGGCGATCCCGCCCTGGCCGCCGCCGACGATAACCACGTATGGCTGCGTGGCGCGTCCGAGCTCCTCGGCCTCGCGCTGTCGATCCTCGAGCCACGTGTGCCGTTCGGGGTTCGCGCCGTGGTCGACGCCCTTCGGCCGGCGGGTTCCTAAGCCCTGCTCGTATCCCTTGAGCTCGTCGAGCACGGTCAAGAGCGTCCACGCCTGGCCGTCGATCAGACGCAGGAGACCCGCGCCGCGGCCCGTCTCGGTCTCGAACGCGATCCACGCGGTCGTGACCCCGTCGGCGGACTGGGGCTCCTCGGTCGTGTGCCAGTTGCGCGGCTTCGCCTGCCCGAGCGTGTGCTCGAGCATGTCCCGGATCTCCTCGCGGCCCTCGACGGTCTTGATGTTCCAGGTGAAGGCGACGAGATCACGCCAGTAGCTCTCGGGCGCAAACAGCTTGACCGCGCGGGCGGCATCGCCCTGCTCGAGCGCCTCGCCGAAGCGCGCCAGCCATTGGTCGACCTCGGTGGCCGCGGGTGAAGGGGCGGCGGCGGTTGCGGACATCGTCTCTCCTCCTCGATCCGGTGGCGGAGACCCAATTCTCTACCAGCCTGAGATCACAAGCCCAGACTTATCAGGCTAGACTTATGATCGTGGTCGCCGAAGATCACGACGCCAATCAGATCGCCGCGACCCTGCGCCTGAGCATCGGCCTGCTTCTGCGGCGGCTGCGTCAGATTCCGACCGGCGATGACCTGACGCTCTCCGAGAGCGCGGCGCTGGCGCGACTCGATCGCGGAGGCCCGGCCACGGCAGCCGCGCTCGCCAGGCTCGAGCAGATCAGCCCCCAGTCGATGGGCGCGACGCTGGCTTCGCTCGAATCACGTGGTCTGATCGCGCGCGCCCCCGATCCCGAGGACGGGCGGCGTGTGATCCTGTCGATCATCGACGCCGGACTCCAGATACTTCGCAACCGCCGGAACGCGAGAACCGAACAGCTCGCTCGGGCGTTGTCGAGCGGATTCTCCCGGTCCGAGCTCGAGCAGCTGATGGCAGCCGCTCCGCTGCTCGAGCGATTGGCTCAGAGCATCTGATGCCAGCCGTTCGGACGGAGGACGGCTACAAGTGGGTGGCGCTCTCGAACACGACGATGGCCGTGTTCATGTCGGCGCTCGACGGCTCGATCGTGATCATCGCGCTGCCGGCGATCTTCCGCGGCATCAACCTCGACCCGCTCGCGTCGGGCAACATCAGCTACCTGCTGTGGATGATCATGGGCTACCGGCTCGTCCAGGCCGTGCTCGTCGTCACCGTCGGCCGGCTTGGCGACATGCACGGGCGGGTCAAGATCTACAACAGCGGCTTCGCGGTGTTCACGGCGGCGTCAGTCCTGCTGTCGTTCGATCCGTTCACCGGTGCCCATGGCGCCCAGTGGCTGATCGGCTGGCGCGTGGTGCAGGCCCTCGGCGGGTCGATGCTCACCGCAAACTCGGCGGCGATCCTGACCGACGCGTTCCCCGCCGACCAGCGCGGCCTCGCTCGGGATCAACCAGGTCGCGGCGATCGCCGGTCAGTTCATCGGCCTGGTCGCGGGCGGCGTGCTGGCCGCGATCGACTGGCGGGCGGTGTTCTGGGTCAACGTGCCCGTGGGCGTGTTCGGCACGGTCTGGGCCTACCACAAGCTGCGGGACACCGGCGAGCGCCACCCCGGCCGCATCGACTGGTGGGGCAACATCACGTTCGCGGTCGGACTGAGCGCGATCCTGATCGGCGTGACCAACGGCATCAAGCCGTACGGGGGTCACGCGATGGGCTGGAGCAACCCGGCGGTGATCGGCGCGATCGTCGGTGGCGCCGCGATGCTGGTGGCGTTCGTCCTGATCGAGCGCCGCGTCGCCGAGCCGATGTTCCAGCTCGGCCTGTTCCGGATCCGGGCGTTCGCCGCCGGCAGCGCGGCAGGCCTGATCGCGGCTGCCGCCCGGGGCGGCCTTCAGTTCATGCTGATCATCTGGCTCCAGGGCATCTGGCTGCCGCTGCACGGCTACAGCTACACCGAGACGCCGCTGTGGGCCGGCATCTACCTGCTGCCTCTGACCGCGGCGTTCCTGATCTCGGGGCCGATCTCCGGATACCTGTCCGACCGCTTCGGCGCGAGAGGCTTCGCCACCGCCGGCATGCTCGTGTTCGCCGCGAGCTTCGTCGGCCTGATGCTGCTCCCCGTCGACTTTCCCTACTGGGCGTTCGCGTCCCTGATCACGCTGAACGGGATCGGCGTGGGGATGTTCAGCGCCCCCAACTCGGCCTCGATCATGAGCAGCGTCCCGGCCCGCCAGCGCGGCGCCGCCTCCGGGATGCGGTCGACTTTCCAGAACACCGGCACGGCGCTTTCCATCGGGGTGTTCTTCTCGCTCCTGATCGCCGGCCTGGCGACCAGCCTTCCAGCGCAGTTGCTCCACGGCCTGCAGCAGCAGGGCGTCTCGCACGCGATCGCCCATCAGGTCGCCGGCCTGCCGCCGGTGTCGTCGCTGTTCGCGGCGGTGCTCGGCGAGAACCCGGTCGCGCACCTGCTGGCGCCGACCGGCGCGCTGTCATCGGTCTCCCCCGCGCACCAGCACGTCCTGACCGGCACGCAGTTCTTCCCGAGGCTGATCGCGGCGGCGTTCCACGACGGCCTCGTGGTCGTGTTCAGCGTCGCCACCGGCCTGTCCCTGCTCGCCGCAGCCGCGTCGCTGATGCGCGGCGGCCGCCACGTCCACGCCGAGACGCCCCCACCCGAGAAAGGAACGCCACATGACCGACCAGATCGACCCGCGACACGCGGCGCTGCTCGTGATGGACTATCAGAACGGGGTCGTCGACATGTTCGGCGATCCTGACGATTTGCTCTCGCGGGCCGCAAGCGCGATCGCCACGGTGCGCCGCGCCGGCGGCCACGTCGGCTACGTCCGCGTCGCGTTCGAGGACGCCGACTTCCAGGCGATCCCGCCGACGAGCAGGATGGGCGCGCGCGTGGGCACGTCGGCCACGGCGTTCCACAACGATTCGCCCGCGACCGCCGTCCACGATCGGGTGGCGCCGGAACCAGGCGACATCGTCGTCCGTAAGGTCCGCGTCGGCGCCTTCTCGACCACCGACCTCGACGCGCAGCTCCGCGAGCGCGGCGTCGACACCCTGATCCTCGCCGGCATCAGCACCAGCGGCGTCGTGTTGTCAACGGTCCGCGACGCGAGCGACCGCGACTACCGCGTGCTCGTCCTCGCCGACGCCACCGCGGATCGTGAGCCCGACGTCCACGCGTTCCTGACCGAGCGGATCTTCCCCCGCCAGGCCGACGTGATCACGGTCGCCGACCTCGAGGGCCTGCTGTCCGCCCGGTAGCGCGCGCAATGAGCTATGAGAGGCCGGCGAGGCGATTCGCGGCCTCCGCGATCACCTCCGGGCGCTTGCAGAACGCGAATCGGACGAGCGTCGCCGCCACGTCCTTGTCGTCGTAGAACACGCTCGTCGGGATCGCGACGATCCCGCACCGCTCGGGCAGGTCACGGCAGAACCCGATCGCGTCGACACCCACATCGGCGTTGACGAAGTAGGTGCCGGCGGGCGTGATCGGATGCAGACGGGCGTCCGTGAGGCCCGCGCACAGTTGGTCTCGCTTGACGCGCAGGTCGTCGCGGATCGCCTCGACCTCGGCTCGCGGCAGGCGAAGCGCCGCGGCGGCGGCGTGCTGTAGGGGCGTGCCGCCGGCGAATGTCAGGAACTGCTTGACCGTGCGCGCCGCCGCGACCAGCTCGGCCGGGCCCGAGCACCAGCCGATCTTCCAGCCGGTGAACGAGAACGACTTGCCGACGCTCGAGATCGTGAGCGTGCGCGACGCCATTCCGGGCAGCGTCGCGATCGGGATGTGCTCGCCGTCATACACGAGATGCTCGTAGACCTCGTCGGTGACGCAGATCAGGTCGTGCTCGATGCACGCCGCCGCGATCAGCTCGAGCTCGCCGCGGCTCAGCACCCGGCCGATCGGATTGTGGGGCGTGTTGAGGAGCAGCACCCGGGCGCGCGGACCGATCGCCGCCTCCAGGGCTTCCGGCGTCACCTCGAACCCGGGTGGCCGTAGCGTCACCGGCCGGCGCCGCGCGCCGGCAAACCCGATGCACGCCGAGTACGAGTCGTAGTAGGGCTCGAGCACCACGACCTCGTCACCGGGATCGCACAGCCCGAGCAGCGCCGACGCGATTCCCTCGGTGGCGCCGAACGTGATCAGCACGTCCTCGGGATCGAGCC
Organism: uncultured Solirubrobacterales bacterium; assembly: GCA_963796575.1. Lineage (GTDB taxonomy): Bacteria > Actinomycetota > Thermoleophilia > Solirubrobacterales > Solirubrobacteraceae > Palsa-465. The sequence goes on along the minus strand of CAWCMG010000008.1, from coordinate 323,602 downwards.
CGTACCAGGCCCTCTGATGCTCGAACACGGCCTCGCGAAGCGCGGGCACGCCGGGCAGCGGGGCGTACTGGTTCTCCCCGCCCCGGAGCGACGCCACCGCGGCGTCGATCACCGCCGTCGGGCCATCGGTATCCGGGAAGCCCTGGCCGAGGTTGATCGCCCCGGTCCGCACCGCGAGCGCGCTCATCTCGGTGAAGATCGTGGTCCCCAGCCCGGCGACGCGGTCGGCGGGGCTCATGCCGGATCCGCGGCGCCCCATACCCCGGGGCCACGATGATGCTCGTAGATCAGCGAGGTCTCGGCGTGCGCCACCGACGGATGCGTGGCCAGGTGGTCGACGACGAACTCGCGCAGGTCTTGGGCATCGGCGGCGGCGACCCACACCAGGTAGTCGGTGACGCCTGTCAGGTGGAACACCATCAGCACTCCCGGCAGTTGCCGGACCGCCGACGTGAAGTCGTCGATCTGGTCGCGCGCGTGGACAGCAAGCCGGACGGCTATCAGCGCCTGGAGCGGCCTGCCGAGCGCCGCCAGGTCGACCTCGGCGTGGAAGCCGCGGATCACGCCCCGATCCCGCAGGGACCGCAGCCGCGCCAGCGCCGTCGACGGCGCCACCCCGACGCGGTCGGCGAGGCGCTGGTTGGTGATGCGCGCGTCGCGCGCGAGCAGCTCGAGCAGGGCGCGGTCGACGTCGTCTACCGGGGGCTGTGGATGATTCGGCATGGCGCGGGCTACCTGGCCTCAAGCCGAAGAATATCTAGTTCTGTGGCAACAGATCGCAGAATCTTCTGTTCCTTGTGAATTAGCCGCAGAATCGTCATCCTAGGACCATGACCGACACCGCCATCGCAGCACCGATTCTGAAGGATTCGATACTCGACGCGATCGGCGACACGCCGCTGATCCGGCTGTCGCGCATCGGCGCCGGGCTGCGCCCGCGTCTGGTCGCGAAGGTCGAGTCGTTCAACCCCGGCGGCTCGATCAAGGACCGAGTCGCGGTCGCGCTGATCGAGGCCGCCGAGCGCGACGGACGGCTGAAGCCCGGCGGCACGATCGTCGAGCCGACTTCGGGCAACACCGGCACCGGGCTCGCGATCGCAGCGCGGCTGAAGGGTTACCGCGTGATCGCGGTGATGCCCGACAAGATGTCCCGCGAGAAGATCGACCTGCTTCGCGCCTACGGCGCCGACGTCGTGCTCGCCCCGACCGACGTCGCGCCGGAGTCGCCCCAGTCCTACTACCGGGTGGCCGACCGGCTCACCGCCGAGATCCCGGGCGCGTTCCAGCCCAACCAGTACTTCAACCCGGCCAACCCGCAGGCCCACTACGAGTCGACCGGGCCCGAGATCTGGGAGCAGACCGCCGGGCAGATTACGCATCTGGTCGCCGGCGTGGGCACGGGCGGCACGATCACCGGCACCGCCCGCTACCTGCGCGAGCGTAATCCGGACCTCGTGGTGATCGGCGCCGATCCCGAGGGGTCGATCTACTCCGGCGGCCCCGAGAACGTCCGCCCATACCTGGTCGAGGGCGTCGGCGAGGACTTCTGGCCCGCAACGTTCGACCGCTCGATCATCGACCGCTGGGTGACGGTGTCCGATCGCGACGCGTTCATGACCACGCGCCGGCTGGCCCAGCTCGAGGGCATCCTCGCGGGCGGATCGGGCGGGCTGGCGCTGCACGCGGCGCTCGAGGTCGCCGCCGAGATCGAGGATCCCGACGCGCTGATCTTGGTCATCCTCCCCGACGGCGGCCGCTCGTATCTGTCGAAGATCTACTCGGACGCTTGGATGCGCCAGTACGGCTTCCTCGAGCGTGACTCCACGCTGCTGGTCGGCGACGTGCTCGCCCGCAAGCGCGAAGCCGGCGAGATCCCCTCGCTCGTCACCGTCCAGACCCACTACAAGGTCCGTGACGCCGTCGCGCTCCTGCACGAGCACCGCGTCTCGCAGCTCCCCGTCGTCAGCGCGCACGATCCGGCGACGGTGGTCGGCGCGATCGGCGAGCGCGGGCTGCTCAAGCGCGCCGCCGAGAACCCGGCGATCCTCGACGCCGAGATCGTCGAGGTGATGGAGGCGCCGTTCCCGGCGGTCTCGACCGAGGATCCGGTCCGCGACGCCGTCGAGCTGCTCGTCGGCGATCAGCAGGCCTTGCTGGTCACACGCGACGGCCGCGCCGAGGGGCTCGTCACGCGCACCGATTTGCTGGAAGCATTGGCTTCGTGACCGAATCCGCCGACGGTCGGCGACACGCGTTCGCGACCCGCGCAGTCCACGCCGGTCTGACCCCGGATCCGAGCTATGGCTCGGTGATCCCCCCCATCCACCAGACCTCGACCTACGCCCAGGGGCGGCCCGGCGAGTTCGTCGAGGACTACGACTATTCGCGGTCGGCGAACCCGACGCGCGCGGCGCTCGAGCAGGCCCTCGGCGAGCTCGAGGGCGGGCGCGCGGTGACGTTCTCGTCCGGCCTCGCCGCCGAGCACGCGCTGATCACGGTCGTGTGCGAGCCGGGGTCGCACGTCGTCCTCCCGGCCGACCTATACGGCGGCACGTACCGGCTCGTCGACAAGGTCATGCGCCGGTGGGGCCTCGAGTACGACCTCGTCGACCAGACCGACCTCACAGCGGTCGAGAGCGCGGTCAGGGACGACACGCGGCTGATCTGGATCGAGAGCCCGACGAATCCGTTCCTGCATGTGATCGACATCGAGGCCGTGATCGCGCGCCGGGGCGACGCCCTCGTCGCGGTCGACAACACGTTCGCCACGCCGGCGAACCAGCGCCCGCTCGAGCTCGGCGCCGACTTCGTCGTGCATTCGACGACCAAGTACCTCGGCGGACACTCGGACGTCGTCGGGGGCGTGGTGGTCACGCGCTCGGACGACTGGTACGAACAGCTGCGCTTCGTCCAGAACGCGGTCGGCGCCGTCCCGGGACCGTTCGACTGCTTCCTCGTCCACCGCGGGTTGCGCACGCTCCACCTGCGGATGGACGCCCACGCCCGTAGCGCCGCCGCCATCGCCGAGATGCTGCGGACTGCTCCCGGGGTGATCGACGTGCACTGGCCGGGGTTCAGCGGGATGGTCAGCTTCCGCCACCCCGACGCCACTCAGATCGCCTCGCGCACCCATCTGTTCACGCTCGCGGAGTCGCTCGGCGGCGTCGAGTCGCTGATCGAGGTGCCGCAGGCGATGACCCACCAGTCGGTCGAGGACTCGATCGCCGCGGTGCCGGCGGATCTGGTGCGGCTCAGCTGTGGCGTCGAGGACCCGGACGACCTGGTCGCCGACCTCCGCCAGGCGCTCGCCGGCGCCTGAGCGCCCGCTCTGCGTCAGAGGAGTGCGCTGTTCGTCGCCAACTCGAACGACGACAGCCTCTCGGTGATCGACGAGAACGACAACAGCGTCACCCAGACGGTCCACACCAATCCGGTGCCGAGCGCGCAGGTCGGCAGCTATGCCAACGCGATCAACATGTCCGATCCGAACCACGTGCTGGTCAGCATCGGGCGTGACAACGCGGTCGCCGCGTACCAGTACCGGGGTCCTTATCGGCGCATGAAGTTCGTCGGGCTGCTCCCGACCGACTGGTACCCCGTCGCGGTCCAGCCGGATTCGGCCCTTGGCGCCAGGACGATCGTCGTCACCAACGACAAGGGCATCGGCGCCCGAGGCCCCGCGTCGACGATCAACCACGGTTATGACACAAACCCGGTCACCGACCACAACACCTACGACGACACCGGCAGCGTGACCACGTGCACGATGCCGGCTGACCACCAGATCCCGCGGTACACCCAAACCGTCTTCACCGATGACGACTTGAACCAGATCAGGCCGATCAACCAGGGCGACTACGACACCGTGCCGAAGGTCATCCCGGCCCACCTCGGCGGGAACTCGCCGATCAAGCACATCGTCGTGATCGTCAGGGAGAACCGAACGTACGACCAGGTGCTGGGTGACCTCGGCGAGGGCAACGGTGACCCGGGGGACGTGCAGTTCGGTAAGCAGGTCACACCGAACGCCCACGCGCTGGCCATGCGGTTCGGCGACCTGGACAACTTCTACGACGAGGGCACGCTGTCGGCGGACGGCCACAACTGGATCGTCCAGGCCGAGGCTAACGACTACACCGAGAAGGAATTCGGGGCGTTCTACCGCTCGTATCCGTCACAGGGCGGTGACGCGCTCGCCTACCAGCGCGACGGGTTCCTCTGGAACGCCGCCGAGAAGGCCGGCCTCAGCGTGCAGAACTTCGGCGAGTACATCTACAACCCGTACAGCCTCCCGTCTGCCGCGCCCGACTGGCCCACGTGGTACGCGGAGTCGCAGTGGCTCGAGGACGGGCACGAGGGCCCCGAGCCGATCCCGAACCCATGTCAGTACGCCTATGCGCAGTCCGACATTCCGTCGCTGCAGGCGATTACGGACGGGTGCTTCCCGAACTTCCAGCTCGCGATCCCGGATCAGTATCGGGTCGATCAGTGGCTGCCGGTGTTCGAGCACCAGGAGGAGACCGGGAACATGCCCAACCTGACGTTCATGTGGCTGATGACCGACCACACCGGCGCCACCGGAGTAGCCCACAGCAACAGGTCCCGGATCCGGTCGCCCAGGTCGCCGACAACGACCTAGCCGTCGGCCGCGTGGTCGACACGATCTCGCACAGCAAGTTCTGGAAGAGCACCGCGATCTTCATCCTGGAGGACGACACTCAGAACGGCGTCGATCACGTCGACGGCCACCGCGGTCCCGCGTTCGTGGTCAGTCCGTACTCGGCCTCCGGGGTGGACGACAACTACTACACCCAGCTCGACATGGTCAGGACGATCGAGCAGATCCTCGGTGTCCATCCGATGAACCAGGAGGACCTGGCCGCGGAGCCGATGTACGGCGCGTTCACGCAGCATCCGGACCTCGCGCCGTACAGCCTCCAGCCGAATCAGATTCCGCTCAACCTGGGCGCCCCCGGCGGCCTGACGTCGATCAGCTCGCCGGCGGCCGGCGACACGGCGGCCGAACGGAAGGCGTTCGCCCCGCAGGGCGTCGTCCCGGCCGACATGAAGTCGGTCTACGCCGCCTGGAGGCGTGGAGCGCGCAGCAGGTGGCCGAGCACCACTTTGACGGTCCGGACCGCGTCAACCCGCAACAGATGAACCGGTTCGACTGGTACGAGGCGCACGACTGGCGCGTCGCGTATCCGGGCGATCCGAAGATCTATACGCCGAACGAGGTGCCCGGCCGGAGCCTTCCGGCCGCCTTCCTCGGCGACGACTGACGACACCCCCCCCACCTCGGGGCTACAGCTCCTGGATGTGATCCGCCTCGCGCGCTCCCGGGAAGGGGCGCGTGAGGCAGAACTCCTCGAGCGTGGCCTCGGGCACGCCTTCGACGCCAGGCGTGTCCGACGCCTCGCCGCGGGTGTGAGGATCATCGGCGAACCCGCCGACCTCGACCGAATGCTGCGGGGTCCGGTAGCCCGAGATGCCGATCAGGTGCAGCCCGAGCGCCTTGCCGAGCGCGTCGAGCCGGGCCGCGATGATCGGCTCCTGATTCACCGAATAGTTCGTTCCCGGAGCCGGGAAGAACCCGGTCGAGCCGCCGTGTGGCACGAACGCGGTGTTGATGCATCCGCCGGGGGGCGGAACGACCGGCAACCCGGCGCCGCCGCTGGCGGCCGCCGCTTGGGCGTCGAGCACCTTCGCCTCGTGCGTGAGCGTCTTCTGCAGCTTGGTCAACTGGCTCCGCTTGGCGGATCGGTCACTGGCGACGCGAAGCTCGCGATCGACGATCGACAGGCGGAGCTGCGCGATGTTGTCGCGCTCGATGCGCACCGCCGTCGTGGTCTGCTGCCGGCGGATCTTGATGCGGGCGAGCCGGCGGGCCTGCGCCGCGACGGCCGCACGGGTCGTAATGACGGCACGCATCGTCCGCGAATTCGCGGCGGCGATCGTCTTCAGGTTGCTGACCTTGTTCACCAGGTCGTTCCACCCCCGTGACTCGACGATCACGTCGACCAGGTTCGGGGTCGGGGACTCGTAGTCGGCGACCAGCTGGGAGGCGAGGATCCGGCGGTCGCTGGCGAGCTGGCGCTGCAGCTGGACGAGCCGCCGCTGCGCGGTTGACAGCGCCACCGTCACCTGCTCGAGCTGCTGCTCCTGGATGTCGAGGCTTTGCTGGACGGCGGTGAGCCTGGCCTGCAGCGAGCTGATCGTGCCTTCGAATCCCTGGATCTTTCCGCTGTCCGCCTTGATCGCGGAGCGGAGCTGACCGGCTCGCTGCTGGCCGGCCGAGTACCGGCTCGCGAGGTCACCGCGGCTCACGCCGGCGCTCGTCACAACGGTGGCAACCGCCAGCACGGATGCCATCACCCAGTGGTACCGCCTGCTCAAGGTCGGCGACCCTACCAGCGGCGCCCGCCAATTCCTCCCCTTGCAACCGTGATTGCGGCGACGCGCCGCTTTCTAGGCGAACGCGCCGATGCCCGTGATGTCTCGGCCGACGATCAGCGTCTGCATCGTTTCGGTGCCCTCGTACGTGTGGATCGCCTCGATGTCGGCCATGTGGCGGATCACGTGGTTCTCGAGCAGGATGCCGTTGCCGCCGAGCATGTCGCGCGCCTCGGCGCAGACCTGGCGCGCCTTCCGCGTGTTGTTGAGCTTCGCCAGCCCCGCGATCGTGTCGCTGAGCTCGCCGCGCTCGGCCAGCCGGCCGATCTGCAGGCAGTAGAGCTGCATCGAGGTCACCTCCGCGAGCATCCTCACGAGCCGGTCCTGGATGATCTGGAAGCTCGCGAGCGGGCGGCCGAACTGCTCGCGGCGTTTGGCGTACGTCAGCGCCGTGTCGTACGCGGCGACGGCGTGACCGAGCGCCGCCCAGGCGCACGTGCTGCGCGTCCCGGCCAGAACGCGCCCGGTGTCCTTGAAGCTGTTCGCGCCGGGCAACCGGTTCTCCGCCGGCACCTCCACGTCTTCGAGCGCGATCTGCGCCTGCCAGATCGCGCGCAGCGACCCCTTGCCCTCGATGACCTCGGCCTCGTAGCCCGGCGTTCCCTTCTCGACCAGGAACCCGTTGACCTTGCCGTCCTCGTTGCGGGCCCAGACCACGACGACGTCGGCGATGCTCCCGGATCCGATCCAGCGCTTGGCCCCGTTGAGCACGTACGAATCGCCGACCTGCTGCGCGCTCGTCTCGAGGCCGACCGAGTCGGAGCCGTGGTTCGGCTCGGTCAGCGCGAACGCGCCGAGCTTCTCCATGCGGGCCATCTCCGGAAGCCACCGCTGCTTCTGCTCCTCTGAGCCGAGCATCGCGATTGATTTCATCGCCAGCCCCGCCTGGACGCCGAGCAACGTCCCGAGGCTACCGTCGCCGCGGTTGAGCTCCATGTGGACCAGCCCGAGCGCGATCGGGTCGAGCCCCGCGCAGCCGTAGCCGCGGATGTCCTCGCCGACCACACCCAACTCCCCGAGGCGGCGGATCAGTGGCCATGGCATGTCCGCGCGCTCCCAGTAGCCGCCGATCACCGGCAGTACCTCGTCGTCGACGAACAGGCGTACGCGTCGGAGCATCTCGAGCTGCTCCTCGGTGAGCTGCTCGCGCAGGAAGAAGTAGTCGGTGGCCAGAGCATGGCCAAGGTCCTGGAACAGCTCAGGGGCGGTCAGCATGGGGATCCTCCAGTTCTGGTTCGGCGAGCGCTGCCGCGATCGCCCGGTAGGTCTTGCGGTTGAAGACCAGCCCTACATGGCTCCCGGTCACCTCCACGCAGGTGCCATACGGGACGAGCGCCGCCTGCCAGCGGACCACGCCGTCGCCCTTGGAGTAGATGCTCGTCAGGCGCACGCGATCGGCCGGGAAGGGGCTGTCGAAGTCCGACGCGAAACGGCAGTCGCACACCTCGGTCATGCAGCTCGGCGACCGCGCCCGGCCGCTGCGCAGCGTCATGCCGCGCACGGCGGCGACCGCCCGCTGGGTCGGGTAGCTGGTCGCGAGCATCCTCCGCAGCGCTGCTCCGGCCGAGATCGCGTGCGACACGAGGTCGGGGCGCCGGTGTGCGAGCGCCCGGGCATAGTGACCTCCGCGGCTGTGGCCGATCAGCGCCGCGCGACGCCCGGACCCATCGTGGAGCCGCTCCAGCCGGCGTTCGACGCGCTCGACCGCGCGGTCCGAGCAGCCGGTGTTGGTGACGAACCCGCAGGTGTGGGGCCGGTATCCGATCCGCCGGAGCCACGCCGCGAGCACCAGCAGCGTCTGGTCGCCGCCGCCGAAGCCCGGCAGCAGGATCACCGGTCGGCCGTCGCCGCGGGGCACCCCGTAGCCGAGGAAGACCGGGTCGACGAGCAGCCGGTAGAGCTCGAGCTGCCAGCGCGTCTCGCGCAGGTGGTCTCCCCACCACCGCTCGTCGGGGACGGCCGGGAGCTCGTCAGTTCGCGAGTACATATGTCCCCGGTGCCTTCCCCTGCGCCTTGTAGGTCTGGTTTCCGAGTCGCTGGGGCGCCGGCGTGAGCGCCCCGGAGCGCTCGGCCAGCCATGCGTCCCAGTCTCCCCACCAGCTTCCCGGCAGCTGGGGCGCCTGCGCGGCGAACTCCTCCGGCGTGGCCGGCAGATCGTGGGCGACGCGGAAGCTCGACCGGGACTGCGCCCCGTCGCGCGACGGAGGGTTCACAAGCGACTGGATGTGGCCGCTTCTGGACAGCACGAACCGCCGGTTTCCGCCGAACAGGAGAGCGCCCTTGTACGCGCTCTCCCAGGGCACTATGTGATCGCTTGCGCCGGCGACGAAGTACGTGTCGAGGCCGACGGCGCCGAGGTCGACCGGCTCGCCGAGGACCTCGAGCCCGCCCGGATGGGCGAACGAGTTGTCGAGCCCGATGTGGATGAAGTCCCTGTGCAGCCCGGCCGCGAGACGGACTGTGTCCTGATTCCAAAAGAGGATGTCGAACGCCGGGGGCTCCTTGCCGAGCAGGTAGTTGTTCACGACGTAGTTCCATACCAGGTCGTTCGGGCGCAGCCACGTGAACACGCCGGCGAGCGCCTGGCCGTCGAGGTACCCCTTGCGCGCGGACTCGGCGACCGCCGCCGCCGCGACGTCGCGGGTGGTGAGCGCGGACATCGTGCCTTCGGTGTCGTTGTCGAGCGCGCACACCATCAGCGTCAGGCTCGCCACCTGGTCGAGCTCGCCCGCCGCCGCGAGGTGGCCGAGCAGGCCCGCGGTGATGATCCCGCCTGAGCACGCCGCCGCCAGGTGGACGCCGCTCTGAGCGGTGATCGAGGCGACCGCGTCACGGGCCTCGGCGACCGCCTGCGCGTAGGTGTCGAGGTCGAAGTCACCCTGTTTCTGCTCGGGATTCCGCCACGAGATCGCAAACACCTGTTGTCCCTGGGCGACATAGTGCTCGATCATGCTCCGCCCTGGCGAGATGTCGAACACGTAGAACTTGTTGATCGTCGGGGGGACGAACAGCAGCGGCACCTCGCGCACCTGCTCGGTCGCAGGCTGGTACTGGATCAGCTCGAACACGTCGGTACGGAGCACGACCGACCCGGGCGAGACCGCGACGTTGCCGCCGACCTCGAACTTGCTGGTGTCGACCGTCGCCGGGAGACGCGGCGGGGTGTTCAGATCCTGGACGAGATGCCGGGCGCCACGGACGAGGTTGCCGCCGCCGGTGTCGACGACCTCTTTGATCACCGTCGGATTGGACCAGGCGAAGTTCGTCGGAGCGAGCGCGTCGATGACGTTTCCGGCCGCGAGCCGCGCGCGCCGCTCGGCGCGCCAGTCGACCTCGGCGTCGGAGATCAGCCCGTCTACGGTCTCGCCGACGGCCAGGTAGCCCTGGAGCAGCCGCCGAAACAGCCAGTTGCCCTCCCATGCGGGGTCCGCGAAGCGCCGGTCGCCTTTCGCGGGCGCCAACTCCGAGCGGCCGGCAGCGGTGCGGGCGAGCGCGGCGCCGAGACCGGCGGCGCGGCCGACGACCCGTCCGGGGTGCCGTGCCAGTCCTGCGCCCACCTTGACCGCCGAGCCCGGCGCGATGAACCGCGGCGCGCCGCCTGTCGCGGCTTCGCTCAGCAGCACGTCTAGCCCCGACCGAGCCGCCTGGCTCGTACGGCGGACGCGGGACTGGTTGATCTCGGTTGTCGGGTTCTCGCTCATGATCGTCTCCGGGTTGTGCTTGCGCAATAAGAGTCGCTCCGCCGAGGGCCGCGCGCATCGGATCAGCGACCTAAGTTCCGAGGCTCACGTTGTGTGCTGCGTACAATCGCCGGCGAGGAGAGAGGCTTTTACGTGAACCGGGACCCCGCGATCGTCGCGCTCAGAGAGGCGCTGGAGGAGCGCCTCGAGGTCCTGACCGACGAGGCGACCGAGCGGATCCTCACAGAGATCCCCGCCTACCGCACCGCCGACGAGCAGCTGCGACGCGACGTCCGCGCCCATGTCCTGGCGCATCTGCGCGCCAGCATCGGGACCCTCGAGACGAACCGCGACGTCACCCGCGAGGATCTGCTGTTCGTCCGGCCGCACGCGGCGCGGCGGGCCAAGCGCGTGTCGGTCACCGAGTTCGTGCAGGCGTTCTACGTCGGCGAGCGGGTGCTGTGGGACACCGCGCTCGCGCTCGCGCACGACGACGAGTCACGGCGGGCGGCGCTCGTGTTCGCCTCACACCTACCCCGGTACTTCGAGGTCGCGACCACTCACGCCGCCGAGGTCTACCTCGAGACCCAGGAGCAGCTCGCAGCCACCGGCGAGCGGATCCGCCGCGACCTGCTGGAGGACCTCCTCGCCGGCCGCGAGGTCGAGCCCGGGCCGCGGCTCGACGCGGCCCGCGCGGCCGGACTCGCCGACGAGTCGTCGTTCGTCGTGATCTCCGCGACTCCCTCTGCGGCACCGAGCGACGAGCAGCTGCTGCGCGGGGGCGCGGCGGCGCTGGGTCGCGCCATCGGCGGGCGAACGCTCCCGCTCGCGGTCGTCCGCCAGGACGAGATCGTCGTCGTCGTGCGGGCCGCGGAGGACCTTGAGGCGACCATCGCGCCGCGGCTGGTCGACGTCCAGCTCCGGCTCGCGGACGCCGGCCTGCCGCTGTCGGTCGCGGTCAGCACCACGGTGAGAGGGCTGGCCGAGATCCCCGACGCCTACCGCGAGTCGGCCGCGATCCGGATCGCGCGGGGATCGACGCCCGGCGTAGTCGCCCTGTCGGAGATGAGCGCGTTCGAGTACCTGACGCTCCGCGCCGACCCGACTGCGAGCCGTCTGATCCCGCCGGCGGTCCACGAGTTCGTCGCGCATGATATGGCCGAGGGCGGTCCGCTGATCGCCACGCTTCGCGAGTACGTCGCCTGCGACCTCAACGCGCGTCGCGCGGCCGACAACCTTCACATCCATGTGAACACGGCGCACTACCGGCTATCGCGGATAGCCGAGCGGACCGGTTACGACCTGCGCCGCGTCAGCGACCTGATCGAGATCCTGATCGCGGCCCGCCTGGCCGACGCCGAATTGGTTGCGCCGCACAATCGCGGCCGTCCGAATTAGGCCCCCGCTCCCATGGTCTCGACCGACACGCTGAGTCAGGCTTCTACTCCCCGCCACCGAAAGCAAGGACCGTCGATGAACGAGAATCTCGCCCACAACCTCACCGCCTCCGCGCACCGCCACCCAGACGGCCCTGCGCTACGGATCGACGAGGCCGTGATCACGTACGCGGAGCTCGACGAAGCGAGCGCTCGCGTCGCCGGCCTGCTCCGCGAGCGTGGCCTCGAGCCCGGCGACCGCGTCGGGATCATGCTCCCCAACGTCCCCCAATTCGCGTTCGCCTACTACGGCGTCCTGCGCGCCGGCGGAGTGATCGTGCCGATGAACGTATTGCTCAAGCAGCGGGAGGTCGAGTTCTACCTCGGCGACAGCGAGGCCAAGCTGATCCTCGCGTGGCACGAGCTCGCGGACGCGGCCCAGCACGGCGCCGCCGCCGTCGGCGCCGACTGCATCGTGGTGGAACCGACTATGTTCGGCCGATTGCTCGCGGGCGCCGAGCCGGTCCACGAAGTCGTCGATCGAGCCGCCGGCGACACCGCGGTGATCCTGTACACGTCGGGCACGACCGGCCAGCCGAAGGGCGCGCAACTGACGCACTCGAACCTCGCGATCAACGCCGATGTCAGCAAGGCGTTGTTCTCGCTCGGTCCCGATGACGTGATCCTCGGCGCGCTGCCGCTGTTCCACGCGTTCGGCCAGACCTGCGGCCTGAACGCGGCGATCAGCGCCGGCTCGGCGCTCGCGCTGATCCCCCGTTTCAGCCCGGAGACGGCTCTCACCACGGTGCAGCGCGATCGGGTGACGGTGTTCGAGGGCGTGCCGACGATGTATGCCGCGCTGCTCAACTACCCCGACCGCGAGCAGTTCGACGTGAGCACGCTTCGGGTGTGCGTGTCGGGCGGCGCCGCGCTCCCCGTCGAGATTCTGCGCGCGTTCGAGGAGGCCTTCGGATGCATGATCCTCGAGGGATACGGGCTGTCGGAGACCTCGCCGGTGGCGTCGTTCAACCATCCCGACCGGGAGCGCAAGGCCGGTTCGATCGGCACCCCAATCGAAGGCGTCGAGATGAAGCTGGTCGGCGACACCCACGAGGACGTGGCGCCGGACGAGGTTGGCGAGATCGCGATCCGCGGCCACAACGTGATGCAGGGCTACTGGAACCGGCCCGACGCGACCGCGGAGGCGATCGACCCTGATGGCTGGTTCTACACGGGTGACATGGCGAAAGTCGACGACGACGGGTATTTCTTCATCGTCGATCGCAAGAAGGAGATGATCATCCGTGGCGGCTACAACGTGTATCCGCGGGAAATCGAAGAGGTCCTGTACGAGCACCCGGCCGTGCGCGAGGCGGCGGTCATCGGTGTCCCTCACGCCGAGCTCGGCGAGGAGGTCGGAGCGGCGGTGGCGCTCAAGCCCGGCGCGCACGTCACCGAGTCCGAGATTCGAGACCACGTCAAGGCCAGCATCGCCGCCTACAAGTACCCGCGGTACGTCTGGTTCGTCGAGGAGCTGCCGAAGGGCCCGACCGGCAAGGTCCTCAAGCGCGCGATCGAGGCGCCCGCCGAGGTGGGCGCGAAGTAGATCCACTCGTGACCCGGGGGCGGCCAACAGCTTGGGAAGAAACTCGGACTATTTCCGAGTTTCTTCCCGACCGCGTCCCGGCGTCACCCGATTCGGACGACGTTTCCCGCACGGGGACCCGTTATCGTCGGCGACCATGGAGACGAATGGCCTCGATTTCGCATTCATGGTGTTCGAGCACACCGGTGGCGCCGAGGAGGCTTACTCCCGCGCGCCGCGGTCGGTCGACGGCGTGGCCTGGGCGGACCAGGTCGCGTTCGTCGAGCATCACCGGCGCAACCGGATCATCGTGCGCGGAACGTTTGCCGGCCGCTACGTCGACGCCGACGACGAGTCGGAGTTCATCGGCAAGAAGACCGCCGAGGGCGCGATCGCCGGCGGTGCGATAGGTCTTTTCGCCGGCCCGCTGGGGCTCGCGGTGGGGCTCGTCGGAGGCGGGCTCGCCGGCGGCGTCGCCCAGGAAAGAGGCTCCCCGCATCTGAGGAGCGCGTTCTTCGACGAGGTGCGCCGCGAGGTGCCCGAGGGGCACTCGGCCGTGATCATGATGGCCTCACCCGATCACGTCGATGCGATGGTCACCGCGCTCGAGGGACACGGCGGCCGTCTGATCCGCCACCATCTCAGCGTCGAGGAGGCGAAAGCGCTCGAGGACGCGGTCGCCGGCGACCCGACTGCAGCACCACCATCGGCGGCCTAGGTGCGACTCATCCTCAACGTCATTTGGTTGATCTTCGGCGGCCTCTGGCTGGCGATCCTCTACACATTGGCCGCGCTGCTCGCCTTCATCCTGATCATCACGATCCCGTTTGGGTTCGCGGCGCTCCGAATGGCCAGGTTCTGCCTGTGGCCGTTCGGCCGGACGCTCGTCAAGAAGGACACAGCCGGGGCCGGGTCGCTGATCGGCAACATCATCTGGGTGCTGCTGTTCGGCTGGGAGCTGGCGCTCGCTCACCTGGTCACCGGCATCGCGCAGTGCATCACGATCATCGGGATTCCTCTCGGCCTGGCGAACTTCAAGCTCATCCCGGTGTCGCTATGGCCGCTCGGACGGGAGAACGTGTCGGTCGAAGAGGCTCACCAGATGGGGTACTCGGGCCTCGGCATCCCGTCGTAGCGGCCACCGGGGGGCTAACCTACCGCGCCATGCCTGGGAAGGGTGTCCGTCGCGCCCGGGCCGCGCGTTCGCCGGGGATGATCCGCGCGCGTCGTCTGTTCGCCGCGCACGGCACCGAGCGCACCGGAGTGCCGGCCGACGAGGTACTCGGATCCGCGCGCAACACCGGCGGGCGCACCCGGCGCGAGCTGCTGATCGGCGCGGGCGGGCTCGCCGCCGGCGCGACGCTGGCCCGGAGCCCGGCCGCGGCGCTCGCCTTCCGCATCGCAAAGTTGCAAGCCCACCCGCGGATCGCGATCGTCGGCGCCGGCCTCGCCGGCCTCCGCTGCGCGCACATGCTGTGGACGCAGAGTCGCGGCGACCCCGTGCTGTCGACGGTGTACGAGGCCAATCCCGTCCGCGCCGGCGGTCGCTGCTGGACGCTCCGGGACTACTTCGACGGCGGGCTGGTCACCGAGCACGGCGGATCGTTTCTCAACAGCGACCAGACCGCGATCCGCAGGCTCGCATCCCGCCTCGGGCTGAAACAGGTCGTCGTCAACGGCGGCGACCTCCTCCGGGGAGACGAGGTGTTCTTCATCGACGGCCAGCTGTACACGTACGCCGAGGCGAACGCCGACTGGCACGACGTCGGCTTCCCGGCGTTCCGCAAGGCCTCACACGAGATGAACACCCCTGCCGGCACGGCGCGGCTCGATCGGATGTCGGTGCCCGAGTGGCTCGACAGCACCGAGATCGGCTCGGGCAGCCGCTTCGGCAAGCTGATGATGGCCGACACCGTGACCGAGAACGGCGGCGACCCGGACGACCAGTCGGCGCTTGACCTGATCGTGTTGCTGACCGGCAATCCACGGTCCTCGCTGTACCCGCTGCCCGGTGACGACGAGCGCTACACGATCGTCGGTGGAAACGACCAGCTCGTCTCGGGCATGATCGGGGACCTTCCATCCGGCGCCGTCCGGCACGACCACGTGCTGATCGCGATTCGCGAGCACGCCGACCGGACGATCGGGCTCGTGTTCGACGTCGCCGGCAAGAGCGTGGAGAAGACCGCCGACATGGTCGTGCTCGCGCTGCCGTTCAGCACGCTCCGCGACGTCGACCTCGAGCGCTCCGGGCTGTCGAACACCAAGCGCCGCGTGATCAGGACGATGGGCATGGGGACAAACGCCAAGATCCATCTCGAGCTGAGCCACAAGACGTGGCCGGCGCTCGGCTACAGCGGCGCCACGTACGGCGACTGGCAGCGCCTCGCCTGCGCGTGGGACGACACGGTCCAGCTCGGCCCCAACGCCAGCCCCGCTCTGTACCTCGCCTTCCCGGGCGGTCGGGTCGGCCGCACCGGTCTCACCGGTCAGGCGCACGGCACCGCGCCGGCGCGCGACGTCCGGTGGGCGCTCCGCCAGATCGATCACGTCTTCCCGGGCACGTCCGCCGCTTACACGGGCCGCGCCTACGAGGACCACTGGGCGCGCGATCGGTGGGTCCGCGGCGCCTACTCCTATTATCGGGTGGGGCAGGCCGCGAACTACGGCGAGCTCGCCGCCGCCGCCGACGGCCGCTTCCTGTTCGCCGGCGAGCACACCTCGATCGACAACATCGGCTTCCTCGACGGGGCCGTCGAGACCGGTGAGCGCGCCGCCCGGCAGCTGTTCCACCGGATCGGCCTCTGAGCAGGCGCACCCCAGAACACTGGGTGCGCGTTTTCACACTCCGGCTCCGGAAGGTTCTGGCTGCTCTCGGGGTCTTCTTGGGTGACCGTCCACTTGACGGGCTAACTGAAAATCGCGAATTGGGAGCGAACTATGGCCAGTCGGAGAACTGCGAAGTTCCGCATTGGTGCGGTCGCCGCGCTGGCGACCGCTGGATTGATCATCGCCGGATGTGGCAGCTCGAGCAGCTCGAGCTCGAGCAGCGCCACCGCGGCGGCGGCACCTGCCGCTACGACCTCGACGTCGGCAGCAACATCAACCGCTGCGGCGGCGACGGGCGTCACGATCAAGACCGCGAAGGGCTCCGGAGGCACTTACCTCGCGGGCCCGAACGGGCACGCGCTGTATCTGTGGGTCGCCGACAGCGGCGGGAAGTCAGCCTGCGCGGGAGCGTGCGCCCACGCATGGCCTCCGCTCGAGACCAAGGGCAACCCAACCGCCGGCTCAGGCGTCGACGCATCCGACCTCGGCACGATCATGCGCTCTGACGGTTCTGAGCAGGTGACCTACAAGGGTCACCCGCTGTATTACTTCGTCGCCGACACAAGTGCCGGCAGCACCAAGGGACAGGGCAGTGACGGGTTCGGCGCCAAGTGGTGGCTGATCGCTCCGTCGGGCACGGCGATCACCGCCGGCGCGACGTCCGCCTCGTCCAGCGGTTCGTCGAGCGGCGGATCCTCTTCGTCCTCCTCGAGCGGCGGCTGGGGCTAACCGCCTCGGGGGCACGCTCGATGACACAGGCTGAGGTGGGTGCCCGCGGTGACGCCGCGGGCACCGTCACCGTTCGGGGACCAGGGGACGCGACCGGCCGGCCACGGGCGGCGACCGAGAGGCCGATCGGGCCCTGGGCCTTCGCCGGCGTCGCCGTCGCCTCGTTCGGCGGTCCGCTCGCGCTCGCGGCGCTCGCCGCGCCGGGGCTCGCGGCCGACGCCGCCGATTCGGCCGGGCTGGCGATGCTCGCCGCGGCGATCGTGTTCACCGCGCCGCTGGCGATCTGGCTGCGCTATTCGCGTCACGTCACCGGCGCCGGCGGCCTGTATTCGTTCGTCGAGGCGGCGGCCGGACGGCGCGTCGCGCTCGCGCAGGCGGCGATCTGGACGTTCAGCTACGGGCTGTACATCGTCTACACGACCGTTCAGATCGTCTATGACCTGCTCCCGCAGGTCATTCCCGGCGAGCGCCAGTGCCAGACGGCGCTCGCACTCCTGATCCCGGTCGCGCTCGCAACCGTGATGATCGCCGGACGCGCCGCGACGCTGATCGTGCTAGGCGTGATGGCGGCCGGGCAGTTGGTCCTCGCGGGCATCCTCGACGGTGTGACGCTCGCGAACATCTCGACGCCCGCGTCGACGTTTCGCGCGGGCGCGCCTGCCGGCGAGCTGGCCAAGGCGAGCGCGCAGACCTCGCTGCTGTACATCTGCGGAAGCCTGCCGCTGTTCCTCGGCGGCGAGCTCGCCACGCCGACACGCACGATCCGCCGCGGACTGACCGGCGCGTTCTTCGTCACCGCCCTCGTGATCGTGCTCGCGGTGGCGCCGCTCGCCGCCGCCCCGGGGCTGCTCCACACCGAGATCCCCGGCGTCAGCGTGGTCGAGCAGTTCGCCGGAGTCGGGCTGGCCCGCGCGATCGGGATCGGCGCCGGCATCGTTCTGGCGGCGCCGCTCACGCTGATCGACCCGGACGGCTTCTACGACACGCTGCTCAAGCCGTCGCTGGTAGCGCTGTGGCTCAGCCAGCTGATCGTGTTCGCGGTCTACCCGCTGTTCGCGATCAAGCGCCGCCAGCGGGTCTGGCCGGCCTGCGCGGTGAGCCTGATTGCGAGCGCGTTCGCGATCTACGGTCTCGTGACCACACTCCAGCAGGCCTCGAGCTGAACCGGTAGCGGAAGGTTCACCGCGCATCGAGCGTCCTTGGTGGTGAGGTGATGAGACAGGTTCGGGTGTTGCCGGCGGCGGTGGTCGCCATAGCCCTACTCGCGACGCCGGTGCAGGCCCTTGCGCGCCACGGGCCGACCCACCGCATCCACAGCGTGCACGCCCGGCACCGCTTCGCGCACGCCCAGCACCGCGTCGCGCACGCCCGGCACCGCGTCGCGCACGCGCACGCGCAGAGCCACGGCCCTGCCGTCAGCCGCGCCGGCGACGCGATCGTCGCCCTCTCCACCCCACACCAGATCGCTCACGCTGCGAGTGACACCACCGTGACGATCGCGGACTTCAGCTTCACCCCGGCCAGCATCACGATCCACGTGGGTGACACGGTGACGTGGACAAACCATGGGCCAAGCGCCCACACCGCGACGGCCAACAACGGCAGCTTCAACACGGGTGTCCTCCAGAAAGGGCAGAGCGCGTCGCACACGTTCACAACGGCCGGCACGTTCGCCTACATCTGCTCGATCCATCCGTTCATGCACGGAACGGTCGTCGTGCTCGCGAACACGACATCCACGACGCCGGCGACCACCCCGACCTCGACCACGCCGGCAACCACCACGCCGGCCACCACGACAAGCCCGAGCTCGAACACGACCGCCGCGCAGTCGACCGGAAACACCTTGCCGATGACCGGGTTCGCGGTAACCGGCACCGTTCTGGCGGGTTTCCTGTTGGCGGGCCTCGGCCTCCTGCTACGCAAAAAGCTCCGTGCCTGACCGGCGCCCGCCCACAGATGGGGGTTCGCCCCCATTTCGTGGACGGGCTCCCTCCGCGATCTTGGTACGGCAATCAAGATCGAGGAGACATCAGATGGTCACGGTTCAGGAACCTCCGAAGCGCGAGATCGAGGCCTACGCGGTACGATCGAACGGCGGCCCCACCCGGCTGCGCGTGCTCGTCGTCGACGATCACCCCGCGGTCCGGCTCGGACTGCTGCAACTACTCGAGGACCAGCCCGACTTCGACGTCGTCGATGCCGCGTGCAGCGCCGAGGAGGCGAGGTCGCTGGCAGAGCGTGAGCCGATCGACGTCGCCGTGGTCGACTACCAGCTCGGCGCACGCAGCGGGCTGTGGCTCACCCGGATGTTGAAGCGGCTCGAGCGGCCGCCCGGGGTCGTGATCTACTCCGCGTTCAGCGACGGTCCGCTCGCGGCAGCGTGCGTCGTCGCCGGCGCCGACGGGCTCGTGAGCAAGGGCGGCCCCGGTGCGGAGCTGTGCCATGCGATCCGCGCCGTCGCCCGCGGGCAGTCGCGGCTTCCGCTCGTCCCCCCTACGCTCGCCGGCGCCATGCGCCGGAAGCTCGGCTCTGAGGAGCAGGCGATCTTCGGCATGCTTCTGGCCGGGATCGACCCGGACGAGGTCGCGACCACGCTCGGCATCTCCGCGCGGTCGCTCGATTCGCGCCGCTGGGCGATGCTGCACAAGCTCGAAGGACTGCGGCCCGACCCGGCCGGCGCGCCCCTGACCGGGGGACGGATCAGGCGCCGGCGCGCGCCCGGGTGCTGAGCGCCGCGCGCAGCCCAGCTGCTGCTTCACTGACGATGAGTGCGATGAACGGCAACCGCTCTGTTCCCGAGCGTCCCGCGCGGCGGCGCTACGTCCCGCTGCTTTACCGGGTCGCCGGCGTGAACGCGCTGCTGCTGGTCGTCGCCGTCGGGGTTACGATCGTGGTGCTCGACCCCAACCGGGTGTCGTCGTTTCGCGTCGACGCCGAGGGCGCCGCGCTGATCGTGGCGCTGCTGGTAGTGGTCGCGATCAACGTCTACCTGGTCCGGCGCCTCGTTGGCCCCGTGCAGGCGTTGACGGCGCTGGCGAGACGGGTCGACCTCTCCGACCACGGCGAGCGGATGCCGGTGTCCGACCCGGACTCCGAGGCGGGCGAGCTGGCGTTGACGTTCAACGAGATGCTCGCCCGGCTCGAGGCCGAGCGCCGAGAGGCGACAGGCAGGGTGCTGGCCGGTCAGGAGGCCGAGCGCCTGCGGATCGCGCAGGAGCTTCACGACCAGGTCGGGCAGGAGCTGACCGCGGTTCTGCTCGGCTTGGCCCGGGTCGAGGCGCGGGTTCCTAAGGAGCTGCAAGGCGACGTCCTCGAGGTTCAGGGCGCGGTGCGCGGCAGCCTCGAGGATGTGCGGCGGATCGCGATCGAGCTGCGGCCCGAGGCGCTCGACGACCTCGGGCTCCAGAGCGCGCTCGCCGTCCTGTGCGAGCGGTTCACCGAGCGCTTTGGCCTTCAGGTCAAGCAGCAGCTCGGCCTGCAGCTCCCCGAGCTCTCGCCGGACGCCGAGCTCGTCGTCTACCGCGTCGCGCAGGAGGCACTCAC
Source organism: uncultured Solirubrobacterales bacterium (assembly GCA_963796575.1). Lineage (GTDB taxonomy): Bacteria > Actinomycetota > Thermoleophilia > Solirubrobacterales > Solirubrobacteraceae > Palsa-465. Next base: position 303,404 of record CAWCMG010000008.1, on the reverse strand, counting down.
GAACGTCGCGCGCCACTCGGGGGCGCACGAGGCCGCGCTCACGCTCTCGCCCGAGAACGGCTTCCTCACGCTGACCGTCACCGACGCCGGCAACGGCCTCCCCGAGGGCGTCATCCCCGGAACGGGGATGCGCGGAATGCGCGAGCGCGCGACGCTGATCGGCGCGAATCTCACGATCGACGGGAACCCCGTGGCTGGTGGCACTCGTGTACGCCTCGAGGTGCCGACCGAAGAACACGAGAGCCTCGCGGTCCGGACGGAGAACGGGCGATGACGCCGCTGAAGACACGCGTGTTGCTCGCGGACGACCACGCGCTCGTCCGGCGCGGTTTGCGCCTCGTGCTCGACGCCGAGCCGGACCTCGAGGTCGTCGCCGAGACCGGGGACGGCGCGGAGGCCGTTCAGCGGGCGCTCGAGCCCGAGGTCGATCTCGCGATCCTCGACATCTCGATGCCGCGGATGACCGGACTCCAGGCCGCGCGCGAGCTTCACCGCCGCCGCCCCGAGCTACGCATCCTGATGCTGTCGATGCACCAGAACGAGCGGTACCTGTACGAGGCGCTCAAGGCCGGCGCCTCGGGGTACGTGCTGAAGACGGTCGCCGATCGCGACCTCGTCGAGGCCTGCCGCGCCGCGATGCGCGGCGAGAAGTTCCTGTACCCCGGGGCGATGACGCCGCTCATCCGCGACCTGCTCCAGGGCGCGCGCAACGACGACCATGTGCGCGAGGGCCCGCTCACACCGCGCGAGACCGAGATCGTCAAGTTGATCGCCGAGAGCTACAGCACCAGGGAGATCGCCGAGGCGCTCGTGATCAGCGAGAAGACCGTCGATCGCCACCGGACGAACATCCTCGAGAAGCTCGGCATGCACGATCGGGTCGAGCTGACCCGGTACGCGATCCGGCACGGGCTCGTCGAGCCCTGATCCGCGATGAGTTTCCGCACGGCGGCCGTCTGGTCGCTCGTCTACGTCGCCGGCGCGCTGGTGTTCGGAGCGCTGCTCGGGCTGTTCGCCGGCTGGGGCCTCGGAGCGCAGTTCCTCGCGGGGTACGTGGTCGAGAAGAGCCTGTCGGTCGACAACCTGTTCGTGTTCGTGATCATCATGAGCACGTTCGCGGTTCCCGCCGAGCACCAGCCGCGCGCGCTCGCCGTCGGGATCGCCCTCGCGCTGGTGCTGCGAGCGATCTTCATCGCGCTCGGCGCGGCGCTGCTGGCGGCGTTCTCGTTCATGTTCCTGATCTTCGGGATCGGGCTGATCGCGACCGCCGTCCAACTGTTCCGCCATCGCGACCAGGATCCGTCGGTCACCGACAACGCGCTGGTCGCGCTCGCGCGCCGGCGGCTGCCGCTGACCGATCGCTACGACGGCGGCCGGATCTTCACCCGCGTGAACGGGCGTCGAATGCTGACCCCGCTGTTCCTCGTGCTGCTCGCGATCGGGACGACCGACTTCCTGTTCGCGCTCGACTCGATCCCCGCGGTCTACGGCGTCACCCGGCATCCGTACATCGTGCTCGCAGCGAACGTGTTCGCCCTGCTCGGCCTGCGCGCCCTGTATTTCCTCGTTTCGGGCCTGCTCGATCGGCTCGTGTACCTATCCACCGGCCTGTCGGTGATTCTGACCTTCATCGGCGTCAAGCTCGTCCTCCATTTCGCTCACCTTCAGCACCACTCGATCCCCGAGATCTCGACCGGAGCTTCGCTCGGCGTGATCGTGATCGTGCTCGCGGTCACGACGATCGCGAGCCTCGCGCGCGTCCGTCGCCAGCCGCGCCTCCGCGCGCATGCGGGATCGCTGCGGGGGCCTCACCGCGACGCGCAGACCACAGATACACGCTAGGCCCCATGGTCCGGCCCGGGTTCACGGGCGATCCTGATCTAAACGATTCGAAAGGACCGCTCGATGAACGTCGCAACCACCCAGCTCACCACGAGGCTCCGAACCTGGGCGCTCGTCGCCGGGCTCACCGCGCTGACGATCGCGATCGGCGCGATGCTCGGCGGCACTTTCCTGTGGCTGTTCGTCGCTTTTGCCGTCGCGTTCAACGTCGTCGGCTATTTCTTCTCGGACCGGATCGCGCTCCGCGTCGCCCACGCCCGACCGATCCGCATCGCCGAAGCGCCGGAGCTGTACCCGATCGTCGAGCCTCTTGCCGAACGTGCCGACATACCGATGCCGAGGCTGTACGTGATGCCCGGCGAGCAGCCGAACGCGTTCGCCACGGGGAGAAACCCGCAGCATGCGGCGGTCGCGCTGACCGAGGGCCTGCTCACGACGATGGAGCCCGAGCACGTCCGCGGCGTGGTCGCACACGAGCTAGCGCACATCCGCAACCACGACATCCTCGTGTCCTCGATCTCCGCCACGATCGCCGGCGCGATCTCGGCGATCGCGAGCGTGCTCCAGCTGTCGTTCCTGTTCGGCTCAGACGAGGAAGACAGCCCGCTCGGCCTGCTCGGGTCGCTCGCCGTGGCGATCCTCGCGCCGATCGCCGCCACGCTGCTGCAGCTCGGGGTCTCCCGGCAGCGGGAGTACCTCGCGGACGCGACCGCGGCACGGCTGCTCGGGTCGGGCGCGCCGCTCGCCGACGCGCTCGCGGAGATCGAGCGCACCCACGCGCCCGCCCTCCAGATCGAGCCGGCGACCGCGCGGATGTACATCGCCAACCCCCTCGGCGGCGGGACCGTCTCGACGCTGTTCTCCACCCATCCCCCCGTCCGCGAGCGCATTCGCCGGCTTCGCGCCTACGGCCAGCGTGCACGGACCGAGCGGACGGCGAGCACCGCCCGCCTCTCGGGCGCATGAGGCCACTACCGCTGATCGGCGGGGGACTGCTGCTGGCCGGTGTGATCGCCGGCCAGCGGCGCTTCTCGCGGGCGGTCCTCGCGTTGATGGTGGTCGCCGCGCTCGGGCTCATCGCGGTCGGCACCGGCCTAGTCGAGCCGCCCAACCTCGAGCACGTCATCCGCGACCTCGGCTCCACGCTCGGACCGTGGACGTACGCGCTGGTCGGCGTGATGGCGTTCCTCGAGACCGGGGCCGGCATCGGCCTGATCGCCCCGGGCGAGCTGGCGGTGATCCTCGGCGGTGTCGCCGCCGGCCAGGGGCAGGTCGAGCTCGTGCCGCTGATCGCGCTGGTGTGGGTGTGCGCGGTCGCCGGCGACAGCCTCTCGTACGTCCTCGGCCGTCGGCTCGGCCGCGGGTTCCTGCTCGAGCACGGCCACCGGGTCAAGCTCACGCCGGACCGGCTCGAGCAGGTCGAGCGCTACTTCGCCAAGCACGGCGGCAAGACGATCCTGTTCGGACGGTTTATCGGCTGGGTGCGGGCGCTCGCGCCGTTCATCGCGGGCGCCTCGCGGATGCCGGCGCGCCGGTTCTTCCCGGCGACGACCGTCGCCGCCGGCGTGTGGGCGGTCGCCTGCACGCTGCTCGGATACGTGTTCTGGAACTCGCTCGATCATGCGATCGAGCTCGCCAGGCAGGGCTCGTTCGCGATCGCGGGCGTCGTCGTGCTCGCCGCAGCCGGGGCCTACGCCGTCAAGCGATGGCGGCGCCGCGTGGCCGCGGAAACGGGGCGCTAGGGCGCTAGGGTTCTATGACCTCGAGGCTCTGCGCGCCGCGGCCGGGCGTTTCGAGCCCGACGCGGTCAAGCACCAGCTCACCGACCCCGGGATCTCGAGGTGGTCGAGTAGGAGGCGCGATGCGGCTGCTCGTCACCGGCGGCAGCGGCGTCCTCGGTCGAGCGCTGCAGCCACTCGCGCTCCAAGACGGCCACGAGGTTCATGCGCCGCGTCGCGCCGAGCTCGACCTGTTCGACCCGGCCGCAGTCACCCCCGCGGTGCACGACACGCGTTGCTCGCCGCGACGGCGCTCGAAAGCGGTATATACAACGTCTGCCGCGACGGCGAACGCGTCTCGAACGAGCGCTTCAGGCGAGCCGTCGGCTGGCATCCGCGGCACTAGTTCGCGTTCGAGTAGGCTCGCGCCGATGACCGCGATGAACGCACAGTGGCGGCTGGCCGCGCGCCCGGTCGGGCTGCCCAAGCCGTCCGACTGGGAGTACGTGGAGGAGCCCGCACCCGAGCCCTCCGACGTGCAGTTCACCGTGCAGCTCGAGTACCTGTCGCTCGATCCGGCGATGCGCGGCTGGATGAACGAGGGTCGCTCGTACGTGCCGCCGGTCGGGATCGGCGAGGTGATGCGCGCCGGCGGTATCGGCCGCATCGTCGATTCTCGCCATCCCGACTACGGAGTCGGAGAACGCGTCTTCGGGATGTTCGGCGTGCAGCGCTTCGCGATCTCGGACGGAGCCGGGGTCATGCGAGTCGACACCACGCTCGCGCCGGCGCCGGTCCAGCTCGGCGTCCTCGGCATGACCGGGTTGACCGCGTACTTCGGGCTGCTCGACATCGGGCGTCCCGAACCGGGGCAGACCGTCGTCGTTTCCGGCGCGGCCGGGGCGGTGGGAAGCGTCGCCGGGCAGATCGCGCGGATCAAGGAGTGCCGGGCGGTCGGGATCGCCGGGGGTCCGGAGAAGTGCGAGTGGCTCACCCAGGAGCTCGGCTTCGATGCCGCGATCGACTACAAGCGCGGCGACCTTCGCGCCCAGCTCCGCGAGTGCGCACCCGACGGCGTGGACGTGTACTTCGACAACGTCGGCGGTGAGATCCTCGACGAGGTGCTGCGCCGGCTCGCGCGCGGGGCCCGGGTCGTGATCTGCGGCGCGATCTCCCAGTACAACGCCGAGGAGCCGCCAAAGGGACCGGCCAACTACATGCAGCTCCTCGTGATGCGGGCATCGATGACGGGCTTCCTCGTGTTCGACTTCGCCAAGCGCTACCCCGAGGGAGTTGCCCAGCTCGCCAAATGGCTCCAGAGTGGCGAGCTCCGCTCGCGCGAGGACGTGGTGTCCGGCGGCCTCGACAAGTTCCCGGAGGTGTTCCTGATGCTGTTCCGCGGCGAGAACACCGGCAAGCTCATCCTGCAGCTGACCGAGGACGGCGCGTGAGCGCGCCGCTCGGGTACGAGCTGCGATTCTGGCCCGAGTTCGCGCGACTCCTCACCGACACGTTGTTTTGGATCCCCGGCCGCCCGACCGAGCAGCGCGACCGGCGCCGTCCGGTCCTGCTGATCCCGGGGTTCCTCGCCGGTGACGCCTCGCTGACCGTGCTCGCCGCCTGGCTCCGCCGCCGCGGCCACGAGGTGCGCACCAGCGGCATCCGGCTGAACGTCGGGTGCGCCGGCCGGGAGCTCGACCGGCTCGGGATGGTGCTCGAGGCATTCGAGGAGCCGGCGGTCGTCATCGGCCAGAGCCGCGGCGGCGCGCTCGCCCGCGCGCTCGCGGCGAGGCATCACGACAGGGTCGCCGCGGTGATGACGCTCGGGTCGCCGGTGCTCGACCAGCTCGCGGTGTCGCCGTCGGTGCTGCGCACCGTGCGCTCGGTGGCGTTCCTCGGCGACATCGGGGTCCGGTGGCTGTTCACGAACGAGTGCCGGGACGGTGGCTGCTGCTCGGAGTTCCGTACCCTGCTCAACGCGCCGCTGCGCGAGGATGCGCCGGCCGTCGCGATCTACTCTCGCAGCGACGCGATCGTCGACTGGCGCGCCTGCCTCGATCCCGCCGCGGAATGGGTCGAGGTTGACGGCAGTCACTGCGGGATGGCGGTTAACGCCGACGTCTACCGCGAGCTCGAGCGGCTGCTCGAACGGACCGAGGAGACCACGTGCAATCCATGAGCTCGCAGGACTCGACATTCCTGCACGTCGAGAACGACGTCACCCCGATGCACATCGGCGGCGTCAGCATCTTCGAGGGACCGCCGCCGTCGTTCGACGAGCTGTCCGACATGGTCCGCGCGAAGCTCCACCACACCCCTCGCTACCGCCAGAAGGTGCGGTTCGTGCCGCTCGGGGTGAGCGAGCCGATGTGGGTCGACGATCCCTACTTCGACGTCGCCTACCACCTCCGCCACACCGCGGTACCCCCGCCGGGCACCGGCGAGCAGCTTCGCACGATGGCGGCGCGCGTGTTCTCCCAGCACCTTGACCGGGCCCGGCCGTTGTGGGAGATCTGGATGGTCGAGGGCCTCGAGAGCGGTCGCTGGGCGCTCCTGTCGAAGGTCCACCACTGCATGGTCGACGGAGTCGCGGCCACCGATCTGATGTCGGTGATGTTCGGCGACGACGCCGAGCCGGCGCCGGCGGACACCTGGCGGCCCGGCCCCGAGCCCTCGGACGTCGAGCTGTTCGTGCGCGGCGCCTATCACCGCGCCCGCCACCCGGCCGAGCAGGCGAGCGTCGCCGTCCGAGCCCGCTCGGAGCTGCTCAGGGGCACGGTTCGGATGATGCGCGCGATCGCAGCGGCGGCGCCGACACTCCGTCCGTCGACGTCATCGTTGACGGGTCCGATCGGGCCGCACCGCGTGTGGAGCTGGGCGAGCGCCCGGCTCAGCGACGTCAAGGACGTCCGCTCGGGCCTCGGCGGCACCGTCAACGACGTGGTCCTGGCGATCGTCACCAACGGCTTCCGCGACCTCCTGCTCGAGCGGGGCGAGGAGATCCCGCGCCGGCGCACGGTCCGGACGATGGTTCCCGTGTCGGTCCGCCTGCCCGGCGAGCGCGGCGTCTACAACAACCGGGTGTCCGCGGTGTTCGCCCGGCTCCCGGTCGGGATCGACGATGCCGCCGAGCGGCTCGCTCTGATCCGGGACGAGATGGACGACATCAAGGCATCGGGGCAGGCGGTCGCCGGCGACGTGCTCGCCCAGTTGTCGGGGTTCGCGCCACCGTTGCTCCTGGCGCTCGGCAGCCGGGTCGCGACGCGCTCCGCCCGCCTCAACATGGATACCGCGACGACCAACGTCCCGGGCCCGCAGCGACCCGTCCATGCCCTCGGCCGCCGGCTGCTCGAGTCCTATCCGTACGTCCCGATTGTCGGCACGATCCGGATCGTCGTGGCGATCTTCTCCTACGACGGCGCCCTGTACTTCGGCGTCACCGGCGACCGCGATCACGCTGCAGACATCGGCGTCCTCACCGCCGGCATCGAATCCGGCCTGGCCGAGTTGCGCGAGCGGGCCGCAGCCGTCCCTGCGTAACCGCGGCTTGCCGCTCACCCGGACGAGCGGGGTCACAACCGCACACTCGGCGCCGGCGGGTGGTCGATTCGGTCGTTGTGACCCCTATACGTGCCCGAATCCACGTTCACCGATTTACGGGCGCCGAGTGTGGACTTATGACCCAGCGAGTCGCTACCGGCTCCTCCCCAGATGCCCGCCGTTCATTCGCCCGCCCACCGCCCCGTTATGATCGACACGGCGAGCAGGTCGCCACCGGTCCGCGGAAAGGGCAAAGCCCACCTGAGCAGCTCCCAGCTTCTCGTTGCCGGCCGTCTCCTTTCCGGCCTGAGATTGCGGACTCCGGGCCAGTGTGAAAGGAGGCCATAGTGCCACCCCGCGGTCTTCCGGGCAACGCCAATCTCGAGCAGCTGAAGAACGGCGCCAAGTCGTTTCAGCGCGCGGTCCGCTCCGGTGACGCCGGCGCGGCCGAGGTCGTGCGCGAGTTCCATCCGCGCCTCGGACAGGCGCAACCGGGCTCGCCCGAGCTCGCCACGTTCAAGCGGGCGGACGCGCAGCTGGTCGTCGCCCGGTCGTTCGGGTTCCCCAGCTGGGCCAAGCTGAAGGCGTACGTCGAGCTCACCCCGCGCTATTCGCGCTCGCCCCACGCCCAGCCGATCGGCGAACCGATCCGAGATCACCAGGAGCTCGTCGACGAGTTCCTGCGTCTCGCGTGCCTGACCTACGGCGGGGACGATCCCTCGCGGTGGGGTAGGGCGCGGGAGTTGCTCGCCGCCCATCCCGAGCTAGCGACCGCGACGATCCACACGATCGCCGCCGCCGGCGAGGTCGCCGCGGCGCAGGAGCTCCTCGGTCACGATCCGGAGGCCGCTAACCGGCAGGGCGGTCCTCATGTCTGGGAGCCGCTGCTCTATCTCACCTACTCCCGCCTCGGCTCCACCGGACCGGGACGCGATCCACTGGCGACCGCCCGTGTCCTGATCGACCACGGCGCGGATCCGAACGCCGGCTACCTGTGGGAGGGGCTCAGCCCACCGTTCACCGCGCTCACCGGCGCGTTCGGCAGCGGCGAGGGCGATCCCCCGCCCCACGCGGACGAGCTGGCGCTCGCGCGCCTGCTGCTCGAGGCCGGCGCCGACCCCAACGACGAGCAGACGCTCTACAACCGCCACTGGGACCGCGACGACCGCTGGCTCGAGCTGCTGTTCGGGTTCGGCCTCGGAACGGGCGACGGCGGACGGTGGCATCGACTGCTCGCTCCAGTGCACGCGACGCCGCGTCAGATGGTCGACGAGCAGCTGATGGCCGCGGCCCGTTCCGGATTCGCCGGCCCCGTGCGGCTGCTGCTCGACCACGGCGCCGATCCGGAGGCTCGCGGGACCCGGAACCACGCGTACGAAGCGCGGACGCCGCGCGAGGAGGCGATGCTGCGCGGACACCGCGAGTGCGCCGAGTTGCTCCGCGCCGCCGGCGCCACCTCGGGCGCGGCGCCGCTGTACGCGTTCCTCGAGGCCGCCACCGAGGGCGACCGCGACCGCGTCCAGCGACTCCTCGCGGACGACCCGACGCTGACCGATCACGCCATCGCGCTGCATCCGGACCAGCTCGTGCGCGCGACCCAGAGAAACAGCGTCGAGGGGGCGGCGCTGCTGATCGACCTCGGGTTCGACGTCAACGCGACGAACCGCCTCGAGCGGTATCACGAATCCGCGCCGCTGCATGAAGCCGCGGTGCACGGCAACCTCGAGATGATCGAGCTGCTGCTCGCTCACGGCGCCGACCCAAGCCTCCGCGACCCCTCATACCAGGCGACGCCCGCCGGCTGGGCCGAGCACTTCGGCCAGGAGGAGGCGCAGCGATATCTCGCGGCCAGATCGACCGGCATGTGATCATGCCGGTGTGACTCGACCCTGGAGCCTCAGGACCGAGATCGCCGGCTGGGTCCCGAAGTGGTCGGCCCCGGCGGCGATGCGCGCGATCCGTGCGATGGTCGTGATCTGCGGCCTGTTCGCGCTCACCGACAAGGTGATCGCGAATCCCCAGATCGCAACCTTCGCCGCATTCGGCGGCTTCGCGACACTCGTGCTCTCGTCGTTCGCCGGGACCTGGCGCGACAAGCTCCTGGCCCACCTCGCGCTGGCGCTCACCGGCAGCGTGCTGCTGACGATCGCCACGATCGTCAGCTCCTCGACCGTGCTGGCGGCGATCGTGACGGTGCCCGTGACGTTCGCGGTGTTCTTCGCGGGCGTCACCGGCCCCAACGCGGCCTCGGGAGCCACGGGAGCGCTCCTCGCGTGGGTCCTCCCCGCGGCATCCGCCGGTACCGTCAGCATGATCCCCGACCGCCTCATCGGTTGGTGGATGGCGTCGGTCTGCGGCACCGCCGCCGTGCTGCTGTTCTCGCCGCGATCGAGCGGCGGCAACCAGCTGAGCGCCGCGGCGTCGGCGCTTGCGGGGAAGCTCGCAGACGTGCTCGACGCAGCGGTCCGTGGCGGACCGACCAAGGACGACCTTGTGGCGATGGTCGCCGCTAAGCACGACTTGATCGGCCGATTCACGTCGACGCCGTACCGCCCCACCGGCCTGGCTGCGACCGACCAGGCGCTCGCGAACTGCGTCGAGTTGCTCGAGTGGACCGAGGCGCTGATCTCTGACGCGGTCGAGGAGCAGCATGACCTCCGAGAGGCGCCGGAGCCAGACCTCGAGCTCATTACCATCTCAAGCTCGGTGCTGCGAGACACCGCCTCTCTCCTCGCGGGCGGCGACGCGCGTCCCGACGTCGACGAGCTCGAACGCTGCCGGGCGGCCGTGCTGACTCAGATCGAGCATTCGACGCTGCGGCCGGGTGGGCGGGCCTCTTTCCGGCAAGCCTCCCAGATCTCGTTCCACGCGAACGCGGTCGCCGTCGCCGTGCTAGGAGTCGCCTACGAGACGATGATCGCGTCACGGCTCGCGGACCCCGAGTGGCTCGAAGCCAGGCGCGCTCGCTGGTACACGGGATCGAACGCCGCGGCACGAACCGTGCAGCGAGTGTCGAGCGTGGCCACCGCTGCCCACACCCATGCGAGCTTGCGCTCGGTCTGGTTCGTCAACAGCCTTCGCGGCGCGGTGGCGCTCGCGGTCGCCGTCGCCGTGGCAGATGTGACCACCGTCCAACACGGCTTCTGGGTGGTGCTCGGGACGCTGTCGGTCCTTCGCACGAACGCGTCGGCCACCGGCGCCACCGCGCTCCGGGCGATCGCGGGAACGGCGATCGGGTTCTTGATCGGCGGGGCGCTCGTGCTGGCGATCGGGAGCGACGAAACCGCGTTGTGGATCGCGTTCCCGATCGCGGTGCTGGTGGCCGCGTACTCGCCGGGCACGACGCCGTTCGCCGTCGGCCAGGCGGCGTTCACGGTGATGATCGCGATCCTGTTCAACCTGATCGTTCCAGTGGGATGGAAGGTCGGCGTGGTTCGGATAGAAGACGTGGCGCTCGGCTGCGCGGTCAGCGCGGTGATCGGCACGCTGTTCTGGCCACGTGGAGTGTCGTCCGTCGTCGGCGACGACCTCGCCGATGCGTTCCGTACGGGCGCGTCATACCTGACCCAGGCGGTGCAGTGGGCGACCGGCGCTCGGGTCGGCGAGCCCGATACCGCGATGCCCGCCGGGGCCGCGGGAGTCCGCCTGGATGAGGGCCTGCGTGGCTTTCTCTCCGAGCAGGGAAGCAAGCGCATCGCCAAGCAGGATCTGTGGCGCCTGGTCGGCGGGTCGCTCCGGCTTCGCCTCACCGCGCACGCGGTGTCGGAGATGCCGGGAGATGCCACCGGTCTAGAGGAGGCACGCGGCGTGCTCGCGCGCCGTACTGCGACGCTCGCGTCCTGGTACGACGAGCTCGCCGAGCAGGTCGGCAGGCCAGATCACCGGGCGGTGTCAGAGCTCCAGCCGCCATCGCTGGCCGCGGCGGGGGTCGTCGACGAGTCCTCCGGCTCCTACTACGGCGTGTGGCTGTGCGAGCACCTCGATCATCTGAGCCAGCACGCGGTCGACCTCGTCAAGCCCGCGGCCGAGGTCGCGAGCCTCCGCAGACGTCCCTGGTGGCGCTAAGGCCGGCGCGCTAGAGCCGGTCGATCGACGCGCCCCAGCGCTCCTCGATCCGTCCGTACCGCCACACCGACAGCGCGACCGCCCACGTGACCACGAACATACCGGCGATCATCAGCCCGAGCGCGTTGATGTCGATGTTCTCGAACCAGCTCCAGAAAGACCCGGACAGGCTGAGCTTGGCCGCGATCAGGCCGCCGAGCTCGACCGTGCCGATCACGACCGCCACCGCCACCGACAGGCCGGTGATCGTGAGGTTGTAGAAGACCTTGCGGACCGGCTTTGAGAACGCCCACCCGTAGGCGAAGTTCATGAACGATCCGTCGATCGTGTCCAGCAGCGACATCCCGGCGGCGAACAGGATCGGCAGGCACAGGATCGCGTACCAGGGCAGCCCGGCCCCGGCGGCGCCGCCGGCGAGCACGAGCAGCGCGACCTCCGTGGCGGTGTCGAAGCCGAGCCCGAACAGCATCCCGATCGGGTACATCTGCGACGGCCGGGCGACGGCCTTGGTGAGCCGGCCCAGGAACCGGTTCATGAGACCGCGCTGGTCGAGCTGCGCCTCGAGCTCCTGCTCGTCGTAGCGCCCGGTGCGCATCCCGCGGAAGACCCGGATGATCCCGAGCAGGATCCCGACGTTGATCGCTGCGATCACGTAGAGGAAGCTGCCCGACACGAGCGTTCCGACCCACCCCGTGACCTCGTGCAGGCTCGAGCCGTGGCGTGCGACCTGACCGTCGAGCGACTTGATCCCGATCGACAACAGCAGAGCCAGCGCGAACACGATCGTGGAGTGTCCGAGCGAGAACCAGAACCCGACGCTCAGCGGGCGCTTGCCTTCGGCCATCAGCTTTCGCGTCGTGTTGTCGATCGCCGAGATGTGATCGGCGTCGAACGCGTGCCTCAGGCCGAGCGTGTACGCGGTCACCCCGATCCCGATCGTGAACGCGCCGCCCGTCCGGAGCTCGTAGTGACGCGGCGCGACCAGCGCGATTAACGACGCGAACCCGAGCACGTGCAGGACGGCGACGACGACACCCATCATCACCAGCGTGCGCCGCTGCGCGGCGCTCAGAGAGGTCCAGAACTGCCGCAGGCCCCGCAACCTAAACCGCCTCGTTGAGACAGTCAATCGCGGCGTGCTCTCGATTACACACCGCCGCCGCGCCCCTACGACCCGGGCGCGCCGAACGTCGAGCGCAGCGCACGCGCGAGCGCCCGCGCCCGGTCGGTCCCCCGGCGCCCGGCCCACGGATGCGGCCCCTTGGCCCACGGGTGCCAGCCGAGCGTCCCGTAGTGCTCGCGCACCAGCGCCTTGAGCTCGCCCCGGTGGGCTCCGCAGGCGTACCGCTGCGGCCCGTACATGCCGCGTCCGTGCCAGGTCAGCCACCGGCCGGGATCGGCGTCGACGTACTCGCCGTGGCGCAGATCGAGGAGCTGGTGTTCGAGTGCCACCTGCGTCTCGGGATCGGGCCGCGCCCCGCAGATCTCGCACACGAACACGACCGAGACGGGCATCTCAGCTCCTCACCACCGTGGCTCGTAGCCGCTGATGAGCTCGCCGCCCGGCGCGCGCCATTCCGGCTCGCGGTCGTAATGGCGCCGGATCGCGCGGTGGCGCAGCCGCCGGATCACCGGCCCGTAGGTCAACCGCGCCCCCTTCGCGTACAGCAGCCCGAGCGAGTCTGCATCCATGAACGGCATGAACTTGTCGGGGAATCCGGGCATCGTGCACGCGTTGCAGATGCCGCCCACGTTCGGGCACCCGCCGATGCCGCCAACCCAGCCGCGCAGCGGCACGTTGCACGTCGTGACCGGGCCCTTGCAGCCGAGCTTGACCAGGCACCCGCGGTGGTCGGCGGGAGTCCGGGCGAACTCGCCCTGCTCGGCGAAGCCGGCTCGGCCGCAGCCCTGCTGAACCGTTCGTCCGAACAACCACGTGGGTCGGCCGTGCTCGTCGACGTCGACCATCGGCCCGGCGCCCGCGACGTACAGCGCCAGGTGCAACAGGGTCTCGGTGATGTTGTCGGGCTGCACCGGACAGCCGGGGAGGTTGATGATCGGAACCTCGAGACGTGAGGTCCAGGCCCACCCGAGGTAGTCGCGGAGCCCCATCGCACCGGTCGGGTTGTTCCGCATCGCGGGGATGCCGCCGAAGGTCGCGCAGGTGCCGAGTGCGAGCACGGCGGCGGCGCGCGGCGCGAGCCGGTCGATCCAGGTGCACGTCGAGATCGGGTCGCCGGTCGCGGGATCGACGCCCATCGTCGCCCAATACCCGTCACCGCTGATCTCCTCGTTGGGGACCGACCCCTCGAGCACGAAGATGAACGGCTCGAGCTTGCCCGCGGCCGCCTCGAACCACGGGCGCATGAACTCGTCTCCCGTCTCGTACGCGAGCAGGGGGTTGTAGATCACCACCGGGGGCGCTCCCGGGAAGCAGCCACGGATCAGGTCCTCGAAGCTCGGGTTGCGCGCCGCGGTCATCGCGACCGAGTCACCGTCGCAGCCGAGCCCGCTGGTGAGCCAGAGGACATGCACCGGATGCCGGCCTGCGGCGACCATCGGTCACGCGATCGGTCGGTGGGCCCTTCGTGAATGGGATACCGGGCGCTCGCCGAGAGCCGGCTCGCGCTCGGTCAGCAGCTGAAGCTGGTGCTCGAGGCTGCCGTGCAGGTGGAGGTCGTCGGTGGCGCCGGTCACCAGACCGGCCTGCGCGAGCCGCTTCAGCGCGTGCGAGATCGACGGTCGCTCGGCCGCCACCAGCTGGCCGAGCAGGCGGTGGGTGAGCGGCAGCGACAGCCGCACCCCGCCCGGCTCCACCCGCCCCCAGCGGTCGGCCAGATGCCACAGGAGCAGGACGAGGCGAACCTCGAGCCGGGGCTGCGAGGTGATCGCCCGGAGCACGTCGAGCTCGAGCGGGCGCCGGCAGGCGCGGCGCGCGAGGATCCGGACGATCTGGGGGAAGGGCCGCACCCGGTCGGCGAAATCGCCGTCGAGCACCGCGAGCCTGGTCGGGCGCAGCGCGCGCCAGCCGGACGTCCGGACGAGCATCTGATCTGGAGCGGGACCGAGTGGCTGAAGCAGATCCCCAGGGCCGACGAGCTCGGCCGCGGTGCGGCCGCCGACACGAACCTCGAGCGTCAGCAGCCCGTCGAGGACCAGCAGCCCGAGGCCGTGTCCGGCGGCCTCGAACCAAGGCCCGAGATCGCACGCCCCGACGCCGACCTGGAGGACCCTCGCGGTCGCAAGCTGCCGCGCGGCGATCCGTGCGCGCACGTCGAATTCGTCGGCGAGCTCTCCGTCGGCGTCGAGCAGATAGGTGTAGAGCGCGATCGACTCGGGAGCGTCGCCGGCAAGCTGCGGATGGCGGGGCCATCGCAACGGCCCGGGCTGGACAACCCCTCGGTCTTCGATGGACACGACACAGCCTCTCTGTGGTCTATCGACCTCCCGATGTCGAGCCAGTCTATGCCTCCGGGATCGTGCGGCACACCACGTCCGATGTTGGCTGGTAACTCCGCTTACCCACCCTCACAATCGTTAGCTATCGAGTGATAGAACACCGGGGGTGTGCCTGGCGATCCCTGGCCAGGTCATCGAGATCGTCGATGACCTGAATAGGCTGGCCAAAGTCGACGTAGCGGGAGTACGCCGTAACGTCAACGTGGGGCTCCTCGACGCTGAGGATGGAGGCGTCGAGCCGGGAGACTGGGTCCTGATCCACGTCGGGTTCGCGATCTCCAAGGTCGACGAGGAGGAGGCGCGGGCGACGCGCGATCTGCTCGTGCGGATGGGCGCCGACTACGAGCAGGAGCTCGAGGAGCTGAAGGCCAGCGTGATCGAGTGAGTGTCGGCGGCGACTCCTGCGGATCGCACCACTGCATGACCTGCGGCGACGACGGCGTGCCCATGACCGTTGTACGAGTCGATCTCGACCGCGGCCTCGCCCTGTGCGCCGACGAGGACGGAGCCCGAGCGAGCGTGGAAACCGCGCTCGTCGCGCCGGTGGCGCCGGGCGACATGCTGCTCGTCCACGCCGGAACGGCGCTGACTCGCCTGGGGTCAGCGGCGTGAAGTTCGTCGACGAGTTCCGCGACGCCGAGCTCGGCCGCGCGGTGGCGACGGAGATCTTGTCGCTAGTGGAACCGGGCCGTCACTACAAGCTGATGGAGGTGTGCGGCGGTCACACGCACTCGATCTACAAGTACGGGATCGACGACCTGCTGCCGGCCAACGTCGAGCTCGTGCACGGCCCCGGCTGCCCCGTCTGTGTGATCCCGATGGGGCGGGTCGACGACGGAATCGCGATCGCGCACACCGACGGCGTGATCTTCACCTGCTTCGGCGACATGATGCGCGTCCCGGGTTCGGACGGCAGCCTGCTCGACGCCAAGGCCGCCGGCGCCGATATCCGGATGGTCTACTCCCCGCTCGACGCGCTGCGGATCGCCAAGCAGAACCCTGATCGCGAGGTGGTGTTCTTCGCGATCGGGTTCGAGACCACAGCCCCGTCGACCGCGCTGACCCTGAAGCGCGCCCGCGGCGAGCAGCTCGAGAACTTCTCGGTGATGTGCAGCCACGTGACGATCGTGCCGCCGCTGCGGGCGCTGCTCGAGTCGCCCGATCTGCGCCTCGACGGGTTCATCGGGCCCGGTCACGTCTCGACCGTCGTGGGCGCGCGCCCGTTCCAGTTCATCCCTACGGATTACCGTAAGCCGGTCGTGATCGCCGGGTTCGAGCCGCTCGACATCCTCCAGGCGATCGAGATGATCCTCCGCCAGCTCGCCGCCGGCCGCTGCGAGGTCGAGAACCAGTACAAGCGCGTGGTCCCGTGGGAGGGCAACCTGCGCGCGCTCGAGGTGATGGCCGAGGTGTTCGAGCTCCGTCCGCACTTCGAGTGGCGCGGGCTCGGGTTCATCTCCCACAGCGGATTGCGGCTGTCCGACGCCTACGCCGACCTCGACGCCGAGGTCCGCTTCAGCGTCCCCGGCGTCCGCGTCGCCGATCCGAAGGCGTGTCAGTGTGGCGAGGTGCTCAAGGGCGTGATCAAGCCCTGGGAGTGCAAGGTGTTCGGGACGGCGTGCACGCCCGAGCGGCCGATCGGCACGTGCATGGTCTCCTCCGAGGGCGCGTGCGCCGCTTACTACAACTTCGGCCGGTTTGCGCGCGAGCGGGAGGTCGTGTGATGGTGTTTGGGCGCAAACCGCACGGTTCTGCCCGCGAGAGGGAAGTTGTGTGATGGCGCGGTGTGGGCAAAGCGCGGCTTCTGCCCGGGAGCGGGAAGTCGTGTGATGAGCGATCCCGCGGTCGTCTCCGAGCGCGAGCAGAAGATCCTCGGGATCATCGAGACGGCACGGGGCAAGCGCGCCAAGTTCCGCGACGAGCGCATCAACATGGCCCACGGCGCCGGTGGCAAGGCGACGCAGAGCCTGATCGAGGGGCTGCTCGCGCCGGCGTTCGCATCCGAGACGCTCAACGAGCTCGCCGACGCGGCCACGATCGCGGTCGGCGGAGTCGACCTCGCCCTCACCACCGACTCCTACGTCGTCAAGCCGATGCGCTTCCCGGGCGGCTCGATCGGCGAGCTGGCAGTCAACGGGACGGTCAACGACCTGGCAGTGTCCGGCGCCCGCCCGCTCGCGCTCAGCCTGTCGCTGATCCTGGAGGAGGGCCTCGGAGCCGAGGAGCTGAAAGCCGAGGTCGACGCGATTGCGCGGGCCGCGCGCGCCGCCGGCGTCGAGATCGTCACCGGGGACACGAAAGTGGTCGAGCGCGGCCACGCCGACGGCATGTACGTGTGCACGACCGGGATCGGCTGTCGCGACCCGCGCGCCCGGTTGTCTCCGGCGGCGCTCCGTCCGGGGGACCGGATCCTGCTGTCGGGGAGCATCGGCGAGCACGGCACGGCGATCATGCTCGCCCGCGGCGAGTTCGAGCTCGACGCGGAGATCGAGTCGGACACACGATCGCTGTGGCCAGTGGTCGATGCGCTGCTCGACGCGGCCGGGCCGGAGCTGCGGTGCCTGCGCGACGCGACCCGCGGCGGCGTCGCCTCGGTGCTCAACGAGCTCGCGCGTGCCTCCTCGGTGGCGATGATCGTGCGCGAGCGCGAGGTCCCGGTGCGCCCCGACG
The DNA here is from genome assembly GCA_963796575.1 of uncultured Solirubrobacterales bacterium. Taxonomy (GTDB): domain Bacteria; phylum Actinomycetota; class Thermoleophilia; order Solirubrobacterales; family Solirubrobacteraceae; genus Palsa-465. The sequence goes on along the minus strand of CAWCMG010000008.1, from coordinate 286,110 downwards.
TCGCCGGCGCCGCCGAGATCCTCGGGATCGACCCGATGTACGTCGCGAACGAGGGGAAGCTCGTGGCGTTCGTGGCCGCCGAGGCGGCCGAGCGGGCGCTCGAGGCGATCCGGTCCGTGCCCGGTTGCGAGGCGGCGGCGGAGATCGGCGAGGTGCGGACGGAGCCGCCGGGGATGGTGTTGGTGGAGACGAGCTTTGGCGGCAAGCGGGTGATGGATCAGCTGGTGGGGGACCCGCTGCCGCGGATCTGTTGAGGAACAGCGAGAGGAGACGGAATGTCGGCGTTGGCGAATCCGTACGCGAAGCAGAAGGAGACCGAGGCTGTCACCGCACACGTGCTGTGGATGACCACCGGCCTGAGCTGCGAAGGCGATTCCGTCGCGATGACCTCGGCGACGAATCCGAGCCTCGAGGACATCATCCTCCAGGCGATTCCCGGCATGCCGAAGGTCGTCGTCCACAACCAGGTCGTCGACTACGCCGTCGGTCAGGAGTACGCGCAGGCGTGGTTCGACGCCGAGAAGGGTGAGCTCGACCCGTTCGTGCTCGTGATCGAGGGCTCGCTGGGCAACGAGGAGATCAACGGCGAGGGCCACTGGACCGGCTTCGCCGTGAATCCGGAGAACGGCCAGCCGATCACTATGAACGAGTGGCTCGACCGCCTCGCGCCGAAGGCGGCGGCCGTCGTCGCGGTCGGGACGTGCGCCACCTACGGCGGGATTCCGGCGATGAAGAACAACCCGACCGGCGCGATGGGCGTGCCCGACTACCTGGGCTGGAAGTGGAAGTCGAAGGCCGGCCTGCCGATCGTGTGCATTCCCGGGTGCCCGGCCCAGCCGGACAACATGACCGAGACGCTCCTCTATCTCGCGCTTCATCTGGCCGGCCTCGCGCCCGCCCCGGAACTCGACGAGGCCCTTCGCCCCAAGTGGCTGTTCGGGCGCACGGTCCGTGAGAGCTGCAACCGCGCCGGCTTCACCGAGCAGGGCCAGTTCGCCACCGAGTACGGCTCCGATCACCGCTGCCTGGTCAAGCTCGGCTGCAAGGGCCCGGTGGTTAGGTGCAACGTCCCCGTCCGCGGCTGGGTAAACGGCGTTGGCGGCTGCCCGAACGTCGGTGGGATCTGCATGGCCTGCACGATGCCTGGATTCCCCGACCAGTTCATGCCGTTCATGGACGAGGACAAGTTGGGCGCGCTCAACGCGAACATCACCAAGTACACGTATGGACCGATCGTGAAGTACTTCCGTCACCGGATGGCTAAACAGCACGACGTCGAGCCGGAGTGGCGCCGGCGGGGCAAGACGCTGACCACCGGGTACGTCAAGCGCTGGTAACCGGGTGGGTGGGGCCCCCAGTCAATGGAAATCCAATCTTGAGGAGACACACAGATGGCGACTGAGACGCCCGAACAGCAAAGGGTGATGGTCAAGGAGATGTCCTGGGATCCCATCACGAGGATCGTGGGAAGCCTCGGGATCCACACCGAGATCGACTTCGCCAATCAGCAGGTGCTCAAGTGCTACAGCACCTCGATGATCTTCCGCGGGTTCGACATCTTCATGAAGGGGATCGATCCGCGGGACGCCCACTTCATCACGAGCCGGATCTGCGGGATCTGCGGTGATAACCACTGCACCTGTTCGTGCCTGAACCAGAACATGGCCTACGGCGTGAAGCCGCCGGCGCTCGGCGACCTCGCGTTCAACCTGGCCGAGACCGCGGACTACATCTTCGACCATGCGATCTTCAACGACTGCATGGCGAACGTCGACTTCTGCGAGCAGATGGTCAAGGAGACCAACCCGACGCTGCTGGCCAAGGCGGAGAACACCCCGGCACCCGGTCAGGACATCCACGGTTACAAGACGATCGCGGACATCATGCGCGCGCTCAACCCGTTCACGGGCGAGTTCTATCTGGAGACGCTGCACGTGGCGCGGTACACACGCGAGATGTACTGCCTGTTCGGCGGGCGTCACACCCACCCCTCGACGATCATGCCGGGCGGATGCAGCGCCGACATCACCCATCAGACGTGCACCGACTACTACGTGCGGCTGATGCGTTACTTCGACTACGTCAAGCGCAGTGTCCCGATGCATGACGACCTGTACGACTTCTTCCTCCAGGAGCTGCCGGGTTACGACATGGTCGGCTTCCGCGAGACGAACCTCGTCAACTGGGGCTCGTTCGACGACCCGGACTACGTCGACTACGACTACCGCAACATGACCAACTGGGGTCGCAAGCGCTACATCACCCCGGGCGTGGCGATCGGCGGCGAGCTGATCTCCACCGATCTCGTCGAGATCAACCTGATGATCCGCATCCTGCTCGGCTCCTCCTACTTCGACTCGTGGGAGAACGAGCCGACGTTCGTCACCCACGATCCGCTCGGCAACCCGGTCGACAAGAACCATCCGTGGAACAAGGTCACGCTGCCGCGCCCGCAGAAGCGCGACTTCACCGACAAGTACACGTGGGTGGTGTCGCCGCGGATCTACGACAAGCGGACCGACACCCACGTCTGCTGCGACACGGGCGGTGGCCCGTTCGCCCGTCAGTGGTGCACGGCCAAGGCCGGCCTGGTCGACTTCGGCTACGCGAAGGCGACAGGTCATTCGATTCAGATGGTGCTCCCGCGTTCCCCGAACATGCCCGAGATGGAGCTCGAGTGGAACGTCCCGGAGAAGTCCAACGCGGTCGAGCGCGACCGCGCGCGCACCTACCACCAGGCCTACAGCGCGCTGATCGCCCTGCACAACCTCGAGCGCGCGATGAAGGAGGTCCAGGCCGGCCGGACCAAGAGCTGGAACAGCTTCAAGGTCCCCGAGAGCGCGGTCAGCTGCGGGTTCCACGAGGCCGCGCGCGGGGTGCTGTCGCACCACATGGTGATCCAGGAAGGCAAGATCGCGAACTACCAGCCGTACCCGCCGACCCCCTGGAATGCGAGTCCCCGAGACGTCTACGGGACCCCCGGGCCCTACGAGGACGCCGTCCAGAACACGCCGATCTTCGAGGAGAACGGGCCCGAGAACTTCAAGGGAATCGACATCATGCGGGCGGTCCGGTCGTTCGATCCGTGCCTGCCGTGCGGTGTGCACATGTACACCGGCAAGGGTAAGGTCCGCAAGGTCATGCACACTCCGACGGCCCTGGCGTAGCCGGATGGACACGGCCGCCAGGGGCGAGCAGCTCGTCGATCGCGTTCAGGAGCTCCAGGGACGGCTCGAGTTGAGCGGTGACTCGGCCACGCGCGCGCTGGCCGAGGAACTCGTCTCGGCGATCGTGCAGATGTACGGCGCCGGCCTGGAGCGAATCCTCGGCTCGCTGCTTGAGGCCGGTGAGGACGGCGAACGCGTCGCGGCCTCACTCGCCGACGACGAGCTGGTCGCGACGCTGCTGCTGATCCATGACCTGCACCCGGTCCCGCTCGAGCAGCGAGTCCAGGACGCGCTCGATTCGGTGCGCCCGTACATGGAGTCGCACGGCGGCAACGTCGAGCTCCTGTCGCTCGAGCACGGCGTGGCGCGGATTCACCTGCAGGGCAGCTGCTCGGACTGCTCGGCCTCCTCGGTGACGCTCGAGCTCGCGATCAAGCAGGCGCTCGAGGAGGCGGCCCCCGATCTCGAGGGCCTCGAGGTCGAGGGCGTGGCGCCCCAGACCGCCGGCGGACCCGGTCTGCCGATGGTGACTGGGGCCCACCCACCACCCCCGCCTCCGGCCCCGGCCGCGCCCACCGCTCCGACCGGGATGGAGCTGCCGGTGGTGATGTCGGCGCCGGCCGCGGCGCCCTCCTGGTTCGACGTCGACTCGGTCGGCGAGCTCGCCGACGGCTCGCTCGCCGCGGTCAGCGTCGCCGGCAGCGACCTGGTCGTGGCCAACGTCGAGGGCACGCTGCTCGCCTACCACGACCGGTGTACCGGCTGCGGTGCGCCCTTGCGCACCGCGCTGCTGACGGCCGGGGCGCTCGCGTGCCCGAGCTGCGCCCGGTCGTTCTACCTGCCGCGGGCCGGGCGATCGATGGACGACGATCACGTGCAGCTCGAACCGGTTCCGCTGTTGCGCGAGCAGGGGCGCGTCAAGGTGGCGCTCGCGCAATGACTGGGCCCCTGGGCGGGCGCCGGCTGATCGAGGATGCGGTCGCGGCGCGGCGGCGGGCCGGGGTGGTGTCGGGGCTGCGCGGCCTCGCGCGGTCGCCGGCGTCCCCGGCGTCCCCGGCGTCCGGACCGCCACAAACGCCGGCGGACCCGCTCGCCGGTACCGACACCGAGGTGTGCGACCTCTGCGGGATCGGCGTCCCCGAGGATCACCGCCACCTGCTCGCGCTGTCCGAACGCCGGATCATATGCGCGTGCGAGGCGTGCTGGGCGATGCGCTCGGGCGAGGGCGACTACCGACCAACCGGCAACCGGACGCTGTGGCTCCCCGGCCTCGACGTCCCCGACGATCTGTGGGCGAGCTTCCAGATCCCGATCGGACTGGCGTTCTTCATGGAGTCGACCGTCACCGCGTGCGTCGTCGCGATGTATCCGAGCCCGGGCGGGGCGACCGAGAGCGAGCTGCACTTCGACACCTGGAGCCGGATGCGTGAGCTCAACCCGGTGCTCGACGGACTCGAGCCGGACATCGAGGGGCTGATCGCGAACCGGCTCGCCGATCCGCCGATCTACGTGATCGCGCCGATCGACCGGTGCTACGCGCTCACCGGCACGATCAAGGCGCGCTGGGAGGGGATCTCCGGCGGCCCGGGCGTCGAGGCGGCGGTGGCGGAGTTCTTCGAAGCGGTCCGCGCTCAGGCGGTCCCCGCTTGACGGGGAGGATGGTTCCGGTGAGCATCGAGTCGATGTCGCAGACGCACACGGCGCACGACGAGCCGCCCGACCTCGAGTTCGCCGTGCTCGGGGCTCGCCCGGTCAAGTACGCGGCGGCGCCGATGCTGACGATCGATCTCCAGGTATCAGAGCCGGACGGCCGCGAGGTGTACATGGTCGCGCTCACGATCCAGCTGATGATCGATCCGGCCCGGCGCCGCTACGACGACGCCACCCGCGAGCGGCTCGTCGAGCTGTTCGGCGCGCCCGAGCGGTGGGCGGTCACGACTCGCAGCCTGGTGTGGTCAAAGCTCGACGTGCTCGTGCCCGCGTTCACCGGGACGACGACGGTCACGGTGCCGATCGCGTGTCACTACGACCTCGAGCTGGCCGCGGCGAAGTACCTGCACTCGCTCCCCGACGGGGAGGCGCCGCTGGCCCTGCACTTCAACGGGATGATCTATTACCCCAGCGAGGACGGCGGCCTGCAGATGGTGCTGATCCCCTGGTCGAAGTCGATCGACTTCCGGATGCCGGTGTCGGTGTGGCGGGAGACGATCGAGCACTACTACCCGGGGACGTCATGGATCGCGGTCCGCTCGCAGACCCTCGAGGCGCTCCAGAAGGAGAAGCTCGAGCGCGGCCTCGCGACGTTCGACGCGTGCATCGCCGACCTCATCGACCGCCGGCGCGATGACTGACCGCCGTTTGGAGGAGCTCGTCGATTCGCTGCTGTGGGAGGGGTACGCGCTGTATCCGTACACGCCCGGCGCGACCAAGAACGCGACTCCGACGCCGTTCGGAATCGTGTACCCGCCGGTCTACGCGAGCGAATGCCCGGGCGCGTTCGACCATGCGCGACTCGAGTGCCTGGCCGAGCCGGACCCGGACGCGACGTTGACGGCGACCCTCCGCTACCTGGCTCCCAGCGGCGAGCGCCACCAAGCGGTCGAATGCCGGCTCGAGCTCGGCCCGGTGCCGGTCGGTGAGCGGATCACGGCGGAGTTCGAGGGGGGCCGGCTCACCTTGCGCTCGGAGGCGCGCGGCGACGGATCGGCGGTGGTCCGCTGCTGCGTCCACAACACCCGCGAGGCGCCGACCGGGCTCGACCGCGCCGGCGCGCTAGCGCGGTCGTTGATCTCCACGCAACTGCTCGTGCGCGTGTCGGCCGGCCGGTTCCGGTCGCCGCTCGACAGCGCCCCGACCAGCGTCAACACGTACCCGGTGCTGGCAACGGAGGACGACGAAGCGGTCCTCGGGACGACATACGTGCTTCCCGACCACCCCCAGATCGCGCCCGAGAGCCGCGGCGGCCTGTTCGACTCGACCGAGATAGAGGAGGCGCTGCTGCTCCACGTGCAGGTGTTGTCAGACGACGAGCGTGCCGAGATCGAGCGGGCCGATCCGGCGGTGCGCGAGATGATCGAGCGCGCGGCGGCGGCCACGCCCGAGGACATCATCGCGCTGCACGGGCGCGTCGAGATCCGCGACCCCGAGACGCTCTCGCCGCCGAGCGAGCCGCCAAACCTGCCCGATCCGGCCGCCGGGCAGCCCGAGGCGATCGTCGGCGGCGTGCGCTTTGCCCGAGGCGGAAAGGTCGTGATCCGCCCCGGCCCGGACGCCGACATTCAGGCGCGGATGCTCGACGGCCGCACCGCGACGATCGAGCGGATCCTCACCGACTACGACGGGAAGACCCATCTGGGAGTCACGATCGACGACGACCCGGGCCAGGACCTGATGCGCGAGACCGGGCGCTTTCTGTATTTCTTTGCCCCCGAGGTGGAGGTGATCGACACATGACCGAGGAGCTCAGGCGCCGCCGTCAGGCGCCGCCGACCATCCCGCTAAGGCGCCGCCGTCAGGCGCCGCCGACCATCTCAGAACTGCGGAGCATCCTGATCGCCGGCGTCGGCAACGCGTGGCTCCGGGACGACGGCTTCGGCGGAGAGGTGGCGCGGCGCCTCAGCGAGCGTCCGCTCCCGGCCGGCGTCGACGTGATGGACGCCGGCACCGGCGGGCTCGACCTGGCCTACGAGGTCATGCGCGGCTACGACGCGCTCGTGATCCTCGACGTCTCCAGGCAGGGCGGCGAACCTGGCACGCTGTACGTGATGGAGCCTGACGAGGAGTCGGTCCCCGGCGGGATCGAGGACGGCGACGTGATCAACCCACACGCGATGGACCCCCAGACCGTATTGCGGTTCGTCAAGTCGGTCGGAGCGTGGCCGGGACGGGTGGTGGTGATCGCGTGCGAGCCGGCTGATGTTGAGGAAATGGGTTGGGGTCTGTCGCAGCCGGTCCGGGACGCCATCGAGCGGGCTGTGGACCTGGTCGTCGAGACGGTCGCCGAGCTTCGGTCCGGCGTGTCCGCGGCGCCGGCGGAGTAAGTAGTGGTCGCCCGCTGATGCACGAGCTGTCGCTGAGCTCTGCGATCGTCAACACGGTCGTCAAGCACGCCGAGGGGCGGCGCGTCACGGTCGTGGAGTTGCGTGTTGGCAAACTTCGTCAGGTGGTCCCGGACACGCTCGAGTTCTATTTCGAGTTCGTCGCGCGCGGGACGGTGTGCGAGGGGGCGCGGCTCGAGCAGCAGGTGATCGACGTGCTTCTGCGCTGCCACTCGTGTGGCCACGAGTGGGAGATCGAGATTCCCGCGTTCCGGTGCCCGGAGTGCTCGGCCGGCGACGTCGAGATCGCCGGCGGCAACGAATTCGAGGTTGAGGCAATCGAGGTCGAGGGGCCGCCTGCGGCGGCCTTGCGAGATCGCCCTGAGGGCGATCTCGGAAAGGAGGCGCAGTGCATCGCACCAAGGTGAGGATCGTCGAGGACGCGCTCGACGCCAACAACACGATCGCGAGCGCCAACCGAGCGGACTTCGACCGAGCCGGGGTCACGGTCGTCAACTTCATGAGCGCTCCCGGCGCCGGCAAGACGACGCTGCTCGAGCGCGTCGTCACGGACCTGCCCGGCGTCCGCGTCGGCGTGCTCGAGGGCGACGTCGAGGGGTCGATGGACGCCGACCGCCTCGCGAGCCTGCACGTGCCGGTCACGCAGCTCAACACGGGCGCCGGCTTCGGCGGCGAGTGTCACCTCGACGCGAACATGGTGCGCTCGGCGATTCCCGCCTTGCCGCTCGACGAGATCGACCTGCTGCTGGTGGAGAACGTCGGAAACCTGGTTTGCCCCGCCGAGTTTCGGATCGGCGAGGACGCGCGCGTGATGGTCGCCGCGGTCACCGAGGGCGAGGACAAGCCGCTCAAGTACCCGTTGATGTTCCGCGCCTGCGAGCTCGTGATCGTCAACAAGATCGACCTGCTGCCGCACCTCGACTTCGACCTCGACAGGCTCCTCTACAACATCGACGTCGTGCATCCCGACGTGAAGCGGATCGTGCTCAGCGCGCGGACCGGAGAGGGCATCGAGGCCTGGCGCGACTGGCTGCTGCGGATCGCGGCCCGCGCCCCGGAGGAGGTCATTGCTTGACCGTTGCCGCTGATCCGAGGGCGCGGCTGCACGCGCTCCTGGCGCAGCGGACGGAGGCGAACGCGCGGTTCTTCGAGGGCGAGGCCGAACGGCTCGCTCGACTGTGTCACCTGATGGCGGAGCGGTTCGCCCGCGGGGGCCGGCTGATCGCGTTCGGCCGCTCGCCGGCGGCCCGGTCGGACGCGCGGCACGTCGCGGTCGAGTTCGTTCACCCGGTGATCGTCGGCAAGCGCGCGCTGCCCGCGATCGGCCTGGCCGGCGAGGGAGGCGGGATCGCGGCCCAGGTCTCGCTGATCGCTGCCCCGGATGACGTGGCGATCGGTTTCGGCGCCGATGAGGACGACGGCGCGGCCGCTCGCGCGATCGCGGTCGCGCGTGGCCGCGGTTGCCTGACGATCGCGTTCGCGCCGGCCGGCGCGGATTGGGAGTTCCATCCGCCGACTGACGATCCCGCTATACGCCAGGAGCTGGTCGAGACGCTCTACCACGTCCTGTGGGAGCTCGTGCACGTGTTCTTCGAGCATCGCGGCCTGCTCGAGGGCCGCAGCGAGCGCCGCGTGCACGACGCCGGCGCCTCGAGCTTCCTGTATCCGTTCCTCGACGAGCGCGAGAGCGACCTCGACGCGGTCCTCGAGGACGTGCGCCGGTCGGTGCTGATGAAGGCCCGCGACGTCGGGGCTTTGCGCGAGCAGACGCTGACCGACAACGCACCGGTGCTAGTGGGCGCGGCGGACGCGCTGCGCGCGAGCTTCGAGGGCGGCGGCAAGCTGCTCGCGCTCGGCAACGGCGGATCGGCGACCGACGCGATGGACGTCGTAGCCGACTTCCGCGCCGGCGGCCGACCCGCGATCGACCTCACCGAGGATCCGGGGATCCTGACCGCGATCGCGAACGACATCGGCGTCGAGGCGATCTTCTCTCGACAGGTGATCGCATACGGTGGCGAGGGCGACGTCGTGCTCGCGCTGTCGACGTCGGGCAACTCGGGCAACGTGATCCACGCGCTGGCTGAGGCTCGGCGACGGGGTCTCGTGACGATCGCGATGGTCGGCTACGACGGCGGTCGCGTCGCCGGCGAGGAGCTCGCCGATCACGTCGTGGTCACCCGTTCGGAGCACATTCCCCGGATCCAGGAGGCCCAGGCGAGCGCATACCACGCGCTGCGGGAGCTGGTGGGATGAACGTCGTGTGCCGCGCGCGACTGAGGGTGCGGGTGACCGGCACCGTGCAGGGCGTCGGCTTCCGCCCGTACGTCTACCGGCTTGCCGGCGAGCTGTCGTTGGGCGGCTTCGTCCTCAACGACACGCTGCGGCGTGCTGATCGAGGTCGAGGGCAGCGCGACCGTGATCGACCGCTTCCTCGAGCGCCTACCGTCAGAAGCGCCACCGCTCGCCGTGGTCGAGCAGATGGTGTTCGAGGACGTGCCGCCGAGCGGCGACCCTGACTTCGCGATCCGCGACAGCGTCGGCGGCGAGGTTCCGGACGCGCCGGTGACCCCCGACACGGCCACGTGCGACGACTGCCTGCGCGAGCTGTTCGACCCCTCCGACCGCCGATACCGCTACCCGTTCATCAACTGCACGAACTGCGGGCCCCGGTTCACGATCGTTCGCGGGGTGCCGTACGACCGGCCGTTGACGACGATGGCCGCGTTCAAGATGTGCCCGCAGTGCCGGGCGGAGTACGACGACCCGGCCGACCGGCGCTTCCACGCCCAGCCGAACGCATGCGCTGTCTGCGGGCCCTCGCTGCGACTGATCGGGGACCACACTCCCTCCCCCGACCCCCTCGCCGCCACCGTCGCTGGTCTGCGCGCCGGCGCGATCGTCGCGATCAAGGGCATCGGCGGCTACCACCTCTCGTGCCTTGCCGGCGACGAGCGCGCGGTGGCGACGTTGCGGGCGCGCAAGCACAGGGAGGACAAGCCGTTTGCGCTGATGGCCCCGTCTTTGGACGTGGCCAGGTCGCTGGTGACGTTGGGGGCCCCGGCGCGGGCGCTGCTCACCGGCCGCGAGCGACCGATCGTGCTCGCCCCCCGGTTGCCCGCTGCGCCCGTCGCGGAATCCGTCGCGCCGGGGGCGCCGGAGCTCGGCGTGATGCTGCCCTACTCGCCGCTTCACCACGTGCTGCTTGCGGACGTCAACGAGGCGCTCGTGATGACAAGCGCCAACGAGTCCGACGAGCCGATCGCTTACCGCGACGACGACGCGCTGGAGCGGTTACGGGGAATCGCGGACCTGTTCCTCGTTCACGACCGGCCGATCCAGACGCGCACCGACGACTCGATCGTGCGCGTGGTTGGTTCGCGCGGCACCGCCACGGCGGCAACCGCCGAAAAAAGCTCAACAATTCTCCGCCGCTCGCGCGGGTACGTCCCCGCCGCTCTTGCCCTGCCCGGCACCGGCACGCCGCGACCGCTGCTCGCCTGTGGCGCCGAGCTCAAGAACACGTTCTGCCTGGCTCGCGGAGGTCGCGCCTGGGTCAGCCATCACATCGGCGACCTCGAGAATTACGAGACGCTCCGTGCGTTCACGGAGGGGATCGATCATTTCGGAGCGCTGTTCGCGGTCGAGCCCGAGGTCGTCGCCCACGACCTCCACCCCGAGTACCTGTCGACCAAGTACGCGCTCGAGCGGGAAGGGGTCGAGCTGGTGGGGGTGCAGCACCATCACGCGCACCTGGCCGCGTGCCTTGCCGAGCACGGGGAGATTGACCCCGCCCACCCCGCGCTCGGCGCGATCTTCGACGGCACTGGGTACGGGCTCGACGGCACCGTCTGGGGCGGCGAGCTTCTGCTCGGCGACCTGCGCTCGTTCCGCCGGGTCGGGTCGCTGCTGCCGGTCGCGCTTCCCGGCGGTGAGCGCGCGATCAGGCAGCCGTGGCGGATGGCGTGCTCGTGGCTGTCGGCGGTTTTCGCGGCCGAGCCGCAGCTCCCGCCATCGCTCGCCGGCCGTGTCGAGCCCCGCGCGTGGGCGCAGGTGCACCGGCTGACCGTCACCGGCACCGCCGCGCCGGCGACGACGAGCATGGGCCGCCTGTTCGACGCGGTCGCCGCGCTCGCCGGCATCCGTACCGAGGTCAACTACGAGGGTCAGGCGGCCATCGAGCTCGAGGCCGCATGCGACTCCAGCGAGCGCGGCTCGTATCCGATTGAGCTGAATGGCGGCCGAGCCGGGCTGCCGTTCGTGATCGATCCACGCGACACGATCCGCGCGGTGGCTGCCGACGTTCAGGCCGGGCTCGGTCCAGGCGTGATCGCCCGGAGGTTCCATCGCACGATCGCGCGCGTCACCGTCGAGGCCCTGGTCGAGCTGGCCACGGCGCACGGCACCGAGGTCGTGGTGCTGTCCGGTGGCGTGTTCCAGAGCCGCCTGCTGCTCGAGTCGGTGTGGGGCGCGCTCACCGACGCCGGCCTGCGCGTGCTCGTCCCCGAGCGGCTTCCCGTCAACGACGGCGGGATCTCCTACGGCCAGGCCGCCGTGGCGGCAGCACAGCTATGACCGACGAGCCCAGCCCGGAGCTCCACCGCATCCTCGACCAGGAGGTGTTCATCCGCGGCGCGAACCGGCCGTTCGGCGAGCTCACGAGCGACGACGTCCGATCCCGTGCCGACGAGCTCCGCGCCGCGGTCGGCTGGGGACCGACGGCGCGCGTCGCGCCGGTGGCGCAGGCATGGCGCGAGCTCTCGATCGGGATGGACGGCGCCGGTGCGGCCACCGTCGACGAGCTCGACCCCGAGGTGCTCGCCCGGCTCGCGCCGCGGCTGTGGGTGACGCTACCCGGCTGAGGGCTTCCGGGCCCGGACGATCGCTGCGCCGGCGCGCTCGTGCACCCGATGCGTCTCGCGGATCTCGACGTCCACGAACCCCGCGCGCTCGAGCGCCGTCTCGAACTCGCCGCGCGTGAGCGCGCCGGCGATGCAACCGGTCCACGCGGCCATGTCGGCGCCGGTCGCTTCGTCCATGCCGTCGTCCGCGATCACGTCCGAGACGGCGAACCGCCCGCCGGGGCGCAGTACGCGCGCCGCCTCCCGGAGCACCTGCGGCTTGTCGCCGCTGAGGTTGATCACGCAGTTGGAGATCACCACGTCGACGCTCGCATCCGCGAGCGGCAGCTCCTCGATGTACCCCTTGACGAACTCGACGTTCTCGACGCCGGCCCGCGCCGCGTTCGCGCGGGCTACCGCGAGCATCTCGTCGGTCATGTCCAGGCCGATCGCCCGGCCTCCCGGCGCGACCCGGCGGGCCGAGATCAGGACGTCCGCGCCGGCGCCCGAACCTAGGTCGAGCACGACCTCTCCGGGATGCAGATCGGCAGTCGCCGTCGGGACGCCGCAGCCGAGTGAGGCCTCGAGCGCGCTCGCCGGCGCGCCACCGCTCGTCGCCTCGTCGTACAGCCCGCGACCGAACGCGCCGGTCGCGTCGGCGGGCGAGCAGCACATCGAGCCCTCGCCACCGCCGCATCCCGCGTTGCCGGCGGCCGCGGCCGCGTACTTCTCGCGAACGGCCTCGCGGATGTTGGTCAGCTCAGCCATGCGGTCAACTCCGCCAGCGCCTCGGGGATCACGAAGTAGTACGCCCACAGTCCGTGGCGCTCGGCGCCGACGATGCCCGCTTCGCGCAGGACCTTCAGGTGGTGCGACACGGTCGGCTGGGACAGGTCGAACAGCGGGACGAGCTCGCACACGCACACCTTGCCGGCGTGCTTGCGCAGCACGTCGACGAGCTGGACCCGCACCGGATCGCCGAGCGCCTTGGCGATCGCCGCGATGCGCTCCGCGCGCTTGCCGCCGACGTCCGGATACGCGAGCGGCTCGCAGCACCGCACCCCCGCCGGCCGCTTCTGCTCGGGGACGAGCTCCAGGTCGACGGCCATCTGTATTTACCTATATCGATTGAAGTGACAGTTGTCAATGGTATGGTTCATCAGCGCGATGGCCCATGTCCTGTTCGTCTGCCTCCACAACGCCGGTCGGTCGCAGATGAGCCAGGCGTTGTTCGAGCGGGCCGCGGCCGGGCGGCACTCCGCGGCGTCGGCCGGCACCAGTCCCGCGAAGCATGTCCACCCCGAGGTCGTCGAGGCGATGCAGGAGGTGGGCGTCGACGTCGGTGGCCGCCACCCGCGACTGCTGACCCGCGAGCTCGCCGAGCAGGCTGACGTCGTTGTGACCATGGGGTGCGGCGACCAATGCCCGTACATACCGGGCAAGCGCTACATCGACTGGGATCTCCCCGACCCCGCCGGGCGGCCTCTCGACGAGGTTCGTGACACCCGCGAGCAGATCGCGACACGGGTCGAGGCACTCGTCGCCGAGCTCGACGCGGCCTGACCCCGGCCGCCGCGCCGAGAACCCCAATAACCCGACACTCGACGAGCCTCACCTGCCGAGATGGCAGAAAGCGGCGCTATACGGGACTTTCTGCGCACTCGGCGCCGAGAGCTCGTCGAATGAGACGTTCTTGGCCTGAATTCGGGTGCCCGCCTTTCGCCGTTCGACCCGCCCACGCCCGCTGACTCGCGGCCGCGCCGGCGCGGCGTACCATGCGCCGCCGACCCCGGGCAGCTCGGCGAGCTCGCCGAAGTCCCATCGTCCCGAGCACGAGCAATACTTCGCTGCGTGCTCGCGCATCTCGTCGCATTCCTGGCGCTCGCGAGCGTGATCGTCACGATCCCGGGCCCGTCGGTGATGCTGATCGTCAAGTCGACGATTCTGCGCGGCCGCAGGGCGGCGATGCTGGTTGCCGTCGGCGTACTGTGCGGCGACCTGGTGTGGGCCGCGGCCGCGGTCGGCGGTATCACCGCGCTGATCGTGGCCTCGCGGCCGGCGTTCGAGGTCCTGCGCCTAGCGGGCGCTGCGTATCTCGTCTACCTCGGGTTGAGATTGCTGCTTGCCCGCGGCACGCACCTCGACGTCCGGCAGACGCCGGACCTCGCTGCCGGTCGCAGCTCACACCGTGCCTTCGGCGAAGGCTTGCTCTGCGAGCTCTCCAACCCCAAGACGTTGGTCGTCTTCACCAGCGTCGTCCCCCAGTTTCTCTCGCATCACGCGCCCGCGGGCGAGGTCGCAATCTTCGGATTGCTGTTCGCCGTCCTGGGGTTCTTGTCGCTGACGATCTACGCCGCCGTGCTGGGCGTGACCCGCCGCGCCGTGCGCCGCCGTCGTCTCGGTGACCTCCTCCTGCGAGCGAGCGGCGGACTCCTGATGTTCTTCGGGATCGGCCTCGTCGCCGACCAGTCCGCCTAGCGGTCGCTCGCGGAGCCCGTCGCCGGCCCGCCACGGCCGCGCTTGTCGGCCACGGCGAGCGTCAGCCACGCGGCGGCGGACGCGAGCACGGCGGCCGACACCGTGTCGGCGCCGTTGTGTCCAACGAGCAGCGCCGAGAACACGATCGGGGTGAGCATCAGACGGCTCGTCGCCGTCATGCCGGCGGCGGTGCCCACCGCAACCGCCAGCGTCGGCGAGACGCCGAACCAGATCTCGGTCAGCGTGGCGAGCGCGACGCCGAGGAAGATCGCCGGGAACACCGGGCCACCGCGGAAGCCGCACCCCAAGCTGATCGCGTAGCCGATCGCCTTGGCCACCAACAGGATCAGCACGATCTTGGTCGAGGTCTGGGCGATCAGGTCGGGGATCCCGGACTGGCCGGAGAACAGGACGTCCTGGGAATTGGCCCCGAGCCACTGGGCGATCTGCGCCAGCAACCCGACCGCGAGCCCGCCAAGCAGCAGCAACGCCGGCATGCTCATCCGCTTGGAGCCCCGGTCCTCGACCGCGCCGGCGTGGCGCCGCACGGTCGACACGACGAGCGCCGCCGCCACCCCGACGCCGATCCCAACCAGCAGGTCGAGGGCGTGAGTGCCCTGGTAGAGAGGAAGGCCAGGGACAGCAATCGCCTGCGAGCTGAGGCCGCCCCAGCTGCCCAGCCCGATGAACAGCACGTAGCCGGTGGCGGCAGCGACGAAGCCGGGGATCAGGGTCGGGATCAAGGCGGCCCCGAGCCCCACCCCGCCCTCCACCATCATCAGCCCGCCCACGATCGGGCCCCCGAACAGCGCCGCGATCGCCGCGAACGAGCCGGCGCTGGCCAGCACCGCGCTCTCCTTCTGCCCCGCCCTCGCCAGCGTCGCCACCGCGAGGCCGGCGACAGAGCCGAGCGCGATCAGCGGCCCCTCGGGTCCGAGCACCGCCCCGAATGACAGCGTGCCGAGCGCCGCCAGCGCGATTCCGGGCGCGTTCCTGATCGGTGTCGGCGGGCCGCTCAATCCCTGCAGCGGGGTCCGGCCGCCGTCACCCGGCAGGAGCGACCGCGCCACGACGCATACGCCAGCCCCGACCACCGGCAGCCCGATCACGAGGTACCACGGTGGCGTCTTTCGTCCCGATGTCGTGCGGCAGGTCGGTCCACAGCCAATGCTCGACCTCGTGCACGATCGGCAGGAACACCGCCGCGAACAGCGCCGCCGGGACTCCGAGCACTCCCCCGACCACCACCAGCCGGAGAGCCCGGGCGCCGGCGCCGGGCTGCGCATCCGGCGACGAGGCGACCGCACTCACCGGCGATCTTGTATCAGCCGTTCCGGATGCCCCGGGTGCGTCAGGTCGCGGGCGGGCCGCCGCGGCTCGCCACCTCCGAGGCGAGCTCGCGCAGGCGCCGCAGCGTCGGCAGGTTGTCGCCCCGGCGCCAAGCGATCGCGATCCCCATCGTCGGCTCCGGCGGCGCAAACCGCCGGTACACCGCGCCCGGGATGCGCAGGCTGCGCGACCGCTCGAGCATGATGAACGAGATCCCGGCGCCCTCGGCCACCGCCGACACGATCCGCTCCTCCTCGGGCTCGACGCGCGCGAGCGGCGCCCACGGGGGATTGCCGCAGACCTCGCGGCGGACCTCCCGCCAGGCACCAGGCCCGTGCGCCTCGGGCCACCACACGAGCGGCTCTCCGTCGAGATCGCGTGGACGCACCGTCGTGCGACGCGTGAGCCGGTGCCCACGAGGAAGCACGCAGACCATCGGCTCGCGGCCGAGTCGCAGCTCCTCGAGCCCTGGATCTTCGAGCGGCGGGCGCACGAAGCCCACGTCGATCTCGCCGGCGTGGAGCTGCTCGACGTGGAGCATCGTGGTGCCGAGGCTGAGCACGAGCTCGACCTCCGGGTACTCCGCCCGGTAGGCGGCGACGATCGCGCCGGCAACCCCGCCGGTCAACGACCGCGTCAGGCTCATGCGCAGCCGGCCGCGCTCGCCGGTGCCGGTGGCGCGGGCGACCTGAGCGGCTCGGTCGGCTCGGCTCAACAGGTCGCGCGCCTCGCCGAGCAGCGCGTCGCCGGCCAGCGTCAGCGTCGCGCCACGGCGGTTTCGCTCGAATAGCCGCACCCCCAGCTCGGCCTCGAGCGTTCGGATCTGCTGGCTCACGCTCGGCTGAGCGAGGTGGAGCCGGTCGGCCGCGCGGCGGAAGTGCAGCTCCTCCGCGACCGCGACGAACGAGCGCAACTGCCGGAGCTCCATGATCCGCATGATAGGCCCTGCCTTTCACAGCAGCGGGAATCTGTCTTGGCCGCTCGAGCCTCCCGCCCGTAAGGTCGTTCGCTCGGAAGAGAGAGGAGAGGCAGATGGCGACGACACAACCCGAGGTCCGGGGCTTTGCGAGCCCGTTCGAGGTGCCGGTCCCTGAGGGATGCGAGGGCTGGGAGTCGATGTACCCCTACTACGCGCTGTTCAGCGAGGAACGGCGCGCGTCCGAGGAGACCCGCGGTTGGTTCCGCGATGGGATGCACTTCCCCGAGCCGATGTTCCCGTTCGACTTCGTCACCGCCGACTCACCGTACATGTGCCTCGGCCAGGCCAATACGCGGATCTTCGCGGTCCCCCCCGCCCTCGGGATCGACCATCGGGTGCTGTACGGGTGGGTGTACATGAGCGCCAACGCGGTGACCGACGAGGCCGAGATCGGTCGCCGCGCGCAGCTGTTCGGCGAGCGCGCCGGGTTCTACTTCCAGAACTGGGACGACCTCTACGGCCGGTGGCTGGCGAAGGTGCAGGAGACGATCGGCGAGATCGCGGCGCTCGAGGTCCCCGACCTGCCCGAGATCGAGGACAACGCGGTCGTCACCGAGGGCCGCGGGATCGGCTCGGCCCACACGCTGCTGGTCGCGTACGACCGGCTGCTCGAGAGCGTCGACCGCATCTGGCAGTACCACTTCGAATTCCTGAACCTGGGCTACGCGGCATACCTCGTGTTCTACGAGCTCTGCAAGCAGAGCTTCCCCGACATCCCCGATCAGACGATCGCGAAGATGGTCAGCGGGATCGACGTCGTCCTGTTCCGCCCCGAGAGCGAGCTCGGCCGCCTCGCCGGGCGGGCGGCGGAGCTGGGCGTTGCGGACGCGATCAAGGCCGCCCCCTCGGAGGATGCTCTCCGCGCCGCGCTCGCTGCCAGCGCCCCGGGTCAGGAGTGGCTGGCCGACTGGGAAGCGGTCAAGACTCCGTGGTTCTACTACTCCAACGGCAACGGCTTCTACCACCATCACCGCTCGTGGATCGACGAGCCAGGGGTTCCGCTGGCACACCTGGGGAACTACATCGAGCGACTCCAAGCCGGCGAGGACCTCAGTCGCCCGCTGGCGAAGGTGAGCGCCGAGCGCGACCGGATCAGCGCCGAGTACCGGGCGCTGCTCGAGGGGGACGACGCGGTCGCCGCGTTCGAGCAGAACCTCGGCCTTGCGCGGCTCGTGTTCCCCTACGTTGAGAGCCACAACTTCTACGTCGAGCACTGGTACCACACGCTCTTCTGGAACAAGGTCAGGGAGTTCGGCGCGCTGCTCGCGCGCCACCGGTTCATCGACGACGCCGAGGACGTCTTCTACCTCCAGCGGCACGAGATCTCCGACGCGCTCGTCGATCTCCGGCTCGCCTGGGCGGCCGGGTCGGAGGGCCGCGGCCCGGGCTACTGGCCGCCGATCGTGGCCCGGCGCAAGCGGATCATGGAGGCGATGCGGCGGTTCACGCCGCCGCCGGCGCTCGGCGCCGTCCCCGAGACGATCACCGAGCCGATGACGATCATGCTGTGGGGGATCACGACCGAGCGCGTGCACGAGTGGGCGGCGCAGGACCGGGACGCGGGCGCGACCATCACCGGCTTCGCCGGCTCGGCCGGCACCGCGGAGGGACCGGCGCGGGTGATCCTCGAAGTCGAGCGGCTGGGCGAGCTTCAGCCGGGCGAGATCCTGGTGGCGCCGGTCACCTCGCCGAGCTGGACGCCGGTGTTCGGCACGATCGCGGCCGCGGTCTCCGACATCGGCGGGATCATGTCGCACGCCGCGATCGTCGCGCGCGAGTACCGACTGCCGGCGGTGGTCGGGACCGGCAACGCGACGAGCCGCATCAAGACCGGCGACCGGCTGCGCGTCGACGGCGACACCGGCACCGTGACGATCCTCTCCTGACCGATAGATGAGCGACGCGCGCTACGACGCGGTCGTACTCGGCGGCGGCCATCACGCCACGATCATCGCCCCGTACCTGGCCCGGGCCGGGATGTCGGTGCTCGTGCTCGAGCGCACCGCCCACCTCGGCGGTGGCGCGTGTGCCAGTGAGGGCCCGGCCCCCGGGTTCACGATGAACCACTGCAGCCACTGGACGCGCTTCTACGGGCACCCCGCGTACCGGGACTTCGGCCTGTACGACGAAGGACTCCGGTACGTGTTCCCAGAGGAGAACGAGGGCATGATCTTCGATGACGGGTCCTCGCTGATCGGCTTCTCAGCCTCTCGCGTGGTCGACGCGACGACCGGCCGCCAGGAGCGCTCCGAACACAACGTCGAGAACACCGCGCACCAGATCGCCCGGTTCTCGAAGTCCGACGCCGAGACCTACCTCGAGCTGCTCGACGCCTACGAGCAGCACTGGAGGGCGGCGTTCCGCCTCCACCGGTTCAGTACCCCGCCGCCCTGGGGCACCCCGGACCAGCTCGAGGAGCTGCTGGCGATCCCCGGAAGCCGAATCGAGCCCGTGCACCAATTCATGACGGTCCGGCAGCTTGCGCAGGACTTCTTCGAGAGCCCCGAGCTCCAGATTCTGTTCATGCGGGCGGCGACGACGTCGACCGGGTGCTTCCCGGACGACGTCCCGGGGCTCCAGGGACTGATCCACTGCCTCCCGTTGACCCTTTCGTTCGAGCCCGCCGCGATCGCGGTCGGCGGCAGTCAGGCGATCACCGACGCACTCGTCTCCGCCGGCCGCAAGCTGGGCGTGCGCTACGAGACCTCGTCCGAGGTCGACAGGATCGTCGTCGAGCACGGGCGCGCGACCGGCGTCGAGCTCGCCGGCGGGGCACGGATCTCGGCCGAGCTCGTTGTCAGCGATCTCGGGCTCGGACAAACGGTGCTTCGCCTGCTCAGGGACGTTGAGCTCGACCGTAGCCTGCGCCGCCGGATCGCCAACGTCCACTACGACCGCGGCCAGCTCCTGTGGGCCAACATCGCGCTGCACGAACCGCCCCGCTTCCTCGCCGAACGTGACAACCCGGGCGTCGGCTCACAGCCGCGCCTGTACTGGGGACCGAAGGACCTCGATTACCTCCACCTGCGCTATCAGCCCGAGATCTTCACGGGCGGGTTCGCGGAGCGCCCCTACGTCCTGTGCTCGGTCGACAGCCTGTGGGACGCCACCCGCGCGCCGGAGGGCAGCCACATCGTCGGCGTCGAGGAGTTCTCCGCACCCCGGCGCCGGTTCTCGGACGACGAGTGGCGCGCGATCAAGGACCGCTTCACCGACAACCTGCTGCGCGAATGGGCAAGCTACGCCCCCAACATGACCCCGGACAACGTGATCGCGACGCGCGTGTATGCGCCCGCGGACATCGAGCGCGAGCGGCCGAACCTGGTGCAGGGCGGCTACTCGGGCGGCAGCACGATCGCCTCCCAGATCGGGAGGTTCCGCCCGATCCCGGAGCTCACCGGGTACCGGCTGCTGCTCGACAATCTCTTCGACTGCTCTGCCAACCTCCACTCGGGGCCGGGCATCGGACGCGGCTCGAGCTACAACTGCTACCAGGAGATCGCGCGCGCCCTGCGGCTCGAGGACGGGGCCGCCGCCGCGTGATGGCCGAGCCGCGCCTTGCCAGGAAGCGCGTGATCGTCACAGGCGCCGGTCAGGGGCTGGGGCGCGAGTTCGCGCTTCACCTCGCCGGGCTCGGGGCGCACGTGATCGCCGCCGACATCCGCGCCGACCGGCTGTCCGCGACGCGGCAGCGCGCGAGCGAGCAGGGCCGTGAAGTCCACACGCTGACGACCGATGTCAGCGACCCCGAGCAGACGCGCGCTCTCGCCGCGACCGCCGCTGACGTCCTCGGCGGGCTCGACGCGCTGGTCAACAACGCCGCAATCGTCGAAGGCCTCAACCGGCGGCCATTCGACGAGATCGAAGACGAAGAGTGGGACCGCGTGCTTCGGGTCAATGTCAAGGGTGCGTGGCTGTGTGCGAAGGCGGCCGTTCCGCTGATGCGCGAGGCAGGTGGTGGCTCGGTCGTGAACATGGCCTCGGAGGTCGCGTTCTCGGGCTCGCCCGGCCTCGCGCACTACGTCACTTCGAAGGCGGCGATCATCGGGCTGACCCGCGTGCTCGCCCGGGAGCTCGGCCCCTCTCAGATCAGGGTCAATGCGCTCGCCCCCGGATTCATCCCGACCGAGGGAAGCACGACGATGACCGCCGCCGCGGAGTACGACGTCGGCCCCACGCCGCTCGGCCGCCTCGGTACGCCGGTCGACCTGCTCGGCGCGCTCGCCTTCCTGGTCTCCGACGGGAGCGGGTTCATCACGGGCCAGACGCTGCTCGTCAACGGCGGGCGGCTCAGCCACTGACCGCCGCGCAGTTCGCTCACCCGAATGGGGTGATGCAGGCATGACCGGCGCATCGCAGACTCGGCTCGCCGGCGAACCTGGAAAGCGCGTTACCGGAGGGAGATCGATGGCGAAGCCGTTCAAGGGCGTTATCAACGTCGACGTGACCGAGTCGGTCCCGGACTGGGGCCCGTACACCCAGCCGATCGCGCCGGAGGGCACGCCGAGCGTGCTCTACATCGTGCTCGACGACGTCGGCTTTTCCGCGATGGAGCCCTTTGGCGGCCTGGAGACACCCAACATCAATCGGATCGCCGAGCGTGGCCTGATCTTCACGAACTTCCACACGACCGCGCTGTGCTCGCCGACGCGCTCGTGCCTGATGACCGGCCGCAACCACACCACGAACGGCATGGGCACGATCACCGAGGCCGCATCGAGCTTCCCGAGCTCCAACGGCCACGTGCCGTTCGAGTGCGGGACGATCGCCGAGGTGCTTGGCGAGCGGGGGTGGAACACGTACATGACCGGCAAATGGCACCTGACGCCCGAGGACGAGATGAACCTCGCGTCGATCAAGAACCAGTGGCCGGTCGGCCGTGGGTTCGAGCGCTTCTACGGGTTCCTCGGCGCCGAGACCAACCAGTGGTATCCCGACCTCGTGTACGACAACCATCCGATCGAGCAGCCGGCGCTGCCCGAGGAGGGCTACCACCTGACGACGGACCTGACCGACCGCGCCCTGTCGTTCATCCAGGACTCGAAGGCGATCGCACCCGACAAGCCGTTCTTCCTGTACTTCTGCCCGGGCGCGTGCCACGCGCCCCATCACGCCCCGAAGGAGTGGGCCGACAAGTACCAGGGCAAGTTCGACATGGGCTACGAGGCCTACCGCGAACTCGTGTTCGAGCGCCAGAAGAAGCTCGGCATCGTTACCGAGCAGGCCGAGCTGTCGCCGATCAACCCGTACATTGACGAGAAGAGCGTGGACGGGTCCAAGGAATGGCCCGAGGCCGACACCGTCCGCCCCTGGGCCTCGCTGTCCGACGACGAGAAGGGCTTGTTCGCTCGCATGGCCGAGGTCTATGCCGGCTTCCTCAGCCACGCGGACCACGAGATCGGCCGGCTGCTCGACTACCTCGAGGAGAGCGGCCAGGTCGACAACACGATGATCGTGCTCGTGTCCGACAACGGCGCGTCGGGCGAGGGCGGACCCAGTGGATCGGTCAACGAGAACGCGTACTTCAACGGGATCCCGGACCAGGTCGAGAACAACCTCAAGTATCTGGACGTTCTCGGCGGCCCGCGCACCTACAACCACTACCCGACGGGCTGGGCGTGCGCGTTCAACACGCCGTTCAAGCTGCGGAAGCGCTACGGCAACTGGGAGGGCGGCACCGCCGATCCGATGATCGTGTCCTGGCCGGCGAAGATCAAGCAGACCGGCGTCCGGCGCCAGTTCACGCACGCGGTCGACATCGTGCCGACGATCTACGAGTGCCTGGGCGTCGAGCCGCCCGAGGTCGTCAAGGGTTACACCCAGTATCCGATCGAGGGCGTCAGCTTCGCGGCGACGTTCGGCGACGCCGACGCGAAGACCGACAAGCAGATCCAGTTCTATTCGATGGGCGGCACCCGGGGCGATCTGGCACCAGGGCTGGAAGGCCATGTCGGTGACGCCGGCCGCGCCCGACATGTGGGCGGGGTACGCGACCCAGCGCTGGGAGCTGTTCGATACCGAGAACGACCCGACCGAGTGTCACGACCTCGCCGCCGAGCACCCGGACCAGCTCCAGGAGCTGATCGGACTGTGGTGGATGGAAGCCGGGCGCTACCAGGCGCTGCCGCTCGAGGATCGCAACGCGCTCGAGATCCTCACCACCGAGCGCCCGCAGCTGTCCAAGCCACGGAACCGGTACACGTACTACCCGGGTGGCTCGGAGATCCCCGAGTCGGTCGCCCCGAACATCCGCAACCGCTCCTACACGATTGCGGTCGAGGTCACGATCGACACCGAGGAGGCGGGCGGCGTGCTGTTCTCGCACGGATCGCGCTTCGGCGGCCACGCGCTGTACATCAAGGACCGCAAGCTCAAGTACGTGTACAACTGGGTCGGTCTGGAGGAGCAGATCGTCGAGTCCACCGAGCCGGTCCCGACCGGCCACGTCGTCCTATCGGCATCGTTCGAGCGAGAGGGCGATGTGATGCCGGCGCAGGGCACGCTCACGCTCCACATCCGCGACAAGCAGCCGGCGAAGGGCGGATAAAGAGTCAGCCGGGCAAGTTCTCGATCGCCGGAGAAGGGCTCAACATCGGCAAGGAGGGCGCCGAACCCGTCACCGATGACTACCCTGGTGATTATCCGTGGGCGTTCGTCGGCGGCACGATCAAGAAGGCGGCGATCGACGTCAGCGGCGACCCGTTCGTCGATCTCGCGCGAGAAGCGCGGATGGCGTTCGCGCGGGACTGACATATGACGACAGACACGGTTAGCACGATGCTGGCGTCCTGGAACGACACCCGGGCGCGCCAGACGATCGTCGACTTCGTCGAAAAGGTGACCCGCGAGGGCGGAGCGGATTACGTCGCGCCGCCGGAACGGGTCGCGGTGTTCGACAACGACGGCACGCTGTGGTGCGAGAAGCCGATGCCGATCGAGCTCGGGTTCGTGCTGCATCGCCTCGCCGAGATGTGCGAGACCGACGCGGCGCTAAGAGACAAGCAGCCCTGGAAGGCCGCCTACCAGCGTGACTACGGCTGGCTGGGCGAGATCATGACCAAGCACTACCACGGTGACGACAACGACCTGAAGGTGCTGATGGGCGGCATCCTGCGGGCGTTCGCCGGCGTGACGGTCGAGGATTATGGTGACGCGGCGGATGCGTTTCTGAATGCGAGTCACCCCACGCTCGGTCGCCGGTTCCGCGACTGCGGTTACCTCCCCATGATCGAACTCCTCCGTTACCTCGAGGCGAACGGTTTCACCAGCTACGTCGCCTCAGGTGGTGACCGCGACTTCATGCGGCCCATCACCGAGGAGATCTACGGGATTCCCGCCGAGCGCGTGATCGGCAGCTCCAACGCGCTCAGTTATCAGGAGGACGAGCACGGCGGCACGCTCGTGTACCTCGCCCAGCCCGATGTGTTCGACGACGGGGCGACCAAGCCGGTGCGGATATGGAGCCGCGTCGGCCGGCGGCCGATCGTCGCCGGCGGCAACTCGAATGGCGACATCCCGATGCTCCACTACGCTGGCGGCCGAGCTCGGCCGAGCCTCCGCCTGCTGCTGCTACGCGACGATCCCGAGCGCGAGTTCGACTACAAGGAGGGCGCCGAGAAGTCACTGGAGCGGGCGGATCACGACGGCTGGACGGTGGTCAGCATCAAGAACGACTGGAGCACCGTGTTCGCCGGTTCCGGGGGATGAGCAGCCCGGACGCCACCGGGCAGGACGGAAGCGCGGGCCGCCGTGGCGTCCGCGTCGTCACCGATGTGCCGCGGCAGATGCTCCGGGTCGCGTATCGCGATCCCGAGCACATCTGCGAGCGGCTGACGCTTCAGGCCGTCCACAGGTTGGCGGAGCCGTCGCTCGAGTGGGCCCAGGCGGCGCGAGCCGCCCACCCGAACGGCGACCTGGGAGACGTGGTGAGTGGCCTCGGGACGCAGACCGCGAGGATCGCGCGCCTGCAGGGCATGGTCGCGGGGACCCCGTTCTACCTCGCGCTCGTACCGGGCTACATGAACTACCTGTGGCAGGAGGCCCGAATGGACCTGCGGCTCGCGGCGCTGTACGGACGCGATCCGGGGATCCTTCAGACCGCGGCCGAGATGCTGTCGCTGCGCGGCGTCTATTCGACGGTGCAGGACGCGGAGGCTGGGCTGCTGGCGGTCGAGGACGCGGGTATGCCGCCCAAACCGGAGCACCGCAGGCATCTGCGAATGTGGATCGAGTCGGGCCGGCGGATGCTCGTGTTCGGCGGGTTCATCGGGCCTCCGAGCCGCGAGCCTCACCACGGATGGCGTGTACGGGTGCGGGACGCCGTCGGCGTCGCGCTGTTCGTCGCCCTCTGGGCGGTCACGTGGATCTTCCCGGTGACGTTCATGATCATGATGGCCTGGGGCTGCGAGACTCACTCCCGGCAGTTGTTCCAGCGCACGCGTGCGTTCTATGCCGCCGAACCGCTCCCCGAGGAGCGCCCGCCCGAGCCCGGGCGAGGATGGCGAGCGCGGGTTCCGAGCGGGAGGCAGGCGGTCAGCGCCGCGGGACTCGCGCTCTCGATAGCGATCCCGGCCGGCTTTCTCGCCTACGCCATCCACGTGCACCACAAGTTCGGGATCACCTGGGTCACCGCGCTTGGCTTGCTCGTCGCCCTGTCCGTCGTGACCGCCGCCGCCGTCTATGGCAGCCGCCGGTGACGTGACATCCGCCGGCGACGACGCCTCCCCCCAACGGTGGGACAAGGGTCGCGTCGAGATATTCAGCGACGGAGTGTTCGCGATCGCGATCACGCTGCTCGTGCTCGACATCACCGTCGCGCCCTCTGACTACGACCATCTGCGGGACGCCCTCGCCCACGAGTGGCCCGCGTACCTGGCCTACGTGACGAGTTTCCTGACCGTGGGAAGCGTCTGGATCGCCCACCACAGCCTGTTCTCGCGACTGCGTTTCATCGACCCGGTCTTGCTGCGTTTGAACCTGCTGCTGCTGATGACGGCGGCGTTCCTGCCGTTCCCGACCAGCGTGTTGGCGCAGGCCTTGCACCATGGCGGTACGGCGGAGCGCACCGCGGTCGTCTTCTACGGCGCCGCCGCGCTTCTGATCGAGCTGCTCCTGCGCGCGGCCGAGCAGTACGCAAGCTCCCGGTCGGACCTCCAGGTGGAGCGGATGGCGACCGACACGGCGACGCAGCCAACTGCCGCGCATCCGCGCCTCACGGGCTGGCGCACGTGGGCGAGCACCCTGTTGTACGCGGCGGGGATCCTGTTCGGCGTGTTCCTGTTCCCGAGGATCGCGGTCATCGGTTACCTGGCCGTCGGGATTCGCAGCATGTTCGTAACGGGGAGCGCGGGCCGTCTCAGCCTGAACTTTGGCTGGCTGATCCCGAAGAGATGGACTCGCTCGTAGCCTCGCGCTCGAGCTGTCGCCTTCGAACCCCGACCTGAGCGGCGAAGAAAACCGCTCGGACGATCCCCACCAGCAGCACGAGGTCGAGCATGATCTGGAACGAGACGACGATCATTGCCGCGTCCGTCTTCGGAGTGATGTCACCGAACCCGACCGTGCTGATCACCGTGATGACGAAATAGATGGCGCGGACGTGGCTGAGCGGCTCGGAGAAGCTCCCGGGTTGGACGTGGGACATCGAGAGATAGGTGAAGGCGAACACGATCACCACGATCGGTACCGCGATCGCGAGCGCCTCGGCCGCGCGCAGCTCGGGATGCTCGGCCCCCATGATCTTCAGAACCTGCCAGCCGAGCACCGCCCCGAAGATGATCAGGCCCACAAACAGCTGGAGCAACGTCCCCGCGCCGGTCCGGTCGGCCGCCGGCAGCGCTCCGTAGAGCGCGAACAGGAGCACGACGCTCACAAGGATCCGCAACGCGGAGCGCGTGATCACGCGCTGCCGCTGGCGACGATCTAGGCTCTCGAGCGAGGTCGGGCTCACAGTTCAGATTCGCATGTGACGGCAGGCGACGGTTCACCCGAATCGGGTGACGACGGGGCGCGCGTCCGCGGGCAAGATCACCGGCGCCACCGACCAAACGAGAGGAATTTCTATGTCCGCGCAGGAATCCGATACCCCCCTCCTCGACCTGCTCGGCAGGATGACCGTCGATTCGATGGAGACCTCCGACCTCGACGAGCAGACGCTGATGCTGGTTCGCGTGGCGGCGCTCGTGGCCGTCGATGCGCCGCCGGCGTCCTATCTACTGAATCTCGGCGCCGCCGGCGATGTCGGCGTCACCACCGAGCAGATCATGGGCGTCCTGGCCGGTGTCGCGCCGATCGTCGGGACCACGCGCGTCGTGGCGGCGGCGGGACGCATGGTCAAGGCACTCGGCGCCGCCGTAGAGTTGGCCGAGCTGGCCCAGTACGCAGACGAGGGCTAGCCCCGGCGCCCCGGCGCGCCGGCCCGCCCGCCGGCGACCACGGTCCGCAGAAACGGCTCGACATGCCGTCCGACGCCGTCGGGGTCGTCGGCGAACGGCCAGTGTCCGCTGTCCTCGAGGATCGCGATCTCGGCGCTCGGGAACGCCTCTCGCTGCCGCTCCGCCATCGCCACGGGGATGTAGGGATCGTGCGCGCCCCACACGACGAGCGCAGGCCGGTCGAGCGGCGCTAGCGCGTCGGCGTGCCGGCGCCCATCCGCCCCCGGATCATCGGTCGCCCGGTACAGGCTTAGTACCGCACGGGTCGTCCCGGCGTCGATGTCGTCGGACATCCGATCGACGATGGCGCGCGGCAGGCCGCGAGGGTTCCCGTGACGCAGCGCCATTCGCAGCCCCGACCGGGTGGTGGTGGCCTGGAAGGCCTCGCCGGCGACCGGCGTGCGCCAGATCTTCGCCAGGTAGTGCCACCGGTAGTCGACGAGCGCGCCGGTGTTGATCAGTACCGCGCTCGCGAACCTGTCCGGATTGCCGATCGCCCATTCGAGACCCCAAGGACCGCCGAAGTCGTGGAGTACCAGGTGCGCGCGCTCCACCCCGAGCTGGTCGAGTGCTGATCCGAGAAAGCGCGCGTAGCCCTCGACCGTGTGGCTGAAGTCACGCGGCCGCTCCGCGTGTCCGAAACCGGGCATGTCGAGTGCGACCGCGCGCGCGAACGGCGCGACGCGGGTCAGCAGGTCATCCCAGTCGCGGCGCGAGCCCGGGTTGCCGTGGACGAGCACCGCCGCCTCGGCCGAGTCTGGATCTCCGACCGACGACACCGGGGTGACGAGGCCGTCGATCGTCGGTCGCGAGGTAACGACGCACGCGGGAAGCGGCGTACCGTCGGCGTGTGCGCCTGACAGGGGCTGGAGCTGCGCGCCATTCCCTCGGCGCGCGCTGACCTTGATCGCGCGCCCGACCAGACGTGTGAACTCGCGGTCGTTTGGCTTGAGCGACCGACCGCCGAACGCGGCGAACCCGTCCGCGACCCGACCGTCCCTGGCCGCGGCCGAGAACAGCATTCGCTCCATCGGGTTGAACCGCCGTCCGGTCGAATAGTCGGACGTCATCAGAAAATGCCCCAGCAGCTCGTGGCGATGGCGCTTGCGATAGCGCTCGATCCCGGCGTCGAGGTCGGCGTCCGAGGAGCCGTTGTCGAACGCCGGCGCGAGCTCGTCGGCGAGCCACTCGCCGGATTGGAAAGCCCACCCGCAGCCGACAGCCCATACCGGGTCGGCTGCCATCGCCGCATCTCCGACGAACGCGAGTCCGGGTCGGCCTGCGCGGCGCACCGTGTTCGGCATCTCGAGCCTGCCGAGCACCTTCGAGACCCGGTCGCCGGTCGCCAGATCGGGGGCGACCGGCAACCCGCGGAAGTACGCCTCGAAGTTCGCCTCTAGATCCCGCTTGAACCACGATTCCCGGTCCTGCGTCTGGAACGTGGTCATGAGCGTGATCCCGTCGTCCTGCGGGAGCGCGGCGGCGACGTCGGGGTCGAGCAGCCATAGCATGATCGCGTTGCCGGTCGCGAGCGACAGGTTCCGGTAGTAAGCGAAGTAGCCGAACCTACCGTGCCGCATCACTCGCGCCTTCTCGCCCGACAGCCTCGCGATGTGCGAGTCACGGCCATCGGCGGCGACCACGACCCGCGCCGAGATCTCGCGCTCGCGCCGCTCCCGGTCGACTACCCGCACGCCGGCCGGCCGTCCGTTCGCGCCGAGCACGGCGGTGGCGGTCTCGCCCATCATGAGCTCCACGCGTGGCACCTCGGCGGCGAGCTCGCGGACCATCGGATCGAGCTTCTCCCGCCGGATGTTGTACCCGTACCGCGGATACGCGAAGTCGTCCGCGAGCTGCGGACGGATCCATCCATAACGAGTCCAGAGCTCGACGGCATTGCGAACGCCGCCCGCCGCCTCGATCCGCTCAGTCAACCCGAGCCGCTGGATCGTCGGCGTTGCGCTCGGCTGGATGAAGTGCGTGCAGATCGTCTTGTACGCCGCCGGGTCCGGTCGCTGCTCGACCACCGCGACGCGGGTCCCAGCCCGCCCGAGCAACGTCGCCACCGTGCAGCCGGCGATGCTCGCGCCCACCACGACCACGTCGTAGCCCGTAGACACGGACGACCCCCTTTATCTTCAACTAACCGATCCGCGGAGCATGACGCACCGCCCGGCGCGGTGCAAACGCTCCGCGCGGCGCCGCCTGATCAGCTGGCGGTTCCGGTCTCTTGCAGCTGCTTCGCGAGCTCGTCGGCGTTGGCGTCGATCTCCTTCGACACGAACTTGTTGACGGCCTTGATGTTCGCGGCGACCTGGTCGGCCATGTTGGTCGCGTACACGACGATCAGCCCGGCCTGCCCCTGATCGAGGACGTCGCCAAGCGCCTTCAGGTCGCTGTTGTCCATGCCGCCCTTGATGTGGCCGGTGACCGCGCCGATCGCCGCGCCTGCACCTCCCCCGACCGCGAGCGCGCCGAGCAGTCCGACCCCGGGCAGGATCGCGCACACCGCTCCGACCGCCAGGCCCCAACCTAGCCCGTGCGCCGCCCCATGACGCGTCGGCTGCTCGTGCTTCTTGACGACCTCGAGCTTGCCGTCCTCGTTTCGGGCGACGACCGCGGCGTCGAACTCGTGCGAGGTCTTGATCTCGTAGTAGAGGGCCTTCACCGCCTCGTAGTCGGCTTCGGCTTCGGCCAGGTCGTCGTAAGAAGCGGCAAGCACCAGCAGTGTGTCGGGCTCGCTCATGGGATGTCTGTCTCCTGTCGGTCGGTCAACTGATGCCGGCGATCGTTCCACCCGGCCGGGCGCCGGACCTCATCCGGTTTGGGTGACGACGGACGGCGGGGAAGCGGTGATATTGGGAGCGTGCCCTGTCTGCTCGCCCTGCTCGCGCTGATCTCCCCGCGGCTGGTGCTGTTCCTGCTGTGGATCTTCAGCGATGTTCTCAGTCATGCGTTCAGCAGCTGGATCCTGCCCCTGCTCGGGTTCTTCCTGCTGCCGTGGACGACGCTGGCATACGCCGCGTTCTGGTCCTGGGGCCCCGGACACCACGTGACCGGCTTCGAGTGGTTCTTCGTGGTGCTGGCGTTCATCATCGACCTGGGCTCGTACGGCGGCGGGCGCTTCGCGGCGGCCAGACGCTGACGGGGCTAGGCGGACGCTCACGCTCCGGCCGGTGCTCGCGGTCCGCGCTGCCGCCTTCGCCGCGTGGCGCGCGGGCGGCGGCGCGGAGCGCGCACTCGGGACCGGTGCGACCGCGAGCACCGGGGCGGCCGACAGGAGGATCGCGCCGGAAACCTTCGCTGCGAGCGCCCCACTGCCGGCGAACGTCAACGCCCGGGATGGGCCCGACGAGGCGGTCGTCATCCATCGCGTGAGCAGCTCGACCGGGACGAGCGTTCCCAGCCGCTCACGCATCGACGCACGGGCCCGGTTCAGGAGCTGCCGCACGGCGCCGTTGCTGGCGCCCAGCCGGGCGGCGATCTCGTCGTAGCTGCGGCCCTCGAATTCGCGCATTACGAGCGCCTGGCGCTGGCGCGCGGGCAACGACAGGAGCGCACGAGTAAGGGCATCGAGGTGCTCCCGGCGGAGCTGATCTGACTCGGCGCCGATGCTCGCGTCGTCGTCGCTGTACTCGGCGCCGACGCGGCGGGCCGCCAGGATCGCGAGCGCCGAGTTGTGGGCGATCGCGTGCAGCCACGGCCCAAGACTCTGAACCGGCGTGCCCGCGGCGAGCGCCCGGTGTGACTTGAGTAGGGCCTCCTGAACCGCCTCGTCGGCGTCGGCATCGCCTAGCACCCGCGCGCAATGCCGTACGAGCGCGCGGCGATAGCGGTGGACGATCGCCTCGAACGCCGCCTCCGAACCACGCCCGACGAGCTCGGCGAGCCGCTCGTCGCTTTGCATCCGCAGCGACAGCCGCGCCAGGCGGGACGTGGGGACAAGTTGCGGATTCACGAGTCCTCAGGCACGCTCGGGCACGCGCGTTAGACGTACGTCGTGAGTTCGTAAGAGTTGGGGGAGGGCCGTGGCGGCGCCACGCCCCTCCCCACTCGCTCATCCACTCCGGCGGGAATGACGTGCGCGCCGCGCACGGCGGCTGTGCCGAACCGCCGACGTGGTCGCGGCCGCGCTGGTCGTCCCGGTCGTCGACGTGGTCTTCGTGGTGCCGGTCGTGCCGGTCGTGCCGGTCGTCCCGGTCGTCCCGGTCGTCCCGGTCGTCCCGGTCGTCCCGGTCGTGCTGGTCGTGGTCGTCGTTCCCGGGTACCCGGGGTCGCCGGGGCCGGTGCACGCCCACGCCACTCCGCCACCGCCGGCGAGCGTCAGGACGGTGGTCACCACCGCGACGGCGTTTCGCTGCTTCCTCGTCATCGAGGCCTCCTTTGGTCTGGTGCCCTGTAGATCGGGCACCAGGCCGCGGCCTCACGGTCTCAACGTAAGAAGTTTGTAGGCGACACGGGTGACGACCGGCTCCCGGGCGTCCGGCGGCTTGGGCGGGGCCGTGCTCATCGCAACCCCGACAAGAACCGCGCCGACCCCGACGATCTGCCAGACGGTCGCCGGCTCGCCGAGAGCGAGCCACCCGGCGGCGGCGCCGACGACCGGCTCGAGGTTGAGGAAAGCGCCGGCGAGCTCGGCGGGCACGCGCGCCTGGCCGAACGCGAACAGCCAGAACGGCAGCGGGGTCCCGGCCAGCGCGAGTGCCGCCAGCGCAACCACCGGCGTCGCGGCTCCGGGCGCGTGTGGCATGCCCTCGGTCAGGACCGCTACCGGGACGGCGACGAGCGCGCCACCGGCGAACTGCACCGCGGTCACCGCGGCGGCGTCCCGCCCCTCGAGCAGCCGCGGCTGGATCGCGACGAACGTGGCCGACAGGACAACAGAAGCCATCACGAGCAGGTCGCCGTGCGCAGTGGCGCCGCCTCCGCCCGCGCCCGCGACGAACGTGATCCCGACGAGCGCGACCCCGTAGCCGGCCCACGTGAGCGGGCGCGTCGTGGTCTGGCCGAGCCCGGCCGCGATCAGCGCGACGAGCACCGGAACCGCGCCGAGCACGACCGCGGCGTGGCTGACGCTCGTGTGCTCGATACCGGCGTTCTGGAGGACGATCACGGCGCCGAACCCCATCGCGCCCGAGGCCAGCACGCCCGGCGCCATCGCGTCGCGCAGCCCGCGCCGGCCGACGAGCGCCAGCACCGGCGCGGCGACCGCGAACCGTACGACGGTCAGCCAGCCGGGGGCGAGCCAGCCGAGCGCGAGCTTGGTCAGGGGCACGTTGAGGCCCCACAGCACGCCGGCCGCGGCAAGCGCGAAGATCGCTGAACGGCTCGTCCTGTTCATATGAATAAGGATCGGCCATTTCCGGCAAATCACCACCCTCGATTTGACATATTGGGCTTATGACGATGAAATATTTTGTGAAATGCCTATTTCGCTTGATTTGATTGACATCCGGCTGCTCGAGGAGCTCCAAGCCAATGCGGATCGCCCGAACGTGGAGCTTGCGCGGATCGTCGGTCTCTCCCCCGCCGCCACGCTGCACCGGGTACGCCGCCTCAAGGAGTCGGGGATCGTCAGGGGCATCCAGGCCCGGCTCGACTCAGCCGAGGCCGGGTTCCCGCTCCAGGTGTACGTCGCGGTGACGCTCCAGTACCACGGCGACACCGCCCATCGCCGCTTCGGCGAGGCCGTGCGGGCGATGCCGGAGGTGATCTCAGCCGACTGGGTTACCGGCGAGACGGACGCGATGCTGCTGGTCGTCGCGCGCGAGGTCGCCCAGCTCCAGCGCGTGCTCGTACGCCTGTCGACGCGCGGTGGCGCCGCCCGCGTGATCACGTTCCTCCGGCTCGAGGAGCTCAAGCCGTCCTCGCCGCTCCCGCTCGAGCCGGTGGAGAGCTGATCGCGGAGAGAGTTGCTGGAAAAGGCCCGCCACGGGGGCCAAATCCAGCACGCCTCCCGGAGATCGGCCGGGATCCTCGGCCTAGAGCAGCAACGGTGGCATCAAATCCCCGTGCGCCCACAGCAGCTCGTCGACGAGCTCCTCGATCTCGTCGAGCGGCAACTCGGCCCCCGTGTGCGGGTCGAGCATCGCCGCGTGATACACGGGCTCGCGGCGGCCCGTGAGGGCCGCCGACACGGTCAGGCCCTGGACGTTGA
The DNA here is from genome assembly GCA_963796575.1 of uncultured Solirubrobacterales bacterium. Lineage (GTDB taxonomy): Bacteria > Actinomycetota > Thermoleophilia > Solirubrobacterales > Solirubrobacteraceae > Palsa-465. Next base: position 252,668 of record CAWCMG010000008.1, on the reverse strand, counting down.
CGTTCGTCTGGATCAGCGCGGCGAGGTGACGCGGGAGCGTGCCCACGGCGCGCGGCTCGATCCCGCCGGCGCCGGCAACGCAGGGCACCTCGACGCAGCAGTCGCCCGGCAGGTTGTCGATCAGCTGCCCGCCCGCGGCCGCGTTCGGAACGTTCCCGTTGAACCGGAACGGCTCGCCGGTCTCGCAGGCGTTGATGATGTCGGCACCGTATTCGTTGCTCTTCTCGGCCTTCACCACGCCGCCGTTCCACAGGCCGGCGCGCAACGCCGCCCACTCCTCGAGCTGACGGTCGCAGCGGCGCGGATACTCGTCGAGCGGGATCGCGTACCGCTCGATCAGGTCGGGCCGGGCGGACTTGATGAACCACGGCACGTACTCGGCGAAGTGCTCGGAGGACTCGGTCACGAAATAGCCGAGGTGGCGGAGGACCTCGAACCGGACCCGGTCCTCGGGAGGCACGCGGTCGGCCTCGACCAACTCGCGCAATCGTGGGTACAGGTCCTCGCCGCGGCGCTCGATCGACAGAAAGAACGCGAGGTGGTTGATCCCCGCCACCAGGTACTCGACTTCCGCAGTCTCGACCCCCAGCTCGCCGGCGAGCTGGGCGGCGGTGTGCTGGACCGAGTGGCACAGTCCGACGGCGCGGATCGGGCTGGCCTCGGCGACCGCCCAGCACAGCATCGCCATCGGGTTGACGTACTGGAGAAGCAGCGCGTCAGGGCACAGTTGCTCCATGTCCCGGCAGGCCTCGAGCAGGACCGGGATCGTCCGCAGACCGCGCATGATCCCGCCGATGCCGAGCGTGTCGGCGATCGTCTGGCGCACCCCATAGCGCTTGGGGACCATGAAGTCGACCATCGTCGCTGGATGCAGGCCGCCCACTTGAAAGCAGGTAATGACGTAATCCGCGCCATCGAGAGCGGCCCGCCGGTCACCGGTTGCCTGCACGCCGGCGTGGGCGCCGTGGGCCTCGGACAGCCGGCGTGCCATCGCTTCCGACGTCTCCAGCCGCTCGGGATCGACGTCCATGAGCGCCAGCGTGATCCCGTCCGCGAGCGCGGGAAAGCGCAGCAGATCACCGATCAGGTTGCGCGCGAAGACCGTCGAGCCCGCACCGATGATGGCGATCTTCGGGGCCATCGGCCCTGGGCACTAGAAGATCAGCGGGCGTACGTGAGAGCCTCGCCCGACTGCTCGTCGAAGAAGTGCATCTTCGTCGCGTCGAGCCAGATCTCGGTCTCGTCGCCGGACCTGGCCCGGCTCTCGGGGCTGAGCCTCGCGACGAGCACGCTCTCGCCGCTGTCGGTCAGCTCCTCGACTCCGCCCGCGTCGTCGCGCAGCTCCTGCAGCTCCTCGGACTGCACCATCTTGGCCTTGATCCCGAAGTGGGCGTAGTACTCGGCACCCATCGCCTCGACGATGTCGAGCTTGGCCTTGAAGGTGGTCCCACGACCGCGGTTCGCGCTGTCGACCTTCGTCGCGTCCTCGAAGTCCTCGGGACGGATACCCGCGATCACGCGGCGCCCCTCGGGCTGACGGCCGAGCCGCTCGCGCACCTCCGCCGGGATCGTCACCTCGGCCATCGGCAGCTGGACCGACCCGTTGGTGAGCGTCGCCGGCATGAAGTTCATGCCGGGGGAGCCGATGAACCCGGCGACGAACAGGTTCGCCGGGTTGTTGTACAGCTCCATCGGCGAGCCGACCTGCTGGAGCACCCCGCTGAGCATGACCGCCACACGGTCGCCGAGCGTCATCGCCTCGGTCTGGTCGTGCGTGACGTACACCGTGGTCGTGTTCAGATGGCGCTGGATCCGGGCGACCTGCGCACGCATCTGCACGCGCAGCTTGGCGTCGAGGTTGGATAGGGGCTCGTCCATCAAGAACGCCTTCGGGTCGCGGACGATCGCGCGACCCATCGCGACTCGCTGTCGCTGCCCGCCGGACAGGTTCGCGGGCTTGCGCGCCAGGTGCTCGGTCAGGTCGAGGATGTCCGCCGCCTCTTGCACCTTGCGGTCGATCTCCGCCTTCGGCGCCTTCTTGAGCCGGAGCGCGAACGCCATGTTCTCGCGGACGGTCATGTGCGGATACAGCGCGTAGCTCTGGAACACCATCGCGATGTCGCGATCGCGCGGCGCCACCCGGTTGACGACCTTGCCCGCGATCCGCAGTTCGCCCGCGGAGATGTCCTCGAGCCCGGCGATCATGTTCAACGCCGTCGACTTTCCGCACCCCGACGGCCCGACGAGGATCATGAATTCCCCGTCGCCGATGCTCAGGTTGAGGTCCTTGACGGCCTCGAAGCCGTCGGGATATCGCTTGACGACGCTGTCGAGAACGATGTCGGCCATTTCCGCTCCTTTTTACCCCTTGACGGCGCCGGCGGTCAATCCGGAAACGATCCGTCGCTGGAAAATCAACACCATGATCAAGATCGGCACGGTGACGACCACGGCTCCCGCGGCGATCGCGCCGGCCGGCTGCTGGAACTGCGAGGCGCCCGTGAAGTACGCCATCGCCACGGGCGCCGTTCGTGCCGCGTTCGATGTGGTGAGCACGTTGGCGTACAGGAAGTCGTTCCAGGCTGCGATGAACGCGAGGATGCCGGCCGTGAATACCCCCGGCATCGCCAGCGGCAGGATCACCCGCCGGAACGCCTGCAGCGGCGTCGCCCCGTCCATCTGCGCCGCCTTCTCCAAATCCCAGGGTATCTCTCTGAAGAACGCCGACAGGATGTAGATGCATAGCGGCAACGAGAACGTCAGGTAAGGCAGGATCAGCCCGGGCCAGGTGTCGAACAGGCCGACGTTCCGCCACACGTTGTAGAGGCCGCCGACGATCGAGATCGCCGGGAACATCGTGACCGCGAGCGCTCCCGCGAGGATCAGCGTCTTGCCCGGGAAGTCGAGCCGGGTGATCGCGTACGCGGCCGCCGATGCAAAGCACAGCGCGAGAAGCGTCGTGATCAGAGCGATCCCGATCGAATTTCGCAGCGCCGGCGGGAAGAAGTCGGTGTTGAAGACGGAGCTGTAGTTGCTGAGCGTCCAATGCGTCGGCAGGAAGCTGCCGTCGCCGATCGACTCCGGGGTCTTCAGCGACAGCGACATGATCCAGACGACCGGAAACAGCGCGTACACGAGGACGGCGATTACCGCCAGACCCCAGAGCGTCTTGCGCGCGGGTGTATTTTCACTCTCCACGTCGTCTCACCTCCGCTGAGGACTGGCACCAAGGAACCGGAAGAACCCGACCGCGATAATGCATACACACAGGAAGATCAGCACCGCGATCGCGGAGCCGAGCCCGAGATCCAGCCGCCCGATCAGGACCTGGTAGCCCAGCAAAGACACGCTCGCGGTGTTGTTGGAGCCGTTGGTGATGATGTACACCGAGTCGTAGATCCGGAACGCATCGAGTACGCGGAACAGCACCGCCACCGCCAGCGCCGGCTTGATCAGCGGGATCGTGATTCGCCAGAACCGCTGCCACCCGGTCGCGCCGTCGACCTTGGCGGCCTTGTACAGATCCTCGGGAACGAGCGCGAGCGCACCGAGCATCAACAGCGATATGAAGGGTGTCGTTTTCCACACGTCCGAGAGGATGATCACCGCGAACGAGCCCGCGCGAGTGGTCAGTGGCGGCGTCGAGAGACCGAGCCATTGCGTGGCGAACCCGGTCGCCGGGTTGAAGGCCAGTGACCAGGCGAACGCGGATACCACTGTCACGGCCCCGTAGGGCACGAGCACCGCCACCCTGATCCAGGTACGCGCGTAGAGAGCCCGGTACATCGCCTCGGCGATCAGCAGTCCGAGCACGAGCTCGAGCGCGACCGAGAACACGGTGATGATCACCGTGTTGAAGAAATCGCTCCACCACGTGTGCGAGCTCAGGACGGAGATGTAGTTGTCCAACCCGATCCACGCGGTCAGGTTCGGGAACCGCAGGTCGGCGCGGTGCAGCGACAGCCACACGGCGTACAGGATCGGGAACCCGGCGACGAGGATCATCACCACCACTGACGGCATTACGAGCATCAGCCCGAGCTTGCGTTCGGCCTTGGCGCGCTCGGTCAGCCCGTGGCTCTTGGGCGGAGCGGCAGCGGGCGCCACGCTAGGGGTTCCGGCGACGGTGGCCATCAGCACAGACCTCCCTTGAGTAGCGTCGTCAAGCACGAACGCAGGCTGTTGATGTCGGACACCGGCTTGATCGAGCCCGGCGGATGCAGCGTCTGCTGAATCGCGAGCGTCACGTCCGAGTAATACGGCGTCTCGGGACGGTTGGTGGCGTGCTCCAGCTGCTTGAGCAGCACCGCGGCGAACGGGTAACTCTTGATCACCGACGGGTTGTGATAGGACGCGATCGTGACCGGGGGCAGTCCTTCGTTGATCGCCTCCTGGTTTTGCCAGTAGTACCGGGTCATGCACAGCGCCGCCGCGAGCGCCTGCTTCGGGTACTTGCTGTACGCCGAGACGCCGATGTTGGCACCGCCGACCGACGACTTGCCGGGGACGCCCGGATACACCGACGGGTACGGAGCCCAGCCCATGTTCTGCCACACGTGCTTGGTCGTCGCGCTGGTCGCGGCGTCGGTCCTACCCGCCGCGTAGACGTAGGGCCAGTTGAGCATGAACGCGGCCTTGCCCGCCTCGAACGCGAGGCGTCCCTGGTCTTCCTGGTCGGTCGACAGCGAGGGATCGGCGCGTCCCGAGGTCGCGACGTCCTTGATGATCGTGGCTGCCTCGACCGCCGGCTTGCCGAGCACCGGCTTGTCGTCGGCGTTGACGACCTCGCCGCCGGCGGAGGCGAGGACGCTGTTGAACCACACCGTGTAACCCTCGTACTGCTGGCCCTGCTCCTCGATCAGCCCGTCGCTCGCCGGCAGCAGCTTGGCGTCGGCGATGATCTGGGCCCACGTCGTCGGCACCGGCTTGTGGAGAGACGCGAGCAGGTCCTTGCGGTACCAGAGGAGCTGAGCGTTGGTATTCAGCGGCACCGCGTACAGCGTGCCCTTGTACTCGGCCGACTGCGCCGCGATCGGGAGAACTCCCTGGAGCGCCTCCTGGCGCTCTGCCCCGGTGATCGGCTTGAGCCAACCTGCGGCCGCGAACTCGGCCGTCCAGATCGTGTCCATGTTGAGCAGCGAGTAGTCAGAGTCGTGCGCTGCCAGGCGCTGGACGGCCAGCTGACGCGACGCGTCCGAGCTGTTCGCCTCTGGGGTGATCGAGATCTTGTAGCTTCCGCCCGACTGCGTGCTGCACGTCGCCGCCGCCTTCACGTTGGTCCCGTTGGAATCGACCGGGCTGTAGTAGACGATCGACGCCGGGCCATGGGCCGCGCCCGACGAGCCGCAGGCCGCGATCCACAGCGCGCACAAGGTCCCGACCGCGACCGCGGTAGCGATCCGCACGACCCTACTTCCAGGCGAGTTCGCAGACGCTTGGCTCACAACATCCTCTCCTCACTCGGTCTGGGCCGGGCGCGTAGCGGGGGGTGTTGTACCGCTGGGAAGATTTTGTGAACAGCCTCGTTCGGCTATGCCGGACGAGTCGTTCTCCCGTCTCCGGATAGCCGCCCGACCGTCTCAGCTGACCGGCCGGGCGTGGTCAGCGACAGATAGCGAAGCATCGCGATTCGCAGGTAAATCCACTGCGGACTTTCCGGAGTGACTCGACAGGAGTAACGTATCTCCCATGTCTCGTGAGTCGGTGCTCATGGGCGTTCTGACGATCGACCCGACCAGCACCACTGATCTCTATGAGAGCGTCGGCTACGGCACGCTCGCCGAGGTCGGGATGATCTCGTATCACGAGTTCCGTGCCGAGCTCGAGAAGATGCAGGCGGCCGGCATCGTCGAGAGCGAGGAAGGCGCCGATGGATCGACGATGTGGAGTCTCACATCGGAATCGGCGGGTGAGGAGTGAGATGCTCGTCTTCGGCCTCGTGCACGGCAATGGATGGGAGCCGCCGGAGCGCGGATGGGAGCCACCCGAGGACGACGCCCCGAAGCGGCGCGAATGGGACTGGCGCATGGTGCCGTGGCGGTCGCTGGCATGGCTGGCGCTCTGGTGTGCGCTCATGGCGATCGTGCCGTTCGTCAGCAGCAGGTTCGGCGGACTGGCCGGCTTCGCCGTCCTGATGGCCGCCGTGGTCCTCGCGTTCTGGCGACTCGAGCGATTCTGCGCGCGCCAGTACTGGCAGGGCCTGCGCGAGTACAAGCTGTAACTCGTTCCGGCATTGTCGAACGGGCCTTGACCCCCCCGGAGGCGGGCTGACACACTCGCGCCCGCCAAATTCTCAGCGAGGGGAGACTCATGGAGACGGCAACTCCGCATCGCACTCTGATCGTGGCGAACCTGACTGCCTCGACACCATTCCTCCTCCAGGAGGTCAAACGCCTCGCGACCGAGCGCCCCACCGCCTTCAGCTTGCTGATCCCGAACGTCAACCAGGGTCAGGGCGCAGACTGGTCGATCGCGACCGCGACGAAGCTGATCGGGAGAGCTGCCGGCACGACCGTCGACGGGCACGTCGGCGGCCAGGATGCGTTCGAATCGATCAAGGCCGAGGTCGCCGGCGGCCATTACGACGACATCCTCATCTCAACCCTGCCCAAGCGCCGGTCCGAGTGGCTTCGAAAGGACCTGCCGACACGTGTGGAAGCGCTCGGCCTACCCGTAAGCGTGGTCACTCCGCCCGAGGAGCCGAGCCCGCTCCAGCAGTTCACCGACACGTTCTCGGCCAGAAGCGAGTAGCAGCGGCTCGGGGCGCTCAGCCTCCGCGCACCTCACTCGCCGGCGTCAGGCCGCGAGCGCGTGGTGCCGGATCGCTGCTGAGATCCTCGACGCGGCTCGGCGTCACGCAGCCAGAGCGTGGTGCCGGATCGCCGCCGAGATGCGTGACGCCGCAGCCACGACGGCTCGTGCGTGGAGGTCGATGTTCGACGTCGAGAACGGGTCGAGCAAGTCGAGGCTGATCGCCGCCGCGACGTTCCCATCGGCGCCGCGGACCGGCGCCGCGACCGCGCTGCTGCCGTGGGGCTCTTCGGCGTCGTTGTGTGCCCACCCGTGTCGCCGGACCACCTCGAGATCCAACTCCAGCTCGTCCACCGACGCGTGCCGGGTGTGGACGAGTCCGTCGCCCCAAAGCGTCTTGATTTCGGCGCGCGGCCGACTCGCCAGCAGCACCTTGGAAGGTGCGCTGCCGTTGAGCGGGGCCGCGGTTCCCGCGACGGGCCCGCAGGGGCTCGTACGACGCGCGCTGTAGCGCCGGTCGATGTAGATGATCCGCCCGCAATCCCAGGCGGCGAGGCTCACCGTGAGGCCCTGGCGCTCGGCCAGATCGCGAACCACCGGCCGTGCGTGCGTCTTGAGCTCGCTGGTGCGCAGCAGCACCGATGCGAGTGTCACCGTCCGCCACCCGAGGCGGTATCTGCCGTGGCCCACGCGCTGAAGCAGCCCGATTCCCGCGAGGCTCGCGAGCACATCGTGGGCGAGCGACTTCCCGATTCCGAGCCGCTGCGCCGTGGCCGTCACCCCCCATTCGGGTTCCTCGGTCGTGAACAGATCGAGCACCGCGCCCGCTCTCGCCAGCGTGCCTAGCATCATCTTCTCCCCGGTTTGGATGCATTCAACAAGCGAAGCACCACTCCGCATCTACCTTCGCGGCGCGCGGAGGCTCCGCGCCCGCCTGCTCACAGGTGCGGCCCGCCACCAGGGCGGCGAACTCGGCGGTCCGCAGGACCGCCTCGAAGTCGCCGAGGTCCTGGCGGCCGAACCCCTCGGCCATCCATCCTCCTAGCCATGCTGCGCCAAACGCGTCGCCCGCACCGATCGTGTCGACCACATCGACCGACGGGGCCTCCACCAACCGTTCGTACCCCGCGGTCAGGACCGTCGCGACGCGACTGCCGTTCGTGAGCAGCACAACCGCCGGACCCCGGTCGAGCAGAGCGCGAGCGGTCTGGTAGGGCGTCCGGTCGGGATCGAGGTTCGCGAAGTCTTCCTCGCTCGCCTTGACGACGTCGGCCAGACACATCAGGTCACGCAGCCGGTCGCAGTAGGCGGTCCGCGCGCGGGCCACTCCGTCACGGCAGTTCGGATCGACGAGGACGAGCGTCTCCGGGCCCGCCTCGCGTACGAGCGTGGCAATCGCGCTTGCCTGCGGCTCGGCCGCCAGGCCGAGCCCGCCGACATGGAGCGCCACCGCCCGATCCGGCATCGCCGCACGGGCCTCCTCGGGCAGGAGCCCGGCCATCGAGGTCCCCTCGATGTAGAAGCGACGGCTGGTTGTGCCGCGCGCATCGACCTCGACTCGGGCGAACGTCGTCGGGTCGTCGGTCTCGATGACTCCGTCGAGGCTGACGCCCGACTCCTCGAGCGCCCCGCGGAGAGCGCGCCCGTACCGGTCACTGGACAGCCGGCCGATGAACACCGGCCGCAGCCCGAGGCGGCCGAGCGTCCGTGCCGCGTTGAACGAGCCGCCGCCGAGGTGCGGCGTCGTGCCGCCCCCGGGCTCGAGCACGAAGTCGACGATCGCCTCGCCGGCAACGGCTATCGCGCGCCCGGCCGGCGGGACCGCGCCGCCAGACCTCGACGGCGCCGGGGCGGCGGCGGGAACGTTGGTGGACTGCTCCTCACATCGTCTGACCATTTCCCCGCAACCGTCGATCTCGGGTGCTCGCTCGCACCACAGCTTGACCCGACGGTCTCGGCCTGGCCCGAGCGAAGAAATGTGGAACCGGTTCCAATGAACCGGTTCCAATATTTCACGCGAGCGCCGCGGAGTCAAGTCCGAGGCCGTTGACTGTCGAGCTACGCTGCATTCTTGATGGATCCGGTTCCACCCAGATCCCGAGATCGTGCGCCGACCATCCGCGATGTCGCCCGCCACGCCAAGGTCGGCGTCGGAACCGTCTCGCGCGTGCTGAACGACAGCACGCTGGTCAGCGAGGACGCGCGCCGCCGGGTCCACCGGACGATCGACGAGCTGGGCTACCGGCGGAGCTCCACCGCGCGCAACCTGTCGCTGGGACGCACGCAGATGATCGGAGTGGTCGCCCCGTTCTTCACCAGCAACTCGGTGCTGGAGCGGCTTCGGGGCGTCGTCGACCGGCTTCGCGACCACGGCGACTACGACCTGGTCCTGTTCGACGTGGAGACGCTGGCCCAGCGCGAGGACGCGTTCCGCAGCTTCGCGCGGACTGATCGGGTCGACGGCCTGTTGGTCATGTCGCTGCGCCCCACCGACGAGGAGGTCGAGAGCCTGCGCCGGGAGGGGCTGCCGGTCGTGCTCGTCGACGTCGTGCATCCGGCGTTGCCGCGCGTCGTGATCGACGACACCCTCGGCGGCACGCTGGCGACCGAGCACCTGCTCGCCAGGGGGCACACGACGATCGGCTTCGTCGGCGACGAGCCGAGCCCGTTCGGATTCACCTCGAGCGAGCGCCGCCGCCAGGGCATGGCCCGCGCGCTGCGTCGCGCCGGGATCAGGCGGAACAGTGCACTCGAGCTCCGAGCGCCGCACGGGCGCGTGCAGGCGCGCGAGTGCGCCGAGCGACTCCTCAACCACCCTGACCGCCCGACCGCGATCTTCGCCGCCTCGGACGTGCAGGCGATGGGCGTGCTCGAAGCCGCCCGGGCCAAGGGCCTTCGCGTGCCCGAGGACCTCGCCGTGATCGGCTTCGACGACATCGAGGTGGCAGAGGTCCTCGGGCTGACCACGGTCCGTCAGCCGTTGCGGGAAACCGGAGCGCGCGGCGTCGAGCTCCTGCTGTCCGCGGTCGACGGGGACGGCCCCGAGCCGGCCGAGGAGCTCGCCCCGCTGACCGTGATCGCGCGCCGGACCACGTAGCGACCGTCGCCTTCGTACGTAGGGGCGCCTCCCTCCCCACCGTCCCGTTCGCGATGGCCGAACGTCGTTTGGGCTGCGCCCCGCGGGACCGGTAGAAACTCCCCCGGTATGACCCATTCGGCCGCTGCCCCGCCCACCCTCGACGAGTCCGAGCTGGCCGCCCGGGTGGCGTCGCTGTCGCTCGAGCAGAAGGTTCGCCTGCTCACCGGCGCGGACTTCTGGTCGCTGCACCCCGAGCCGGCCGTGGGCCTCCGTCGCCTGATCGTCTCCGACGGCCCCGCGGGCGTGCGCGGCGAGCGGTGGGACGAGCGGGACCCGTCCGCGAACGTGCCCTCGCCGACCGCGCTCGCGGCGACGTGGGACGAGGAGCTTGTCGAGCAGCTCGGCGGGCTGCTCGCATGCGAGGCCCGGCGCAAGGGCGTCGACGTCGTGCTCGCCCCGACCGTCAACCTCCACCGCACCCCGTACGGCGGGCGGCATTTCGAGTGCTTCAGCGAGGATCCGCTCCTGACCGCACGGATCGGGGTCAGCTTCGTGTGCGGGATCCAGGACGCCGGCGTCGGCGCCACCGTCAAGCATTTCGTCGCCAACGACTCCGAGACCGAGCGGATGACGCTCGATGCGCGGGTCGACGAACGGACGCTGCGCGAGCTGTACCTGGCGCCGTTCGAAGCGATCGTCCGCGAGGCCGGCGTCTGGTCGGTGATGGCCGCATACAACGGCGTCAACGGCGAGCCGATGACCGAGAGCAGGCTGCTCCGGGACCTCCTCCAGCGCGAGCTAGGGTTCGACGGGCTGGTCATGTCCGACTGGTTCGCGACCCGCTCGACCGAGGCGTCCGCCCGCGCGGCGCTCGACCTGGTGATGCCCGGCCCGGTCGGGCCCTGGGGCGACTCGCTCGTGGCGGCGGTCCGCGCGGGCGACGTCGATCCCGCGACCATCGACGACAAGGTCCTGCGGCTCTTGCGCTTTGCCGCTCGGGTTGGGGCGCTCGAAGGGACCACCCCGGCCGCGACCCCGAGCTACGACGACGCCGAGATCGCGTCCACGCTGCGCCGGACCGCAGCGGCGAGCTTCGTCCTCGCCGGCAACGACCGCGGCCTGCTCCCGCTCGACCCGGGCGCGCTGCGGCGGATCGCGGTCGTCGGCCCGAACGCGGCCGCGGCCAGGACGCTGGGCGGCGGCAGCGCGACCGTGTTTCCGCCGTACACGGTGTCGCCGCTCGAGGGCCTCGGCGCCGCGCTCGAACCCCGCGTCGAGATCGTCCACGCCGTCGGCGTGAAGGCGAGTACCCGCGTCCCGATTGCCGGAGCGCCCTGGGTGCACGTACCCGGCAGCGGCGAACCGGGAGTCGAAGTTCGCTTCCTCGATGCGGACGGAACGGTGCTGGCGAGCGAGCGACGCCCCGGCTGCGCCTTCACGTGGCTCGGCTCGTTCGACCACGAGGGCCCGATCGCGCGGATCGAGGTCAACGCCGTGGTGCGCGCGACCGAGCCCGGCACGTACACCATCGGGGCGTCCGGGATCGGCCGCTACTGGATGTCGGTCGAGGGCGAGATCGCGTTCGACGAGCAGCTCGAGCTGCGCCCCGGCGCCGACATCGTCGAGGGGATCATGGTGCCGCCGCAGGCGACCCACGACGCCCCGCTGGCCGCCGGCGAGGAGATCGCGATCCTGCTCGCGCACGAGCTCGGACCGCTTCCGGATGAGCCGGGCTCGGTCGGCGTGAACTTTCAGCTGAACCTGGCGCCGCCCTACCGCGGCGACGATCACGAGATCCAGCACGCGATCGCCGTCGCACGCGGGGCGGACGTCGTCATCCTCGTCGTCGGCACCACCGAAGAGGTGGAGAGCGAGGGCTTCGACCGCGCTTCGCTGTCGCTGCCCGGTCGCCAGGACGAACTCGTGCGGCGGGTCGCCGCCGCGAACCCGAACACGATCGTGGTGGTCAACGCGGGCGCTCCGGTGCTGATGCCGTGGGCGCGGGACGTCGCCGCGGTGCTGATCGCCTGGTTCCCGGGCCAGGAGTTCGGGAACGCCCTGGCGGACGTCCTGCTCGGGCTGGCCGAGCCCGGCGGACGGCTGCCGACGACGTGGCCGGCCGCGGAGGCGGGACTGCCTTCCACCCGTCCGATCGACGGCGTGCTGCAGTACGACGAGGGCCTGTCGGTCGGCTACCGCGACCGGCAGCGCGACGACCGCACCACGCTGTTCCCCTTCGGACACGGCCTGGGCTTCTCGTCCTGGGAGTACGAGTCGATCGACGCGCCGCGCCACGCGCAACCGGGCGCGGCCGTCCGGATCACGGTCGCGGTCCGGAACACCGGGCGGCGGCGCAGCCGTGAGGTCGTCCAGGTCTACGCGAGCCGCCCGGACAGCGCAGTGCAGCGGCCGGTCAGATGGCTCGTCGGCTTCGCGTCGGTGCGGGCGGAGCCCGGCGAGCAGGCGAGCGCCACGATCATCGTGCCCCCGCGGGCGTTCGAGCACTGGGGCGTCGAGGAGGGACGCTGGGTCCTCGAGCCCGGCGCGTTCGACCTCGCGGCGGGCTCGTCCTCGGCGCTGCTCCCGATGTCGACCAGGATCACAGTGGCATGACGGGCGGCGGCCCCGCCGAGAACGGCGCGCTCTGGTGGCGCAGCGCGGTCATCTACCAGGTCTACATCCGCAGCTTCGCCGATGGTGACGGCGACGGCATCGGCGACATCCCGGGGTTGCGCTCGCGGCTGCCGTACCTGGCGGGCCTCGGCATCGACGCGCTCTGGATCAACCCTTGGTACCCGTCCCCGATGAAGGACGCCGGCTACGACGTGTCGGACTTCCGCGCGATCGAGCCGCTGTTCGGCACGCTGGCCGATGCCGAGGCGATGATCGCCGAAGCGCACGACCTCGGGCTCCGGGTCCTGCTCGACATCGTCCCCAACCACGTCTCGGACAAGCATCGCTGGTTCCAGGAGGCGCTGGCCGCCTCGCCGGGGTCGCCCGAGCGGGCCCGGTTCATCTTCCGCGACGGCCGCGGGCCGGGCGGGAGCACGCCCCCCAACGACTGGACGAGCAACTTCGGCGGGCTCGCCTGGACCCGCGTCAACGAGGTCGACGGCCATCCCGGCCAGTGGTACCTGCACCTGTTCACGCCCGAGCAGCCTGACGTCGACTGGACCAACCCCGAGGTGCAGGAGGAGTTCAACGAGACGATGCGGTTCTGGTTCGCCCTCGGGGTGGACGGCTTCCGGATCGACGTCGCCCACGGCCTGGCCAAGGCCGACGGTCTGCCCGACGTCGGCTCGATCGTCTGGCCGCCGGTGGGCCCCGAGGTCGTCGACCATCCCCACTGGGACCGGGACGAGGTCCACGAGATCTACCGGTCGTGGCGCTCGCTGGCCGACACCTACGAGGATCCGCGCGTGTTCGTGGCGGAAGCCTGGGTGCACCACCCCGAGCGCCTCGCCCAGTACGTCCGCGCCGACGAGCTTCACACCGCCTTCAACTTCGACTTCCTGCTGGCGCCGTGGGAAGCCGAACCGATGCGCGAGTCGATCATCGCCTCCATCGCGGCGCACGAGGCGGTCGGCGCACCGGCCACCTGGGTTCTGTCCAACCACGACACCGTCAGAGAGGTGTCGCGCTACGCCCGTCCCCAGGGCGTCCGGCCTATGCGCAAGCTCACCGACCTCGTCGATCTGCCCGCCGACTTTGCGGTCGGCCGTCGGCGGGCGCGGGCCGCCGCACTGCTGATGCTGGCGCTTCCGGGCGGCGCGTACGTGTATCAGGGCGAAGAGCTCGGCCTCGCGGAGGTCGAAGACCTTCCCGAGGAGGTCCTGCAGGACCCGGGGTGGGAGCAGTCCGGCCGGACCGAGCGCGGCCGCGACGGCTGCCGGGTCCCGATCCCGTGGTCGGGCGAGGAGCCGCCGTTCGGCTTCAGCCCGCACAACGCAAGCACGCCGCCCTGGCTCCCTCAGCCGGCGGCCTGGGGCGAGCTGACCGTCGACGCGCAGACGGGCGACGAGCGCTCGATGCTCGAGCTCTACCGTCGCGCACTGCACCTCCGTCGCGCGCAGCCGGCACTCGGCGACGGCACGCTTCGCTGGCTGGAGGCGCCGGCCGGCGCGCTGGCGTTCGCTCGGGAGCCTGGATTCGCGTGCATCGTCAACCTCTCCGGCGATCCTGTGGCCGTGCCCGACGGAGCGGAGCTGCTGATGGCAAGCGGGCCGCTGACCGATGACGGGCGGGTGCCCCGCGACACCTCCGTGTGGCTCACGACCTGAGCCCGCGATTCGTCCGCCCGCGGGCTCACGGGCAGGCGGGCCGCACGGCTCAAATCGGGCGGCCCGCCATAGCCCTGATCCGTTCCGCCAGTGGCTTTACGTCCACCGGGAGCGTGGTGTCGACCTCGATCAGCGGCCCCAGGCCGAGCGGCTCCAGGTGGTGCTCGTTCCAGAGCTCCTCGGGCGGCCGCTCGTCGTCGAGGTGCCCGGCATGCCGGGTCTCGCTCCTGGCTCGGTAACGGGCCTGCGCGAGCTCGCGCGGGCAGCGGCAGCGCACCTCGATCACCGTCCCCGGCAGCCGTTCGAGGTGCGGAACCGTGTACGGATAGAACGTGCTATCGAGCACCGCGCCCGGAGCCGACCTCGCCAGCGCGAGCATCGACATCACCGCCGCGCGGCCGAGCCGCCGGCTCTCCTCTACCGAGGCGGGCGGCCCCAGCACGCCCATCAGGGCTTCCTTGATCTCGTCCTTGGCCAGCAGCGCCAGCCCGAGCCCGGTCGCGAGCGGGGCGGCCAGCGAGCTCTTGCCCGAGGCGGGCGGGCCGGCGACGAGCACGAACAGCGCGCCGGAGGCTGCCGCCTGCGCCGGCGCTCCTAGTACCCCTGGTTGGTGCTGGTGTAGCCCTGGGGACCGGTGCTCGTGGTCTGAGTGGTGGCGGTGGTCGTCTTGGGCGGAGCGACCACCGGCGCCGGCGGCGTGGTGGTCGGCTTGGGCGCAGACGTAGTCGTGACCGGCGGTGCCGAGTTCGTGGTCACCGGTGGCGGCGCCGAGTGCGTGGTCGTCGTTGACGCCTTGTGGGCGGGCGTGTGGTGAACCTTCGGCTTGGTCGTGGTCGTAGTCGATGTCGTCGATGTCGTCGATGTCGTCGATGTGGTGACGGGTGTCGACGCCGCCGCGTTGCTCGAGCTGGTCGAAGACGAACCGCCGCCGCCGCACCCCGCTATCGCCACAGCGGCCAAAATCGTGCTGAGCAGCGCTTTTTTCATAAATCCGGCTCCAGTCCTTGCTCGAAAATAACAGCGTTCACATTACAAGACACCCCCGGCGGCGAAACGTTTCGGAATCGCCTAACAGGCACGCCCGGGACTCTCGCTGCCCGTTCCGCCACGTCCTCAGGGTAAGCTATGGACGCGGATGGAGGCATCTGAAACTTCGTCTGCTCCCCGGGACACCGACGGCTCGGCTGCGGGTGGGGCGGCAGTAGTAGACGGCGACGCTCGCGCTCCCGCGGGCGCTGACGCCCCGACGAACGGCGGCGCCCAGACGCCCGCGAGTCCGCCCGGAGCCGGGCTGGGCTCGCGCTCGATGTGGATCCTCGTGGTCTGCTGCGTGGCCCAGTTCATGGTGATCCTCGACCTGAGCATCGTC
Organism: uncultured Solirubrobacterales bacterium; assembly: GCA_963796575.1. Taxonomy (GTDB): domain Bacteria; phylum Actinomycetota; class Thermoleophilia; order Solirubrobacterales; family Solirubrobacteraceae; genus Palsa-465. The sequence continues at coordinate 237,190 of CAWCMG010000008.1, read as the reverse complement.
AACGTCGCGCTGCCCTCGATCCAGTCGAGCCTCAACTTCAGCTCGGCCGACCTACAGTGGGTCGTCGACGCCTACGCGATCACGTTCGCCGGATTCCTCATGCTCGGCGGCCGCGCCGCCGACGCGCTCGGGCAGCGGCGGGTGTTCGTCGCCGCGCTCGTCCTGTTCGCCGCCACCTCGCTCGTCGGCGGCCTGTCGGTCAACAGCCAGATGCTGGTGATCGCCCGCGGCGTTCAGGGGTTCAGCTGCGCGTTCATGGCCGCGTCCTCCCTGGCGATCATCACCTCGTCATTCCCGCCCGGCCCGCAACTGCACCGCGCGATCGGCCTGTGGGCGGCGATGAATGGCGCCGGCGGCGCCGCGGGCGTGCTGTTCGGCGGGATCATCACCGAGACGCTCAGCTGGCGCTGGGTGCTGCTGATCAACCCCCCAATCGGGTTCGCCACCGCCCTCATCGCCTACGCGGTCGTAGCCGATCGCCGCCGGGACGTCGCCGGCCGGAGCTTCGACATCGCCGGCGCGGTGACGCTCACCCTCGGCCAGATGGTGCTCGTCTACGGCGTCGTGCAGGCCGGCCTGCGCAGCTGGCACGCGGGGCCGGCGCTCGGGCCGATCCTCGTCGGGCTTGCGCTCCTGGCGGTGTTCGGCCTGATCGAGTCGCGCTTTGCCTCCGATCCGCTGATTCCGTTCAAGGACCTGACCAAGCCGCTCAATGTCGCCAACGGCATCGTGCTGCTGTTCAGCGCGGCGCTGTTCCCGATGTGGTTCATTAGCTCGCTGTACCTGCAGCAGGTCCTCGGGCTCTCGCCGCTCCACGCCGGCCTGTGTTTCCTGCCGATGGCGCTGACGATCATGGTCGTCGCGCGCAGCGCCGGCAAGCTCGTCAGCCGCTTCGGCGTACGTGCAGTGCTCGGCGGCGGACTGACGATGATGACGTTCGGGATGCTGCTGTTCACGAAGATCGCGGCCAGCGGCAGCCCGATCCTCTACGTCGTGCTTCCCGGAATGCTCACGGCGGCGGGTATCGGCATGTCGATCGTGCCGTCGACGATCGCCGCCACCCAGGGAGCCAAGCAGGGACAGGCAGGTCTCGCCTCGGGGCTCGTGAACACCTCCCGCCAGGTCGGGGGCGGCCTCGGGCTCGCCGTCCTGATCACGCTGGCGACGTCGCTCTCGAGCCACCTGATCGGCCGGGGCCACAGCGTGCCCCAGGCCCTGACGGACGGCTTCCGGCTCGGCTACTTCATCGGCGCCGGGCTGTGCGCCGCGGCCGCGCTGGTCACGTTCGCGCTCGTGCCCAGGGTGGGCGCCGCCGCGCAGGGCCCGATCACGAAGCGCATCCCGATCGCGATCGGCGTGACCGGGATCGTCGCCGCGTTCGTCGCGATCGCGTTTGCGTTCGGCGGCTCTCATGGCGCTCCGATCGGTGCGTATACGACCGACAACACCTACAGCTACGTGACGGAGCCGGCGCTCCGTCCGCCGGTGATTCGCACCGACATCAAGACCGCCTCGAGCAAGCTCGCACCCGGCTACATCTTGATGACGAACTTCTACGACCTCAGCCACCCGCCGATAACCGGCCAGAGCGGGCCTCTGATCCTCGACAACAGCCTCCAGCCGGTGTGGTTCAAGCCGGTGCCCACCAGCGCGGTCGCCGGCAACCTCAGCCTCCAGGTCTACAGCGGCAAGCCGGTGCTGGCGTGGTGGCAGGGCGTGGTCACGAACACCGGCGCCACCGAAAGCGGCGAGTACGTGATCGTCAACCAGCACTACCAGACGGTGGCGACGTTGCACGCGACCAACGGCTGGGTGCTCACGCTGCACGAGATCGTCATCCGCGGCCACGACGCCTGGGTGACCGCGAACAAGAACCTCCCGATGGACCTGTCGAAATACGGCGGCGCCTACAACGGCGCGCTGATCGACTCCGCCGTCCAGGAATACGACCTGAACACCGGCAAGCTGATCCGCAGCTGGGATGCGCTCGATCACATCCCGCTGGGCGATTCCAAGGCGTCGCTTCCCACGAACGGGTTCCCCTGGGACGCCTACCACGTCAACGCGATCGACCTGCCCGGCGACGGATCGTTCGTCGTGTCGATGCGCGATACGTGGGCCGTCTACAAGGTCAACATCGCCACCGGGAAGATCGAATGGACGCTCGGCGGGCCGCACTCGAGTTTCAAGATCGGCCCTGGTGCGGACTTCCAGTGGCAGCACGACGTGGCCACGTATCCCGGCTCGCCGCTGATCACGATGTTCGACGATCACTGCTGCCAGATCACCGGCGGAGGCACCTACGTCTCGCCGACGGGGGCCTCCCGCGGGCTCGTGCTCAAGCTCGACCAGAAAGCACACACCGCGACGTTCGCCGGCCAGTACAGCCACGGCTCGAACTTCGACTCGGATTACATGGGCAGCCTCGAGCCGCTCGCCAACCGGAACGAGATGGTGGGCTGGGGCTCGTCGCCCTTCATCACCGAGTACAGCGCGTCGGGCGACATGCTCCTGGACGCGCGTCTCCCCGGATCCGACATCACCTACCGCGCCGAGGTGGAGCCGTGGGTCGGGCTGCCGCTGACCGCGCCCGCCGCCGCCGCCCGCCGAAAGGACGGCAAGACCACGGTCTACGCGAGCTGGAACGGCGCCACCGAGGTCACGTCGTGGAAGGTGCTGTCCAGCGCCGGTGGACAGACCCCCGTCGCCACCGCCGCCAAGTCCGCGTTCGAGACCGCGATCCCGGTGAGCCAGTCCTACAAGACGTTCACCGTGCAGGCGCTGGACGCGCACGGCAAGGTGATCGGCACCTCGCGCCAGTTCAACGTCGGCGGGTAGACGCGCGCCTGCCCATCATCGGCGCTCTTAGACTGGGTGCGTGGCCCAGGCCAAGTCTCGCGGCGTACTTCACGCAAAGCGGCCGACCTCCAGAGATGTCGCCGCCGCCGCCGGCGTCTCCCGCGCCACCGTCAGCTACGTCCTGAACGGCGCCGACGAGAAGCACCGGATCACGCCCGCGACTCGTGACCGCGTGCTCGAGGTCGCCGAGCGCCTCGGGTACGAGCCCAACGCGGTCGCGCTCGCGCTGCGCGCGGGCCGCACCGAGATCGTGCTGGTGGAGATACCGAACTGGCCGATCGGTCCGCCCGTCGCGGAGGCGATCAGCACGATCGTCGAGGCGCTCGAGCAGCTCGGCTACACGCCGCTGGTCCACTTCCAGCGTTCGGATCCACGAAGCCTCGCGCGGGCCAGCCAGCGGGTCCATCCCGTCGGCGTGATCGCGCCGGGAGCCGAGCTGTCCCCGGAGGTGGTCCCACGGCTTCAGGCGTTCGGCGCGCGCGGCGTGGTCGCGTTCGACCAGCAGCCGCTTCCGCACGTCTACACCTACGTGGTGGAGCAGGCGCGGATCGGGCGGCTGGCGGTCGAGCATCTCGCCAGCCGCGGTCACCGTCGCGTGCTCGCGCTCATGCCCGATGACCCGGACGTGCGCCGGCTCGTCGAGCAGCGTATGTCCGGCGCCACCGCCGCCGCCCGAGAGCACGGACTGTCGCTCCGATCGGTGACCGTCCCCGTGCGCCGGGACTCGATCGAACGTGCGCTCGCCGCCGAGCTCGACCGCTCCAAGCGCGCCACCGGCATCTACGTGTTCAACGACGAGCAGGCGATCGTCGCTCTCGAGGTGCTCCGTGACCGCGGCGTGGCACTCCCAGACGAGATGGCGGTGATCGGGTGCGACGACAGCCCCGCGGCCGAGCAGATGCGCCCTCGGCTCACGACGGTCCGCTTCGACGACCACGGGCGGTGGCGGGAGATCGCCCGCCACCTGCACGCGATGATCTCAGGCGACGGCGATTACCCGGAGATGACCGCCTCGGAGCCGGCCGTCGTCGCCGGCCAGACCACCTGACCGGCCTCCTCGCAGCTCAGGTGAGCGGGTCCTTGCCCTGCTCATCTGCCTCGGCCGGTCGCTCCGCCAGCGACACCGCGAGCTCCTCGCGCGAGTGAATGTCGAGCTTCTGGTAGACGTGGCGGAGGTGGTACTCGATCGTCTTCGGGCTGAGGAAGAGCGTGGCCGCCGCCTCCCGGGTCGTCCTCCCGCCCGCCAGCAGCAGCGCGATCTGCAGCTCCTGCGGGGTCAACTCGTCGACCGTGCTGGGATCGCGCCGCCGCACCGTCTCGCCGGTCGCGGCCAGCTCGTTGCGCGCCTGTTCGGCCCACGGCTTGGCGTCGAGGTGCTCGAACGTGTCGACGGCCGCCCGGAGCTGATCGCGGGCCAGGACGCGATTTCGGGCCCGCCGCAGACGCTGCCCGTACGCGAGCCGCGTGCGGGCGGTCTCGAACTCGTCGGGCGTGTGGGCGTGGAGGTAGAGCGCCCGCTCGAACTGCTCGGCGTAGTGGGCGTCGCCGGCCACCAGACCGCGGCAGCGCAGTGCGCGCGCCAATGACCACGGCTGCCCCTTTGCCTCTGCCGCGGTCATGAACTGGGCCGCGACCAGCTCGGCGTCGTTGACGCGACCGAGCCGGACGTAGGCATCGACGAGCTCGGCCGCGGGAGAGAGATCGACGTCGGTGATCCCGAGCTCGCGCAGCAGCCGGCGCTGATCCTCGAAGTGCTCGGCGGACCGCGCGGCGTCACCGAGCCCGAGCTCGAGCTCGCCGAGCGCGGCGGTCGCCCACACCTCGTACAGCCGCGCTCCGAGCTCGACCGACAGCCCGATCGCCTCGGCGGCCAGCGCTCGGGTCTCCTCCTCCCGGCCGCGCCGGGCCTGCAGCCAGGCGAGGCCGGAGAGGCCGAAGCCGAGATCGGTGCGCTGGTCGGTCTCGCGCGCGATGCCGATCGCTTCCTGGTAGGTGGCTTCGGCGACCGCCCAGCGGTCGGAGGTGGCTTGGTCGCGAGCGAGCAGGAAGAGCACGAACGGGAGCCCGCCGAGCGCGGCGCGAGCTCGCGCGGTTTGGAGCGCCTGCGCGAGCGCCGCCCGCCCCACGTCGGCCTTTCGAAGGAAGATCGGACCGAGCGTCAGCCACGGAAGCAGCTGGAGGTCGTCCTTGAGCTCCGGCGCGCCGTCCGCGAGCGCAACCGCTCGGTGGAGCGCCTCGGCGCCGGCGGCCGCATCGCCGCCAAGCACTCTGGCCATCCCGAGGGCGGTGTCCGCCATGAAACGGGAGCGGACCGAGGCGTCGTCGGACAGCGCGGCGTGGGCCCGTTCGGCCGCCGACAGCATGTCGGCGGGCTTGCCCGCGGTGAAGCATGCGCCGGCCGCCTCGGCGAGCATGGCGACGGCGCGCTCTGGATCGGCGCGGGCAGCCGCCGCCGTCAGAATCTCATACCCGCGCATGACGGGACCGCGGCGAACCGTGATGTGGCCCGAGAGCTGGTCGATCGCCACGACCGTGTCCGGGTCGACCGCACACGCCCGGGCCTCCTCCAGCAACGCGCCGGCGCGTTCGGCCAGGCCCGCGTGCCACGCGGACTCGGCGGCGCCAAGCAGGAGCCGGGCGCGCCGTTCCGTGTCGGCGGCGAGTGGCGCCGCCCGCTCAAACGCGGCCGCGGCCGTCGCGTACGCGCTCCGGTCGCGGCTCCTCAGCCCGGCCTGTTCGAGCGCCACCGACGCCGCGTCGTCCGTCCCGACGGCGGCTGCGGCGAGGTGCCAGGCACGCCGATCGATGTCGCGGTCGGGCAGCGCTGCGGCTAGTGCACGGTGGGCTGCGCGCCGCTCCTCGGCGGTAGCTGCGGCGTATATCGCCGACCGGGCCAGCGGGTGACGGAACTCGACCGACCCCGGCTTCAGCGTGACCAGCCCGCCGGCCTCGGCGACCGCCAGCGCGTCCAGATCGATTCCGAGACGGTCCGCAGCTCGCTCGAGCATCGGCAGATCGCCGCTGTCGCTCGTCGCCACCAGCACCAGCGCCGTACGGGCGGTCTCGTCGAGCTCGTCGACGCGCCGCAGGAATGCGCGTGAGATGCGCGCGGACACGAGCACCGGCGCCCCCTCGGGTGCGAGCGCGAGGTCGTGACCGTCGTCGGCGAGCTCGATCAGCGCAAGCGGGTTGCCGGCGGTGGCTCCGTGCAGGCGCTCGGCGGCCGCCGGCGTCAGCCCGTGCAGAAGCGTCGCCGCCTCGCCGCTGGACAGCCCGGTGAGCCGCAACGTCGGCAGATCGGCCCCGTCGAGGAGCGACGGATCGCCGTCCCGGACTGCGATCAAGACCGCGATCGGGTCGGCCACGAGCCGGCGGAACGCGAACAGCAGCGCCTGTGCGCTCGAGCCGTCGAGCCAGTGGGCATCGTCGACCAGGACCGCCACGGGGATCTCCTCGGCGTACGCCGCGAGCAGGCTGAGGGTGGCCGCCCCGACCGCGAACCGCTCCTGAGCTGGGCCGCGCCGCAGCGCGAGCGCACCCTCGAGCGCAACGGCCTGTGGCTCCGGGATCCGATCGAGCATCGCCAGCGCCGGCCGCAGCAGCTCGAGCAGAGCGGCGAACGGAATCTGGGCCTCGGACTCGATCCCGCGCGCGCGCAGGACGCGCATCCCGGAGGCGCGGGCAGCCGCGTCGTCGAGCAGCGCCGTCTTCCCGATCCCGGCCTCCCCCACCAGCGCAAGCGTCGCGCTGATGCCCGAGCGCGCGCTCTCGAGCGCCCGCTCGATCGCCTGGCGCTCCCGGTCACGACCGACCAGCACCACCGGAATCAAACCACCCGATGCCATGCCAAACGCAACCCCCGAAGACTAGGTGCCCCCCGGAAGCGAGGGCTGTAGCTTCAACTCTAGCCTCGCCGGAAACGACCCTAGGAGGGAAATCATGAGCACAATCGAGGAGCCCGTCGCGGTCGACGGCGACAAGCTCATGCAGTTCGTCTTCCGTGCGGTGGACGAAGTCGGAGCCACGTTGAACGCGGCGCTGGTGGTGATGGGCGACAAGCTCGGCTGGTATCGGGCGCTGGCCGGCGCCGGCGGCCTGTCGCCGGCGGAACTGGCAGAGCGCACGGGCTCGGCCGAACGGTACGTCCGGGAGTGGTTGAACGCCCAGGCGGCGGGCGGCTATGTCCACTATGACCCTGACAGTGGCCTCTACAGCCTGCCGCCAGAGCAGACGGTCGCGCTCACCGAACCGGACAGCCCCGCGTATCTGCCGGGCCTCTTCCAGACCGCGATCGGCTCGATCATCGACTCCCCGCGGATCACCGAGGTAGCCCGTAGCGGAGCTGGACTCGGCTGGGGCGATCATGTCCACGACGTCCACGAGGGGTGCGAGCGCTTCTTCCGCCCGAGCTACAACGCGCATCTCGTTGCCGAGTGGCTGCCCGCGCTCGACGGTGTCCTCGAGAAGCTCGAGCGCGGCGCGCTCGTCGCCGACGTCGGCTGCGGCCACGGGGCCTCGACGATCCTGATGGCGCAGGCCTTCCCGAACTCAACGTTCGTGGGGTCGGACTATCACGACGGATCGATCGAGACCGCGCGCCGCCGCGCCCAGGACGCCGGCGTCGCCGATCGGGTCACGTTCAACGTCGAGCCGGCGGCCAGCTTCAGCGGCACCGGCTACGACCTCGTGACGGTGTTCGACTGCCTGCACGACATGGGCGATCCGGTCGGCGCCGCGCGCCACGTCCACTCGGCGCTCGCGTCGGACGGCACCTGGATGATCGTCGAGCCCAACGCGGGCGACCGCGTCGAGGACAACCTCAACCCGGTCGGACGCACGTATTACGGGTTCTCCACGCTGCTGTGCACGCCGGCATCGCTCTCGCAGGACGTCGGCCTCGCGCTCGGGGCGCAAGCAGGCGAGGCGCGAATCCGCGACGTGGTGGAAGCGGGCGGCTTCACGCGCTTCCGCCGCGCCGCGGAGACCCCGTTCAATCTGGTATTTGAAACGAGGGTTTGACCAACACCGCAGAACCGGCCGTAACGGCACCCGCGAGCCGGGGCGAGCTCGCGGGCGCCGGCCGGCGCGAGCAGACTCGCGCCCGATATCCCGACGCCGAGGGATATGCCGAGCGCGACGGGGTGCGGATCTTCTGGGAGCGGTACGGCGACGGCGAGCCGGCGGTGTTGCTGCTGCCGACCTGGTCGATCGTCCACTCGCGTTCCTGGAAGATGCAGATCCCGTACCTCGCCCGGCACTTCCGGGTCGTCACGTTCGACGGGCGAGGGAACGGCCGCTCGGACCGGCCGGCCGGCGCCGAGGCTAACAGCACCGACGAGTTCGCCGCCGATGCGCTCGCGGTCCTGGACGCGACCGGCACCGAGCGGGCAACGCTCGTGGGAGTGTCCTGCGCGGCACTGTGGGGGACGATCCTCGCCGCCAATCATCCCGAGCGTGTCGACGGGATCGTTTACATCGGTCCTGCGGTTCGGCTGGCCGCGGGCTACCCCGAGCGCGACACGCACCCGTTCGACGAGCCGCTCGACACCGACGAGGGTTGGGCGAAGTACAACAGCCACTACTGGACACGGGACTACCTCGGGTTCCTCGAGTTCTTCTTCGCCAAGTGCATCAACGAGCCGCATTCGACCAAGCAGATTGAAGACTGCATCGGCTGGGCACTCGAGACATCGCCGGAGACGCTGGCGGACACGACCCGCGGGATCGGCGTGCCACGCGGCGAGGATTTCCGCTCGATGTGCGCACGGGTACGGTGCCCGACCCTGGTGATTCACGGTGACCGCGACGAGATCCGGCCGCTCGCGCAGGGCGAGGCACTGGCGGAGGCCACCGGCGGCGAGCTCGTGACGGTCGAGGGCGCCGGCCACATCCCGAACTCCCGTGACCCGGTCAGGCTGAACCTGCTCCTGCGCGATTTCATCGGCCCGCCGCCGCCCCGCCGCTGGACGCGGGCCGCGTGTCGACCGAGGCGGGCGCTGTACATCTCCTCGCCGATCGGGCTCGGCCACGCCCGCCGCGATGTCGCCATCGCGCAGGAGCTCCGCAGGCTTCGCCCCGATCTCGAGATCGACTGGCTCGCTCAGCACCCGGTGACCGAGGTGCTCGAGACGCACGGCGAGCGGATCCACCCCGCCAGCGGACAGCTCGCCGGCGAGTCCGCCCACATCCAATCCGAGGCGCGCGAGCACATGCTGAACGTGTTCGACGCGTTCCGGCGAATGGACGAGATCCTCGTCGCCAACTTCATGGTGTTCCACGACCTCGTACGCGACGAGCAGTACGACCTCTGGATCGGCGACGAGGCATGGGAGCTCGACTACTTCCTGCACGAGAACCCGGAGCTGAAATCGGCCGCCTACGTGTGGCTGAGCGACTTCGTCGGCTGGCTCCCGATGGATGAAGGCGGCGGGCGCGAGGCGTTCCTGACCGGCGACTACAACGCCGAGATGCTCGAGCAGATCGCTCGCTATCCCCGCGTGCGCGACCGGTCGCTGTTCGTCGGCGATCCGGAGGACATCGTCGCCGGGCGCTTCGGCGCCGGGCTGCCGCCGATCCGCGAGTGGACCGAGCACCACTTCGGCTTCACCGGCTACATCACGGGGTTTGATCCGTCGACGGTCGCCGACCGCGAGGCGCTCCGCGCGGCGCTCGGCTACGGCGCCGGCGAGCGCGTGTGCATCGTCACGGTTGGCGGCTCGGGCGTCGGAAGCGAGCTGCTCCGGCGCGTGATCGCGAGCTACCCGGAGGCCAAGCGGCTCGTCCCCGGACTGCGGATGATCGTCGTCGCCGGCCCGCGGATCGACCCCGACACGCTGCCGACGGCGGACGGGCTCGAGATCTGGCCCTACGTGCACGACCTCTACCGCCACCTGGCCGCGTGCGACCTCGCGATCGTGCAGGGTGGGCTGACCACGACGATGGAGCTCACCGCCACGCGGCGCCCGTTCATCTACTTCCCGCTCGAGCACCACTTCGAGCAGAACCTGCACGTCCGCCACCGGCTCGAGCGATATGGCGCCGGGCGCCGGATGGACTACCGGGATTCGCCCCCGGACGCGATCGCGGCGGCGATCGCGCAGGAGATCGGCCGCGAGGTCGACTACCCGCCGGTCGCCACCGACGGCGCCACTCGCGCCGCCGAGCTGATCTCAGAGCTGCTTTAAGCACTAAGCGGCGGCCTCGAAGGCCGCCGCTCGTGCGGTTCCGCGGACACTGCCGAAGCGTGGCGGGGCAATGCCAACGCTCGGCCGCGGCTCCTGGGGGCAACTCCGTCTACGAGTCGGATGACTCGGGAGACTGCGGTATCAGTTCGACCTCGTCCCAGGTAGCTCCTGCAGCGGAGATCGCGACCTTTGCCTCATGCACGACCGCGCCCGGCACGAGAGCCGCATGTCGGCGTCGTCAGCCGCTGCCGACGACCAGATCCGTCGGCGGCGGCTCGATCGGCTTGCCGGCGTTGAACGCGCCCCACGTCTGGGTCATGAAGTGGGCCGTCGTGATCATCCCGATCTGCAGCACCCGGCGGTGGGTGACGTCGATCGCGATCTGCAGCCAGACGGTGCCGAGGCCCGGTATCCGGCTGACGGCCGCGACGTCGGCCCGGTCGTCCGCGCCTACGCGGAAGCGATCGAGCAGCTGCGGCTGCCCCGCGAACGGCGTCCACCATCCGAGGTAGCCGGCGGCGGAGAACGGCGGACCGCCGCCGCCGTAGACGCTCGCCTGCCAGCGCTTCTGGCCGGCTGCGCGGGTCCATTCGTGCGTGCCGACGATCGTCGTGTCGCTCACGACGCGCCCGTCACGGGAGAGCCGGTAGGCGAATCGATCGGGCGTCCCGACCTGGTAGGCGGTCACCTCCGGCGCCCCCACCCCACTGCCGAGCGTCTCGCGGATCGCGACCGAACGAAGCTTCCCCTGACGGCGCTCCACCAGAGCGAGCAGCCGGCGCGCGACCGCCTCGCCGCCGGGCTGATATCGGACCGGCAGGAACACCCGATAGACGTGGCCACGCGCGCCGACCTCGACGGCAAGGGTTGCGGGGAACCCCAAGAGCACAAGTCGGGTGCAACCGGCGCCGCACCGACCACCGCTCACGCTCCCCGCAACGTGAACGGGGAGCGAGACCGAATGCTGAAGGGCGTCCAGCGTCCGAACCTCGACGCTCGCCCCTCGCCCGCGGCGACTGACGAGTGCGTTGACGATGTACGGCCCGGCTTCCCCGGCGATCGACAGCTGCGACCCCTCGGCGGAGGTCTCGAGCACCGTCGCCGCCGAGATGGAACCCGCTGCCGCCACCTGCTCGGCGGCATCGATCGGCGGCGCGTATGCCAGCAGCAGCGCCGCGGCGAGGACGATCCCGGCGCTCACGATCGGCTCTGACGCCAGCAGCCGCCAGTGGCGCCGCTCGAGTCGAACGTCGAACTCGCGCGAGGCCAGCAACCGCGGCCGCAAGCGCAGCGCGTGTCTGTAGGAGAGCAGTGCCAGCACGCCGACCAGCGACGTCTTCACCAGCAGCACGCGCCCGTAGCCGGTGCTCCACAAGGCCTGCGGCGATCCGAGCTCGGCCACGGCGTTGAGCCCGCCCGCGACCACGAGCGCGAAGAACGCCGGCAGAGCGACCGCGCCGAACCGCGGCAGCACGACCTCGACGATCCGCCGGCGGCCGGCGGCGCCCAGGTCCCGTAGCCGCGGCACCCATGCGATCGCAATCACCGCGATTCCGCCGAGCCACACCGACGCGGCGATCAGATGAACGAGGTCAGCGCTGAAAGCGACCCCGCTGAGACGGGCCGAGCTCGAGTGCCCGCCGGCGGCGACCGCCGCGAGCGCCAGCACGGCCGGACCGCTCGCCCACCGGGGAGCCCCACGCGCCGCCATCACGACCGACAGCAGCAGCATCGCCGGCACCGCCAGACGTGTATATCCGGCGAAGTCGGAGACGAGATAGTCATGCAGCGCTCGGCCGCTGATCCCACCGCCGGCATGGGCCGCGTCAGCCACCGTCGCGACCAGCGAGAACAACACCGCCGCGAAACCGATCGCGACCGTCCTCCGCCAGTGCCGACGGCCGACTTCGCGGCGACTCTCGTCCGGCACCAACCACGCGGCCGGACCCGAGCCGGGTGCTGACAGCAGCGCGCCGCAGAACACGCTTCCGCAGAACAGGATCAATGCCCCGTCGAAGATCGCGTCCAGCAACGCGCGTAGCCAGCCGCCGTCGGCGAGCGGGCCGGGCGCGGCGGACACGGCTGGACCCAGCACGGAGGCTCGCACCCCGAACGAGTACGAGCCTTGAGCGGTGTGCCCATCGTCCGCGGAGACGGTTCGCCAGCGCACCTCGTAGACCCCGCGCTGCAGACGTAGAACCGGCGTCAGGACGAGCCGCGTTGGGCCGTCGCCCGTGACGGTCGCGCGGACCACGCGGCCCCCCGACGTGGTCAACGTGAGCGTGCTCAGCGGGCGATTCAGCGGCTCGCTGAACGTCGCGGTGATCGCGGCCGGCGCGGCGCCGAGTCCCGCTCCAGGCGACGGGCTCGACGAGATCAGCAGCGCATGCGCGGACGCAACCGCCGGCAGGACCAGCAGACCGATTACGGCGAGTGCGAAGGCGCGCGGCCCGGACACGTCACTGCACGGTGAGTGTTCCCTGCATTCCGGCGGCGCGATGACCCGGAACGCTGCAATAGAACGTATACGTGCCGGCCTTGAGGGTCAGCTTCAGGGTCTTGGTCCCGCCCATGAAGGTCGGGGTGGCCCCGAGCACCGGCCCGCTCGTGCCTTGCTGGACGGTCAGGTTGTGGGCCAGCGGCGAGCTGTTGGTGAAGCTGATCGTGACCGTTCCGGCCTTCGCGGTGAGCGTGCTCTTGGTGAACTTCAAGGCACCCGATGGATCCGCCGCGATCGAGAGTGAGCTGCTTGCGCTCGCCGAAGACGAGGCGGCCGACGTCGCGGATGTGCTCGACGTGGCCGGCGAGCTCGTGGCGGTGCTGCTGCTGGCGGGCGGACTCGCCGCCGAAGTACTGCTGCTGCTACTGCTCCCGCTCGAACCACCGCAGGCGCTGATGCCGAGCGCCAGAGCGATTGCCACGAGTGTGAACCTCGGTGTCCTATGCACGAGTCACATCTCCTTGCTGTTCGTTCAACTGACTCGATGACGCCACCATGTGGCGGGTCCTTCCCGTCTGCGGTTGTACCGCAGACGGCGACGCCTCGGGAACAAATCGGCGCCGTCGCGCGTCTTTTGATGAGACCGTGCCCGCTTACAGCTCCGCCCGCGTGCTGATCCTGGCGCGCCGGACCGCCCACAGTCCCGAGTTGATCGAAGCCGTCGCCGCACGCGCGGACCGCGGGCCATGCAACTTCACGCTGCTGGTGCCGTCGTCGCTCCGCATGGTGCCGGGCATTACGTACCACCGGCAGCAACGCGACATCGACGCGGAGCGGCGCATCGCGGCCGCCGTGCCCCTGCTGTCGCGCGCCGCCGGATCCGAGGTCGTCGCCGTCGTCGGCGCGCAGGATCCGCTCGTGGCGGTGCGGGATGCGCTCAAGCTGATGGGGTTCGACGAGGTGATCGTCTCGATGCTGCCGGCACGCCTGTCGCGCTGGTGGAGCCTCGACCTACCGACCAGGATTCGTGCCCTGGGGGTGCCGGTCACCGAGGTGATCGGCGCCGAATCCCCCGACACGCGGCTTCCCGCGGCCTGAGTCGCCTGCGTCGGGTCAGACGACTTCGAGCAGCTCCGCCTCTTCGACCTCCGCCACATCCGCCTTGTAGTAGTACTTCCCGCCGCGCATCCAGGATGCGATCGCGGCGACCACGCAGCATCCCGCGGCGAAATAGAACACGGTGTGGATCCCGGTGGCGAACGGGTGAGAGACGAGCGTCGGGAAGAACTTGTGGCCGGTCAGATAGGCGGCGGTCGCGTGCGGCAGGTGCGGCAGAGTCGGAGCGAGCAGCGTGCCCACCGGGTTGTAGCCGAGGAACGACGCGAACAGGCTGCCGACCGGCGGGAGCTTCGAGACTGAGGTCGCCGCCGCGTGCGGCACGCCGTGCGACGCGAGCCCGTGGTAGAGGACGGCCGGGAGCGTCGAGGAAAGGCCGACGATGATCAGGCTGAAGAACACGCCGATCGAGAGCACCGACGCGGAGTTCTGGAACGTGGCCGCCATCCCCGCGCCCGACCCACGCTGGTCCGGCGGCAGGCTGTTCATGATCCCGGTCAGGTTCGGAGCGGCGAACAGGCCCATCGCGGCGCCGATCAGGAAGATCACGAGCCCGAACTGCCAGTAGGTGAAGTTGATCGGGAGCGCGATTAACAGCAGGAATCCGATCGCGGACACGATCATGCCGCCGGTGGCGAACGGCCGTGCCCCGAAGTGATCGGCCAGGCGCCCGGAGATCGGCCCAGCGATCAGGAACCCGGCGGACAGCGGCAGCATGTAGATGCCGGCCCACAGCGGGGTGTCCTTGAAGCTGTAGCCGTGCAGCGGCAGCCAGATCCCCTGAAGCCAAAGGATCAGCATGAACATCAGCCCGCCGCGGGACAGCGCGGCCAAGAAGGTGGCCACGCTCCCACCGCTGAACGCGCGGATCTTGAACAGATCGAGCCGGAACATCGGCGCGGCCACCCGGCGCTCGATCACCGCGAACAACGTCAGCAGCACGATGCCGATCGCGAGCGCGGCGATCACGCCTGGCGCCGTCCAGCCCATGTTGTGCCCGCCGTAGGGCAGGATCCCGTAGGTGATTCCGACGAGCACGGCGATCAGCCCAAGGCCGAACGTGATGTTGCCCCACCAGTCGATCTTCGCGGGGCTGCGAATCCCTCGGTCCTCGAGCTTCAGGTAGGCCCACACGGTGCCGAACAGCCCGAACGGCACCGACACCAGGAACACGAGCCGCCACGCGACGGGTGCCAGCACGCCCCCGAGAACGAGCCCGATGAATGAGCCCGCGATCGCGGCGACCATGTTGATCCCGAGCGCCAGCCCCCGCTCCTCCGCCGGGAACGCATCGGTCAGGATCGCCGAGGAGTTCGCCATCAGGAACGCCGCGCCGATCCCCTGGACGACGCGCATGACGATCATCCACATCGCGCCGGCGCTTCCCTGCAGCCACGTCACGGACAGCAGGATCGAGCCCGCCGTGAAGATCGCGAAGCCGAGGTTGTACATCCGCACGCGCCCGAACATGTCCCCCACCCGGCCGAGGCTCACGACGAGCACGGCCATCACGACCATGAACCCGAGCAGCATCCACAGCAGGTAGCTCGTGTTCGACGGGATCAACGGGTTGAGGTGAATACCCCGGAAGATCGCCGGCAGGGCGATGATCACGATCGACTGGTTGATCACCGCCATCGAGATGCCGAGCGTGGTGTTCGACAGCGCGATCCACTTGTAGCGGTCGGGATGCGTCCCCGGCGGCCCGCCGTTCGCCGCCGGCGGGCCGCCGTTCGCTGCCGGCAACTTTCCGCTCTCGCCTGGCGTCCCGGCCCTGGCGCTCATCGCGACAGCCTCTCGATCAGCTTGTCGAGGATTTCGACCGCAGCCGCCAGCGCCGCCACCTCGGAGTCGTCGAGCATCGCCATCTCCTCGTGCAGGAGCGCGCGGTACTCGGCGCGCAGCTGTTCGAATACCCCCTCGCCGACCGGGGTCAGGCTGACCAGTACCGCTCGGCCGTCGCTCGGATCGGCGATCCGCTTGACCCATCCGCGCTCCTCGAGGCGGTTGACCAGCAGCGTGATCGCCGGCTGCGTCACCCGCTCTTCGGCCGCGAGCTCCGTGATCCGCCGCGGCCCGGCGCTGAGGTTGCGCAGCACGCCGACCTCCGTGCGGGACACGCACACGCTCGATCGGGTCAGGAACAGCCGCGACAAGGCCGACGTCCGCTGGGGGAGCGCCTCCGCGATCTCGTCCAGCTGACTGCTCCGCCTTGTCTCGGCCTGCTCCATCAGGCGCTTATATTACCCGCTAATGCGATTGCTTGGCTGATGACCGCGGGACGGGCGGGCAGCCTAGGCCCGCCGCTCGCCCAGATAGCTCGCGGTCAGTAGCGTGCTGTCCGCGCGCAGGCGCTCGGCGCTGTCGCTGGCCACGAGCTCTCCGTGCGAGAGGACGTAGCCGCGATCCGCGATCTCGAGCGCGAGGTGGACGTGCTGTTCGACCAGCAGCACCGCGGTCCCGTGGGTCGACGCGAACTGCCGCACCACGGGCAGCAGGCGCTCGACGATCACCGGGGCGAGACCGAGGCTGAGCTCGTCGAGCAGGAGCAGCCTCGGGCTCCGGTTCAGCGCCCTCGCGATCGCGAGCATCTGCTGCTCTCCGCCGGACAGCAGCCCTGCTCGCCTCCCCCGCAGATCGCGCAAGGCGGGGAAGTGAGCGAACGCGGCGTCCAGGTCCGCCCCCTCGTGCACGCCGTCGAGCCGGAAGTGCTCGCTCACGGTGAGCCCGTAGAAGATCCCACGCCCCTGGGGCACGTGGACGATGCCCTTGCGGACCCGCGCCGTCGGCGAGATGCCGGCGAGGTCCGTTCCATCGAGCCGCACGGAGCCGCCCATCGCCTTGACCAGCCCCGAGATCGCCCGCAGCGTCGTCGTCTTGCCCGCGCCGTTGGCCCCGATTAGCGCCACGACCTCGCCGGGGGCCACCGCCAGGGTCAGGCCGCGAACGACCGCCGCCCGGTCGTACCCGGCGCTCAGCTGGTCAAGCTCGAGGGTGACGGTGGTCCCGCGACTCGCCTCGTCGGTGGCGCTCCTCACGCCACCGGGCCGGCCATCGCGGGCGCCCGTCACGCCACCCGCCTTGCCATCGTTCTCGCTCGTCACGCGACCGGCCTGGCCGTCGTTCTCGTTCCCGCTGCCGCCCACGGCTCACCCAGCTCCAGCGGCCAGCGTGGCGGTGGCGCCGTCGTGATCTCCTCGAGCGCCCCGTCATGTCCGGCCGCCACGGCGGCGTCTCGCCGGAACTCGCGGGGCGAGCACCCATAGGCCTGTCGGAACAGGCGGCTGAAGTGGGGGGCGCTCGGCAGACCCCAGCGGCTGGCGATCGCCGAGATCGGCTGGTCGGCGAATGCGGGATCGAGCAGGTCGCGGCGGCAGCGATCGAGCCGGGCCGAGCGGATGAAGTCGCACACCCGCAGGCCTGCAGCCTCGAACACCCGATGCAGGTAGCGAGTCGAGATGAAGCACCCGCGCGCCAGCTCTTCGGGGTTCAGGCTCGGATCGCCAAGTCGCGCCTCGATGTATGACTGAGCGTGAATCAGGAGCTCGGCGGTCGACCGCGGGCGTGGCACCCGAGAAGCGTCGAGGTCGACGTACAACCGGCGGACGAGGTCGATGACGTGCTCCGCCAGCCCGGTGTCGCCGCTCGCGATGCTGCCGTCGGCGAGGCCGTTCGCGGCCTCGCAGAAGAACCGGGCCGCCAGCCGCGGAAGCCCCGCCTCGCCCGGGATCGTCACCGCGGTCAGGCGCGAGACCTTGCCTGCGTGCTTGCCCAGCGCCGCCTTCGGAAGCCGCAGGACGAGCAGGTCGAACGGCGCGTCGGCGCGGAAGATCGCCGGCTGGGAGGTGTCGTAGCTCGTGATGTCGCCGGGCCCCAGCGCGGTCGCCCGGTGCTGCTGGGCGCCGTACAACCGGCCTCTCAGAAGCAGCGAGATATGCAGGCATTCCGGATCGCCGGCGGCGATGTCCCGGGGCGTGCGCCGCATCGTGTTCGGCCCCGCGGCGATCCGGTACACGCCGATCGAGCCTAGATGGTCGGCCCACATCCGCGCCCAGAACCGGTCGCCCCGGTCGGTGCCGATGTGCAACGGGTGGTACGCATCGCAGGACGACTTCGTCCAGAAGTCGACCCGGTCGGGTGCCGGCACCGCATTGGTGTCGATCATCAACGTCATCGTGCGCCAGAACAGCTCCGTGGCGTTTGCAGCGGCCTGTCTCTCCCTCGACGATATGGGCAGCCGGACGCCACTCTACTACCGCCCGCGGGCCCTTTCGATGAGTGCACGGTTTGCGTTAGGTGAGCGAGCCCCCCTGCCGGCGGAACGCCAGTTGTCATTCAGCGCACACCACGGCGCGGCCCGTTGCTTCTGCGCGCACTGTTCGCCGGACCCGCTGCGCCCCGACACCGCGGCGCGCCTAGCATCGCCCCGACTTTCACAAGCAACGGCGCCCATGCCAGGGAGAAGGAGTGGACATGGACCGAATCCTTGCGACCCACACCGGCAGCCTGATCCGGCCGCCGGAGTTGCTGGCGTTTCTTGCGGCCAAGGAGCGGGGGCAGGATTACGACGAAGAGGCCTACCAGGAGACCCTGCGCGCGTCGGTGAACGACGTCGTCGACAAGCAGGTCGAGGTCGGGATCGACGTCGTCGACGACGGCGAGATGGGCAAGGCCAGCTGGATCACCTATCTGTACGAGCGCGTCAGCGGCCTCGAGGTGCGGCCGATCGAGCTGGAGGGCGGGACCATGTATCCGCCGAGCCGGGACCGTCAGGCGTTCCCCGGCGCCTACGCCGCGATGGACGCGCTCGAGAACGAGAGCGTCAACGAGTCAAACGCCGCCGCCTCGAGCGCGCTGCCCGACGAGGATGCCGCGGCCTCCGGCGAGGGTGTGGCCTGGGTGTGCACCGGCCCGCTGACCTACGACCGTGCCGCGGTCGACCGGGACATCGCCAACTTCAAGGCGGCGCTCGCCGAGCACGAGCACGACATCGTCGACGGCTTCCTGCCGGTGGTGGCGCCGGCCAGCGCGTATTGGCTCCAGAACGAGTACTACGCCGGCGAGGAGGAGTTCATGTTCGCGCTGGCCGACGCGTTGCGCGAGGAGTACCGCGCGATCGTTGACGCCGGGCTGCTGGTGCAGGTCGACGACGCGGTGATGATGCACGAGGCGGACACGATGATGTCGCGCGGGAAGTCGTGGGAGGACTACCGGCGGTGGGCCGAGCTGCGCGTCCGGGCGCTGAACCATGCGCTGGAAGGGCTGCCCGAGGACCGCGTCCGCTATCACGTGTGCTGGGGCAGCTGGCACGGCCCGCATGCGTTCGACCCGGAGCTCAAGGACGTGGTCGACCTGATCCTGGCCGTGAACGCGGGCACCTATGTCATGGAGCAGGCGAACGCCCGGCACGAGCACGAGTGGCGAGTGTGGGAAGAGGTGCCGCTGCCCGAGGGCAAGAAGCTGATCCCGGGCGTGGTCACGCACCACACGAACGTGATCGAGCATCCCGAGCTGGTGGCGCAGCGCCTGGTCCGCCTGGCCAATGTGGTCGGCAAGGAGAACGTACTCGCCGGCACCGACTGTGGCTTCGCCCAGGGGGCGTTCATCGAGCGCGTACATCCGGAGATCCAGTGGGCGAAGCTCGCGGCGCTCGCGGACGGAGCACGGCTGGCATCGCGAGAATTATGGGGGCCCGCCCACCGCGCGGCGGCGGCGGTTTGAACGACCCCCGCTGTGAAGCGCACGACATTTCCCACAAGGAGGAGAACGTGACCACACAGGCGCGTAGAGGGTGGCTCGGAGTGGCGGCGCTCGCCGCCACCCTGATCATCGCGACAGGCTGCGGCAGCAGCAGTAGCTCGAGCACATCGAGCGCGGCTGCGGCACCCAGCTCGAGCTCGACCAGCGCGACGACCACCACGCCGGCAACCACCGCCGGCAGCGGTGGCGCCGGCTCACAATCGGTGACCAACTACCTGACATATGTCGACGGCAAGGCCGGCCCGGCCAACTCGTCGCTGCCGCCGGTGACCATCGGCTTCGTGAACCAGCAGGGCGGCTCGCAGACAATCGGGCCGCTGGCGACCACCGGAGCGCAGATCGCGGTCAAGTACATCAACACCGAGCTCGGCGGAATCGATGGCCATCCGCTGAAACTCAGCACGTGCTTCATCCGATCGGCCGAGGAGGAAGGCACCACGTGTGGCCAGCAATTCCTGGCAAACAAGTCGATCTCGGTGATCGATGAGGGCGCGGTGGCGATCGGCGACCAGTCGTTGCAGTCGACGATCGGCTCGGCCAAGCCGGTGATCGTAGGAGTCGCCGTGACCCCGCTCGACGGGGCCAAGCCGAGCAACGTGGTCCTGTTCGGTGACGCGACCCACGTGCTCGGCCCGTTCGGAACCTACGCCAAGGATGTCCTCCACGCCAAGACCGCGGCGCTCGTATACCCGAACATCGCGGGTATCACGGAGGGCGCGACCGCGATCGCGAACTCTCTGGAGCAGGTCGGGGTCAAGGTCAAGAAAGTGGGCTACGACGAGAGCGAGACGGACCTGATCGGACCGCTCACGAGCGCCGGCGCCACGAG
Source organism: uncultured Solirubrobacterales bacterium (assembly GCA_963796575.1). Classification (GTDB taxonomy): domain Bacteria; phylum Actinomycetota; class Thermoleophilia; order Solirubrobacterales; family Solirubrobacteraceae; genus Palsa-465. The sequence goes on along the minus strand of CAWCMG010000008.1, from coordinate 217,002 downwards.
CGCGGACCTCGTGATCCCGTACAGCGACTCCTCGGGCTGCGTGAACCTCGCCAAGAGCCTCAAGCAGCTGGGAATCACCGACACCAAGAAGATCCTGTCCGCGCCGCTGTGCCTGAACGGCCAGGTGGCGGCCGGCCTGGGCGGCGACTTCCCGATTTGGACCTACGCGATCGCCAGCTCTCTGTACGGCGATCCAACCGACCCCGGGATGCCGGCATACATGAAGGTGATGGCCAAGTACGGGACTCCTGCCGTGGCTCCCGACCCGTGGGTGATCGTCACCTTCGGCCAGATTCTGACCACCGCCCGGTTCCTGAACCAGGTCGGCTACGGCAACATCACGCCGGCGGCGGTGCTGGACAAGGCCAAGGCGTTCACCGGCCCGGTGGCGCTCGGCGCGCCGGCGCTCCAGTGCGGCAAGTACCCGTCCGCGCCGGGCATCTGCAATGACAGAACGCAGTTCTTCCTCTACAAGGGGAAGCATGTGTTCGTCAAGACGGCGGGATGGCTTCAGCCTCCGTCATGAGCCAAGAAATGGTGGCCCCTCGGCGAACCGCCCCCGGTTAGCGAGGGGCCACTGAGTTGCAGCAGATCCTGCTGTTCACGCTGCTCGGGCTTGGGTCGGGCGCGCTGATCGCCGGCATCGCGCTCGGCGTGGTGTTGACCTACCGCGGCTCGGGGATCATCAACCTCGCCACCGGCGGCATGGCCATGTTCGCCGGCTACGCGTTCTGGGCGCTGACCACGGATCTGCTGCACCTGTCGACCGTGCCGGCGCTGCTGATCAGCCTGGTGATCGTGCTGGCGGTCGGCGCGGCGGTCGAGCTCGTCGCGTTCCGGCCGCTCCGGACGGCGCCTCCCCTGGCGAAACTCGTCTCCTCGCTCGGGGTGCTGCTCGTGCTGCAGGCGTCGATGCTGCTCGCGTTCGGCACGACCGAGCAGCCTGAGCCGAACGTGCTGCCACAGAACACGGTCAAGATGCTGGGCGCCGTGATCCCGATCGACCGGTTCATCCTGACCGGGATCGTGATCGTCCTGGCGACAGCGCTGGCCGCGCTCTACCGGTTCACCCGGTTCGGGCTCCAGACCCGGGCGGCGTCGGAGAACGAGGTGGCGGCGATGCTCGGAGGGCTGTCACCGAACCGGCTCTCGATGGTGAACACGCTGCTCGCCTCGGTGATCGCCGGCGGCATCGGGATCCTCGCGGCATCGATCACCCAGCTCGACACCGAGACGCTGCCGCTGCAGATCGTGCCGGCGCTGGCGGCGGCGCTGCTGGCCGGCTTCACGTCATTCGGGATCGCGTGCGCCGCGGGGATTGGCCTCGGGATCATCGGCTCGCTGATCCAGTACGTCACGAGCCTCTCCTGGTTCCCGACCTCCGGCGGCGTCGCATTGCCGGGCGTGTACGAACTCGTGGTGTTCATCCTGATCGTGCTGTTCATGTACCTGCGGGGCGCGAGTCTGCCCAGCCGCGGGGAGCTCGTCGAGCAGCGCCTGCCCGAGGCCCCGCGTCCTCACAAGCTGGCTGTTACCGCACCAGTGGTGGCCTTGGTATGCGCCGTTGCCCTGGTCGTGCTCCCGTTCGACTTCCGCGAAGCGCTCGTGAACACGATGATCGGGACGCTTATCGCGCTGTCGCTGGTCGTGATCACCGGGTTCGTCGGCCAGATATCGGTCGTGCAGCTGACCCTCGCGGGCGTGTCAGGGTTCGCGATCTCCCATCTCGCCGTCAACGCCGGCATTGGGTTCCCGATCGCGCCGTTGCTGGGCGCCGGGGTGGCGCTGATCCTCGGGCTGATCACCGCGGCGTCGGCGCTGCGCGTACGGGGGGTGAGCCTGGCGGTGGTCACGCTCGCCGCGGTCGTCGCGATCACGAACTTCGGCTTCATCAACACCACGTGGGGCGGCGGCCAGACCGGCTCGCCGGTGCCCGAGCCGACGCTGTTCGGACTCGACCTCGGGCCACGCGCAGGATTCCGCGGGCTGGACGGGAACCTTCCGAGCCCGGTCTTCGGCTGGGTTGTGCTGGCGGTCACCGTGGCGCTGTGCGTGCTCGTCGGGCTCCTGCGCCGGGGGTCGCTCGGACAGCGCATGCTCGCGGTGCGCTCCAACGAACGCGCCGCCGCCGCGGCGGCGATCGACCCGCGTGCGGTGAAGTTCGTCGCGTTCGGGATCAGCTCGGTGATCGCCGGTCTGGCCGGAGCGCTGTACGCGTACAACTTCAGCTCGGTCAGCGCCGACCGGTTCGATCCGTTCACCGCGCTGAGCTTGATCGCATTCGCGTACGCCGGCGGGATAACGCTGATCTCGGGCGCCGTGTTCGCAGGGCTGATCTCGACCCAGGCACTGTTCCCGTACGCGCTCGACAAGTGGTTCGGGCTCAGCGGCAACTGGTTCCTGTTGTTCGGCGGCGCGATCTTGATCATCACCCTGATCCAGAATCCCGAGGGCGTCGCGGGCGCTTTCTACAAGCGGACGCACGAGCGCCCACCGGTCCATCCGCCCGAGCCGGCGGAATCCGGCGCGATACCCGTCGCCACTCGAGTTGTGGACGAGCCGGATTCCGTTAAGGGAATTCGGCGGCGCGGCCTTGCTCCCGGTGACAGTGTTCGAGCCGAATTCCCCGGCGTCCATGCCCGGCGTTTGGACGCGGCCGCCAGCGCACCCGTGCTCACAGTTCGGGGGCTGTCGGTCGCGTTCGGCGGCGTACACGCGCTCAGCGACGTCGACATCGAAGTTCGCGAGGGCGAGCTGGTCGGACTGATCGGACCGAACGGCGCCGGCAAGACGACGCTGATCGACGCGGTCACCGGGTTCGTCCCGTTCACGGGGACGGTCGGGCTCGACGGGGAGGACATTAGTTCGCTGTCGGCGTACCAGCGCGCTCGCCGAGGGCTGTCCAGGACATGGCAGAACACCGACCTGTTCGACGACCTTGAGGTCGGCGAGAACGTCGCGGTCGCAGCGGCCGGGCCTATCCATGGAGCAATCCGCGGCGGCGAGAACGGCACGGCTACCCCCCCAGAGCAGGTGCTCGAGCTGGTCGACCTGGGGTGGGCCGTGGACGCCATGCCCGATGAGCTTCCCGAGGGGACGCGCAAGCTCGTCGGAGTCGCGCGCGCCCTGGCCGGGAAACCTCGTCTGTTGTGCCTGGATGAGCCCGCGGCCGGGCTCGACGCGCGCGAGAGCGAGGAGCTCGGCCGCGCCCTGCGCGAGCTCGCCGATCGCGGTCAGACGACCCTGTTGATCGACCACGACATGGGGCTGGTGCTAGGCATCTGCGACCGCGTGGTCGTGCTCGAGTTCGGTCGAGTGATCGCCGACGGCCCGCCCGAGGTCGTGCGGCAGGACGGGCGCGTGATCGCCGCGTACCTCGGAGGCGCCGCCGCCGAGCATCCGCCCGCGCCAGTTGAGACGTCCACAGGAGGAAGCCATGAGTCACCGTAGCCTGGAAGAACTGCTCCGCAGCATCGCCTCGCCGGTCGAGATGCTGCGCAACGCGCAGGTCGGCCCGAACGTCTATCCGGGCGTTCCCGCCGAGTACACGAACTGGCGCGACGAGCAGTGGGCGTGGCAGCATACCTGCGTCCTCTACAACCAGTCGTTCCATATGGCCGAGCTGGCCGTGGAGGGGCCGGATGCGATGACGCTGCTGTCACGGCTGGGCGTGAACACGTTCAACAACTTCGACGTCGACAAGGCCAAGCAGTTCGTGCCGTGCACCCCGGACGGCTACGTGATCGGCGACGTCATCCTGTTCCATCTCGCTGAGCAGGAGTTCAACCTCGTCGGCCGCGCGCCGGTGCTGAACTGGGTCACCTATCACGCCCAGAGCGGCGGCTACGACGTGCAGGTGACGCTCGATCAACGGTCCGCGCTTCGAGCCGACGGGCGGCGCAAGCACTATCGCTTCCAGGTGCAGGGGCCCCATGCGATGGACGTGATCGCCCAGGCAATGGAGACCCAGCCACCGGAGCTCAAGTTCTTCAACCTCACCACGACGCAGCTCGGCGGGGTCACGGTGCGAGCGCTTCGCCACGGCATGGCGGGCCAGCCGGGATGGGAGCTGTTCGGGCCGTGGGATGACTACGACGCGGTGCACTCGGCGCTCGTCGACGCCGGCGCGGAGTTCGGCATGCGCCTGGTCGGCGGCCGGGCGTACTCCTCGAACGCGCTCGAGTCGGGCTGGATTCCCTCGCCGCTGCCGGCGGTCTACACCGGCGATGAGCTGCGGGCCTACAGGGAATGGCTGCCCGCGAACGGATATGAAGGGTCGGCATCGATCGGTGGCAGCTTCGTGTCACCCAACATCGAGGACTATTACTTCACCCCGTGGGATCTGGGTTACGGTCACCTCGTCAAGTTCGACCACGACTTCATCGGGCGCGAAGCGCTCGAGCGGATGGCCGAGGGCGAGCATCGCCACAAGGTGACCCTGGCGCTTGACGATGAGGACGTCGCGGACACGATCGCCACGATGTTCGGCAACACCGATCGCGCGAAGTTCATCGACTGGCCGTCGGCGGTGTACGCGATGCACCCGTTCGACAGGGTCAGCGTGAACGGTGACACCGTCGGCGTTTCGACCTGGATCGGCTACAGCTTCAACGAGGGCAAGATGCTCACGCTCGCAGTGCTCGACTCGCAACACGCCGAGCCCGGGACCGAGGTGACGTTCTTATGGGGCGAGGAAGGGGGCGGCACGTCCAAGCCGACGGTCGAGCCCCACGTCCAGCGCGAGCTCCGCGCGGTGGTCAGCCCGGTCCCCTACGTCGAAGCGGTGCGAAGCGGCTACGCGCCGGAAAGCTGGCGTTCGGCGCGAACCTGATCGCCGGTCACAACCGGATCGCGACCAACACCAACGCACCCAGCGACACGAACACGACGTCGGCCGACGCCGATCGCCACCGCGGACGCGCCGATCCCGGTGCGCCCCAGGCTAGCCATGTCCGCTCGGCGGCGAGCCAGGTGCGCCGGGTGACATCCGAGCTCTGCGGGGTCGCGGGTTCGGCCTCCTGCGGCATCGCCCGTGAAATCTCTCACACGGGGTCGGCCGGCGCGCGGTGAAGCTGGCGGCCGGCGGTCAGGCTCACGCTCATCTTGATCGCCCTGACCGCTCCGGTGGCTCCCGCCTGGAGCGTCACCCCGATCGCGATCACGAAGATTCCCGGGATGAACAGGACCTTCGAGCCGAGCATCAGGAGGCCGAGCCGCCCGAGCAAGTATGGCGGCGTGCACACGGTCGCGCCGATCACGCCACCGACGGCGCTGGTCGTGAGCTTGTCGCGTCTCGACTGCCTCGGCTTTCCGCCGAGCAGCCGGGCGGGCACGGCTACGTAGCAGAGCATCATCAGCCCAACCACGATGCTGAGCGAGATCCCGAACCACGGATGCCCCCAGCGCGTCACGATCAACGTGGCGAACGCGAGCAGCGCTCCGACGAGCGCACCCGAGGCCAAGATCGGCGTCAGATGCCGCCGGGCCTGCGCCACTCCGGGCCGGACCTCCGGGCGACCCGGCTTGGCGATGGCGAACGCGAACACCGCGTTGAGCAGGAAGCTCGCCATCGTCACCGCGATAACCAGTAGGCCGAGCGGAATCAGGATCGGCCCGCGGAGCACATGCAGGGACTTGCCGTGCAGCGTATGCACCTTGAGGTCGAACATCGCCAGCCAGATCCACATCGCCGGGAGCACGGTCACGAGCGTCAGGCGCCAGTTGGACAAGAGCAGCCTCAGCCCGTCGAACAGCAGCACGAATGCGCCGACGGCGAAACCGAGCGGCGCGAACGCGCGCCGCGACCGGCTCAAGCGGAGGAGCGCTTCCTCGATCCTCGCCTCGTCGTTCTCCTGAATCGCCTTGATGAGCGACCGGACGCGAGTCGAGAGCGAATCGAGCCGCCGCCCCAAGCTGACCATCGGAACTCCTTGAGGCCTTATCCGGCCGGGTCCGAGCGCCCCGCGGACCGCGGGCTCCGCAACAGCAGCAGCGAACGGCCGGTCAGCCGCACGGGCGCCGCCGGGTCGACCGTGCCTTCGGCGCGGTCCGGGGCGTTCGTATCGACCTCGACCTGCCACGCCACGGGCCGCAGGGGCTCGGGGATCGTGAAATCGAGCGGATCCCACCATGCGTTGAGCAAGATCAGAAACGGGTCGTCGGGACGGGTGTCGTCCCCGGTCGCCCCGCTCAGCGCGATCATCACGGATCTCGCGAACGGCGCGCCCCAGTCGTCCCCGGTCATGAGCTGCCCGTCGGGCCGGTACCAGTCGAGATCATCGCGGCCGGTCTCCGGCGCCGGGGTGCCCTGGAAGAACTGGCGGCGGCGGAACACCGGATGCCGCTCGCGCAGGCCACACAGCCGCGCGGTGAACTCGACGAGGTCGGCGTTAGCGGCCACCGCGCTCCAGTCGAACCAGGTCAGCTCGTCGTCGTGGCAATAGGCGTTGTTGTTGCCATGCTGCGTGCGGGCGAACTCGTCGCCGCCGAGCAGCAGCGGAGCTCCCTCTGAGAGTAGGAGCGTCGCGATGAAGTTGCGCCGCTGCCGAGCCCTCAGGGCGAGGACAGCGGCATCGTCGGTCGGGCCCTCGACGCCGCAGTTCCAGCTGCGGTTGTCGTCCGTCCCATCGTGGTTGTCCTCGCCGTTGGCCTCGTTGTGCTTGGAGTTGAAGCTGACCAGATCGGCCAACGTGAAGCCGTCGTGGACAGTGACGATGTTCACCGACGCGGTCGGCCGCCGGCCGCCATGGCCGAACAGGTCCCTCGAGCCGCTGATGCGCGTCGCGAGGTCGGGCAGCGTGCCTTCCGCGCCGCGCCACCAGTCGCGCACGGTGTCGCGGAACTTGCCGTTCCATTCGCTCCAGCCCGCCGGGAACTGCCCGAGGTCGTAGCCGCCCCAACCGGTGTCCCACGGCTCGGCGATCAGCTTCACGTCGGCCAGCACCGGGTCCTGGCCGACCGCCTCAAGGAACGTCCCGTGCGGATCGAAGTCGCTGGCCCCGCGCCCCAGCGCCGCCGCGAGATCGAAGCGGAAGCCGTCCACGTGCATCTCCTGGACCCAGTAGCGGAGCGCGTCCATCACCAGCCGCAGCGGCTCAGGCTGGTGGAGATCGAACGTGTTGCCGCAGCCGGTGTCGTCGACGTAGCGAGCGCGGTCGTCGGCGAGCCGGTAGTAGGCCGCGTTGTCGATCCCGCGGAAGCACAGCGTCGGTCCCCACTGGTCGCCCTCGGCGGTGTGATTGAAGACGACGTCGAGGATCACCTCGAGCCCCGCCGCATGCAGCCCGCGGACCATTCGGCGAAACTCGTCGACCTGACCGCCGGCGTCGCCGCTCGAGGAGTACTCGTTGTGCGGCGCGAAGTAGCCGATCGACTGGTAACCCCAGTAGTTGCGCAGCCCGCGGGCGACAAGCTGGGCGTCGTGGACGAACTGGTGGACCGGGAGCAGCTCGACCGCGGTCACACCGAGCCGCTTGAGGTGCGCCACCGCGGCCGGGTGGGCCAGGCCGGCGTACGTGCCGCGCAGCTCCTCGGGGACGTCCGGGTGGAGCCTCGTGAAGCCCTTGACGTGGACCTCGTAGAAGATCGAGTCCGCCGTCGCGTAGCCCGGGCGGTGATCGTCGCCCCAGTCGAAATCCGCGGCCACTACCACCGACCGCGGCACGTACGGCGCGGAATCGGTGCCGTCGGCCCGGTCGGGGTCGTCGGACACGTGGCCGAACACCGCCGGGTCCCAGCGGACCTCGCCGGCGACGGCCCGGGCGTGCGGGTCGAGCAACAGCTTGGCCGGGTTGCAGCGGGCGCCCGACGGCGGATCCCAGGGCCCGTGGACCCGAAAGCCGTAGCGCTGGCCGGGCGCGACGCCGGGCAGGTAGCCCTGCCACACGAACGCGTCGCCCTGCTCGAGATCGAACCGCGTCTCCCGGTCGGCGTCGTCGAACAGGCACACCGCGACCGAATCGGCGACGCTCGAAAACAACCCGAAGGTCGCGCCGGCGCCGTCGTGCCAAGCACCCAGCGCCGCCCGCGCGGCCGGCTCGACCCGGGGGCTTGTCGACTCTAACGCCATCGTCTCAGCGGCAGCCTCGCTCGGCGCCGCATCGCCCGCAAGGGAGCGGGCATGTGGGCCAACCGGAGGTTGGCATCCGTATCGGTCGACGGGGATGATCCGAACATGCGCCCCGGCGACATCTTCGCAGCCCCGCAGCTTCGCCGCGCGGCCAAACGGGTCGACAGCTTCTATTGGGGCTCGGGCCTCTGTGACGATGTGCCGGCGCTCGCCTGGTACCTGGTCGGAGCGTGCGTGCCGCTGACGTTGGGGATCGCGGCGCTCGCCGCGCTCGTGCTCGGCGACGGCGCCCGCGCCGAGCAGGTCGCCACCCGACTCGCGAGCGTGCTGCCGCCCGGAGCGCGCGACCAGGTCATCGACCTGGTGCTCCGGACGCACCGCAACTCTCCCCTGCTGCTGGCGATCGCGGTCGCCTCGATGGTGTGGGCGGGCGCCGGCGCGACCGGAGTGGTCGAGCGAGTCGAGTCGCGACTCCTGGGTGCGCCGCGCCTTGGCCCGGTCGCGCTGAAGCTCCGCCACGTGGGCCTCGCCGCCGGCATGGTCCTGATGATCGCGCTGATGGCCGCAGCCGCGACCGAGGCGACCAACCTGAGGGAGCGCGTCGGCTTCCCGGTCCCCGGCTGGCTGTTGTCGGTCGCCTCGGCCGTTCTGATCGCCGCGATCTGCTCGCTTCTGTATCGGTACGCCACGACGCGGCGGATCGGCTGGCGCGCGGCGATGCGCGGTGGCGTTCCGGCCGCCGTCGTCCTCGAGCTGACGCCGCTGGTCGCCGGCTACTACGCGAGAGCGGTCGCCGGCCGGACGCCCGTCCAGGTGTTCCTCGTGCTCGCCGGCCTGCTGTTCACCTGCTACCTGGTCGCGCAGGGCCTGCTGATCGGCGCCGGGCTCGCCGCCGGCCGGGAGCTGTCTGAGGAGCGCGCGACCGAGCAGGTCGCGTTGCTGCTGGGGCGGTAGGTCGGTGGCGGCGCGAAACGGCACTTAACGGCGGGCACCCGGGGAGGACGGGCGCGATTGCGCCGGGCGATCCCGGACGCCCCACGACCTGCACAAGTGGACAATCGGGCGATCCCGACCCGGCCGTGCCGTACTACGCACGCATGGCACGCCTAACTCGGCAAGGCCTGGGCCGCGCGCGTCAAATGTCGAGTTATGCAGGTCACTCGGCGGTCACGCCGCCGCCCCGGACGACAGCGACTGTCCCCGCCCTTCTCCAGGTGCCCGCCGTTTACCGGCCTGCGACTACTCGCGGCGATCACTCGTGCGTCGCGCCCGAAGCCGGCTCCTGTTCCGCCGCGAGCAGACGCTGCAGCTCCTCGAGCTGGGACCTCAGCTCGCGGTTCTCGCGCTGGAGAAGCACGACGCGCCGCCGCTCGGTCACGAGATCCTCGGCCATCTTGCGCAGCGCACGTCCAACCCGCTCGGGTCCGACCTCCTTCACGTTGTGCGTGAGAGTGACACCGCCTATGTATGCGGGCAAGAGGGCCGGCACCCAACTGCCGGGGAAGCTCTCACCACGATTTCGCGCTCCCCCGAGGGGAGGCGCCCACCACGATTCCCGGGTCCGCCCAGGGCCCGCGCGGCCGAACACCGGTGGGCACCCGGAGCCGCCGGGTGCCGACAGGGTTGCACATACGCCCGTCGATGGTGAGACTCCTACGAAATGGCCGCGGGGCGGACCACGACCAGCACGCCGGAGCACGGGCGCCTCGAACAGGCCCGCACGGGTACCGCACCCTGGAAGGCCTGGGGTCCGTACCTGAGCGAGCGCCAATGGGGGACGGTCCGGGAGGACTACAGCGGCGGCGGCGACGCGTGGAACTACTTCACGCACGACCACTCCCGGTCGCGGGCGTACCGGTGGGGCGAGGACGGAATCGCGGGGGTGTGCGACGAGCGCCAGCGGCTGTGCCTCGCACTCGCGCTGTGGAACGGCGCCGATCCGATCCTGAAGGAGCGGATGTTCGGGCTCTCCAACGGCGAGGGCAACCATGGCGAGGACGTCAAGGAGTACTGGTTCTACCTGGATAGCACTCCGACCCATTCCTACCTCAAGTGCCAGTACAAGTACCCCCAGCGCGCATTCCCGTACACGGATCTGATCTCGACCAACGCGCATCGGGGCAAGCAGGACATGGAGTACGAGCTGCTCGACACCGGCGTGTTCGACGACGATCGGTACTTCGACGTCGTCGTGGAGTACGCGAAGGCGGCCCCGGACGACATCCTGATGCTCGTCACCGCCTACAACCGCGGACCCGACCCCGCGACGCTCCACCTGCTCCCGACGTTGTGGTTCCGCAACACCTGGTCGTGGGGGGACGCTGTCGCCAAGCCGGCGATCGGGGCGGTCGACAGCGCGGCCGGGCTCGCCACCGCGCGCGCGTCTCACGCGGACCTCGGCGAGTGGATGTTCTGCGCGGACGCGACCGCACAGCTGCTGTTCTGCGAGAACGAGACCAACGGCCAGCGCCTGTTCGGGACCCCCAACCCCTCGCCGTACGTGAAGGACGGGATCAACGACTTCGTCGTCGACGGCGTCGCCGGCGCCGTCAATCCCGAGCGGGCCGGCACCAAGGTGGCAGCACACAATGTGCTCGAGCTGGCGCCGGGCCAGAGCGCTCAGGTGCGCGTCCGGCTGACCGCCGCGACCGCCACCGGCACCCCCGCGGCTGACCCGCTTGGCTCAGGGTTCGATCGCGTGCTCGGCACCCGCATGGCCGAGGCCGACACGTTCTACGCGACCGTGATCCCGCCGGCGCTGACCACTGACCAGGCGCTCGTGATGCGCCAGGCCCTGGCCGGACTCCTGTGGGGTAAGCAGTACTACGAATACGACGTGCACCGCTGGCTGCGCGAGCACGGCGTCGACCCGTGGGGGCCGAACGCGCCGGCCAGTGGTGTCCGGAACGTCCAGTGGTTCCACATGATCGCGGGCGACATCATCTCGATGCCGGACAAGTGGGAGTACCCGTGGTTCGCGGCCTGGGACCTGGCCTTTCACTGCGCGCCGCTATCGCTGGTGGACGTCGACTTCGCCAAGGAGCAGGTGGAGCTTCTGCTGAAGACTCGTTACGTGCATCCCAACGGGCAGATCCCGGCCTACGAATGGAACTTCGGCGACGTCAACCCTCCGGTGACTCCGTGGGCGGCGCTGTACGTCTACGAACGCGAGGCGGAGATCCGAGGCGAGGGCGACCGCGAGTTCCTCGCTCGCGTGTTCGACCGGCTGCTGACCAACTTCACCTGGTGGGTCAACCGCAAGGACCCCGATGACCGCAACCTTTTCCAGGGCGGGTTCCTGGGCCTCGACAACATCGGGATCTTCGACCGCTCAGCGCCGCTGCCGGGGGGCGGCCAGCTCGAGCAGGCCGACGGCACCGCCTGGATGGCTCTGTACTCCCAGTGGATGCTTCAGATCGCCATCGAGCTGTCCCGCGAACAGCCCGCGTACCTCGACATGGCGCTCAAGTTCGCATCGCACTTCATGTGGATCTCGGTCGCGATGAACCCCCCCGAGGGCGACTCCACGCTGTGGGACGATCACGACGGGTTCTACTACGACGTCATGCGGATGCCGGACGGGGCGACGATCGAGCTCAAGGTGCGCTCGCTGGTTGGGCTGTTGCCGATGTGCGCCGCGACCGTGTTCGAGCCCGACGTCCTCGACCGCTACCCGCTGATTGTCGACCTGATCACCGAGTTCATCGAGCGGTTCTCGGATTCGCTCCCGCAGCTCGCCCATTTGCCCGGGCCAAGTCCCGAGGGTAGGCGAATCACGTCGCTCGTCGACGAGGCTCGCCTGCGCCGGATACTCGCGGTCATGCTCGACGAGGACGAGTTCCTCGGGCCGCACGGGATCCGGGCGATCTCGCGACGTCACCTTGAGGAGCCGGTCGTGTTCGATTGGGGCGGCCAGGAGTACAACGTCCATTACCTCCCCGCCGAGTCTGACACCGGGATGTTCGGGGGCAACTCCAACTGGCGCGGGCCGGTGTGGTTCCCGATGAACGTGGTCATCCTCCGAGGGCTGGTTCAGCTCCATCGCTACTACGGCGACCGCGTGAAGGTCGAGTGCCCGACCGGCTCGGGTCGTGAGCTGAACTTGCTGGAAGTTGCGGCCGAGATCGCCGGCCGCCTCACGACCACGTTCACCGAAGACGAAAGCGGACGCCGGCCGGTATTCGGCGGAAGCGAGACGTTCCAGACCGACCCGCACTGGCACGACCTGATCCCGTTTCACGAGTATTTCCACGGCGACAACGGCGCCGGCATCGGCGCAAGCCACCAGACGGGCTGGACAGGCACCGTGGCGCTGCTGCTGCTGCTCGCAGGCGGCCTGCGGACCCCGGCCGACGAGATGGCGGCCGTGGGGAGTTGAAAGGAGACGACGATGGCGCAGCCGTCGCTCACAGTCCGCGTCCTTCTCAATGCGCGAGGCCAGTGGGAGGTGGTGCTGCCGGGTCGCCGCCGCCCGCTCCGCTGTCGGGACCTCGACGAGGCCGAGCGGGCTGCGTACGTGTTCGCCGAGCGCAGCCGGCCCTGCGAGGTCGTCGTGCACGACGCCTACCACCGTGTCGTGCGCCGGGACGTGATCAACGGACACCGCTTCCCCGCGGACGCCGTGGCGGCGCGCTCGGACGCGCCACGAGCCTCCGTAACATCCGAAAGCAACGGCTAGGAAGGTTTTCATGGGTCCAGTCACACATCAGACGATCAGGCTCAGCAAGGGCAAGCACACTTCCAAGGACCACGGCGCCTGCGTGATGGAGCTGGCCTCGATGCTCGCGGACGAGCCGTTCAGCGACCACCCCGGCTCGGTCTGCCCGGTGATCGGCTCGCTGCTGCGGGCCTACAACGACTCGATCGATGACCGTCGCCGCCAGGACCTGTACGCCTACGCCGCCAAGGTCGTCGGCAGCCGTGGCCCGGCGCAGCTCGAACGCGAGCGCGCGGAGCGCGTGTGCGCGTGGATGTCGAAGCCGGGTGGGCGCGGCTGGACGCGGTTCCTGCTGCCGGCGCGGTTGCGCGCGGTCACCCCGAAGCCGCCGCTCGACGTGCTCGGCGCGAGCGCGGTTCGCTCGCTGTCCACTCATGACGATCGCACCCACGCCAGGATGCTCGCGCTGATCGACAGCCTGCTCGCGATGGGCGGCCCGGAGCACGCGCCGTCAGCTCCTGATCCGGCGGGCGCGTCGAGCCCGAGGCAGCCGGAGCGCACGCCCGCCCGCTGACCGCGGCTTGCCCGAGACCGCTCCCGACCCACCGCGGATTCCGGCCTCGGCGGGGGCGCTGATCCGCGACCCGGACGGGCGGCTGCTGATCCTGAAGCCGACGTATAAGAAGGGGTGGACGATCCCGGGGGGCCAGATCGACCCTGACGGCGAGTCGCCGTGGGATGCCTGCCGGCGCGAGACCGAGGAGGAATGCGGGCTCGTCGTCGAGCGCGGCAGGCTCGTGTGCGTCGACTTCCTCACTCCGAAGCCGAGCCGGCCCGGCGGCGTGCGATTCATGTTCGACTGCGGCACCGTCTCACACGCCGGCCTCGCCGGCGTCCGGCTCCAAGAATCGGAGATAGAGGACCACCGGCTCGCCGAGCTCGACGAGGCGCTCGAGCTGCTTAGCGGTCCGCTCCGCCGGCGCCTGTCGCAGTGCGCGGGCAGCGACCGATGCGTCTATTTGGAGAACGGCCGCCCAGTTCCGGGCGTGGAGTGAAGCACGTGCCGCGGGGTCTCAGGCCGGAACGGCCACCCCCGTCGCCGGCGCCTTCGGCCTGAACGGGCGCAGTTGTTCGTCCCCCCCGCCGACCACCCCGTAGGACCCCTCGGGCATCTCGTTCCAAGCTCCGGGAAGGTCACCGACGGGCTCGGAGACCACGAGTCGCGAGTCGTCGGAGATCTCGAACAGGATCTCCCGGTCCGGAGCGAGCTTGCGGACCGCCTCGAGGTTGCGACTGTAGAACAGCGACCGCGACTTGCCTTCGCTGGAGTAGCGGAACACCCACATACGCTCGCCGTCGGTAGTTGCGATCGTGCCTTGGAACGGGAACTCCACGCCCTTGCGGCGACCGACATCCTCGACCAGCCCGATCGTCCGCGCGACGGCGTCCGCCGGATCGCTCTCGAGGCCGAAGGTCAGCGCGAGGTAGAACAGAATCTCGGTGTCCGCCGTGCCGGAGACCTCGGGGAAAAGCGATTCGTCGATTGCCAGCAAGAGGTCGCGCCTGACCCTTGCGAGGTCGGCGACGTATCCGTTGTGCATGAACAGCCAGCGGCCGTGTCGGAACGGATGGCAGTTGGTCTGCTGGACCGGCGACCCGATCGCCGCCCGAATGTGTGCGAAGAAGTGCCCGGACGTGATATGCGCCGCGAGCTCCCTGAGATTCTGGTCGTTCCAGGCGGGCTCGATGCTGTGAAACACACCTGGGGTCGGCTGATCGTCATACCAGCCGACCCCAAACCCGTCGCCGTTGGTCGCCTCGGCGCCGAGTTCGGAGTGCAAGCTCTGGTCGATTAGCGAATGAACCGGCGAATACAGCGCCGTCTCCAGCAGGATGGGTGAACCGGTATAGGCGAGCCAGCGACACATCGGAGGTTCCTTTCGCGCGGAGGGGTGCGGGCATAGCGTCTCCCCCGTCCCGCCGGCGGACAAGGTGGCCTGCACGTGTCGCCCCGACAGGCCCGCATCCGAGTTGCGTGAATGCCGCGGCGAAGCAACTGGCCGGCGGCCAGGGACAAAGTGCCGCGGACACGGTTACGAGACCGGCACGCGACCGCGGACCGAGGTGCCGCGTCCGCGGCGCCCGGTGATCTCGACCACGCCGCCAACCGCCTCGATGCGATCGCGCATGTTCACGAGCCCGCTGCCGGACCCGTCGTCCTCCGGGTTGAACCCGACCCCGGTGTCGTGGACCTCGAAGCACAGGTGCGGCCCGTCTCGCGACATCGTCACCATCGCGGTTGCGTCGGGGCCGGCATGCTTGACGACGTTCTGGATCGCCTCGAGGCAGCAGAAGTACACCGCGACCTCGACCTCCTCCGGGTAGCGTCCGATCCCCGGCGCTCGGACCGAGACGGCGAGAGGGGAGCTCCGAGCGGCCGAACTGAGCGCCTCGCGCAGGCCGCACTCGTGCAGCAGCGACGGGTAGATGCCGCGCGCGAGCAACCTGAGCTCCTGGAGGACGTCGTCCATCTGGCGCCCCACGGAGGCGAGCGCGCGCTCGCCCCGCTCCAGGTCCTCCCTGATCGTCTCGGCCGCCATGTCGAGCTTGATCCGCAGCCCCACGAGGTGCTGCTGCACTCCGTCGTGGAGGTCACGCTCGAGCCGCCGGCGTTCGGAGTGGGCCACCGCCATCAGACGGATCCGCGACGAAGCCAGGTCGGCCGTCGACGCCTTGAGCTCGGCCTCGGCCTGGGTCTTCTCCAGCCGGATCAGCGCGGCCGCGCCGGCGGCCTGGACGAACGGCTCATAGCCCGACAGGTCCTCGCTGTACATCACCGCCGCCAACGGCTCGTGGTCGCGCTCGATCCACGTGATCGCGCTGTCGTCGGGGAGGTCGTGCACCGGCACGCCCGCGGAGTCGACGTATTCCGTCCGTCCCGGCCGCCGATAGGCGACCTTGAGCGACGGATCGCGAAGCGCCGCCGCCATCAGCGCCTCCGGGTCGGCCGCGGGCATCCTGGACAGCTCAGTCACGAACTCGGCGAGCGCCTGCCCCATGAACAGCCGTTCGTTTGCGAGCCCGACCAGGATCGCCAGCGGCAGGACGGCCACGAGTCCGATGTAGATCGTCCCTAGCGTCGTCCATACGTGCAGCCCGGCGGCGTGGAACAGCATGCTCGCCGTCAGCAGGACCGCGGCGGCCGACGCCGTGACCCAGACCGG
This sequence comes from uncultured Solirubrobacterales bacterium, assembly GCA_963796575.1. Classification (GTDB taxonomy): domain Bacteria; phylum Actinomycetota; class Thermoleophilia; order Solirubrobacterales; family Solirubrobacteraceae; genus Palsa-465. The sequence continues at coordinate 201,053 of CAWCMG010000008.1, read as the reverse complement.
CGTCAGCGAGCGGCGCACCGGGGCCGAGGCGGCCCGGGCCCGGCGTGCCAGGAGCACCGGCGTGCCGCACGTGACCGCGAGCCACGCGACAATCATCGCCGCCTGCACCGCTGTGACCGCCTCTGTGGCCGAGCCGAGCGAGAACACGTTGTTCGGGCAATGGGGACCGCATTGGACCAATGGAGTCCTCAGCGGTGGTTGGAGCGTCATCGCGACCCCGAGCAGCCACAGCATCGCCATCGCGCCGCCGGTCAGCCATAGGAACCGCAGCTCGGTCCGCGACGGCAGGTGCCCGGTGGGGTGTGCCAGGATCAGATACGCGAACACCAACGGCATCAAGCCGGTGAACAGGACTCCGACGCTGAACGCCACACGGTTGCTCGAGCCGTTCAGCAGCCACAGCGACGAGAGCAGCCCGACGACGATCAGCAGCCCCCCCATCCGCCACTGGATCTTGCTCGTCTGCGCGTACAGCCCTGCCGCGATCAACGCTGAAATCATCACGACGCGGATCTCAACCGCGAGACCGGCGGGTTGCGCCACGGGGTTCCCCGAGGTCAGGAGGCCGACGGCGGTGGCCGCGGAGGCGCCGAGCGTCGCGATCCCGGCGAGGCGCAGGGGCAACGGCATCGATGTCCACAGGGCCGCCATCCCGGCGAGGATTCGGGCCGCGGGCCCTCCGGCGCCGGCCGCACCGCGACCGGCGGCGGAGCCGGCATGCTCGAGCGCTCTGCGCTCCGACTCGCTGGCGGCAATCTCGCTACTCACGACTCAGCCTTGATTCCCGGGACGGCCTTCCGTACGTGGGCGGTATGTGCTTGTGAACAACAGGTCGAGTTGCAACCCGTTGCAGACAGACTAGTCGCTCGGGATCGTCAACCTGGGAAAGTCCTGTTGCCAGTGCCGCCTGGGTTTTCACCCAGATGAGGTGATGTCGGTCCGTTCCGCGCGCCCCAGCATTCTCGGGAGCCGGTTTACGCCACAGAAGGACGGACTATGACGACAGAAGTCGGAGCTCGCCCGGGCGCGAGCGCCACCGGAGAAGCGGACCGCGGTCAGCAGGTCGCGGATGTGTTCGTGATCTTCGGGATCACGGGCGACTTGGCGAAGGTGATGACGTTCCATTCCCTGTACCGCCTCGAGCAGCGAGGTCTCTTGAGCTGCCCGATCATCGGCGTCGCGGTCAGCGACTGGTCGATGGACGACCTGCGCAGCCACGCCCGCGCCGCGATCGAGGGATCCGGCGAGCAGATCGACGACAGCGTGTTCGATCGGCTCATCGACCGGATGTCGTACGTGAGCGGCGACTTCGGCGACGCCGCGACGTACGAGCGCGTCGCCCGCGCGGTCGGCGACGCCAAGGTCCCGGTGTTCTATCTCGAGATCCCGCCTTTCCTGTTCGGCCGGGTGATCAAGGGTCTGACCGACGCGGGCCTGACCAAGACCGGACGAGTCGTCGTCGAGAAGCCGTTCGGCCACGATCTCGAATCCGCGCGCGAACTGGCCGCGGACATCCACCAATACATCGACGAATCGCAGCTGTTCCGGATCGACCATTTCCTCGGGAAGATGGGACTCGGAGAGTTCCTGTACCTCCGCTTCGCGAACTCGAACTTCGAGCCGATCTGGAACCGCAACCACATCGCGGCGGTCGAGATCACGATGGCGGAAAGCTTCGGGGTCGAGGACCGCGGCCACTTCTACGATCCCGTCGGCGCGCTGCGCGACGTGGTCGTCAATCACCTGATGCAGTTGCTCGCGGCCGCCGCGATGGAGGCACCCGCCGGTGACGACGCCGGCACGCTCAAGGACGCGAAGTTCGCGCTGTTCCGTTCGATGCCGGCCGCGGATCCCGCGCACTACGTGCGCGGGCAGTATGACGGCTACCTCGACATAGATGGGGTCGCGTCCGGTTCGACCACCGAGACGTACGCGGCGATGCGGCTCGAGATCGACAACTGGCGTTGGGCCGGCGTTCCCTGGTTCATCCGTACCGGCAAGCGACTCCCGGTCACCCAGACCGAGGTGCGGCTCGTGTTCCGCCGCCCGCCACGGCTCGGCTTTCTCCCGTCGGCCGGGCGCCGGGCGCCGGTCGAGAGCCAGCTCGTGATAAAGCTCGACCCGATCACCGGCATCCGGCTGATCATCGACGCTCACCGGGCGGACAAGGGTGGGCCCCAGGAGGTCACGCTTGACATGGAGTTCGCCGAGGAGGGTGGCGAAGGACCGACCCCGTACGAGGTGCTCTTGCTCGCGGCGCTCGAGGGCGACAGCGCCCCCTTCACCAGGCAGGACAGCGTCGAGGAGACCTGGCGGATCATGATGCCGCTGCTCGAGCACCCCCCGCCGGTGCACGCGTATGCGCCAGGTTCGTGGGGACCGGAGGAGGCCGATCGACTGCTGAGCGGGGTCGGCCGCTGGCACGGCCCGTGGGTGGCGTCATGAGCACGACCAAGGCCAAGAAGAACGCGCAGAGCGACGGCCGCGCGGCCGCGGTCGCCGCGACCACCGGCACCGTCGCGTCGATGCCGCAGAGCGCCGCGGCGCCATCGCCGTTCACGCCGATCGCCGATTACGCGTTCCTGTCGGACTGCCACACCGGCGCGTTGGTCGCGCCGGATGGGGCGATCGACTGGCTGTGCCTGCCGCGATTCGACTCGCCGAGCGTGTTCGGGTCGCTGCTCGACCGCGGCGCCGGCGCGTTCCGGCTCGGGCCGTTCGGGATCAACGTGCCGAGCGGGCGTCACTACGAGCCCGGGACCAACACTCTCGTCACGACCTGGAAGACGACGTCGGGGTGGGCCGAGGTTCACGACGCGCTGACGATGGGACCCCGGCGTGGCGAGGATACGATCACGCCCCACACCCGCCCACCTACCGACGAGGACGCCGACCACGTCCTGTTGCGGACCGTCAAGTGCATGGATGGGAGCGTCGAGGTCGAGCTGGTGTGCGAGCCGGGATTCGATTACGGCCGCGTGCTGGCCGATTGGAAGCTGTCGCCGGACCGCCACCGTGCGGACGCCACGGGCGCCGGTCAGACGATGCGCCTCCAGACCGACATGCTGCTCGGGGTCGAGGCCAACGACGTCCGCGCCCGGCATGTGCTCCACGAGGGTGAGGAGCTGTTTGTAGCGCTGTCGTGGGATGACCAGGCGCCGGTGCCGACCACCGTCGAGGAGGCCAATGCTCAGCTCAAGGCAACCACGAGGTTCTGGCGGCGCTGGCTGTCGAAGGCCCGCATCCCCGACCACGAGTTCCGTGCCTTGATCCAGCGCTCGGCGCTCGCGATCAAGGGCCTGACATACATGCCGACGGGCGCGACCGTCGCCGCCCTCACCACCTCGTTGCCCGAGACCCCGGGCGGCGAGCGCAACTGGGATTACCGCTACACGTGGATCCGCGACTCGACGTTCACGCTCCAGGCCCTGCACTACCTCGACCTCGATTGGGAGGCCGACGAGTTCATGCAGTTCATCGCCGACCTCGAGCGAAACGACGACGGCGGCCTACAGATCATGTACGGGATCGACGGTCGTCGCGACCTGACCGAGGAGCTCCTCAAGGATCTCAGTGGCTACGACGGCGCCAGCCCCGTGCGCACGGGCAACGGCGCGTTCGACCAGCGTCAGAACGACGTGTTCGGAGCCGCCCTCGACTCGGTGCTCCTGCACACGCGCCGCAGCCAGCGGCTGCCGCGCCGGCTGTGGCCGCTGATCCAGGCGCAGGCCGAGTGCGCCAAGTCGGTCTGGAAGCAGCCGGACCAGGGGATCTGGGAGGCTCGCGGCAAGCCGCAGCACTACGTCTCATCCAAGCTGATGTGCTGGGTGGCGATGGACCGCGCGGGAAAGCTCGCGGACATACGCGGCGAGAACGCGCTGGCCAGTGACTGGAGGGCAGTCGCCGCCGAGATCAAGGCCGACATCCTCAAGCATGGAGTCGACAAGCGCGGCGTCCTCGTCCAGCACTACAACACCGAGTCGCTCGACGCCTCGACGCTGCTGGCGGCGATCTTCGGGTTCCTCCCGGGGAACGACGAACGCATGCGCGCGAGCGTACTCGCGATCGCCGACGAGCTGACTGAGCACGGGTTCGTGCTTCGCTACCGGACCGACGAGACCGACGACGGCCTGTCCGGGAAGGAGGGCACGTTCGTGATCTGCTCGTTCTGGCTGGTCTCGGCGCTGGCGGTCATCGGCGAGATGCAGCGCGCCCGAGATCTGATGACGCGTCTGACCAAGGTTGCGTCGCCCCTGCTGCTTTACGCCGAGGAGTTCGACGTGGAAACCGGCCGGCATCTGGGGAACTTCCCGCAGGCGTTCTCGCACCTCGCGCTGGTCGAGGCCGCCGGGCGGATCATCCTCGCGGAACGCATACAGGAGCTGGGCGCATGAGCGACTATGACGTGATCGTGATCGGCAGTGGGGCTGGGGGCGGCACGCTCGTGCGGCACCTGGCGCCGTCGGGCAAGCGGATACTGCTGCTCGAGCGCGGGGATTGGCTGCGCCGGGAACCGCAGAACTGGCTCGCCCAGGACGTCTTCGTCGACGGTCGCTACATCACGCCGGACACCTGGTACTACGCGGATCTCACGCCGTTCCAGCCGCAGGTGCACTACTACGTCGGCGGCGCGACCAAGCTGTATGGCGCCGCGCTGTATCGCCTGCGGGCGGAGGACTTCGGCGAGCTCCAGCACCACGACGGGATCTCGCCGTCCTGGCCGATCGCCTACGAGGACATGGAGCCGTACTACACCAAGGCGGAGCAGCTGTACCAGGTCCACGGCGCGCGCGGGGAGGATCCGACCGATCCGCCGGCGAGCGCTCCCTACCCGTTCCCCGCGGTCTCGCACGAGCCCCGGATCCAGCAGCTGTCCGACGACCTCGCCAAGGAGGGCCTCCACCCGTTCCACGCGCCGTGCGGGATCCTGCTCGACGAGAGCAACCCGCCCTACAGCAAGTGCGTGCGGTGTCAGAACTGCGACGGCTTCCCGTGCCTCGTGCACGCCAAATCCGACGCCGAGGTGATCTCAGTGCGCCCCGCACTCGAGCACCCCAACGTCACGCTGCTGACCGGCGCCGAAGTGGTGCGGCTCGAGACCAATCCCGCCGGCACCGAGGTCGCGGGCGTCGTCGTCAACATCGATGGCCACAGCGAGACCCACCAAGCGCACATCGTGGTCGTCTCGTGCGGCGCCGCCAACAGCGCCAAGCTGCTGCTCGCGTCGGCGAACGACGCCCACCCGCGGGGCCTCGCGAACGGCTCTGACCAGGTCGGGCGTAACTACATGTTCCACAACAGCCAGGCCGTGCTCGCGCTGTCCAAGGAAGAGAACCCAACGATCTTCCAGAAGACGCTCGGGGTCAACGACTTCTACTTCTCTGGCGGCGAGGACTTCGAGTTCCCACTCGGCAACATTCAAATGGTCGGTAAGTCCCAGGCGCCGATGTTCCGCGGCGAAAAGCCCGGTGAGACGAGGTTCGCTCCGAACTGGTCGCTCGAAAACGTCGCCAGGCACGCCGTCGACTTCTGGCTCTCCACCGAAGACTTGCCCTCGTCCGAGAACCGGGTCACGCTCGCGCGCGACGGCAACATCATCATCGAGTACAAGGCCAGCAACGAAGAGCCGAAAGAGCGCCTGTTCCACCAGCTCAAGGACATGCTCGCGAATCTGGGCATGCACCACGACCACCTGCTGCCGCATCACGCCTACCTCAAGAACGAGATCCCGGTGGCCGGATGTGCGCATCAGGCGGGCACCTGCCGATTCGGCAGCGACCCCGCCGCCTCCGTCCTGAATTCGGACTGCCGCGCTCACGAGCTCGACAACCTGTACGTGGTCGACACGAGCTTCTTCCCGAGCATCGGTGCGGTCAACCCGGCGCTCACGGCGATGGCGAACGCGGTACGGGTCGGCGACCACCTGCTCGAGCGCCTGAGCGCCCACCAGCCGCAACCGGAGCCCGCCCATGCCTGATGACCAGAACAAGCACCACGTCGTGATCGTCGGCGGTGGGTTCGCCGGACTGGGCTGCGCGCAGAAGCTCGCCGACCACGACGACGTCCACGTCACGCTGATCGACCGCAACAACTACCACCAGTTTCAGCCGCTGCTCTACCAGGTGGCGACTTCGCAGCTCGCGGGTACGGATATCGCGCACTCGCTGCGTGACGTGTTCGCTGATCAGGAGAACGTCGACGTGCACCTCGCGGAAATCACCGGGGTGGACACCGCAAGCCGAACCGTGACCACCCAGGACGGGGGGTCGTGGACCGGCGACGCCCTGGTGCTGGCCGCCGGCTCGCAGCCGAATTTCTTCGGAACCCCGGGTGCCCCCGAGCACTCGTTCCCGCTGTACTCGCTTGACAACGCCACCCGGCTGCGCTCCCGCATCCTCGGGCTGTTCGAGCAGGTCGACCGCGATCCGACGCTGGTCGACCGCGGCGCGCTCAACATCGTGGTGGTCGGCGGCGGACCGACTGGCGTCGAGGTCGCCGGCGCGCTCGGCGACATGATCAAGGTCACGGTCCCTGGCGAGTACCGCAACCTCGACCCCACCAAGGCACGGATCTGCCTGCTCGACTTCGGCGACGCGCTGCTGAAGCCGTTCTCGGACAGCGCCCACGGCTACGTCTCCAAGGTGCTCGAGGAGAAGGGCGTGGAGATCCACCTCGGGACCGGGGTGAAGGAGGTCGGGACCGGCCACGCGGTGTTCTCCGACGGCACCATCCTCCCCACCCGATGCGTCGTGTGGGGCGGCGGCATCAAGGCGGCCGCGGTCGCCGCCGACTGCGGGCTCGCGCAGGGACGCGGTGGACGCGTCGACGTCCAGCCCGATTTGACCCTCGCCGGCAGCCCCGGCGTCTACTTCGTCGGCGACATCGCCAACATCCCCGACAGGGGCGACCAGTCTCTCCCCCAGCTCGGGTCGGTCGCGCTCCAGTCAGGCGCCTGGGCCGCGGACAACATCATCGCGGGCTTCGAAGGCAAGGAGCCCAAGGACTTCCGCTACCACGACAAGGGGATCATGGCCATGATCGGCCGCGGCGCCGCGATCGCCGAGGTCGGCAAGCGCCACCACGAGATCCACGGCGAGCTCGCGCACATGGCCTGGCTCGGCGTCCACGCGAGCCTGATGACCGGGACGCGCGCCAAGATCGAAGCGTTCGTCGACTGGGCGTGGGACGGGTTCACCAAGACCGGAGGCCCTCACGTGCTCGACCGCGGAGACGCTGCGGAGATCAACTGGGACGACGATCCGACGGTCACATCATCGGGAGCGGCCCCAACCACCACGGTCAGCGGCTGATCGACGGAGCTGCCCGGTATGGCAAACGACCTGGCCCGCTGGCAGTTCGCCACCACGACGATCTACCACTTCTTCTTCGTCCCGGTGACGATCGGGCTGGCGTTCCTGGTCGCGATCCTCCAGACGGTCTGGTACCGCACCGATAACCCCGACTACAAGCGGATGACCCGCTTCTTCGGGACGCTGCTGCTGATCAACGTGGCCATCGGCGTGGTGACGGGGCTGGTCCAGGAGTTCCAGTTCGGGATGAACTGGTCGACCTACTCGCGCTACGTCGGCGGCGTGTTCGGGGCGCCGCTGGCCATGGAGGGGATCCTCGCGTTCTTCCTCGAGTCGACGTTCCTGGGGCTGTGGCTGTTCGGCTGGGACCGGCTTCCCAAACGGGTTCACCTCGCGTGCATCTGGGCCGTTTCGGCGGGCACGATGCTGTCCGCGATGTTCATCCTCGTCGCAAACTCCTGGATGCAGCATCCGGTCGGCTACAAGATCAACAGCCAGGGCCAGGCCGTGCTGACCAACATCTGGGCGCTGCTCGTCAACCCGACATTCGTGTGGGGCTACGCCCACGTGCTGCTTGCATCGCTGATCACAGGGTGCCTGGTGATGCTGGCCGTGTCCGCGTGGTACCTGCGCAAGGGAGAGCACGTCGAGTCGTTTCATCGCACCGCCAAGCTGGCGCTGATCGTCCTGATCCCCACGATCGTCATCCAGCTGTCGGTCGGCAACCAGCTCGGCGTGATCGAGAACAAGTACCAGCCGATGAAGATCGCCGCCGCCGAGGCGCAGTGGACGAACTGCAAGCCCTGCTCGTTCTCGGCGTTCCAGATCGGCGGTGGCAAAGACGACAAGACGCCGACGGAGATCATCCCGATCCCGCACCTCCTCTCGGTCCTGGCCACCGGCACCTGGAGCGGCCCGGTGACCGGCCTGAACGAGCTCCAGGCCCAGTACCAGGCGAAGTACGGACCAGGCAACTACGTGCCCGATGTCTTCATCCAGTACTGGTCGATCCGGGTGATGGCGTATCTGGGGAGCCTGGTCTTGTTGTTGGCGTTCTGGGGAGGGTGGCTCCTGCACAAGGACCGTCTGCGCAAGTCCCGGCTGTTCCTGCTCCTGTCGATATGGGCTGTCGTCACGCCGTTCTTGATGAACACCGCGGGCTGGCTCTTGACCGAGAGCGGGCGGCAGCCATGGATCGTGCAGGGCCTCCAGAAGACCGTAAACGCGAACTCGCCGTCGGTGAGCGCCACCGAGATCTGGATCAGCCTGGCCGCATTCGTCCTGTCCTACATCGTGCTCGCCTGGGCCGACCTCGTGCTGATGTTGCGCTACTCGCGCCGGGGCATGGCCCAGGCGGACGCCGAGGCCGCCGAGCCCGCCGGCGGCGCCGCCCCGTCACTGACCTACTGAGCCCATGCAACTACACACCATCTGGTTCATCATCATCGCGATCCTCTGGGTCGGCTTCTTCGTGCTCGAGGGGTTCGATTTCGGCGTCGGCGCGCTGCACATGCTGATCGGCAAGACCGAGACCGAGCGGCGCGTCCTGATCAACACGATCGGCCCGTGGTGGGACGGCAACGAGGTGTGGCTGATCGTCGCCGGCGCATCGATGTTCGCGGCGTTCCCGGGGTGGTACGCGACGATGTTCTCGGCGCTGTACCTGGCGCTCGTGCTGCTGCTGGTGGCGCTGTTCGCGCGCGGAGTCTCGTTCGAGTACCGGGGAAAGCGCGAGAGCGAGCGGTGGCGGAGCGGATGGTCGTGGGCGCTGACGGTCGGTAGCATCGTGATCCCGCTGCTGGTTGGCGTCGCGCTCGGCGACCTCCTCCACGGCCTCCCGATCAACTCCCAGCACGAGTTCACCGGGAACTTCTTCAGCCTGCTGACCGGCTACGGGCTTATGACCGGGGCGACCCTGCTCGTGCTGTCGCTGCTGCACGGCGCGACTTTCCTCGGCCTGCGTACCACCGGCGAGATCCGCGATCGGGCCCACGCGGCGGCGCGGTCGATCGGGCTCGTCGCGATCCTCGTCAACCTCGCCTGGGTTGTCTGGACGCTGGTCGTGATCGGTGGCGGCACCGTGCCCGAGCCGACCCAGATCTTCGGCGTGATCGCGGTGATAATCGCCCAGCGGCTCGCAACCAGCGAAAACGACGGCTGGGCCTTCGTCGCCTCGGGATTCGGGATCGCAGCCGCGGTCGGCCAGCTCTTCATCTCGCTGTACCCGAACGTGATGGTCTCGAGCACGAACCACGCCTACAACCTGACCGTGAACAACGCGGCCGCGGGCCACTACGGCCTGGTCGTGATGACGGTCGTCGCGGTCCTGTTCTTCCCGATCGTCCTGCTGTACCAGGGCTGGTCGTTCCACGTATTCCGCCGACGGGTTAGCGCACCCCCCACCTCGTCGGGCTAGGAGCGAGCGGTGCGCGCTCTGGACCCGCGCCTGCTCCGCCGCACGAAGTCGGTGCGGCCCCTGCTGATCGTCGACTGCGCGCTCGGGATCGGGACCGCCCTCGCTGTGCTACTCGGAGCGACGATGCTCGCGCGGATCGCCGCGCGAGCATTCCACGGCACGCCGCTGCGGGCGCTCTGGCCCGACGTCGCGCTGCTCGTGATCGCGTTCGCCGTGCGAGGCGCGTTCGCCTGGGCGATGGAGGTCGCGGGCCGGCGCGCGGCCTGGAGCGTCCTCTCGGAGCTTCGCCTGGCCGTCGTCGAGCGCCGGCTACGGGCACATCCGACGGCGGTCGACGGCGCCGGCGGCGCCGAGATCACGGCAGTCTCCGTGCAGGGAGTGGAGGCGCTCGAGGGCTACTTCGCGCGCTACCTGCCCCAGGTCGTGCTCGCGTCGATCGTCCCGTTCCTGGTGATCGCGTGGGTCGCCTTCCTGGACCTCGAGGCCGCGGTGATCATGCTGCTGACGCTGCCCCTGGTACCGGTGTTCATGTGGCTGATCGGCACATACACCGCGGACCGGACCCGGGAGCGGTGGCAGGCGTTGCGAGCGCTGTCGAGCCACTTCCTCGACGTCGTGCGGGGCCTACCGACGCTGCGGGCGTTCGGCCGGGCTCGCGAGGAGGCGGCGATCGTCGGCGAGGTGAGCGACCGGTATCGCCGGGCGACGATGGAGACGCTCCGGATCAGCTTCCTGTCCGGCTCCGTGCTCGAGCTGGCAGCGACGATCGGGGTGGCGATCGTCGCGGTGACGGCGGGCGTCCGGCTCGTCGACGGCAGCCTCGGCCTGCAGGCGGGGCTCGCCGTGATCGTGCTCGCACCCGAGCTGTATCTGCCGTTCCGCCGGCTCGGCGCCGAGTACCATGCCAGCGCCGACGGGCTGGCCGTTGCGGACCGGCTGTTCGCGCTGCTCGATGCGCCGGCGGCGGCCGGCGGAGGCGGCGCGCTCCGGGCGCCCAGCCCCGCCCATGTTCCCGTGGCGCTCGAGCGGGTGTCGTTCTCGTATCCGTCCCGTAAGGGCCCGGTGCTCGCCGAGTTCAACCTGGAGCTCTTGCCCGGCGAGGCGGTGGCGCTGGTCGGCGAGAGCGGCGCCGGCAAGAGCACCGTCGCGGCGCTGTTGCTCGGGCTGTTGTCGCCGACCGCGGGCGCGGTCACGGTCGGGGGCACGGACCTGCGCAAGTGTGAGCTCGACGCGTGGCGGCGGCTCGTCGCCTGGGTGCCCCAGCATCCGACTCTGTTCCGGGGCACGGTTGCCGACAACATCCGGCTCGGCGACCCCGACGCCACCGACGAGTCGGTGGTGCAGGCCGCGCGGCTCGCGGGCGCCGACGAGTTCATCGGAGAACTGCCGGCCGGATACGCAACGCTGATCGGCGACGGGGCGCGGGCGCTGTCCCCCGGCGAGCGCCGGCGGATCGGACTGGCGCGCGCGTTCGTGCGAGACGCGCCGCTGGTGATCCTCGACGAGCCGACCGCCGACCTCGACCCCCGGAGCGTGGCGATCGTCGCCGGCGCCGTGGGGCGCCTGCGGGCCGGGCGGACGATGCTCATGATCGCGCACCGGCCGGAGCTGGTCCAGAGCGCCGACCGGGTGGTTTGCCTCGTCGACGGGATCGCGGTCCCGGCCGAGGTCAGGACGGCCGCGTGAACGGCACGACGCTGCGCGCGCTGCTGAGGCTCGTGCCCGTGCCGCGCAGGCGGCTGGCCGGGGCCGCGGTGCTAGGTGCGCTGACCGTCGTGTTCGGCGTCGGGTTGATGGCGACGGCGGGCTATCTGATCTCGCGGGCGGCAGAGCGTCCAGAGATCCTGTCGCTGATGGTGGCGATCGTCGCGGTCCAGTTCTTCGGCATCGGCCGCCCGGTCCTGCGCTACCTCGAGCGGCTCGCATCCCACGACATGACGCTCCGCGTGCTCGGCGGGCTGCGGGCACGCTTTTACGAGCGGATCGAGCCGCTGGCGCCGGCGGAGCTCGAGGGTTACCGCAAGGGAGACCTGCTGTCGCGGATGGTCGCGGACGTCGACGCGCTCCAGAACCTGTACCTCCGCGGTCTCGAGCCACCACTGGTCGCGCTCCTGGCCGGCGCCGTCTCGGTCGTCGCCGCGACCGCGTTCCTCCCCGCTGCCGGGCTCGTTCTCGCCGGCGGGCTGCTCGCGGCCGGCGTGGCCGTGCCCGCGCTGGCGGGGGTGCTCGGGGCCCGGGCGGGCCGCCGTCAGGCGTCCGCGCGCGGCGAGCTCTCGGCGGAGCTCGTCGAGTTGGTTCGCGGGGCGCCCGAGCTCGTCGCGTTCGGCGGCGAGGCACCGGCAGTTGAGCAGGTCCGCGCCGCCGACCGGGCGCTGGTCAAGCTGGCCCACCGCGACGCGCTCGCCGCCGGCCTGGCCGACGGCCTCGGGCTCGTGGTCACAGGCCTGACCGTCGCCGGCGTGCTCGCCGTCGCGATCAGCGCACACGACCACGGTGATCTGAACCGTGTGCTGATCGCGATGCTGGCGCTGCTCGCGCTCGCGGCATTCGAGGCCGTCACGCCGCTCGGCGCGGCCGCGCGCGAGCTGTCCGCGACGCTCGCCGCGGGCCGCCGCGTCCTCGAGCTCACCGACCGCACCGCCGCCGTTCGCGATCCGTCGAACCCGGTCCCGGCGCCCAAATGGCCGTTCGCGGTGGCGCTCGACGGCGTCACCGCGCGCTATCCACGGGAGCAGCGCCCCGCGCTCGACGGCGTCAGCCTCAGGCTCGAGCCGGGCGAGCGGGTCGCACTACTCGGCCCGAGCGGCGCCGGCAAGACCACGACAGCGAACCTGTTGCTCCGGTTCCTCGATCCCGACCGCGGGCGGGTGACGATCGCCGGACGGGATGTGCGCGAGTACCGCCAGGATGACGTCCGCCGTGCGATCTCGGTCGCCGGCCAGGAGTCGCATCTGTTCTCGGCATCGGTCCGGGACAACGTGCGCCTGGCCCGCCGCGACGCAACCGATGACGAGGTCGCGGATGCGCTCCGCGCGGCACAGATTTGGGACTGGGTCTGCGGTCTTCCCGACGGGCTCGACACGTTCGTGGGCGAGGAGGGGCGCGAGCTGTCGGGAGGGCAGCGCCAGCGGATCGTGCTGGCCCGCGCGCTGCTCGCCGGCGCGCCGGTGCTCGTGCTGGACGAGCCGACCGCCCACCTCGACCCGGTCACGGCCAGCGAGCTGGTCGACGACGTGTTCTCGGCGGCCGGCGACCGGACCGTGCTGCTGATCACGCACCGGACCGAGGGGCTCGATTTGGTCGACCGGGTGGTGACGCTGTGACGGCTCTGGCTGCCGGCAGGCCCGCCGGCGGCGCCCCGCAAAGCTCGGCGCAGTTCCGCTACGGCGTGGTGCTCGCGATCGTCCTCGTCACGGTCGTCTTCGAGGTGCTGGCGCCGGACGCGGACTGGGCGCGCGCGGTCGCCATCGCGTTGGTGGGCGGCGCGCTCACGGTTGCGGTCGGAACCTCCCGGGACCGCGCCCAGGTACGCCGCGCCCGCGCGTTCCTCGTCGGTGGCATCGCGCTCGTGGTCGTCGTCGGCATCGCCACCGGGGTCGTAGATGCGTCGGGGGCCTTCCTGGTGGGAACCCTGCTGGTAGCGTTGGTGCCCGTCGCTCTCGGCGGAGGGCTGCTACGGCTGATCCGCGACGAGGGCGTCACAATCCAGGCGGTCGCGGGGGCACTCGCGGTCTACCTGCTGGTCGGCCTGCTGTTCGCATCCGCGATCTCGTTCTTCGCTGCTATCCAGGGCAGTTCGTTCTTCGCTCAAGGAGGTCATGTGACGAACGGCGACCGGGTGTACTACTCGTTCACCGTTCTGACCACGACCGGATTCGGCGATTACACGACGGCCACTCCCGCCGGTCACGCGATCGCCGTCCTCGAAATGCTGATCGGTCAGCTCTATCTGGTCACCGTCATCGGAATCCTCATTGGCAACTTCGTAGGGAGGAGAAGAGCATGAACGTTCCCTGGCCGATCCGCAGCGTGATCGCCGGAACCGCCGGAACCGCGGCCCTCTCACTCTCATATGTGGTTGAGCGCCGGCTGCGATCGCGCCACCGGGGCCCGCTCGACTACGACGACTCGCTCGTCCCGGGCCAGATCGTCGCGTCGATCATGCACCTGCCCCACGTCACCGGGAAGGAAGACCGCGACATAGGGTGGGCATTGCGCTGGAGCTACGGCTCGGCGTTCGGCCTGTGGCACGGCATCCTGCGCCGGAAGGTCGGGGAGCCGTGGGCGAGCGCGATCTTCGGGGGCACGCTGATGAGCGCGACGCTGACGCTGTTCCCGTTGCTTGGACGCACCCCGCCGCCCTCGAAGTGGCCGCCGGACGTGATGGCCACGTGCTTGGGCACCCACGCCGCGTACGTCGCCGCCGTCGCCGCCGTGGACGACCGGGTCCGCCGTTTGGGACGCTGAGCGGTGCTGCAACTGCGGGTGTTCGGGACGCCGCCCGCGATGACTGCGGTCGCGGACTGCCTGCAGCGGATACCCGGCTCCAGGCACGTCATCCAGATGGGAGACGGACAGCTCGGCGGCGCGCTCGTAACTGCGGACCTCGTCGACGACGCGGTCGACCGGGCGCTCGAGCAGGTGACGCGGCTGGGCGTCCCGGCCGAGGACGTCGTGCTCGTGCGCCTCGAGTCCATCGGCCCGTCGGTCGCCCAGCGCCCCCTCGCGAGCGTTGTCTGGTCGGACCTGCTGAGCCAGGCCGGGGCGAATGCTCGCCCGTTCCCGCGCTACCTCGTGTTCATGGCCGCGGCAGGAATCATCGCGGCGTTCGGCGTCATCTACCAGAACGTCACGCTGGTTGTCGGCGCGATGGCGATCAGTCCCGACACCCTCCCGATCACCGCCGCCGCCACCGCGCTCGTGCTGCTCCGGTGGCGCCTCGCGGGACGCGCGGTGGTCGCGCTCGTTCTCGGGCTGGCAGTCGTCTGCGTCGTCGGCGGGTTGATGACGGGAGCGTTGAACGCCCTCGATCTGCTCCCGAAGGACAGCCACCTCAACAGCAGCTTCCTGGCCGGCCTGTCGACGGTCAACATCTCGACGCCGATCGTGGCGTTCGCCGCCGGCGTCGTCGGCATGCTCGCGCTCGAGACGCGGGCCAGCTCGGCGGTCGGAGTGGCCATCTCGGTGACGACGATCCCGGCCTCCGCGTACCTGGGCGTGGCGGCGGGAATCGGCAAGGCCTCGGACGCCGCGGGCGCGCTGCTCGTGCTCGGCATCAACGTCTCGATGCTGCTGCTCGCGGGCTGCCTCACGCTCCTCGTCCAGCGGGCGCTGGGGCGCACCTCGCCGATCGAGCCGGGCGGTCCGGCCCGCGACGACCCGCGATCACCTGATCGGGGTGATGCTCGTCCGGGTCGCGCTCCGTAGGCTGTGCCGGTCATGCCTGTCGCCGTCCACATCTGCCCCGACCGGATGTCCCGGGAGGAGTACGAGAGGGTCATCGAGGACCTCGAGAAATCAGGCGTCCACGAAGGCCGGCTGTACCACGCCGCCTACGGCGAGGACGAGGTGCAGATTTTCGAGGTCTGGCGCTCTCAGGAGGACTTCGACGCGCACCGCGACAAGCTGTTCGCCGCACTCCAGGGTGCCGGCGTCGACGCCGGCACCGTCGAGGTCCACCCACTCCATTCCGAGCACCCGGACTGAGGGGCGGGCCCCGTACCGGGGGTGGCGCCGAAGCCGACCCTCACCCGGAACGGATGACGATTACCCCGGGAAGTCTGGAAGCATCGTGCGGTGACCGCGACCACGGCTGCCAGCAGCGCGCCGCCCCCAGAGCCGACGGCGGAGCAGGCCGCCACGACGATGCGGAGCAAGCGGTTCGTCGTCCTGCTCGTAATCGTCGCGATCGTCGGGATCATCGTTTCGCTGGCGACGTGGTGCTTCCTCGAGCTGATCTATCAGATTCAGCAAGAGCTTTGGACGCATCTGCCGCACGCTCTCGGCTACAACAACGGCCCACCGCTGTGGTGGGGGCTCCCTGTGCTGGCGGTGGCCGGCCTGATCGTGGCGCTGGCGATCACGCGGCTGCCCGGTGAAGGCGGACACCTCCCGGCCAGGGGCCTCGCCGTTGGAGGCAAGCCCGCGAGCCCGATCGACCTTCCGGGAATAACCCTGGCGGGGCTGGCAGCGATCAGCTCCGGGCTCGTCATCGGTCCCGAGGCCCCGTTGATCGCGATCGGCGCGGGCGTGGCCTTGCTCTCGGTCAAGCTGGCGCGAAGGGAGATGCCACCGCAGGTACTCGTCCTGGTTGCCGGCGCCGGCAGCTTCGCGGCGCTGTCGTTCATCTTCGCCTCGCCGCTGATCGCGGCCGTGATCCTGATCGAGGCGACCGGGATCGGCGGACCGCGGCTGCCTCTGATCCTGCTTCCTGGACTGCTCGCCGCGGGCATCGGGACGCTCGTCTCGATCGGGATGGGGTCGTTCACAGGGTTGAGCAGCAGCGCGTACGCGCTCGGTCCTTTGGCCCTTCCCCAGTTCGCTCACCCGACCGTCGGTCAGTTCGGGTGGACGATCGCAATCGCGGTCGCGATCGCGATCGCGACCAGAGTGATCATGGTGGGCGGTCTGAGCACGTACGGCGTCGTGGCTCGGCGCCTGCTGCTGTTCCTACCGGTTGCCGGCCTGATCGTCGCGGGCCTGGCAATCGCATTTCACGGCGCCACGGGCAAGAACGTCAACGAGGTCCTGTTCTCGGGCCAGGACGCCCTTCCGGGGCTCATCGGGCAGGCCGGCACCTGGTCGGTGGGCGCACTCCTGCTGCTGATCTTGCTCAAGGGCGTCGCCTACAGCATTTCGCTGGGCAGCTTTCGCGGCGGCCCGACGTTCCCAGCGATCTTTCTGGGAGCCGCCGCGGGAGTCGCCGCCTCGCACCTCCCCGGCTTCTCACTGACACCGGCGGTCGCCGTCGGGATTGGCGCCGCGACTGCGGCGGTGCTCCGACTGCCGCTGTCGGCGGTAGTGCTCGCCACGTTGCTGACCGTCAAGTCCGGGCCCGGAGCCGAGCCGCTGGTCATCGTCGGCGTGGTCGTTTCGTACCTGGTCACGCTGCAGCTCTCGCGAAAGCCGTCTGGGGCCATCGCGCCGACCTCCCCGGAGCAGACCGCAACACCGGCTCCCCCCGCCGCGGCCGCCGCCCCGGCCGAGGACCCCGTCTAGTGTCGCGAGGCCCCGACGACGTCAGCAGACAGCAGTTCGCCGCCTTGTTCGAAGACCTGAGCAGCTGGGGGAAGTGGGGCCAGGATGACGAACGCGGCGCGCTCCAGCTCCTCACGCCGGCGCGCGTCGCCGCCGCGGCCGAGCTGGCCCGCGACGGCGTCACGGTGACTCTAAGTCTGCCCCTCAACACCCACGCCGGCGTCCACAACCCGAAGCCCGCCGACCACCACATGACCGCGCTGGGGTCAGAAGCGTCAGACACGAGCCCGGTGCACTTCATCAAGGACTACGTCGGTGTCGACTATCACAACGACGGTCACACGCACATCGACGCGTTGTGCCACGTCGCCTACGAGGGCACGATGTACAACGGGCGCTCCGAGGGTGAGGTGACCGAGCATGGCTCACCGGTCGACTCGATCGAGACGCTGAAGGACGGATTGGTCGGGCGCGGCGTTCTGCTCGACATCCCGCGTGCACGTGGAGTTCCGTGGCTCGAGCCCGGCGAGCATGTCTTCCGGTCAGACCTAGAAGCCGCGGAACTGAGCCAGGAGGTCACTGTGCAGGAGGGTGACATCCTGCTCGTTCGCACCGGGCACGCGCGCCGCCTGGCCGAGATGGGCCCTTGGAACACGGCCGAGGCCAAGGCCGGTCTCCATCCCACGGCGATGCCGTTCCTCGTCGAGCGCGGAGTCGCGGCGCTCGGGTCGGATGGGAACAGCGACACCGCACCCAGCAGCACCGAGGGCGTCGGGTTCCCGATCCACGTGCTCGCGATCGCGGCGATGGGCATCCACCTGCTCGACTACCTCCAATTCGAGGATCTCCGCGCGACGTGTGAAAGCAGACGGCGGTGGGAGTTCCTGTTCGTGGCCGCGCCGCTGTTCATCGTCGGCGGTACCGGCTCTCCGGTGAACCCGATCGCGATCTTCTAAGACGACGCGCGGCCGCCGGCACGATCGGCCGACAGCCGCGGCTGTGATGCCCCCGCAGACGATCAGCCGGCCTGCTCGGCGGTCGGTGGCGTCAGGGCCTCCTGGAGCTTCTTGGTGTCCTCCTCGGACAGCGACGTCTTGATCACGGTCCCGCCGTACTGCTCGAGCGCGGCGACCGCCTTGTCGGGCGTGGCCTGCTCGATGACCATGAACAGCGCGGACGTGCCCGGCTTCAGGTAGTCGCGCACCTGCTGCTGGAACGCCTTATCGATCCCCTTCTCGCCGAAGTGGCCGAAAAGCGCACCCATCCCGGCGCCGAGCGCCAGGCCGAACACCGGGATGAAGAACAAGAGGCCGAACAGGAGGCCCCAGAAGCCGCCCCACATGGCGCCGCCGCCGGCGGACGCACCACTGTGCGAGGTGTTGACGTGGTACTTGCCCTCGAGGTCGCGAGAGATCGACGCGACCTCATCGGCCTGGATGACGAGTTCTGACTCCAGCTGGAAGACCGTCTGCCTGGCCTGCTCAGCGGTCCCCTGATCGGGATAGCCGATCGCAACAAGCGTTGCCATTACCGATGTCTCCTTTACTTCCTATTTTCATAGTTTAACTTCTATTCTTGTGTTTCTTGCTCTCGTTAGTAGTACGGCTTGTGCTCTCGCGCCCATCCTTACTTCGTCCGCGACCCTCGCGTTGGCTCGGCCGGCGACATGATGTTTGATGGTGATCCGCTGGGGAGCGTTGCGACCGCTCGGTCTTTCAGGGCCGTCCACCTAGTGATGGCGGCAGGAGCATGCCGGGAGCCGGCCGCTGCGCATCTCTGTGATGAAGGGCTTGGCGCGCACCTGTAAGGTCATGCGGCTGGAGCGCCTCCTCGCCAGCTCGCACGCGTGTGGTAGCTGCTCTTGAGGAGCTTGCGCACTACCGACAGGCACGCGCGTTGTGACCAAGCCGCGCCGCCGCCTGCCGTAGTAGTCACGATCAGGGCTGCCCTACCGCAGGCTCACTGACGGCTCGACAGCGCCCAGCGCAGCGCCGACGGGCCTTGCCGGCTCAGGTGCCCCAGCGCGGATGCTGATCGGACTTGTACACAGTGATGTCATCCCGGCGTACCGAACGGCGAGACGGAGGACGAAACCTCGTGCAGTCACCTGCTCGCGAGTTCGTCACCCGACCAGCGGCCGATCCCGTAGTGGACCATCAGCGCCTTGCACCCCGCCTGACGGCGCGCATAGCGCGCAGCTCCTTGTCGATCGGCGCGAGCTGACGGTCTAGCGGTCATCATTCCGGCGCCACGGTGACGTGCTCGCGCGCCGTGACCGGCAGCGGCTCGCGGCGAGCCATTCTCGCCCGTCACCGGTCATCAGCTGACGACGTTGCGGGGCCATGGTGAACAGCGTCGCCTGGATCCGCTGCTGCCACTCCCCGCGCTGCTCAGACAGCTTGTGCCGCACCGCACCCGCGCGCGCAGATCCAAGAGTGATCGGGCGGGATCCACACTCCGGCAGCCGCTTGAGCATCAACAACTCCCGCAGATGCCGGGCGTCCGCGCGATCACCCTTCGCGCGCTTCTTCGGGCCTCGCAGCCCTGCCTTCTCCGCCGGCTCGGCCTGAGCACTTCCGCGCCGACCCGGCGCAACTCCTCGACCACGAACCGCCAGCCAGTCGTCTCCTCCATCGCGACCTCGAGACCCGGCCACGGAACCGAGACAGGAACTTCCGCTCCGCAGCGCGATCCGCCGGCACTACACGCGTGCGCTGCACCTCGCCGGTCTCGGTGTCGATCCACTCGCCGGTGATCTGCCTCGATGCTGGTCAAGTCCCTTACGATGCTCATCAGCCTCTCAAGCTCCACTTTGACCCTGCCGACACCTCGCGCTGACTAAGGCCACACGTCGGCAGACGCTCTTCAGAGATTCGACTCGCCCCGGCACGGTGGTCCCGGCCGCACCTGGACCGGACGCGCGTTACACGTCCAAGTCGAGCATCTGAGGATTCACACCCTCGGTCATCACCCGAAACGGATGAGCACGCCGGTCACCGATCCGCTCGTCACGTGCTCGCGTCAGGCTCCGGCGGAAGCGCCCTCGCCTGCCGGCCGATCAGCCGCCGGGCGGCGCGCTCCATCCAGTCGTCGGCCTTGCGGGAACGGTCCCGGACCTGGTCGCCAACCTGATCGGCAAAGCCTAGGCCCTGCTGGGAGATCGCGGCCGTCACCGCGGGGCTTCCGGCGATCTCGTCGATCAGATTCCAGAGGCCCTCGCTGGCCAGCATCCGGTCGAAGAACCGGTCGAGCGCGCCGCTGTCGACCAGGCCGGCGAGGAACCGGTCGATCAGCCCGCTGTCGAACACACTGTCTATCAGCTGGGCCGCGCCGTCGCTCTCGAGCGCCTGCTTCAGCGCCGCTTGGATGTGCACGCTGTTGATCGCCACGACCACCACCCGCTCGAGCTCGTCGCTCTCGAGCACGCGGTTCACCGCTCGCCGCTCGAGGCTGAGCCCCGCCCCCGCCGCAGCTTCCGCCACGCCGGCGATCGGCTTCAGCGTGGCGGTTGCGGCCCGGGTGCCTAACCCCACGAGCGGCCCCAGCGGGCCCAATCTGGAGCTTCCTCTGTGGTCTTCGGACATCGTCTGTCGTCACGATATTCGACCGCGCAAGCGTCGCGGGCATCACCCGAATAGGGCGATGCGTCAGCGGCGGAGCGCACCGACGATGACAGCGCGACCGAATGAGACGAGAGATTGGGGTGTCCGATGGGAGCTGATGAACGAAATGGCCACGAAGACGAGTCTCCCTCCAGCGCTGCCTCGACCGAGCCTCACGACACCGACGACACCGTAGAGACGACTTCCGCCGCCCCGGCGGCCACGGCGCCGGCCAGGATCTCACGGCGGCGGCTGATCTGGGTCGACGTCCTCATCGGCTTCACCACGGTGCTGCTTGTCGTCGGGATCTTCGCCACCTGGGCCAATCGCCTCCTGTTCAGCCCTGACAACTGGTCGAAGACGAGCACCCAGCTGCTCCAGGACGCGAACGTCCGCTCCACCACCGCCAACTATCTGGTCGATCAGCTCTACGCGAACGTCGACGTCACCGGGCTGATCAAGCAGGGCCTGCCCACCCAGTTGCAGGCGTTGGCCGCTCCCGCCGCCGGTGCGCTGCGCAACGCCGCCGTCCAGGGCGCCGAGCTGGCGCTCAGCCGCCCGCGGGTCCAGCAGTTGTGGGCCCAGGCCAACCGCGCCGCCGACCAGACGTTCATCGACATCGTCAACGGCCGTAAGGGCACGGTCGCCGTCAACCAGGGGGTGGTGTCGCTCGACCTCGCCTCGATCCTCGACAACATTGCCTCCCGTCTCGGACTGCCGTCGGACATCGCCTCGAAGCTCCCGCCCAGCGTGGCGAACCTG
The DNA here is from genome assembly GCA_963796575.1 of uncultured Solirubrobacterales bacterium. Classification (GTDB taxonomy): domain Bacteria; phylum Actinomycetota; class Thermoleophilia; order Solirubrobacterales; family Solirubrobacteraceae; genus Palsa-465. The sequence goes on along the minus strand of CAWCMG010000008.1, from coordinate 179,766 downwards.
GTCATCTTCAAGTCCAACCAGCTCAAGTACGTCCAGAACGGGGGCAAGGCGATCAAGAGCCTGGCGTTTTGGCTGTTGGTGATCGTGCCCTTGCTTTACATCCTCGCGCTGTTCCTCGCCAAGGGTCACCGCCGGCGTACGCTGATGACGATCGGGTTCGCCGGGATCCTGGCCGGCGTGCTCGTCATCCTGGCCCGCTCAATCCTCCAGGGACAGGTCGTGAACTCGCTCACGAGCGACGCGTCGCTGCAGGTGACGATCGCGCACGTCTACAACATCAGCACGGCGATCTTGAAGGACGTCGCCAGCGGGACCATCTTCATCGGGATCCTGCTGGTCGCCGCCGCATGGTTCGCGGGTCCAGCCCGCCCCGCGCACTCGTCGCGTCAGGCGATCGCTCCATTCCTACGCGAGCAGACCGCCGCGACCTACGGGATCGTGCTCGGGCTCCTGGTTCTCCTGTTCATCTGGGACCCGATCCCCGCGACCAGCAAGCCGCTCGGAATTCTCGTGTTCACGGTGCTCGCGCTGTTCGGCACCTACATCCTGATCCAGCAAACCGCGCTCGAATTCCCCGAGGCACGATCGGGGGCAGCGTCGCAGGCGGTTCGCACCCGCGTGGCGAGCATGCGCGAGCGGCGACAGCGTTCGGGCGGCTCATCCGCTCCCGCCGAACCAACGACCGCCGAGCAGCTCAAGCAGCTCGCCGAGCTGCGCGACCGGGGCGCGATAAGCCCTGACGAATACCAGTCGGCCAAGGAGAAGCTCCTCAATGCCTGAGCCACGCAAGGCCGCCCAGGCGGTGGCCGCGGTCGTGCTCGGAGTGGCCGCACTCGCCGGCTGCGGCGGCAGCAGCAAGCCCTCGTACTGCTCTTCGGTCAGCAACCTCGAAAGCTCGATCAAGGCGATCCCGAGCACGAACATCGTGCAGACCGGGCTGAGCGGGCTCGAGTCCGCGGTGGCCAAGGTGCAGAGCGACGCTCAAACCGCGATCAACGACGCCAAGAGCGACTTCCCGACCGAGACGAGCGCCCTGAAGAGCTCGATCGATACGCTGTCGACGACCGCCAAGCAGGCCGCGAGCTCGCCGAGCGCGTCGACGATCGCTCAGCTGCCCAGCCAGGTCTCGGCCGTCGTGACCGCGGTCAACAGCTTCCAGAGCGCGACGAAGTCGAAGTGCAGCTGACGGTCAGAGCCCGGTCTGGGCGACGGTCCGGCCGGACTTGACCGCCTCGGACAGCGCGGCGTAGTCGGCGTCGTTCTGGTCCGCGTAGGCCTTGGAGAAGTCGAGGATCGCGCGGTCGAATACGTTGCCGGCGCCGAGGTATGAAGCGATCGCAACGCGGTCGCCGCTTCGGGCGTGCGCTCGAGCGAGCGTCCAGCCGCACAGCCTGCCGTACGCGGCCATCCCCGAGGGGACCATCTGCTCGATCTCCGCCGACCCCTTCCAGTCCTTCAGCTGGCGGCCGTAGAAGTCGCGCGCGACCCCGTCCAGTCCCGCCTTGATGTGGATCCAGCCAAGGAAGATGTCACTGGCCGCCTGCATCATGCGCTGTCCCACGACCACCCGCTGGCCATGGTTCTTGTACACGCTCCGGCCGATATGCTCCTCCAGCACCGATTCCTCGGCCTCCTTCAGCTGCAGGAACAGTGGATCGCTGCCGTCACGACCGAAGAACAGCGCGATCCACGCCCGCGTCCCGACGCTGCCGACGCCGACGACCTTCCGCGCGAAGTCCATCAGCTCGAACTCCTCGAGCAGCTTGCGCCGGTCGTGCTCGAGCGACTGGCGATAGACGCGGATCAGCCCGTGCAGCCATTCGCGCGCCTGCTCCGCTTCGTTCCCCGGCAGGAGCACCCGAAGCGGCACGATCAACGGTGACTGGTCGACGATCTCCGCCTTCCCGTTGACCCGCTGCGTCAGCTTCGAGAACGCGGACATGCTGTCGCGCGTGTGTGCCTTCGCGAGCGTCGCCTCGGCCCGTTTGACCTGCACTCGCTTGACCTGCGACCTGAACTGGTCCAGGACCGACTCGATCTCCATGTGGGCATACCACACCTCGAGGTTGCCCATCCCCGCGAAGGTGCGCATCGCCACGCGGTACTCGTTGACGGTGTCGAGCACGATCTTGTCCTGGTCCTTGGCGGCGAATCCGTCGTCGCGCGCGGCGATGATCATGCTCGCGGCCAACCGCTTGACGTCCCACTCCCAGGGTCCGGGAAGCGTCTCGTCGAAGTCGTTGATGTCGAACACGAGCCTGCGTTCGGGCGATGCGAACACGCCGAAGTTCGACAGATGGGCGTCGCCGCAGCATTGGACGTTTAGCCCCGAGCGCGGCGTCCCCGCGAGGTCGTTCGCCATGATCTTCGCGGCGCCGCGATAGAAGGTGAACGGGGAGACCAGCATCCGCCCGTACCGGATCGGGACGAGTTCGGGCAGGCGCGTGCGCGCCTGGTCCTCGAGCAGAGTGACCGGATCGGCGCGATCGTGCGGCGCCTCGTATTCGGCGTGGCGAGAGCGGGGAACCTCGGCGCGCGCCGCCTTGCCGCGCGCGATCCGCTCGTCGATAGTGAGATGAACGACAGCCTTCGCTCTTGTTGTCCGCGCAGTGGTAGCCATGACCGGCGATCGTGCCAGAACCCTGTGCAGCGTCCATCATCCGATGCGGGTGAAACGCGTGGATATCCTCCATTCGGGGTGATGCCCGCGCCGTCGCCCGGCGCGATAGTCGCCAGCGGTCGATGCCGACTAGCGATTCATACGGCCAGGAGCTGGCCTGGAGCCCGCAGCGGCCCCGATACAACGTGGTGCACGTGCTGGTCTCGTGGCTGGTGGCCGGCGTGTCGGTGTTCGTCGCCGCGGCGATCGTCCCGCACGTGAGCGTCGGCGGCTTCACGGACGCACTGGCGGCCGCTGTCCTGATCGCGGCGCTGAACGCGGTGCTCCCACCCGTGGTCGCGGCGCTGCGCCTGCCGTTCACGCTCGCGCTCGGATTCGTCGTCGTGCTCGTCCTCGACGCCCTGATGCTGCTGCTGGCGTCGCACATCTCGAGCCGCACGATCAGAGTCGACTCGTTCTGGTGGGCGTTGGTCGCGTCGGTCGTGATCTCGGCGACGATGCTCGTGCTCGAGGTGATTTTCGGCTCCAACGACGACGACACGTACTCGCTGAAGGTGATCCGGCGGATCGCGCGCCGGCAGGGCGGGGCGGTCCGCACCGACACCCCGGGGATTCTGTTCCTGGAGATCGACGGCCTCGCCCGGCCGGTCCTCCAGCGGGCGATCCGCGACGGCAACGCGCCGCAGATGGCGAGCTGGATCGAGCGCGGCACCCACCACCTCGACGAGTGGGAGCCTGACCTCAGCTCGCAGACGGGCGCCAGCCAGGCCGGGATCCTGCTCGGCTCCAACGAGGACATTCCGGCTTTCCGCTGGGTCGAGAAGGCCACCGGAAAGGTGATGACGTGCTCCTCGCCCGAGGACTGCGCCGAGATCGAGCGCCGGCTCGCGAACGGCAACGGGCTGCTCACCAACAACGGCGCCAGCCGCGGGAACTTGTTCTCGGGCGAGGCCGACGCGATGATCCTCACCGTCAGCCGGATGAGCGCCGAGAAGAAGGCCAACCCGGGCTATCGCGCGTTTCTCGCCAACGGCTTCAACGTCACGCGGCTGCTCGTCCTGTTCTTCTGGGAGGCGGTGCTCGAGAAGCTGTCCGCGATCCGGCAGCGGCGACGAAAGGTGTGGCCCCGCGGCTACCGCGGCGGCCGGTACCCGTTCCTGCGCGCGGCGCTGTGCGTCGGCGTGCGCGACCTGATCGTGTTCGGCGTGCTGACCGACATGATGCGCGGCCGGCCCGCCGTGTACGCGACATTCTCGAGCTATGACGAGGTCGCCCACCACTCGGGGCTCGAGCGTCCCGACACCCTCGAGGCGCTGCGCAAGCTCGATCAGCAGTTCGGACGGATCGAGCGCGCCCGCCGGTTCGCGTCGCGCCCGTACGAGATCGTCGTGCTGTCCGACCACGGCCAGACCCAGGGGGCCACGTTCAAGCAGCGCAACGGCTACGACCTGCACGAGTTCGTCGAGCGTTCGATCGCCAGCGGAAAGGTCGCCCGCCTTGCGACCGGCGACGAGAACGACGCGGCGGTCGGCCATGCCGTAGCCGAAGCCACCGGTCGTTCAGGCGGCGATGGCGAACACCCTGACGGCGTCAGCGAGGACACCGTGATCGTGCTCGCATCCGGAAACCTGGGCCTCATCTACCTGATGGACACGCCCCGCCGGCTTTCCCAGGAGGAGATCGGGGAGCGGCATCCACGCCTGCTCGACGCCCTGCGCAACCATCCGCAAATCGGTTTCCTTCTCGTCCGCTCGAACGCGCGCGGACCGGTCGTGCTCGGCGCGCGCGGCACCCGATACCTTTCCGACGACACGGTCCAGGGCGAAGATCCACTGGCCCCGTTCCCGCCCAGTGCCGCGGGCCACCTGCGGCGGACGGACGGGTTCGAGCACGTCGCCGACATCCTGGTCAACAGCTTCTACGACGCCGACGTCGAGCAGGGCTGCGCGTTCGAGGAGCTGATCTCGTTCCACGGAGGACTCGGCGGACCGCAGACGCAGCCGTTCATCCTCCACCCGGTGACGCTGCCGATGCCCGCGGAGCCGATCGTCGGAGCGGCCGCCGTCCACGACCTGCTGGGCGGCTGGCGACGATCTCTACAGAGCGGGGATCGGCTCGGGACGCCGCCCGCGGACTCCTCGGGTGCTCCGAGTCCGCCGGCGGCGTCCCACAGCCGAGGTGAGCTCTAAGAGGAGACGCTGGCCGGGTCCGGCGGCTGCAGCGCTTCCTGGAGCTTCTTGGTGTCCTCGTCGGACAGCGAGGTCCTGATCACGGTCCCGCCGTACTGCTTGAGCGCGGCAACCGCCTTGTCCTCCGTGACCTGCTCGATGATCATGAACAGCGCCGAGGTGCCCGGCTTCAGGTAGTCGCGTACCTGCTCCTGGAAGGCCTTGTCGATCCCCTTCGAGCCGAAGTGGCCGAACAACGCCCCCATTCCCGCGCCTAGCGCGAGCCCCGCGAACGGAATGAAGAACAGCAGGCCGAACAGGAATCCCCAGAAACCGCCCCACCACGCGCCGCCGCCGGCCGAGGCACCACCGTGCGAGGTGTGCGTATGGTACTTGCCCTCGAGGTCGCGCGAGATCGCGGCGACCTGTTCGGCCTGGATGATCAGCTCGGATTCGAGCTCCATGACGGTCTGCCTGGCCTGCTCGGCGGTTCCCTGATCCGGGTATCCGATCGCAACAAGCGTTGCCATATACGTGCATCTCCTTTCGGATGGGTGATCCTGTCCCGGTTGCGGCCGAGCCAGACGCGACGTCCTCGCGCGAGCCAAGCATCTGAACGCCCGCAACTCGCGTCATCACCCGAAAGGGATGAGCGCACCTACCGTGCCCGGGGTGAGCGCACCTACCTCGCCAGCCCGCCTCGCCGAGCGTCACACCTCGCGCGGGACGACTCGGTCGATCTCGACCTCCCCGCCCTCGTGCGTGTCGAGGTACACGACGTAGGCCTTGGGCGGGCCTCCGAACCACGAGGTGGTCTCGTCCTGGCCGACGAAGTCGGCCGCCCGCTGCGAGCCCCCCTCCTCGATCACCCACACGGGCTGACCCTTGTAAAACGGCGTGAAACTCATGTGCCCGGGCCGCCGATCACGCCGACCTCACCGGACCGGGCCCGCGTCGGTCGGCCCACCGTGTATCAGCAGGGTCGTCAGCACACCGATCGTCCGCCATGGCTGGTCGGGCTCCAGCGCCGACGGGGAGGCGCCCGGATGCTGCGGCGCGATCCTGACCCGTAGCGCGCCGGGACGGATCCGGAAGCGAAGCGGCGGATCGAGGTGGGTGGCCTCGCCGTCGATCCCGGCAGCCACTTTTGCACCGGAGCCGATCTCGAACGTCGGGGTGATCCACTGCTCCATGGCGAGCCTTCGGCTGACGGTACCGTCGGCGCCCGACTTTGTGGGAGCGAGGACCGTGACACCGAGGACCGCTCGATCGAGCCGCGGCCGCGTGCCCGACCCCAGGGCTCGTCCGAGGCGGTAGGCGTTGTTGGAGATGAGAATCGCCACGGCTGACTGTTCGCCTTCCGGGCTGTCCCACATCAGATCGGGCGGCTTGGCGTCCGGCCCGACCGAGTCTGGAACGGTCTCGAGCAGCGTGTGGAGCTTCGCCTCGCGGTATCCGGGTTGCTGCACGGCCTCGGCATACAACCCCAGCGACACGTTGTTGACGAACACGCGCCCGTTGACCTCGGCGAGGTCGACGCGCCGTTCGCCGCCGTTGACGAACGCGTCGAGCGCGCCGACGACGTCGTCTCGATCGACGCCGAGGTCGAGCGCGAAGTGATTGCGAGTGCCGGCCGGTATGCACGCATACGGCAGGTCGAGCTCCGCAGCGATCATCGCGACGACCGCCTGCGACCCGTCGCCTCCGGCCATCGCGAGCGCGTCGGCGCCCTGCTGAACCGCGTCGCGGACGAGATCCTCGAGATCCTGTCCGCGCCGTAGCTCGATCGGTTCGATGCCGCGCTTGCGGGCCTCGTCGGCGAGGTGAAACCGCGCGGCTTTCCCACCACCCGAGAGCGGGTTGTAGAACAGGACGGGCCGCGCCGGCCGCTCCGCCGGCGGCAGATGGGCATGAGCTTTGAACGCCTCACGGGCCGCCCCGAGCGCGGCGATGATCGCCAGCACGACGACCGCGTCTTCGATCACGCGGGCCTGGAGGACGACGAGCGCAATCGCGCCGCCCAGAAACAGCACGGCGGCGGCGAGCCCGGCGGCGCGCGCAGCGCCGCGGCGAGAGATCCCGAGCCAGGCGAAGCAGACGGCGAGGATCACGCAGGCCAGCACCGAGAGGCCGCTCGGGAAGTGAGCGATCGCCGCGTCGACCGCGAGCGCGATCGCGAGGAGCCCCAGCAGGAGAGCCGCCGCGGACCACAGCCGGCGCACGGTCATTCCCGGCTACTCCTCGAACCGGTGGCTCCAGGCGCTCTCACAGTGAGATGCTCCGCCGTCGCCGCGCTCCATTCATCACCTGATTGGGATGAGGTCCATAACGTCCTGGGTCGGGGTGTCGACCCTCCTCGCAGAGGCAAGAGCGCACCATTGCCCACCCCCCACCGCGGTGGGATCGTGAGCCGCGTAAGGACGGGTGGTGCGTGGACCCGTCAGGGACAAAAACCGGAGGACTGCAATGTCTGTTGGCGCATCACCCCAGGCGACCAGGGGAGCCGCCGGGTACGACGACTATGCGGACCAGGACCGCGGTTACGGCTGGGTCGCGTTCGCGGGTGTGCTGTTGCTGATGCTCGGGACCCTCAACGTGATCGAGGGGATCGCCGCGATCGGGAACGCGCGCTTCTTCGTAAACGGCCAGCACTACATCTTCGGCGACCTCAAGACGTGGGGTTGGATCGTGCTCTGCATCGGCGCACTTCAGCTCGCCGTCGGTCTTGGCGTGTTCGTCAAGAACCAGCTTTCCCGGTGGGCCGGCGTGGTCGTGCTCGGGGCGAATGCGATCGCCCAGATGCTGATGATCCCGGCTTACCCGTTCTGGTCGCTGGCGCTGTTCACCCTGGACATCGTGGCGATCTACGGGCTGGTCGCCTACGGCCAGCGCATCGGCCAGGCCTGAACCGCCACACCATCCTGATGCCGCCGGCTCGGCGCGGGTGACCTCGCGCCGGGCCGGCTCGGCGTCACCCGATCGGACGACGGAGACGTCCGGCGCAGGACAGACAATTGCGGCCCGATGGCGACTCCTTCACCTTCGACGCAACTAGGCGATCACGACCGCGCCCGGGCGATGCATCTGCTGGCGCTCGAGTTCGGTTCCCGGGCCGAGTTCGACGATCCGAAACTCGCGTACCGGCGGCTGTTCTCCGAGACGCTCGGGACGTTCCTGTTGCTGCTGGCCGCCGCCGGTGGCGGAATCCTCCACGCCAAGGGACAGATCAGCCTCGCCGCCGCGGTGGTCGCCCCCGGGCTGACGGTGATGGCGATCATCCTGTTCATGGGTGCGGTGTCGGGCGCTCACCTCAACCCGGTGGTGTCGCTCGCATTCGCGTTGCGCAAGGACTTCCCGCCGCACCGCCTCCTCGGCTACATCGCCGCCCAGCTCATCGGCGCCACGCTCGCGTGTCTGTTCCTGCTCGCGGTGTTCGGCAACGTCGAGCACCTCGGCGCGACTCTCCCGGGTCCCGGGTATCACGCCTGGCAGGCGCTGCTGATGGAGATCGCGCTGACCGCCGGGCTCGTGAGCGTGATCCTCGGCACCGCCTCGGCCGCGCAGAACGTCGGCACGATCGGCGCGCTCGGTGTCGGTGGCTACATCGCGCTCGCGGGCCTGTGGGCGGCTCCGGTCAGCGGGGTCTCGATGAACCCGGCGCGCTCGTTCGGCCCGGCGCTCGTCAGCGGCGATTGGACCAGTTACTGGGTCTACGTGGTCGGCCCGCTGGCCGGCGCGCTGATCGCGGTCGCCTTCGCGGTGATCCTCCGTGGCCGCGGCGGCGACCCGCTGTCGCGCGCGGCCGGATCGGGCAAGCTCGAGTAGCCGGCGGGAGGCTCGTCATCCCGACCGGATGACGCCGGAACGGGCAAACGAAGCGAGGCTACGCGCGTGGATCCGGTGACCCTGGTATTGCTGGCGCTCGCGGCCTCCGTCTACCCCACGCTCCTGGCCGGCGTGATACTGATCCTCGCCCAGCCCCGGCCGCTGCGCATGCTGTTCGGCTTCCTGGCCGGCGGGCTCACGATCAGCATGATCGCCGGCATCGCGATCGTCCGCGCGCTGGAGTCCTCGGGCGCTGTCGACCGGTCCCATCGCACGACCAGGCCAATCGTCTCGATCGTGGCCGGAGCGGTGTCGCTGGCCGTCGCCTGGGGGATCTGGAGCGACGCGATCAACCGCGGGCTGAGCAAGCACAAGCGACGCAAACGAGAGCCGGACGCCCCGAAGAAGCCGTCGATGGCGAACCGGGCACTGTCGCGGGGATCGATCGCGATGGCGTTCGCCGCCGGGCTAGTGCTGAACCTTCCCGGCGTCTGGTACCTCGACGCTCTGACCGAGATCGCCAAGGCGATGCCGTCGAACGCTTCGGCGCTGCTTCAGCTGCTGGTGTTCAACGTGATCATGTTCGCGCTCGTCGAGCTCCCGATCGTCGCCTACGTGGTGAACCCTGAGGGCGCCGCCGGCCTCGTCCAGCGCGCCTCGGAGTGGGGTCACGACCACTCTCGGGGGGTCGCGATCTGGCTGGCCACGATCGTCGGGGTGTGGCTGATCGTGAAGGGAATCATCCAGCTGTGAGCTCTCCCCGATGAGCGGCTACGTGGAGCTGCCCGACGGCTGGACGCGTGTCTCCTCGTCGGGGCCGGGGCCGTTCGTGACCAGCGAGATCGTGCGGGCCCCCGACGGCACCGAGCACCGCTGGGAGTCGCGCCGGCATCGCAAGCAATCGCCGGCGCGGCGACGGGCCGCGAGCACCGCGGACCGCTCACGAAAGGAATCGGTGTGGTGGCGACCACACCGGCGCGACTGGTGGATGGCCGTCCTGTTCGTGATCGGCGCGCTGTGCTTCACCGCCGGAGGGATCGCCTCGCAATGGGCGGCCTCGAGGCCGTGGATCGGGGCGACGTTCTTCGTCGGATCGCTGTTCTTCACCTCGGCTGCCTACCTCCAGTACGCCGAGGCCGTAAACGCCGAACACGGGCTCGGCCCCCGCACCCATCGCGTTCGCTGGCGCCCGGCGTCGTGGGAGCCCAGGCGGATCGACTGGCTGGCAACGCTCGTCCAGCTGATCGGGACGCTCCTGTTCAACATCAGCACCTTCGCCGCGCTGCACCACGATCTGACTACCAGGCAAACCAACGCGCGCGTGTGGGCGCCGGACGCGTTCGGCTCGATCGCGTTCCTCATCGCGAGCGAGCTGGCGTTCGCCGAGGTGTGTCATCGCTGGATCTCGTTCCGGAACCGGACGCTGGGGTGGAAGATCGTCGCGCTGAACCTGCTCGGCTCGATCGCGTTCGGCGCGTCCGCGATCGCGTCGCTGGTCGAGCCGTCCTCGGGTGAGCCCGTCAGCGCCCGGATAGCCAACGCCGGCACGTCGGTCGGCGGCCTTTGCTTCCTGATCGGCGCGCTGCTGCTGATGCCCGAAGCGGCGAACGAGCAGCGCGCCGCCGAGGCCGCAGTGCCGGCCGATAAACAACTCGGGCCGGCCTCAAGCCAACTGCAGTAATCGCCGATTCTGTGGGAGACCAACGGGGTAAGCTCGGACGACATGCACGACGAAGGACTTCTCGACGATCATGCATTGACGATGCGGCCGCCGGCCAGGACGTGGCAGCCACGTCTGGTTCTGCTTGCTGCCGTGTTGACGGCGCTGATCAGCGCCGGCGTGTGCGTGGCGGCGATCCTCGCTCCGGCCCCCGCCGTCGCGATCCCACTCGTCGTCGCGATCTGCATCGGGTGTCCGATGTTCGCCGGCTGGGAGGTCCCGAACGCGCTTGCCGCGCTCCGGGCCAACCGCGCCTGCAAGGCGCTGGCCAAGCTCCGCCGGAGCCTCGACCGGCTGCCCGAGACCGAGCACCCGCTCGGCTTCTGACCGCCGCGGCGACCGCTCATCACCTGTTCGGGATGATGCGCGCGTTCTGATCGCGGTCGAACCTCACCACCGTGCCCGCACTTGCGCTCGCGGTGGTGCTGATCGCGGCGCCGGACTCGCTCAATCCCTCGCTGATCGTTGCCGCCGTGTTCCTCACGCTGGGCGCTCACCCGATCCGCCGTTCGTTGATGTTCACGATCACGGCGTTCGTGGTGACCCTCGCCGGCGGGCTGGCAATCGCGTTGGGCCTGGGCGATCTGATCCTGTCGCTGCTCCCGAAGCTTTCCCGGACCGTCAAGTACGACGTGATCACCGTGGTTGGGGTGCTCGTGATGTGCGGCGGAGCGGTGATCTGGTGGCGCCGAGATGCGCTCGCCTCTGAGCCCTCGGACACGCGCCGTGCCCCGGGCGAAGGCGGCTCGGCGGTGCTCCTCGGCGCGGGCATCGCCGGCGTCGAGTTGCTCACCGCGTTCCCCTACTTCGCGGCGATCGCGATGGTGATCGGCTCGTCGGTGTCCGGCGCCGGCAAGATCTTCCTGCTCGTCCTCTACAACGTCATCTACGTGCTTCCGCTGATCGCGATCGTCGTCGTCCGCGCGATCATGGGTGAGAAGGGCTCAGAGCTGCTGGTCCCGGTCAGCGCGTGGATCGAGACGCATTGGCCCGTCGTCGCGGCGCCGATCGCCGGCGTGACGGGGGCCGCGCTCACCGTGTACGGGATCGTGCAGCTATTGGCGTGACCGCGGGGGTGGCCCCGGCGCCCCCGGGTACGTCGGGTCGTCGGGCCCCCCGGGGCCCCGATAGTTAGGGTCGTCCGGCCCTTGGCCTCGATAGGTCCGGTCGTACGGCCCGGCCCCGGCGCCCGGCCCGGCGCCGGCCTGAGCGCGGCTGCCGCTGCCGCGACCGAGCTGGAAGATCGCGACCGCGACGCCCACCGCCCCAAGCCCGATCAGCACCCAGACCCACCACGCCACGCCGCTGCTCGACTTGCTCGCCGTCGTAGGCGTGGTTCCGCTGATGACGCTGGTCGTGTTGTTCTTGATCGTCTCCGTCTGAGTGAAGCTCTTCGTCGACGTCTCGGTCGTCGTCTTCGGGGGCTCGGTGATCGTCGTCGACACCGTCGTGGTGGTCGTGTCCGTCGAGGGCGTCGAACTGGTCGTCGTCTGGGCCATGGCCGGGACCGCCCACGCCACCAGCGCCCCCGCGACGAGTGCGATCGCCGCTGCGACCGCAAGGTTCCGACCGGGCTTCACGACCGCGAGCCTTGCACCGCTCGACGCCGGGGGCAACACGGCGAACATGCGTCACGCCGGGAAGCCTGCACCACCGTTTACGTGGCCGGTCTGGACGCACGGCCCCATCCCTGCAAGAGTTGCATGCCACCGATGACCACGGAGACCGCCGAGACCGCGGACACTCGATCGGGTTGGTCCGCTCTCTTCCGGGACGCGTTCAACCAGTCGCGGAACGCAATGGTGTTGCTCGATGATGAACGCCGTCACGTCGAAGTCAACGGCGCCTACGTCCAGCTGCTCGGATACAGGCCCAGCGACCTGATCGGACGACCCGTCTCGGAGCTCCGTGCGGACGATACGAGGGTCTCACCCGCGGAGTGGCACGCCGCTTTGCGCCAGAAGCAGTTCACGGGCACGATCGAGCTGTTGCGGGCGGACGGCGGACATGTGACCGTCGAGTTCGCAGGTCACCCGGAGGTCGTAACCGGCCACCAGCTAATTCTGTTCGTGGCTCTGAGGGCCGCGAGAGGAGCGCGGATTCGCGACGAGGGTCCACAGGGACCCGTACGGGCCGACCTGTCGCAGCGGGAGCTCGAGGTGGTGAAGCTGCTCGCGGAGGGCTACAGCGGGCCGGAGGTCGCCGAGGAGCTGCGAATCGCGCACAACACCGTTCGCACCCATACGCGCAACGCGATGACCAAGATGAATTCGCGCTCACGCGCGCAGCTCGTCGCGAAGGCGCTGGCCGAGTGCGCGTACTGGTAGCGACCGACCGGTTCGGTCGACCCGTTTCTCATCCCATTCGGGCGATGCCGCGACCGCCGTCCACCGGGACGATACGGACCGGTCAACTGAGAGAACGATGTCGTGAGCGAAGCTCGGGATCTACTACGCCGCCTGGCGGCACACGACGAACCCTCGCTGAGGTCGGCGATGGCGCCAACGCCGGAGTTCGAGCGCGAGTACGCGCTCACTAAGCCGGCGCTCGACCGGAGGACCAGAGTGCTCGTACGCCTCGCCGCGCTGATCGCGGTCGGTGCCTGCACCGAGTCGCTGCGCTGGGCGGTCGAGCTCGCGTCGACGGCCGGCGCCGACGACGACGCGTTGGCGGCAGTGCTCATCGCCACCGGCTCCGCGGCCGGCTCGGCTCAGCTCGTCGAGAGCGCACCACGGCTCGCGCTTGCGCTCGGGTTCGACCCGATCACCGAGGGTTCGGCGGCGGATCCGCTACTGACCCAGCAGGCCCGCGTCGGACGCGCGCATCACCGCTTCTGATCGGGAGGCCGCACCCAGCTTGCGGTAGACGGCGTGCGCCTGTGTCTTGACCGTGTTGGCGGACACCCCGAGCTGGGACGCGATCTCGCGGAACGATCGGTGGCTCGGCAGAAAGCGAAGGATCCGCAGCTCGGCGATCGTGAGCGAGGACGGCCCGGCCAGGCTCGTCTCGGCGAGCGCGTCCATGTAGGACCACGCGTCGTCGAACCAACGCTCGAAGATCACCGCCCCGGACGTCCTGCGAGCGAGTCGCGAGGCCTCGGCCAGCAACGCGCGCGCCCCGACGACGTCAGCGAGCCACAGCGAGGCATGCGCGAGCAGGATCCGAGCCTCCGCGCCGTACCACGGGATGAAGTCCCCAAGCACGGTCAGCAGCTCGATACCGCTGCGCAGGTCGCACTTGGCCTCGTCGGCGCGTCCATGATGCGCACGGGTGGCGGCCGATGCGGCGAACGCGAGTGCACAGATCGGATACTCGGCGAGGCCGTGCTCATCGATCACCAGCCGCGCCCGGTCGGTCAGCTCGGCTGAGGTGTCCCAGTCCTGCTGCTCGATCGCGATCATCGCGGCCTGAGCGAGACACAGCGACGTGATGCTCGGCGCGGTCGCGGCACTCAGATCGGCTCCCTCGTCGAGCAATGGGACAGCGCTGGCGGGATCCCCGCTCAAATGGAGAGCGGTACCGCGCAGGAACAAGCACATCGGACGCCACGGACTGTCCTCGGGCTCGAGCTCGCAGGCACGCTGAGCCGCCTCCCCCATGCCGCCGACCCCGGCTCGACCGACGATCGCCTCAATCCCCGCGAGACCCGCGCGAAGCGAACGCGGACCGCGCGCGGTCCGGCTTCGCTCGGCCGCCGCTGACGCGGCGACCGCGAGGTGGCGGGCCTCCGCAGCGTTGCCCGCCGCGAGGAAGCTATGGGCCGCGGCGAGCGCGAGCGGCGCGTAGCTGCCGAGCTCGTCGCGGGTGAAGCGGGCGAGCCAGCCCTGGACGATCTCGTTGCGCCCCTGGGTCACGTAGCCGACGATGCTCGCCCAGAGCAGATCCCCCGTCTGCACGAGATCACGCGCGTACACGGCATGCGCGATCGCCTCGTCGGTCTCGCCACGGCCCTTGTACCACGCGCACGCGCGTTCGTGGAGCGCCCGCACCAGCTCGGGCGCGGTCCGCCGCAGCTCCGCGCCCAATGCGTCTCGGAACAGCCCATGCCAGCGGAACACCTCGTGAGCCGGGTCGAGTGGCAGCAACAGCGGCACGGCGTCTTCGAGCCGCCTGAGCGTGAGCGCGGACCCGCGGGTCTCGAGCACCGCATCGCAGACCGGTCCCGACAGCTCGTCGAGCACCGACGTCCGGACCGCGAACTCGGTCAGGTCGGGCGGGAGCACCGATAGAACCTCGTCGCGGAAGTACTCGGCGAGATGGTGATCGTCGCCGCGCACGCGGCCGAGCGCTCCCGCGACGTCGGCCTGCTCGCCCACCGACAGCGCTGCCAGATACAGCCCGACCGGCCACCCCTCGGTTCGCCGGACCAGCGCCTGCACGGTGGAGAAGTCGGGTTCGAGGCCGGCCTGGCGCAACAGAAGTGAGGCTTCCGTGGGCATCATCGCCAGCTCCGGGACACGGACCTCGATCAGGGTGCGCCCCGCTCGCAGCCGTCCCAGCGGAAGCGGAGGCTCGGTCCTCGAGCCGAGTGCGACCGTGCAGCCGTCCGGCAGCTCGGCGAGAAGCAGCTCAAGCAGATCGCGAACGACCTCCGGGGGAGCCAGGTGGGCGTCGTCGAGCACGACGACGAACTCGCCCCGATCATCGGCAGCTCCGCGGACGGCGTCCACGGTTGGACGCAGATCAACCGACTCGAGCGCGTCAGGGGCGATCCACACGAACGGCCGTGCGTCGTGCTCGGTCCACTCCGAGATTAGGCTCGACTTGCCGTAGCCCGGCGGGGCCACGATCGCAACGAGCCTCGCGTCCCGGGAACCGGCCAGGCGACGGACGAGCGTCGTCCGCCTGACGAGTCCGTCGCGGGTTCGCCGCGCGCGGCGCTCAGGCTCGACCGCCGGCTTCGCTCGATCGGTCTTCGTCGGCGCCCGGCGGCGCACGGTTGGGGCTGTTGCGGCGGGTGGCATCGGAACGCAAGGCGAGCAGCGAGCGCTGCTGCCAGGAACAACCTCTCCGAGCAGCGCTTCCGGAGCAAGGAGGTCCACCCCCGTGTTCGAGGAAGCGGACACCACGGTCACGATTCACGTGCGCAGGCCGGTCGCAGGCCCGACGCTGACGTCCATATCACCCGGATCGGACGATGAACGCCGCACGATCGGCACTAGCTTCGCGTCTGTGGATGAAACGGAACGCCTCCTCCGCCGGTTGGCGCTCAACGATGAGGAATCCGTCGGGATGGTTCTCGCAAGTAGATCTGACACCGTCGGGAGCCCGGCGCTGCGTCCGAAGGTCGACCTGCTCGTCCAGCTGGGCGCCCTGCTGGCCCTCGGTGCCGCCACGAGCTCACTCCGGGCAACCGTCGATCGCGCGATCGAGGCCGGCGCGACGGAATCCGAGATCGTCGGGGTGCTGATCGCCGTGGCCCCGGCAGTCGGACTCGCACGGGTGGTGTCCACGGCGCCCCGGCTGGCGCTGGCGATCGGTTACGACATCGAGGCCGACGAGTGAGGCGCATCCGACTCAGCGGCCGATCAACCAGGCGACGATAAGGAGGCGTCCATGTCCCCCGCCACACACCAGACCATCAAGCTCAGCAAGGGCAGGCACAATTCGCCCGACGAGGGCGCATGCGTGATGGAGCTCGCGTCGATGCTCGCGGGCGAGCCGTTCAGCGACCATCCCGTGTCCGTCTGCCCCGTGATCGGCTCGTGCCTGAGGGCATACAACGACTGGATTGACGACGATCGTCGTCAGGACCTGTATCGGTACGCGTCGGAGGTCGTGGGCACCCGCGCGCCTCAGGAGATCCAGCGCGCTCGCGCTGACCGGGTGACCGCGTGGGCCGGGGAGGCCGCCCGCCGGCGCTGGACTCGCTTCCTGCTCGTACGGGGCATATTCGCGTTGATGCTCTGGCCGCAGCCCGACGATCTCGGGAGCCGAATGGTCCAGGCCGTCGCGCGGCGACGCCGCGGGTCCCACGAGGAGGTGCTCGGCCTGATCGACGAGCTCGTTGAGATGAGAACCCGCCCACCCGTCCGCCCACCCACCCGCACACCCACCGGACCACCCGCCCGCCCGCTCGCTCAGCCGAGCCGTGAGCTCAGCGCGCCGGCGGTCACATCGGCCACCATCGCTCCGATCACGGCGCCGGCGAGTACGTCCCCGGGATAGTGCACGCCGGTGTGGACGCGCGAGTAGCCGACCAGCGCCGCCAGCAGATGTAGCGGAACTCCGGCGGCGGGCAGCACGCTGCCCACGCCCCCCGCGAATGCGACCGCGGCGGCCGTATGCCCGGACGGGAACGAGCGCGACTCCGGCATCTCGACGTGACGGGCGGCGGGAACCTCCTCGCCGGTGCGGTCCGGGCGCGGACGGCGTCCGAGCGGCTTTACGACGAGGTTCACGAACGCGGACGTGGCCGCCACCGACGCCAGCCCCGTGATCGCCGCGCGCCGCCCTCTTGGTCCGCCGGCGATCGCCAGCACGGCGCCCGACGCGATCGACAGGCGGGAGTAATTGGCGGCGTGTGACAACCGCCGGAGCGCGTGGTCGAGCCGCGGCGTCGGCGTGCCGGCGATCGCGCTGTACACGGCGACGTCCATCCGCTCGACCTCGTCGACCCAGGACACGCGTCGGATGATCGGGTCGATCGCCCCGCGGCGCATCGCCCGGATCGGATGACGCTCGCTGATTCGACTCAGAGCGTCTGCGCGGCTACAGCGTGGTGCTCTCCCCCGGCGCGAGCACGCGCACGTCGACCGCAGGCGCGTACCGCTTGGTGAGCTCGGCGAACTCGCGCGCCGGCCGGTCAGGATTGGGCGCGCGTCGAGCCGGCCGGGCGAGCGCGAACGTACCCCAGTGGATCGGGATCGCGATCGCGGGAGCGATCAGCGCCGCCGCCTCGGCGGCGCTCTTCGGGTCGAGATGACCGGCGCCGACGCTCGAGCCCCACCCCCACACCGGAAGCAATGCGACGTCGACCGTTCCTCGCAGCTCCGCCATGCCCGCGAACAGGTCGGTGTCCCCCGCGAAGTAGACCGCGCTCGAGCCGCGGATCACATACCCCACGGGCTCGGCAGCCGGCCCGAACGGCCGGCGGCGGTGGTCGTGGACCGCCGCGGTGGCCGAGATCCGCAATCCGCCGACGCCGAGCTCGCCTCCCGGATGGAGCTCGCGGACATCTCGGAGCCCGTTCCGGGCGAGCCACTCCCGCGCCGGATACGGAGCGAGCACCGGGCCGGAGCGCTCGACCGCGCGAAGCGTGGGGAGGTCGGTGTGGTCCGCGTGCAGATGCGACAGCAGCACGCAGTCGACCGACCCCACGAGCTCAACGTGCGGAACGATCCGCACGAGCGGCCCGACCCGGTCGCGCAGCACGGGATCGGTGAGCGTTCGCACGCCGTCGATCTCAACCAGCACCGTGGCATGACCGAGCCACGTGATCGTCAGCGCGCTCGACGCTACGTCGGATTCCGACTCGCGCGAGACCGGAGAGGTCATCGCTGTTGATCGCATCGAAGCCGCGGCGGCCCGTCATCGTCCGATCGGGGTGACGCTGAGCGGCGATCGAGCGCCGGGGTCCTTCGGCGGACCAACTGTGGTGCACACTTGCCGCGGCGTGAGAGGCGCGCGCCCTTGTGAAGATCCCGTGATCCGAGCACGATTGCAGCAAAGGGGCGCCAGGGAGGAAAATAGTGGGGACGAGCGTGCCGCAGGACATACGACCGGCTAGTGAGGACCTCACCCGGCCCATCCGGGTCGTGGTCGCCGAGGACTCCTACGTGATCCGGGAGTTCCTCACCGCCACGCTGAGCGCCGCCCCCGACGTGGAGCTGGTGGCGGTCTGCACCAACGGCAAAGAGCTACTCACCGCGATCAACGCCTGGGATCCCGACGTGGTCCTTACCGACATCCGCATGCCGCCGTCCGGCTCCGAGGAGGGCGTTCGAATCGCGAGGTCGCTGCGCGACACGCATCCCGACGTCGGCGTCGTGGTCCTCAGCCAATACGCCGAGCCCGCTTACGCGCTGAGCCTGCTCGAGCACGGAACGGGCGGGCGCGCGTATCTGCTGAAAGAGAGAATCCGCAACAAGGAGCAGCTGATCGAGGCGATCAAGGCCGTCGCGCGGGGCGGCTCGGTGATCGATCCGATCATCGTCGACGTCCTCATCGAGGCACGCTCCCGGGCGGCGAAGTCACAGCTCTCTCAGCTGACCGCGCGCGAGCGCGAGCTGCTCGCAGAGATTGCCGCAGGCAAGAGCAACAGCGCGATCGCCGAGTCGCTCGTTCTCACCAAGCGCGCGGTCGAGAAGCACGTGAACTCGATCTTCTCCAAGCTCAATCTGCCCGAGACCCAGGACGTCAGCCGCCGTGTGAAGGCGACGCTGATCTTCTTATCCGAAGAGGGCCTCGACGGCTCCTGACCTCGGCGTGGCGGCCCGGAGCAACGGCTGTTTTGGGGGTGCCGCCATCCCGGCCGAAATGGTGCACGCACCACAACTTGGAGGCATCCGGAAACCCAATCCAAACGCGCTAACTTAGTGCGCGCCACGGAAGGCTCGAGCCGCGGAAGTCGAGGCGCCGTGACGCATCCGTCTGTCCCGTCCCACGAGGGCGCTCAACCCAGAGAACGCATTCGCCTCGTGATCGGCGAGGACACGTTCCTGATGCGTGAGGCGCTCGAGCGGATCGTGTCCGGGTTCGACCACGTGGAGGCGGTCGCGTTCTGCGGCGATCGCGATTCGCTGACCGCCGCCATCGAACGGGAGCGACCGGACGCCGTGCTCACCGACATCCGGATGCCGCCCACGGGCACCGACGAGGGCATCCAGGTCGCGCGGGCGCTGCGCGTGACCGATCCGGACATCGGCGTCGTGGTGCTCAGCCAGTTCGTCGACCCCAGCTACGTGCTCGCGTTCCTCGATTCCGGCAGCGCGCGCCGGGCCTACCTCCTCAAGGAGCGGATAACCGATCCGTACCAGCTGATGGCGGCGATCGAGGCCGTCGTCGCCGGCGGGTCCGTGATCGATCCCAAGGTGGTGGAGGTCCTCGTACGGGCACGCAGCGCCGGCTCCCGGTCCCCGCTGTCCGTGCTCACGCGACGCGAGCACGACGTCCTCGCCGAGCTGGCCCAGGGCAAGAGCAACGCGGCGATCGCTGAATCGCTCGTGCTCACCAAGCGCGCGGTCGAGAAGCACATCAACGCGATCTTCACCAAGCTCGAACTCGACAGTCCCGACGACGTCAGCCGGCGCGTGAAGGCCGCGCTGCTATTCCTCGCGAGCGGGAACAGCCGCGCGTCCGAATAGTGGCCGCCGTCGCGGCTACGCGGACGACCACTCCGTTCGCTATCGCGTGACGCTGCGCGGGATCTCCGCCGTGATCCGAGTACCGACGCCGGGCTCGCTGTCCAGCTCGAACTTGCCGCCCGTGGCCTCGACGCGGTCTCGCAGTCCCTGGAGCCCTCGGTCGTTGCGCTCGAACGCGCCGCCGACGCCGTCGTCCTGCACCTCGACAGCGAGACTCGACCGGCTCAGGTGGGCACGGACGCGGATCACCGAAGCGCCGGCGTATCGCTCCGCGTTCGTGACCGCCTCGCGAATCAGGTAGAAGGCGGTGGCCTCCGTGGTCTCGTCGAGCCGGACGCGCGGAAGCTCGACCAGCTCGATCGGCGTCAGCGACCGGGCCGCGACGTCCTCGACCGCGCTCGCCAGACCGAACTGCCGGAGCGCCGCCGGCTGGATCCCCTGGACGAGCTCGCGGAGCTCGTCGATCGCGACCAGCAGCTCGTCGTGCGCGGTCTCGAACGATCCCGCGGCGGTCTCGGGTGCCCGCCGCGCCTCGTGTCCGGCCAGCCCGAGCCGAGCCGCGAGCGCGACGAGACGCCCCTGAGCGCCGTCGTGAAGGTTGCGCTCGAGCCGGCGCCGCTCGTCGTCGGCCGCGAGCACGATCCGGGTTCGCGACGCGCGCACGCTCCTGGCGAGCTGCTCCCGCTCGGAGGCAAGCGCGGCTACGGCCAGCGTCGCCAGGGCGGCGACCGCCAGGTAGATCTGGGTCGAGGGGATGCTCTCGCTCCCGTTGACCATGAACCCCCCGGAAAAGTCAGTCGCGCCCCACATCGTGAACGCGGCGCTGATCGCGATCGCGACCGTCGCACCACGCGGACCGAACCGGAACGCGGCCCAGATCAGCACCGGGAACGCCAGATAGGTCGACGGCCCGCCGACCTGCGCGGCAATCGTGCTGAGGCCGATCAGCGCCACCAACAGCGCGCATGCCTCGACGATGTGCCCGCGCAGCCAGCGATGCGATGACGGAGCGCTGAACGCGAGCACGAGCGGGAGCACGATCGCGGCGCCGCAGAAATCGCCGAGCCACCACGTGCGCGCCACGCGCAGGGACGATCCAGCGGGAATCACGTGATACAGGGCCAGCGACAGCGGCCCGATGATCGCGCTGACCGCGGCCGCGAGCGTGAGCGAGCCGAACACGCCGGCCACCCCGGTGGCGGTGTCGAGCGGCGCTCTGCGCGACACGAACCGGCGCAGCAGCGCCGCCCCGATCACGACCTCGAGCAGGTTGCCGAAGCTCTGGCTGACCGCAGCGCCGACCGGCAACGCCGAGTAGTTGTTGACGAGCAGATCGCCGATGACGACCGCGGGCCACAGGCGGAGCCCGAACAGGTACAGGCCGGCCATCCCGACTCCCACCGGGAGCCACACGATCGAAGCGACAGGTCCGGAGAACCGAAACGCATAGCCGAGATGCGCCGCCGCGTAGTACGCAGCGATCAGCAGCGCCGCTTGTGCGGCGTAGCTGTGCCGGAAGTCGAACCACGGAATCGACAGGCGGCCGCGCCCGAGAAGTCGGTGCGGAGCGGTACGGACGGAATGCCCAGTCAACGCCATGCGCTCCGTTGCCTGGTTGTCGCTTCCAGAAATAAATTAGGTCCCGTTGGAAGAAGGAGAGGCCCGATTTTCGCGAGCACAGGCGGCGAAATCAACCGCTGTTCGGATGTACCGACCGAGCGCCGGTCCGCCGCGTCAGCCGCCGCGACGCGGCATGAGCGCCTCGGCCAGTGCGTCGAGCGCTGCATCCTGCGCCCGCTCCCGGACGGTGAGCACCAGACGCCGGCCCTGAGCGTCGTAGTCGGCGCCGATGAACGGGCAGCAGCCCCGCTCGACCTCGAGTGCCCGTTCGAGCCGGTCCCGCTCCAGGCCGGGACCGAGCCGCGCTACGAGCCGGCAAGGCTCGCGCTCGATCGTCTCGACGTGGCGGCTGATCTGGCGGTAGCGCTCGAGCTGGGCCCGCAAGCCGTCATCGTCGAGCCGGCACGCCGGCGCCGTGCTGTCGCCGTCCATTCTCTGCGCATATATACCGATTCAATCGACAAACCTCAATGCATCACTTCTCGGATCGATCATCCGTGGACGCAGCCGCTAAATGGGCATCGAACATTCGTCCATTTTCGGATCCTCCGCCTCAAGCCGCGGGTAACGAAACGGCGGAGAGGTTGGACATGCCCCGCGAGGCTCGAACTGAGGGAGGGTGCACCGGTCACGGCCCGGTCCATGGCCGTGAGGCAGGTGCGAGTCCAGGCGCACGAGCGCGCGACGTCACGCAGGACGTCGCGCTGCTCGTCGCGGCCGTGGCCGAGGTCGCCGCGCAATGAGCCTGTTCCTGTACGGGGTTGTCGAAGCCGACGCTGGCGCCGTCGTGGGAACGGGCATCGACGATCGCCCGCTCCGCGCAGTCGCGGAGGGCCCCCTGATGGCGATCGTCACCGACCACGGCGATCCCGACCCCCTGGCCGCCACCGAGGCGCTGGACGAGTACGAGCGCACCGTCCAGCGCCTCATGGATTCCCGGGCGATCCTGCCGGCGCAGTTCGGTCGCGTATTCGCGGACGACGAGGACGTCCGGGCGATGCTGCGCCGGCGCCGGCGGGATCTGCTGGCGAAGCTCGACGGCGTTCGCGGCGCGGTCGAGCTTGGCATCCACGCGCGCTGGCAGAATGGTGGCGACGCCGACCGGGATCCGCGATCGGAGTCTGGCGCGGCGTACCTGCGCGCCCGCCTCGAAACTCGCCAGAGCGCGCGCCGGCTCGCGAGCGAGCTCGATCCGCTCACCGCGCTGGCCCGCAGCATCCGCCGCGCGCTCAGTCCGCACCGCGACCTGCCGGTGCTCGATGCCTATCTCGTCGACCGCGCCCGGGTTGGCGAGTTCGTCGCGCTCGTCGCCGAGCTCGGCGACCTGCTGGACGGCGTCGAGCTCGTCTGCACGGGTCCGTGCCCGCCCTATAGCTTCGCCGACGGCGGGGTCATCCGCTCGACCGTCTGACCATGGCCGATCAGAACCTCGGCGACCATCGAGGCTGGAAACAGGCCGTGCTCGACGACGCCGGGTTGTGTCGAGAGCCAGGTGGCTAACTCTTCGGGGTCGTCGAACTCCGCCAGGTAGTCGGCGATCACGCCTCCGTCCGGGCTGTGGGGCACGTCTCGAAGGCGCGCCGGCTGCACGCGCTCGAATGTCGCCGCGAGACCGAACTCGGCCAGCTCGAGCGGGATCGGCGGCGTCAGCCGCTCGACGACCTTGTTGGACGACACGATCACGATGAACCGGTCCGCCGCGGCCGCCACCGCCTTCTCCCGGGTGTGGGCGGCCCCGCCGCCTTTGACCAGCCAGCCCGCCGGGTCAACCTGATCAGCCCCGTCGATCGTCACATCAAGCCGCGTCGGCGCCTCGAGCCCGGCGAACGACACGACCTCGATCCCGAGCGCCCGAGCCGCCTGTGACGTCGCCGGCGACGTCGCCACGCACGTGATGTCGAGCTTGCGGGCGGCCAGCGGCGGCAGCAGGTACGCGGCCGTCGAGCCCGTCCCAAGCCCGACCATCATGCCGTTTTCGACGAGCTGCGCCGCCGCCTCGGCCGCGAGCTGCTTCTCGCGCTCGATCTGATCGGTGGCGGTCAGCTCGAGGCCTTCTCGCGATGCCCGCCGAACATCATGCGCATCGCTGACAGCACCTTGTTGGCGTAGTCATCGAGTCCGCGCGAGGCGAACCGCGAGTACAGCGCGGTGGTGAGCACCGGCGCCGGCACGCCCTCGTCGATCGCCGCGAGCGATGTCCAGCGGCCCTCGCCCGAGTCCGACACCCGGCCGGAGAAGCCGTCGAGCGACGGTGACTCGAGCAGCGCCTCCGCGGTGAGGTCGAGCAGCCACGAGGCGATCACGCTCCCGCGGCGCCAGACCTCGGTTACCTCGGCGGTGTCGATGTCGTACTGGTAGTACTCGGGATTCTCCATCGGCGTGGTCTCGGCGTCCGCCTCCTGGACGCGCTTGCCGGCGTTCGCGTTCTGGATGATGTTCAGCCCCTCCGCGTACGCGGCCATGATCCCGTACTCGATCCCGTTATGGACCATCTTCACGAAGTGGCCGGCGCCGTTCGGACCGCAGTGCAGGAAGCCGGTCTCGGATGGGCTCGCGTCGCCGGTCCGGCCCGGCGTGCGCGGCGCGGCGCCGACGCCGGGGGCGATCGAGCCGAACAGCGGATAGAGCCGCTCCACGACGTCGTCCTCGCCGCCGATCATCAGGCAGAACCCGCGCTCGAGCCCGTAGACGCCCCCGCTGGTGCCCACGTCGATGTGATGGATTCCCTTCTCGCGGAGCTCGGCCGCGTGACGAAGGTCGTCGTGATAGTGGGTGTTCCCCCCGTCGATGATCGCGTCGCCCGGCTCGAGGACCTCTGCGACGGCGCGGATCGTCTGCGTGGTGATCTCCCCCGCGGGCACCATCACCCAGGCCGTGCGCGGCTTATCCAGCTTGGACGCGAAGTCCTCGAGCGAGTTCGCCCCGGCGATCCCCTCGCCCTCGAGCGCCTTGACGGCGTCGGCATTCCGGTCATACCCGACGCAGTGGTGACCGTCGCGCGTCAATCGCCGGACGAGGCCGGAGCCCATCCGCCCCAGTCCGACCATACCCAGTTGCATCGGCTTGTCCGTCGGCATGTGATTCGCTCTCCTGGCTGTCGGTGCTTGTCAGATTCAGCGCATCGCGCGGTATCGGCGGATCAGCGCGTTGGTGGAGCTGTCGTGCTTCAGATCGGGGTCGGTGTCGCTCTCGAGCTCGGGGATGATCCGTGCCGCGAGGACCTTGCCGAGCTCGACGCCCCACTGATCGAACGAGTCGATCTCCCACACGACCCCCTGCGTGAACACGCTGTGCTCGTACAGCGCCACCAGGCTGCCGAGCGTGCGCGGCGTGAGCTGCTCGGCGAGAATCGTATTCGTCGGGCGGTTGCCCTCCATCACCTTGTGCGGGACGACGTTCTCCGGCGTGCCCTCGGCGCGGACCTCGTCCTCGGTCTTGCCGAACGCGAGCGCCTCGGCCTGTGCGAACACGTTCGACATCAGCAGGTCGTGGTGGTCGCGCAACGGGTTCAGGTCTTTGGCGAACCCGATCAGATCGACCGGGATCAGCTTCGTCCCCTGGTGGATCAGCTGGTAGAAGCTGTGCTGGCCGTTGGTGCCCGGCTCGCCCCAGTACACCGCCCCGGTCTCGTAGTCGACGTGGCGTCCGTCGAGCGTGACGTGCTTTCCGTTCGACTCCATCGTCAGCTGCTGGAGGTACGCCGGGAACCGCTTCAGGTACTGGCTGTAGGGCATCACGCCGACGGTCTGGGCGCCGAAGAAGTCGCCATACCAGACTGCGAGCAGTCCCATCAGCATCGGCAGGTTCTGGGCGAACGGAGTGGTGCGGAAGTGCTCGTCGATGTCGTGGAAGCCCGCCAGCATCTCTCCGAAACCCTGGGGGCCGACGGCGAGCATCGTCGAGAGGCCGATCGCAGAGTCCATCGAGTAGCGACCACCCACCCACTCCCAGAACCCGAACATGTTGTCGGTGTCGATCCCGAACTCCGCCACCTTCTCGGCGTTGGTCGAGACCGCGACGAAATGCTTGGCGATCGCGTCTTGGTCGTGGAGCGACGCGAGCAGCCAGTCGCGCGCGGAGTGTGCGTTGGTCATCGTCTCGAGCGTCGTGAACGTCTTCGAGGAGACGATGAAAAGCGTCTCCGCCGGGTCGAGGTCGCGCGTCGCCTCGACGATGTCGGTCGAGTCGACGTTCGACACGAACCGGAACGTCATCTCGCGGTCCGAGTAATGGCGGAGCGCCTCGTAGGCCATCACCGGCCCGAGGTCGGATCCGCCGATCCCGATGTTGACGACGTTCCGGATCGGCCGGTCGGTGTGGCCCCGCCACTCCCCCGAGCGCACCCGGTCGGAGAACGCCGCCATCCGGTCGAGGACCTCGTGCACCTCCTTGACGACGTCGACCCCGTCGACGATCAGCGAAGCGCTCTTCGGCATCCGCAGCGCGACGTGCAGGACCGACCGGTTCTCGGAAACGTTGATCCGCTCGCCGGTGAACATCGCCTCGATCCGATCCGCCAGCCCCGACTGCTCGGCCAGGGCCGCCAGCAGCCCGACCGTGTCGCCGGTGATCCGGTTCTTGGAGTAGTCGAGGTAGAGCCCCGCCGCTTCGGCCACGAGCCGCTCGCCGCGAGTCTGGTCCGCCGCGAACAGCTCGCGCAGGTGCGTGCCGCGCAGCTCCTCGTAGTGCTTCTCGAGCGCCCTCCACGCGGGCCGGTCTTTCAGGGTCCGAACGCTCGGCATTACACGCGTGCTCATCAGGCCTCCGGGAGTCGCGGCGGCGCTGCGCTCGGGCGCCCGCCGCCGATCGGTGTCTGCCCGCGGATCCTGACAGAGTCAGCGCGCCTTGCGGCGCCCACCCTTGCTCGGCGGGGCGCCACCGGCGTCGGCCAGCGCCAGCTCGAGCAGCTTCGGGTGGTAGTCCGGGTCGAGCAGTTTCGAGACCTCGAACCCGGTCCTCGCCAGATGCGAGGCCAGTAGGCCGGCGCTCCCGTCCCGGTCCCCGGCCTTGCAGGCGTCGAGGATCTCGCGGTGATCGCCCGTCGCCCACGCAGTCGGGCCGTGGCCGATGTGGAGCCGCCGGTAGCGCTCAGCATGGTCGAACATCTGCCCGAGCACGAAGTTGACCCGCTCGCCGGCGTGCGCGGTCAAGCCGCGGTGAAACTGCTCGTGCGGGAGGTTCCAGCGCCGGTAGTCCTTCTCGGCGGCGTAGTGGGCCATCTCGGCCATGTGCCCCTCGAGCCGCGCTAGGTCCTCGGAGGTCATTCGCGGCACCGACAGCCGCAACGCCTCCGCCTCGAGGGTGATACGCATGACGTACAGCTCCTCGAGGTCGGACGCGGTCATCGGAGCCACCCGCACGCGGCGATTCGGTTCGCCCTCGACGAGCCCCTCGCTCTGAAGCATCCGAAGCGCCTCGCGTAGCGGGGTCCGGCTGATCCCGAGGTCCTGGGCCAGCGCCACCTGCGACATCACGGCTCCGGGCGCCAGTTGCCCGTCGAGGATCGCGTTGCGAACCCGCTCGTAGACGTCCTCAGTGTTCTGACCGTTGTCTGCCATCGGTTGCCTCCTGGCGTCAGGCGCCGAGCATGCTGTAACCGCCGTCGGCGACCATGTAGGAGCCGGTGATGTGATGTGCGTCGTCGCTGGCGAGAAACAGCGCCGCGCCCGTCATATCCTCCGGCTTGGGAATCTTCCCAGCAGGCGTGCCGGAGAGCACGTCCTCGCGACGTCCCGCCTTCCACTCGGGGCGTGCCAGCAGCGCCTCGGTCTCCATGAAGCCCGGCGCGAACGTGTTGACGCGGACCTTGGGGGCCAGCGCCTTCGCGTAGGACTTCGTGATCCCGAGCAAGCCGTACTTGCCCGCTGCGTACTGCGGCGCGCGGGGGCTGCCGCGGACGATCACGGTCGAGCCGACGTTGACGATCGCGCCGCCAGAGCGCGAAACCATTCGCTGGCCGAACTCGTGCACCATCAGCATCGTCCCCTTGATGTCGACCGCGAGCACGTGGTCGATCGCCTCCTCGGTGACCTCCTTCCACGACGCCTGTCCTGACGCCATGTCGCCGACGTTGTTGACGAGCACGTCGATCCCGCCCTCGTCCTCGAACGCCCACGCGGCCATCCGCTGGATGTCGGCCCACGAGGTGATGTCGCCCTGCACGATCTCCGCCTCGGCGCCGGCGCCGCGGACGCGGGCGGCGGTGCGCTCGGCGCCCTCGGCGGAGCTGCGGTAATGGATCAGCACCTTGGCCGCTCCCTCGTTGGCGGCACGCGTCGCCAGCGCCGCTCCGAAGCCGGTTCCGGCGCCGGTGACCAGGAAGCTGCGTCCCTCGAATCTACGTTGCATCTCGCTCCCAGCGCTCATCAGACGATCGTCCGACCGCCGTCGATGTACAGAACCTGACCCGTGATGAAGCTCGCGTGCGGCGAGCACAGAAACAGCACGGGGTCCACCACCTCCGGCAGCGTCCCAAATCGGCCGGCCGGGATCAGCTCCACGAGCGCGGCCCGCTTATCTGGGTTGGCGGCCAGATAGCTGCGCGTGAGGCTGGTGTCCATGTATCCCGGCGCCACGGCGTTTGCCGTCACCCCGTGCGCGGCGTACTCGTGGGCGATCACCCGCATCAGCTGATTGATCGCGCCCTTGGTGGCGGCGTAGGGTCCGTGGTGCTTGTGGCCGCTGCGGCCCGCCACCGAGGAGAAGAACAGGATCCGGCCGTTCTGTTGTTCGCGCATCCCAACCGCCGCTTCGGTCGCGGTGTGGAACGCGCTCGTCAGGTTGACCGCGACGATCCGCTCCCAGTCGCTCGCGCCGTAGTCCTCGATCGGCCTGCGGTCGTTGATGCCCACGCAGTGCACAAACACGTCGAGGCCGCCGAGCCGCTCGCGGACGGCCGCCACCGCCGCGCGTGCGGCGCCGGCGTCGCTCAGATCCGCGGCGTGGCGCGCGACCGTCTGATCGTCCAATCCTGCCATCGCGTCGTCGCTGACGTCGACGACCGCGACCGCTGCACCGGCGGTCGCGAACCCGTCGACGAGCGCGCGACCGATCGTGCCCCCACCGCCGGCGATCAGCACGCGCTGGCCGGTTAGCCCGAGCCAGTCAGACACCCGGCGTCGACTCCCGGTGCGTGAACACGTTCAGCGTGACTGCGCCGGCCCCGCTTTCCGGGACGGTGGCGGAGTGGGGAGTTTTGCCGGGCAGCGTCGCGAGCTGGCCGGTCTCGAGGTGGACTGGCTCGCCGGCGACCAAGAAGTCGATCGCTCCCTCGAGCACGGTCGTGATCTGGTCCTGGGGGTGATCGTGCTCCTCCCAGCTCGAGCCCGCCCCGTACCGGTACAGCGTGGCGGTGAGCTGCGGGGTGTGCACGGTGGCGCCGAAGATCCCGGGCCTGACCTCCGCGAACTCCTGCTCGCTCCAATCGATCTTCTGCGGCGCATCCATCGCGTGTGGATTATTGCATACAGTTTGAAGATCCGTCTACAGTCGGCCTAACTGTTCCGGGAACCTTGGGGCTGAAGTCGCGCATATGTCAACGCGATCGCCAAAGTTCGGGCGCGGCTACTCGTTCCAGCTCCGCTCGACTCCCCTGATCAGGTCGACCATCGCGTGGTGGAGCGGGACCGGGACCCCAGCCGAGCCGGCCGCGCGGACGATGCCGCCGTTGAGCGTCGCGATCTCGGTGGGGCGGTGCGCCGCGACGTCCTGGAGCATGCTCGGGCGGTGGCGGTAGTTGGCCTTGGCGGCGCTGTAGACGAGCTCCGCCGGGTCGTCCTCGAGCTCGATGCCGAGCGCGTCGGCCACCGTACGTCCCTCGCGGAGCAGCTCGTCGACGAGGTGGACCGTCGGCGCGTAGTCGCACAGCCGGCCGTGGGTCAGGCCGGTCAGCGCGCACAGCGGGTTGGTGCACGCGTTGAACAGCAGCTTCGTCCACTGAGCGCCGCGCGCATCGGCTCGTGCGCGTGTCTCGAGGCCACACTCGTTCAATGAAGCGGCCAGCCACTCGATCTCCTCGTGCGTCGCCGACTGAGGCTCGAACGGACCGACCCAGGTCGGCCCCGGCCCAACCATGTGGATCACCCCGGGCGCCGCCACGTGACCGGCCGGGAGCGTCACGCCGCGGATCACGCGCGGCACGTGTTCGGCGATCACCTCCTCGTTGCCAATCCCGTTCTGCACGCTGCAGACCGCGCCGTCGGCGAAGATCGGCGCGGCAGCCGAGATCGCCGCGCCGGTGACCGTCCCCTTGGTGGCGATGATCCCCAGCGAGCAGGCCGGGATCTCCGACGCGTCGGTGCGAGCCTCCACGCGCGCGGTCAGCTCGACGTATCCCGTGACCCGCAGCCCGTCGGCGTTGATCGCGGCGACATGCTCGGCGGACGCATCGAACGCCCACACCTCGACGTCGGGGAGCTGGGCGAGGTGGGCGGCGAACAGGCCGCCGATCGCGCCGGCGCCGACGATGCAGATTCGCTCCGGCACCGTTTTCACTTCACCGCCGCCGCCGCGATCTCCTCGCATACGGCGGCGTCGGGGCCGGCGATCCCGAGGCCCGCCACGACCCGGTCGCCCTCGCGCACCGGCACACCGCCGGCGACCGTCAGCACGCGGTACGGGAGCACCGTCGTCATCGACGGGTCGATCTCGGCGCTTGAGCGCTGGAAGGTGGCGGCGCCGGCGGCCACTGCCTCGGCCACGAACGGCGCCGCGCTCGGCGCTCCGTCCATCGTGTCCTGCTGGATCGGATCGCCTCGCGAGTCGACGATCGCCACGGAGATACGCTCGCCTCGCCGGCTCGCCTCGGCGATCGCGGAGTCGGCGAGCCCGATCGCCCATTCGTGTTCGGGCTGATCGGCCCGGGGCGGGTCGCTGTACCCGAGGCCCGGCTCGTCGGGCAGCTCCCGGAACGCGTCGAGCCAGCGCTTCTCGTCATCGCCGTGCTGCCCCTGATAGGGCAGTCCGAGCGTCCACAGCACGACCAGGTCCTCGGAGTTGGCCGGCTTGCCTTCGGCGATCAGCATCCGCCGGTCGATCCCCGGGATCTCGACGAACGGTCCGATGGTCGCGCCCGAGGCGCTGAAGCCGCCGACGACGGGTTGGGCGGGATCCTTGTCATCAAAGATCGGCATGCCACCGGCTCCCGGGAAGTTCGCCTCCGGCGAGCACGCGACGAACCCGGCGGCGATCGGCGCCGGCAGCGTCGCCATCCGCAGGTGGTGCTCGGTGCTCGGGATCTGCTGGGTGGCCGAGATCCAGGCCTTCGACCGCGCCCGCGCCATCCCGCCCGCGCCACCGCGATCCATTCGCGACGCCGACACGAGCACGCCGCTCCCTCCCACGACCGCGAACGCTCCGCGCACGCCCATCTGGGCGGCCTTGTCGATCGCGCGCGCGATCAGCCTCCGCGCGTCGGCCAGCGGGATGTCGGTCGGGTGGGTCACCACTCAGGAGGTCGGGTGGTCACAGCTCAGGAGATCGCGGCGGCTGCCTCGTTGCCGGCGCGGCCCCAGCGCTCGACCTCGGGCATCAGCTCGTCGGCGAACATCCGCATCGACCGCGCCACCGCTTCGGCGCCCATTCCCGGGTGGTTGAACTGGGTCACCATCTCGTCGAGGTCGACGTCCTTGTGTCGCTCGAGCGCCGACAGGACATCGTCTGGAGTACCGACTGCGAACGGCTGACCGAAGATCCCGACGCCCGGCGTGTTCCGCATCTCCTCGACCGCCGGCAACGGCATCTCGAATCCTCGACGGCGGTAGAACGTCACCCACCAGTGCAGCGAACGCTCGGCCTCATCCCACGCTTGGTCTCTCGTCGGTGCGATGTGGACGGTCACCGGGCCCGACATCAGGCGGTAGTCATCGCGGGTGCGCCCCGCCTCGGCCTGAGCGCCGGCGTAGACGTGCACGAGCGGAGTGTGCAGAACCGACGCAAGGTTGTAGCCGCGCGCTCCCGCCTTGGCCAGGCTCTGGGGTCCCATCGCCGCCATGTAGATCGGCGGGCCTCCGGGCTGTACCGGCGTGGTCGTCATCTCGACGTCGGTGTAGGCGTAATAGCGCCCCTCGTGGCTGAAGCGCTCCCCGCTGAAGCACCGCCCGATGACCTCGAGCGCCTCGTAGGTGCGGCCGAAGCGCTCCTTGGGCGCGATCCCGAATACGGCGCACTCGCCCTCCATCGGCCCTGCGCCGATCGCCAGGAGCAGCCGGCCGTTCGACAGGATGTCGACCGTGGCGGCGTCCTCCGCGACCCGGATCGGGTTGTGCAACGCCAGCAGCAGCACATACGTGCCCAGCCGGATCCGCTCGGTCCGCACGGCGGCCGCCGCGAGCAGCGGGAACTGCGACGGGTTGTGGCGATCCTCGGCGAAGTGGTGCTCGGCGAGCAGCCAGCTCGAGAATCCGAGCTCTTCGCCGAGCACGGCCTCGTCGAGCAGTTGCCGGTACACGTCCGTCAGGGGCCGCGGGCTGTCGGGGAGCACCCGCGCGGTCATGGCAAGTCCGACCTCCATGCCCGGCTCCCTCAGCCCGCGAACGTGATGTCGAGCTCGGCGGCCGCGGCGGCTTCGGTGAGGCGGTCTCGGTCCACCGGCTCGGCGCGATCGGGGAAGATGCGCTGCTCGGCCACCTGACCCGCCACCTCGTGGAAGCGCTCGAGCCCGGCCGGCCCGTACATGCTCGCGAACCGCGTCAGGTGTGCATCCATCGCGTATGTGTGCTCGGCGCCGGCGGGGATGCTCACGAAGTCTCCCCTGGTCAGGAGGTGCTCCTCGCCCTCGACGGTCACGAGCAGCCTGCCTTCCAGGCAATAGATCGCCTCGTAGGTGCGCTCGTGCACATGGGCCGGGATGGCCGGGCTCCTCGGACCCTCGGTGACGGTCATCCCGAGCCGGCCGCCCGACTCGGCGCCGGTCATGAGCTGGCACGCGACCTGGCCGAACAGGACGTGGCGCGGTCCCTCGCCGGCGCGCAGGAAGTACGGCGTCGCCGCGCCGGGAAGTTCGTCGTCCGGGCCCGTGGCCGCCTCGGCGTAGGGCTCCTCGGGGAAGTACTTCATCGCGAACTTCGCCTCGGCCGCGCCGAACTTGGCGAACGGCGGCGGGCTGTCGTCGACCTGGGGATATGCGGGGCCGGCGTAGGGAGTGCCGGTGAAGTCG
Source organism: uncultured Solirubrobacterales bacterium (assembly GCA_963796575.1). Lineage (GTDB taxonomy): Bacteria > Actinomycetota > Thermoleophilia > Solirubrobacterales > Solirubrobacteraceae > Palsa-465. The sequence continues at coordinate 147,353 of CAWCMG010000008.1, read as the reverse complement.
AAGAAGCGGTCCCACCCGGCCGGCGCGATCGGTCCCATGAACTGGCTGTAGTGCCCGTGGAACTGGTAGGCGTGGAGCACCCCGGCCGGCACGCTGGCCACGTCGCCGGGATGCAGGATCCGGCTCTCGCCGTCCGCCCACACCTGGACGGCGCCGCGGACGCAGAAGAAGTAGTCGTGCTCCTGCTCGTGGCGGTGCATCGGGATCGGCCCTCCGGCCGGGCCGACCGCGGTCATCACCGACATCGCGCCGGCGGTCTCCTCGGTCCCGGCCAGCGCCCGGCCGACCTGGCCGAGCAGCAGGTGCGCGCGTCCGTCGCCGTCGGCGAGGTAGTAGGGCACGGGCTCGCCCGGCAACTCCCGCACGGGGGCCGGCGAATGGACCTGGTAGGACATGGGTCTCCTCAGCTCAACTCGATTCCGGATGCTTGGTGATTGTATACACTTGTGTCAAATGCGTGCAGTATGCCGTGAAGAACAGGGGTCCCGGTCATGACCCGGATCGCGGTCGTCACCGGTGGCGCGGGCGCGATCGGCGGCTCGATCGCCGCCGCCCTGGGCGCATCCGGCCACACCGTCGTCGTGCTCGACCGCGCCGGCGATCCGCCGGTCGACCTTGCCGACCACGACGACGTGAGGTCCGCGGCTGCGCGCACGCTGGACGCGCACGGCCAGTGTGACGTAATCGTCCACGCCGCGGCCGCTTTCGACCGCGCACCACTGTCCGAGCTCGACCTCGAGGGGTGGCGCCGCGTCCAGGCGGTCAACGTCGAGTCGGCGCTGTGGCTGGCCCAGTCGTTCGCCCCCGGGATGGCCGAGCGCGGCTTCGGCCGGATCGTGCTCGTCGTCTCGGACACGGTGTGGGATCCGCCGGCGCCCGACCTGCTCGCGTATGTCGCCAGCAAGGCCGCCCTGATCGGAATCGCCCGCACGCTGGCCCGCGCGCTCGGGCGCGACGGGATCACGGTCAACTGCGTGGCGCCGGGTCTGACGCCGACGCCGGCGGCGGTCGCCGACACCCCCCCGGAGGCATTCGCTCAGGTGCAGGCACGGCAGGCGATCAACCGGAGCCTCGCCCCCGAGGACGTCGCCGCGACCGTGGCATTCCTCGCGAGCGACGCGGCCGGCGCGGTCACCGGGCAGACGCTGTGCGTCGACGGCGGTCTGGTTCTGCGTTGAGCGCGGCGCCATCGGCGATCAGGTAGGAGCAGAACAAGCCGTCCGGATCCCGGCGCTCCCGGATCTCCTGCAGTCGGCGGAAGTTCTCCTCGCTCAGGAATCGGTCCGGCCGGCGTGTGAAGTCGGTGTCGCCGAGGTACACGCCCTTCCCTAGCGCTGCCAGCCGGGTCGTGTGGTCGACGACCCAGCTGCGGTGGCGCTCGTCGTCGGCCGCATCGGACCAGATCGCATACGTGGCGATGTAGGCGTGGCCCTCCACCGAGAACGCCATGTCCGGCAGCGGCCGACTCGGCGCCCACCCGTACCAGATCGAGAACGAGTGCTCGGTCGGGAGCTCGGACCACAGGGCTCGCAAATGGGGCACCAGCTCAGTTGCCCGGGCGTCGGTCCAGGTGCAGTCGACGCCGTAGCGATGGTTCTCCGGATTCTGGGCGGCTTGGGCCTCGTTCTCCTGCTCGACCGTCGTCGGTCCGTGCTCGTGGGCTACAGCGCGGTCCGCGATCGGGCACGCACGCAACGGCGCCAGCGCGCGCTCGGCCTCGGCCTCGGTGTCGCACATCGCGGTGGTGTGCAGCAGCAGCACGGGTGGCCCCTCCGGACGAGGTAGGCGGGTCGCCGCGATCACCGGCTCGACCACGCGGTCGAGCGACGGGAGGAGCTCGTCGATCCAGTTCAGCAGCGGCTCGAGGTCGTCGAGCTCGAACATCCACGTGTCGTGGGTCATCGCGCGCGGCAGCGGATACGTGCGGAGATGGAAGCGGGTGATCGCGCCGAAGAAGCCCGGGCCGGCGCCCCGAGCGGCCCACAGCAGATCTGAGTTCTGCTCCTCGTCGGCCCGGATCAGCTCGCCGTCGGCCGTGACCACCTCGATCGCGGCGACGCTCTCGCATGCCCAGCCGTACTTGCGGCTGTTCCACCCCTGGCCGCCCTGGAGTAGGAAGCCGCCGATGCCGACGCTGGGGCAGTGCCCGCCCGGGAACGCCCGGCCGTGAGAGGTCAGGAACGGGACCAGCTCGGCGCCTCCCTTCACCGCCGGGCTCGCGGCGGCGATCCCGGTGTCCGGGTCGTAGGTCATCTCGCGCATCCGCCCGACGTCGATCAGGAGTGCGTCGTCCCGGACGCTCCAGGCAGCCCAGCTATGCCCGCCGGCGCGCACCGACACCTTCAGGCCGCGCTCTCGCGCGAGCCGCACGCCGGCGACGACGTCATACTCGCCCTCCGCGAACAGGACCGCCGCCGGGAAGCGATCGGGACGGCGGGCGTTGAATACGCGCCCGACCCTCGCCTCCTCGTATCCGGGCTCGCCCCGCCAGACGATCTCGCCCCCGATGGTCACGAGATCAGCGACTGGCCGCCGTCGACCACGATGTCGACCGCGTTCAGGTAGCCGGCGTCGTCCGAGGCCAGGAATAGCGCCACGCGGGCGACGTCCTCGGGCCGGCCGAGCCGGCCGAGCGGATGGCTGCGGAGCATCTCGTGCACCGGATGGCCGGGCTCCTCCAGGAACGGCTCGATCTGGGGCGTGACGATCAGGCCGGGACTGATCGAGTTCGCGCGGATGTTGTGGCGCGCGCCCGAGGCCGCGAAATGCCGGGTGATGGCGAGCACGCCTCCCTTGGCGGCGCCGTGGGCGGCCTGCTCGATGAACGTCGCGCCGCGGTGAGCCGACACCGAAGCGGTGTTGATCACGGTCCCTCCACCCCGCGCGATCAGGTGCGGCCACGCCGCGCGGGTCACGGTGAAGATCAGATCGAGCTCGTTGTGAAGCGTGAACCGCCAGTCCTCCCAGCTGAGCTCCGCGAACGGCCCCACCCGCGGCGCCGAGGCGTTGTTGTAGACGACGTCGATCCCGCCGGCGCGCTCGGCGGCGGCGTCGACCCACGCCGCAGCGGCGTCGGGATCGGCCAGGTCGACCGGCGCCGTGCAGTGCATCTCCCCTCCATCCGCGCGGATCTCCGCCGTGACCGCCTCGGCCCGCGCGGCGTCGAGGTCGCACCCGAGCACGGTCGCGCCCTCGACGGCGAACACCCGTGCCGCGGCGGCTCCCTGGCCGCCGGCGGTTCCGGTGATCAGCGCGACCTTGCCGTCCAGCCTCCCCATCAGCCGACCAGCTCCAACAGGTTGCCCTCGGGATCGGCCAGAAACGCGAACCGGACGCCGGGCTCGGGTGAGTCGGCCGGCGGCATGACCGCGCTGGCGCCCGCCTCGATCGCCCGCTCCCACAGGCCGACGATGTCCGCAGACCTGAGAGCGAAGTGGTTGTAGCCCCGGGTGGCGTGCGCTTCGATCGGGGTCGTGGCCTGGAGCCCCGGGACCGACGCCGAGTGCTCAAACAGCTCGAGGCGGAACCCGCCCGGGTGGGTGAGCATGACGCCGCGGATCGGATGCGGGGAGAGCTCGAACGCCAGCTGGCGTGCAAATCCGAACGCGGTCGTATAGAACGCCTCGGCGGCCTCGAGGTCGGCCACCGACAAGCCCACGTGGTCGAATCCGACTCGCATCCCAGGTGCAGTATTGCATACAGAATGACCAATCGTCTACAGTTACGACCCGGCATGCTTGCACCGATCCACCACCTCGGGTATGTGGTCGAGGACCTGCACCGCGACGTGCCGCGGTTCGCAGCGGTCACCGGTGCAGGACCGTTCTACGCGATGGCGCACATCCCGTTCGACGAGGTCTCCTACCGGGGCGAGCCGGCCGTGTATGACCACTCGTCGGCGTTCGGAGCTTGGGGACCACTGATCGTCGAGCTGACCCAGGTCCACGATGCTCAGCCCGCCGCCCTGAGCGACTCGCTCGTCGCTCCCAGCGGAGGCGTCGGGCACGTCGCCTGGCTCGCCGACTCGCTCGAGGACGAGGTCGCGCGGCTTCAAGGCGCCGGGATCACCCCATTTCACGCCGGCCGCACCGGTCCGGCGTCCGCCGTGTGGTTCGACGGTGGCGAGCTGTTCGGGCACCCGATCGAGGTGCTCGAGCGCCGCGACGAGCTGCTTCGCTTCTACGCGCTGGTGCGCGAGGCGGCGGTCGGATGGGACGGATCGGAGCCGCTGCGGATCATGACCGGGGCGCCGGCATGAGCGTCCCCGGGGAAATCGGGCCGGCCGCCGGCGTGACCCTGCCCGACGAGGTCGACGTCCTCGTCGTGGGCTTCGGCGCCGCGGGCGCCAGCGCCGCGATCGCCGCACACGACGCCGGCGCCTCGGTGGCGGTCATCGAGAAGACCGCTTCCGGCGGGGGCAACTGCATCCACTCCGGCGGCTTTCTGTTCGAGGTCGACGGTCCCCGGGCGGTCGACCACCTCGACGCCCTGTGCTTCGGCAAGACCGACCGGACCGTGCTCGAGGCCTACGCGCGCGGGCTTCCCGATGTGCCCGGCTTCCTGCGGTCGCTCGGCGGCAGCGCCCTGCCGGTCGACGTCGAGGCGTTCGGCGGAATGCTCCCGTCATGGCCGTACTTCCCCGGCGCCGGACACGTCCGCTACCGGCAGTTCGCCCCGGCGCCCGGCGAGCTCCCGGGCCGCGGACTGTGGCGCGTGCTCGAGGCGGCCGTGCGCGAGCGGGACATCGCGGTCGCGGTCGACGCCCGGGTCGTCGACCTGGTACTCGACGGCGATCGCGTGGCCGGCGTGGTCACGCACCAGGGTGGCGAGCGACGGCGCATCGGCGCGCGTGCCGGCGTGATCCTCGCCAGCGGCGGCTTCGAGGCCGACCCCGAGCTATGCGATACGTACCTCCCGCTGCCCCTCACTTCCGTCGGACATCAGGGCAACACGGGCGACACGCTCGGGCTGGCTCGAGCCGCGGGCGCGTCGCTGTGGCACATGAGCGCGTTCTTCGGCTGGCTCTCGTTCGTGCATCCGGACTTCCCGGCCGCGTTCACGCTGGACGTCCATGCCCCGAGCTTCATCTACCTGGACGGCGATGGGCGCCGGTTCGCGGACGAGACGGGCTGGGAGGTGCACGACGCCGTGCGGGCGCTGACGGCGTACCTCCCCCGCCGCCCCAACCGCCCGCGGATGCCCGGCTGGATCGTGTTCGACGATGCCGCGCGCCTGGCCGGGCCGCTCCACGGGATCGTGGGCAGCCCGAACGATTATGAGTGGAGCCACGACAACTCGTCGGAGGTGGCCGCCGGGTGGATCGCCCGCGGCGCCGACACCGCGGGGCTGGCAGCCGCGACCGGCCTTGACCCCGCCGCGCTTCAGAGAACCCTGGGCGGTTACGCCGAGGCGGTGAGCCGACGGCGGGACGACGACTTCGGCCGCGCGCCGGCGACGCTCGTGCCCCTGCTTCCACCGCTGTACGCGATCCGCATGACGCCGGGGGTCGCGACCGCTTCGGGTGGTCCCCGCCGCGATGCCGAGGCGCGGGTCGTGCGCCCCGGAGGCGCGCCGATCCCGGGCTTGTTCGCCGCCGGCGCCGCCGGCTCGATCTGGGGCCATCTGACCGAGCACGGTGGCGGACTCACCGACGCGATCGTGTTCGGAAGGATCGCGGGTACTCAGTGCGCGACCGCCGCCGCCGCCGGCGCGGCCTCACCGTCAAGCCAAGCGTGAACCAAGGAGATGCGATGAGCCAGACGACAGTTGACGTCACCACCCCGCGCGGGACGATGCCGACCTATGTCCACCAGCCCGACGGCGACGCGCGGTCGCCGCGGGTGATTCTCTACATGGACGCGCCCGGAATCCGGCCGGCGCTGTTCGGGCACGCCGAGCGACTCGCCGGCGCGGGCTACACCGCGATCCTCCCCGATCTGTACTACACGTTCGACCCGGCCGAGCGGCCGAACGCGGAGCGAATGGCGGCCGGCGACGCCGAGGAGTTCGCGCGGATGCGCAAGCTCGTCGCGCAGATCCACGACGACGACGTGATCGAGGACACGCGCCTGCTGCTCGAGGCGGTGCTGGATGGCGGCGACGGCCCGTGGGCATGCGTCGGCTTCTGCATGGGCGGGCGCTTCGGGATGCGGGCGGCCGAGGCGTTCGGGAGCGACGTCGCCGCGGCGTCGCTGCTGCACCCCACGAATCTGGTCACGGACGAGCCCGACTCCCCGCATCTCGGCGTCGATCGCGTCGAGGCGGCGCTCTACCTCGGGTTCGGTGAGAACGACAGCGTTACTCCGCTCTCGACGATCCCGCCGCTCCGCGAGCAGCTCGAGCGGGCCGGCGTTCGGAACCGGATCGAGATCCTGGCCGGCGCCGAGCACGGCTTCACGATGCCGGGGAGGGCGGCCTACGACGAGGCGGCCGCCGAGCAGGTGTGGGCCGGGACGCTCACGCTGCTGCGCGAGCAGCTGTGAAGCCAACCGGGTTCGAATACCTCGCGCCGGAGACGTGCGAGGAGGCGCTGGACGCGCTGGCCGAGCACGGCGACGACGCGGCGGTGCTGGCCGGCGGGCAGAGCCTGATCCCGATGATGAACCTGCGAATCGCGGCGCCACGGGTGCTGATCGACGTCATGCGTACGCCGGACCTGCGCGGGATCCGGACTGAGGACGGCCGGACCGAGATCGGCGCCGGCGTTCGCATGGCGGAGACCGAGCGGGAGTCGAATATTCCGCTTCTGCAGCGCGCGCTCCGCCAGGTCGGTCATCCGGCGATCCGCAATGCCGGCACCGTCTGCGGCTCGGTGGCGCATGCCGATCCGGCGGCCGAGTTGCCGGCGGTGCTGCTCGCACTCGACGGTGAGGTGCTGCTCCGCAGCGTGCGGGGCGAGCGCATCGTCGCCGCCGACGAGTTCTTCCGCTCCTACTTCACGACGGCGCGCGAGCCCGACGAGCTCGTAGTCGCAGTGCGGATCCCGGCGGACACGCCTCGCGTCGCCTTCCACGAGGTGATGCCGCGCCTTGGCGGCTCCACCGGCGAGTTCGCCACCGCCGGGGTGGCGGCCGCAGCGGAGCCCGGCGACGGCGGCCGCTGGCGTCGCGTTCGCATCGCGCTCCTCGGCGTCGCCGATCGCCCGGTTCGCGCGCGCGAGGCCGAAGCGCTCCTGACCGGAGCCGAGCCCACGGCCGACATGCTCGCGGCCGCCGCGGAGTCCGCAGCGGCCGCGGTCGACCCGCCCTCGGATGTCCACGCCGGCCCCGAATACCGCCGCCGGCTCGTGAGCGCGCTCACACGCCGGGCGCTCACGGAGCTCGCTTCATGACGACGATCTCGATCGAGGTCAACGGGGCCGTGCACGAGCTCGACGTCGCCCGCGGCTGCTGCTGACGGATCTGTTGCGCGATCGGCTCGGACTCACCGGCACGGAGATCGGCTGCGCGATGGGCGCGTGCGGCGCCTGCACCGTGCTGCTCGACGGGGGGGCCCGTACGCGCGTGCCTGATGTTCGCCGTGCAGGCGAGTGGTCGCACAGTGCGGACGGTCGAGGACCTCGCGGAGGACAATGGCGAGCTGCATCCGCTCCAGCGCGCGCTTCGCGAGCACCACGGGCTTCAGTGCGGGTACTGCACGCCCGGCATGCTGATGGCGATCGTGCCGCTGCTCGCGTCCGCGCAGCCGCTCGAGCCCGACGCGGTCCGCGAGGCGATCTCCGGCAACCTGTGTCGCTGCACCGGCTACGACACGATCATCGACGCGGTCGTGGAGGCGAGCCGGCCGTGAACGAGTGGCCGCTGTACGCGCAGCGGCGGTGGGCCGGTAAGCGCGTGCAGCGGCTCGAGGACCCCGCGATGCTGACCGGGGCGACCAGCTACGTGACCGACGTGCAGCTGCCGCGGATGCTCGAGCTGGCGTTTGTCCGCTCGCCCGCCCCGAACGCCAGGGTCACCTCGATCGACGTCGAGGCGGCGCGCTCGGTCCCGGGTGTCCGCACGGTGCTCGGTCCGGAGGACCTGGCGCACGTGCACCCGACGACGGACTTCGTCGACCTCGAGGGCGCGCTCAAGACGCCGCGGGTCACGCTGCCTGGCGACCGCGTCCGCTACGTCGGCGAGCCGGTGGCGGCGGTGGTCGCCGACGATCGCTACGCCGCCGAGGACGGCGCCGACGCGGTGATCGTCGCGCTCGAGCCGTTCGACGACCACGAGCCGATCCACGACGGGATTCCGGACGGGCGCTACTTCCGTCAGGCGGCGGCCCACGGAGACGTCGACGCGGCGTTCGCGCGGGCGGCGCACGTCGTGCGGCGGCGGCTCGCCGTTCAGCGCGTCGTGACCTCGGCGCTCGAGACGTGCGGGATCGTCGCCGACTACGACGCGGCGACCGGGGAGCTCACCTGCCACCTGTCGACGCAGATGCCGCATCTCGCCCGGGCCGCGCTCGCCGAGGGGCTCGGGCTGCCGGTCAGCCACGTCCGCGTGATCTGCCCGGCGATGGGCGGCGCGTTCGGCGGCAAGGAGGTCATGCTCCCGGAGTACCTGTGCGCGGCCGTAGCCGCGATCCGGCTGCGACGGCCGGTGCGCTGGGTCGAGGACCGTAGCGAGGCGCTCACGGCGGGCGCGCATGGCAAGGAGACCGACGCCGAGCTCGAGGCGGCGTTGGACGCCGACGGCCGGATCCTCGCGATGCGCTCGCGGTTTGTCTCCGACACCGGCGCGTACTCGAGCGGAATCGGCGCGTACGTCGAGTTCGAGATCCTGCTCGAGGCCGCGCACGAAGACCTCGAGCTGGTCGACGGCACGGTCGGCGTGCTCGGCGCCCCGTCGCGGCGGATTCCGCTCGCGGCGATCGCCGGGGCGGCCCACTTCGCCCCGCACGTCCGCGCCGAGCTCGGCGACCCCACGCTGACCGCGACAGCATTCTTCGACCCCCCGCGCCCTACTCACTCCAACGGGACGATTGCCGCAGTGGTCGAGGTCGACCCCGGCACCGGCGGCGTGGCGATCGAGCGGATCGTCGTCGTCGAGGATTGCGGCACGATGGTCAACCCGATGATCGTCGAGGGCCAGATCCGGGGCGGCGTCGCTCAGGGCGTGGGCCTCGCGCTGCTCGAGCGGTACGTGTACGACGAGACCGGACAGCCGCAGACGACGACGCTCGCCGAGTACCTGCTCCCGCGCTCGACCGACCTTCCGCCGATCGAGATCGACCACCTCCACACGCCGTCCGAGAATGGGATTGCCGGGGTCAAGGGGATGGCCGAGGGCCCCGCGTCGGCGACGCCCGCCGCGGTCGTGTGCGCCGTCCTCGACGCGATCGCGCCGCACGGCGACTCGATTCAGGAGCTGCCGCTTCGGCCCGAGACGATCTCGGCGGCGCTGGCGAAAGGGTGACGATGGGCTGGCTCGACGTCCACCATCACATCCTGCCGCCGCCGTTCGTCGCCGGGCAGCGTGACGAGATCCTGTACTACGCGCGCGATCCCGCGATGCTCGACTGGAGCCCTGCCCGCGCGCTCGAGCAACTCGACGCGTTCGGGATCGACACCGCGTACACGTCGCTCGGCGTCCCAGGCGCGTCCGACCCGGCCCTGGCCCGGGTCTGCAACGAGTACGCCGCCGACCTCGCCCGCGATCACCCCGGCCGGTTTGGGGTGTTCGCGTCGTTGCCGCTCCCCGACGTCGACGCAAGCCTCGCCGAGTTGGCATACGCGCTCGGCGAGCTCGGGGCCGACGGCGTCGCGCTGCTGTCGAACTACGGCGGGCGTCACCTCGGCGACGGGCTGTTCGCCCCGCTGTTCGAGGAGCTCGACCGCCGGGGCGCGGTCGTGCACGTCCACCCGATCGCACCGCCCGCATGCCGAGGCCTGCTCCCGGGCTATCCCGACCCGTTCATCGAGTTCCCGTTCGACACGACCCGAGCGGTGACGAGCCTGTTGTACGCGGGCGTGTTCACGCGGTGGCCACGGATCTCGTTCATCTTCTCCCACGGCGCGGGAGCGGTGCCGATGCTCGCGCAGCGGATCGTCGCGCTCGCGCAGATGACCGCAAGCTTGGGCGATCCGCTGGGGCAGCTGTCGCGGTTGTATGCCGACGCCGTCACGACCACGAGCCGGCCGGCATTCGCCGCCGCGATGGAGCTATTCGGCCCCCGACGGATCCTGTTCGGCAGCGATTATCCGTACGTCCCGGTCGCGGCGACCGCAGAAGGGCTCCGAGGCCTCGGCCTACAGACCGACACGCTCGACGCGATCGGTCACGGGAACGCCGTCGCTTTGCTGGGCGCCCGCGCCCACGCGGAGTAGGATTCACCTGCACCTTTACGGGTTGTCGAGGGGAGGCGGTCCATGAAGCGAGAATTTCTGGCTGTCCGACGTTCGGTCGTGTTGGCGGCGATGCTCGCGATCGGCCTCGCGTCTCCCGCGCTGGCCGACCGGGCCTTCACGCCTCGGTTCAGCACGAACGCGAACGGCGACATCGCGATCGTCGGGAACACGCTCGAGACCTGTCAGACGTCGGTGGCCGACTGCGCAAACGCGCGCGCCGGGCTGGGTACCGTGCTGAACAACAACAACTTCTCGATGGTGCGCGTGAACACCGACTCCACGGCTCTCGATTCCTCTTCCGCTCGCCTGAGCCTGCCCGCCGGTGCGCGAGTGCTGTTCGCGGGCCTGTACTACGGGTCGCGCACGACCGCGGGAACGGGCGGGAAGGCCGCACCGGACTCGTCGCTGGCGGGCCTGAGCAAGGTCGACTTCAAGCCGCCGGATGCATCCGGTTTCGACCACCTGACGGCCTCGGTCGACCAGAGCACCGATGTCACGGGCGCCTACGCCGCGTTCGTCGACGTCACGGGACGGGTGCAGCGTGCCGGATCCGGGGTGTACACGGTCGCGAACGTGCAGTCGGCGACCGGTGAGGACCGGTACGCCGGCTGGGCGCTGGTGGTCGCCTACGAGGCCGCCGGCGAACCGCCCCGAAACCTGACCGTGTTCGACGGGCTGCAGTCGGTCACGCAGGGCAAGCCGGCCGTCACGATCCCGGTCAGCGGATTTCAGACGCCCCCGAGCGGACCCGTCCGCACCAAGCTCGGCTTCGTCGCCTACGAGGGTGACCGCGGCCTGACGGGCGACAGCGCGACCCTCGACGGCAAGGTGCTGAGCGACAAGGTGAACGCGGCCAACAACTTCTTCAACAGCGCGATCTCGATCAATGGCCAGAACTTCACCGACAAGACGCCCGACTACGTCAACCAACTCGGGTTCGACGCCAAGCTGATCGGGATCGACGGGCTCCTCGCCAACGGCGCCACCAGCGCGACGATCGGGCTGAAGACCAGCAGCGATCAGTACCTGCCGCACGTGATCACGTTCGCCACCGATCTGTACGCCCCCGTGATACGCGCGACCAAGACCGTCGCGAACCTGACGCATCCCGATGGGCCGACCAGCGCGGGCGACAGGCTGCGCTACACGGTCACGTTCGCCAACGAGGGTCTCGAGGCGGCGACCAACTTCGTCGCCACTGACAAGATTCCGCCCAACACCACATACGTGGCCGGGTCGCTGCGAATCCCGAGCGCGCCCGCGAGCTCCGCCACTCCAACCGACCTCGTCGGCGACGACCAGGGCGAGTACGACGCCGCTCAGAGCACCGTGCGCTTCTTCCTCGGGAGCGGCGCGGCGGCCGGGAGTGGAGGAACGCTGGCGGTCTCCGGCGCGCCCGGCGACACCGCGCAGATCAGCTTCGAGGTCCGCGTCGACGACAACCTGACCGCCGAGCACGAGATCAGAAACACCGCTCAGGCGACGTTCATCGCGCCCACGCTCGGCAAGGAGCTGACCGCGCTGTCCTCGGAGACGCTCGTGAGCGCGAGGCCCGCACCGACGCCCACCGAGCCGGCCGACCTCGGGCTCGCGCAGAGCGAGACCGTGGCGCCGGCCGCGTTCGGCGACGACGCGGTCGACGACCACGTCACGATCGAGAACAACGGGCCCGGTGACGCCACCGACGTCGTGCTGCACGATGTCGTGCCACCGGGAGCGACGATCGACTCGGCCACGATCGACCAGGGTACGTGCTCGGTCACCGCGACCGACGTGACCTGCGTGATCTCGCACCTTGACGCCGGCGGATCGGCCGAGGCCGACGTCGTCCTGGTCGAGCCCGCCGGCGACGCCGTGGCCGACTCGACGAGCGAGGCCAGCATCAGCGCGTCTCAGTTCGACCCGACTCCGTCGAACGACAGCGGCGACGCGACGGCGCCGATGCCGGTGCCCGGCGCCGCGACGGCGGATCTCGCCATTCAGGACCACGAGAGCTCGTCGCAGGACACCCTCGGCGAGACGCTCACCGACACGATCACGGTCGTCAACAACGGGCCTGGCACGGCGACCGGCGTTGACCTCACGGACGCGCTCGACGCCGCGGCCCAGGTGATATCGATCGAGCCGGGAGCGTTCACGTGCAGCTCCGGTGCGGCGGTCCAATGCAGCCTCGCCGACCTTGCCCCGGGCGCGAGCGAGACCCTCGAGTTGCACGTTCGACCGCTGCGGCCGGGGCAGCTGATCGACGACGTGACCGCCAGCGACGACCAGTTCGATCCGAACTACGCGAACGATTCGGCGAAGACCACCGCCACCGTGACGCCGCGCCGCACCGCCGCGAAGGTGCGGATCGTGCCGATCCAACCGGTCGCCTCTCCCGGGCACGTGGTCGGCTTCGTGGTCACGGTCGGGGTGATCAAGCCAATCCCGGGAGTGAAGCCGACCGTGTGCGTGACGCTCCCGAGACAGCTGCGTGTGACCCGCGCACCGGGTGCGGTCGCCGGCGCCGGGCGACTCTGCTGGGACACCGACGCGCTCGTCAGCGGCGCGCCGCGAACGTTCCACTTCTCGGCGCGGATCGTGTCGTCGTCCCGCACCAGCGCGTCGACACTCGCGGTGCACGCCAAGCTCACCGGCGCGAATTTCGCCGCCGGCCGGGCCGCCGCCACCGTCCAGGTGCCCCCACGGGTGGTCGTCGCGTGCCCCTCGAGCTCAGGTCCGGGGCCACCCGCCGGCATCGCCTGCTGATCGAGCCTCCTCGCGCACTCGCCCGCGGATCGCGTGGTGACCGGATGTCATCGTCTCCGTGGTCCCGTCGGGCAGTACGACCTCCGCGGTGGTTCCTGGTGGCACGGTCGCCGTGAGCTCGAGAGCTTCGCCGTCGATCCGCCAGGAGGCCTCGATCCGGCCGTAGGGGGTGTCGTGCTCGGCCTGCGCCCAGGTGATCCCACCCCCGGGCAGTGGCTGCACACGGAAGTGGCGGTATGCCGGAGCGCCGTCGAGCAGGCGGATCCCGGCGACGTAGCGATGGAGGAACGAGATGACCGCGCCCTTCGAGTAGTGGTTGAGCGATTCGAACGGCACGCCGTCGGGGTCCATCCCGTTCCAGCGCTCCCACACGGTGGTCGCGCCGCGGTCGATCATGTACAGCCACGACGGCATCGTGTCCGAGAACAGCAGCTCGTAGGCGACGTCCGCGTGCCCCGCGTCGGCTAGCACCGGCAGCAGGTCCTTCGTGGCGAGGAAGCCGGTGGCGAGATGGGTGTCAGCCTCCCGGATCAGCTCGACGAGGCGCGCCGCCGCATCGGGCCGGAGCTCCGGCGGGACCATGTCGAAGGCGAGCGCGCGGACGTGGTTGGCCTGAGTGTCAGGGTGTAGTCGGCCATCCGGGTCGATGAACTCGGCCTGCCAGGCGGCGCGGACCCGGTCGGCCAGCTCGCCGTACCGGATCGCGTCATCGTCCGGACCGATGACCTCCGCGATCCTGCTCATCAGCTGCGCCGAGTGCGCGAAGTACGCGGTGGCGACGTCGGCCTTGTCGCTGCGCCGGAACGCCTCGAACTCGTCCGCTCCCTTCAGGTCCTCGCCGGGCACGAGCCACTCGCCCCAGTGAAAGCCCGAGTCCCACAGATAGCGGTCGTGCGGCAGCGGCTCAGACCGGCGCGCCACGCGTTCGGGATGCCGAGCGCCGGCGGCCGCGCGCTGCACATAGGACAGCCACGCCACCATCGACGGCCACTGCTCCTCGAGCACGCGCCGGTCGCCGTACGCGCGGTAGATCTCCCACGGGACGATCACGGCGGCGTCGCCCCAGCCGGCCGACCCGTTTAGCTCCGCCAGGAACCCGCCTTCGGATTCTGAGGGCGGGCTCGGCGACAGGTTGGCGACCACGCCGCTGGACCACTGCTCGGCGGCGAGGTCGCGCAGCCACTTGGTAGAGAAACCGGCGACGTCGTAGAGGAAGGCCGCAGTCTGGACGAAGATCTGCCAGTCGCCGGTCCAGCCGGCGCGCTCTCGCGTGGGGCAGTCGGTCGGGATGTCGCACGCGTTGCCGCGCAGGCTCCAGACCGCCGCCTCGTGCAACCGGTTGATGCGCTCGTCGCTGCACCGGAACCAGCCGGTACGGGTCATGTCGGTGTGGACGGCGACGCCGGTGAGATCGCCGGCGCCGAGCTCATCCGGATGCCCCTCGACGCGCACGTACTGGAAGCCGTGCGTCGTGTGGCGCGGTTCGAACACGTCCCGCGGCCGCCCGGCCGACACGACGCGGTCGACCTGGCCCGCGGGCAGGGGCTCGGGAATGAACGGCAGATCCACGTCGAGGTGTGCGGTGGTGACGTCGCCGTCGGATGCGAGCGCCTCGCCGTGCGTCAGGGTCAGAGCCGTCCCCGCCGGCCCGAGGTTCCGCAGCCGCACCCAGCCATTGATGTTCCGGCCGAGGTCGAACACCTGCCCACGCGCCACCCGGCGCACCGACACCGGTTCGAGCTCCTGCACCGCGCGCACCGGCGGCGCTGGCGAGGCAACGAGGTGGGCGTAGCCGTGGTCGGCGACGGCTACGTAATCCCAGCCGGCGTCGTCGAAGTCCGGCTCGCTCCAGCCGTCCGCGCGCCGCCTGAGATCCACCGACTGGCCGGCGATCAGATCGGCGGTCTCGATCTCCGACCGCGTGCTCCGCCACTCCGAGCCGGTGCCGCCGACGGCGGCCGACCCGTCCGCGAAGTTGAAACGCATCTGGGCCAGGAAGCCGAGGTCCGATCCCCACTGATCGTGGGCGCGCGGCAGCCCGACCTGGCCGCGGAACCAGCCGTCGGACAGGATCGCGCCGATCGCGTTCCGGCCCGGTCGAAGCAGCCCGGCGATGTCGTAGGACTGGACCTGGAGCCGGTCGCGGTATTCCGTGAACCCGGGGGTCAGCTCGGCGTCGCCGGCGCGCCGCCCGTTGACGAACGCCTCATAGATCCCCTGCGCGGTCGCGTACAGCCGCGCCCTGGCGACCGGCAGGTCCGGGAGCTCGAACTCGCCGCGCACCAGCATTGCCGGCCGCCGCCCCGCCGGGGGCAGCTCGGACTCGATGGGCGCGATCCACCGCGCCGACCAGTCCCCCGCCTCGAGCAGCCCGAGCTCGAACACGTGGGCGTCGGACCACTCGCTCTCCCCCTCGTTCGTCCACACCTTGACCTGCCACGACACGCGCTGGCCGGACGTCAACGGCGGCCCGGCGTACTCGACGAGGACGCTGGCGGAGCTCTCGACCCGACCCGTGTCCCAGCCGTCGTCCGTCCGGATGCAGTACGCAAGTTGCCGCTCTGCCCCGTCCGGAAGCCACCACGAGAAGCGCGGCAGCGCCGTGCCGATCCCGAACGCGGCGGCGAGGTGCTCGACCCGCGGGCGGCTCGGCCGGGCGGGCGGGGCCCGATAAAAGTCAGGCAACCGGGTGGTGGACGTCGAGCTTGTCGGACGCCTGATCGGTGGCCGGCGTGCTCGCGCCGTTCTCGACCGCCGGCGGGGCGGGGCCGGCCGCACCAGTCGCCCGCAGCCCGAGCACGCGATCGCGGAGCTTCATCAGCGCCACCGCCGGGCCCTTGCCGGTCGAGGTGCTGGTCAGGCCGTCGGGGTTCTGCACCGCGGTCAGCACGAGGGCGACGCCGGCGACGATCGCCTGATACTTGCCGACGCTCAGGTGGATGTCGAGGAACGTCACGAACAGCCCGGCGGCCGAGAACATGACGCCGGCCACGACCGCTCCCGCGATCCGCCCGACGCCGGCCACGAACACGATCGCGAGCAGGCTGATCGACGTGAACGCCGCGAAGCTGTCGGCGGTCAGCTCGCCCTGCAGGTAACCCGTCAGGGCGCCGCCGATGCCGGCGATGAACGCGGCCAGCCCGAACGCCATCAGCTTGCCCTGGGCGACGTTGATCCCAACCGAACCGGCGGCGCGCTCGTTCGAGCGGATCGCGAGCAGCATCCGTCCGGCCGGACCGCGCCTGAGCCGGGCCACGAGCAGCCCGATCAGGATCACGACGACGAGCACCATGACCCCGAAGATCACGCGGTTGGTCGACCTGCCGGCGTTGGCCGCCAGGTTCAGCCCGAGCAGGTGGGGTGCCTTGATCGGCAGCCCGGCGGTGCCGCCGGCGAAGCCCGAGCTCGAGAAGATCAGCGCGTCCATCGCCGCGGCGAACCCGAGCGTCACCACCGCCAGGTTCACACCGCGCAGCCGCAGCGCCGGCAGACCGATCACCAACCCGACCGGGACCGCGCACAGGCCGGCGATCAGCAGCGAGAACGGGAAACCGAGCCCCCATCCGTGCGAGATGTGCCCGAGCATGAAGCCGCCGATGCCGGCCAGCGACATTTGCGCCAGCGACACCTGCCCCACGTAGCCGGTCAGGACGACAACGGACAGGGCGATGCACGTGACAGTCAGCGACGAGATGAACGCGAACCGGAGCACGTTGTTCAGCAGCAAGAGCAGGATCAGCCCGCCGACGAAGCAGGCGCCGGCGGACGCCAGTGGCGAACCCGGCCGGCCGACCGACGGATTCTTCTGCGCGGCATCTCCGCCCCGGGCCAGGACCGAGCGCGAGCGGAACGCCATCACGACGATGATCACGATGAACGGCACGGCGTCGGACAGCCCCGATTGAGGCAGCCACGTCCACACCGTGATCAGCTTGTTGATCTCAGACTGTAAGCAGCCGATCAGCAGGCCGGCCAGCGCGGTGATCCAGAACGACTCGAACCGGCCGACGAGCGCCGCCGCCAGCGCCGGGACGATGAACAGCGTGTAGGACGTCGGGTCGAGGCTCGCGACCGGCGCGATCAGGATGCCGGCCGCGCCCGCCAGGACGGTCGCGATCACCCAGTTCTGGGCGGCGATGCGGTTGGCCGAGATGCCGGTCAGCGCGGCCCCGCGCGCGTTCTCGGAGCCGGCCCGGGTCGCGAGCCCGAAGCGGGTGAAGCGGTAGATCAGCCAGAGCGCGACCGAGATGATCACGACCACGCCGGCGAAGAACAGGCGGTCCTGCGGGAACGTGACGCCCGAGATCTTCAGCGCGCCGCTGGGGAAGATCGGATTGGTGGCGACCGGCTCGGTGCTGTAGTTGAGGACGGCGATCGCCTGTAGGGCGAGCATCACGCCGACCGACGCGCACACGCGGGTCAGCTGCGCGGCATTGCGCAGCGGCCGGTAGACGAGGATGTGGAGGATCAGCCCGAAGATCGCCGCGTACACCAGCGAGATCACGATCGCGAGCGTCGTGTTGATGCCCGCCCCGCCGTTCAGCGAGATCTGGTGCGGGATGATCACGACGGGCAGCTCGAGCTGCCCGAAGCTGCGCAGGTTGACGAACACGTAGGCGATGAACATCGCCACGGCGCCGTGGGCGAAGTCGACCACGCCGGCGCTGCGGTACTTGAGGACGAGACCCTGGCCGAGGATCGCGTACGTCGCGCCCGCGCCGAGGCCGAGGATCAGGAACAGGATGTAGCTGGACATTGGTTACGCGTTCATGGGTGCGGTTGAAATCGGCCCCGCCCGTCCCGCCCGCCGCAACGGCGGGCGGGACGGGTTGGCACGACTTCAGATGGTCAGAGCCCCTGGCCCTTGTAGTAGCCCTTCGATGTGGTCCAGTCGGTCGTGCTCGGCTGAGTGAGCTGGCCGTTCTTGACCTGGTTCATCAGGTAGTAGTCGTTGCAGATCGCGGGCGCTCCCGTCATCTGCTGCCCGTCGCACGTGTACGGATGCGACAGGAAGTTCGGGTGGTTGCTACCCGTCTTGAATGCGGCCAGGATCGACTTGGTGGTCGGCGTTCCCGAGAGCTTGCTCAGCGCCGCCTGGACGTTCATCACGGTGGCGAACCCGGCTACGGAGGGCGAGTCGATCAGCGTGCCGGGCGCGGCCCACTTCTTCATCGCGGCCTGGAACAGCTGCGCCTGCTGGCTGGTCCCGGTCGGGAGGATGAACGGAGAGGCGATGTACATGTTCTCGGCTCCGCCGGCCGACGCCGTGATCACCGGCGGCGCGCCGCACGGATCGATGCCCATCAGCTTGCCCGTGTAGCCGACGCTCTTGAGCGACTTCAGCACGTTGCCGCAGCCGTTCGGGACGTCGATGTACGCCAGATCGGCTCCGCTGCTTTGTATCAGCGCGGCCTGCGGGCTCGGGTCGGGCGAAGTCGGCGAGAGCGGAATCAGCTTGACGGTGCTCGCGCCGGCAGCCTTGAACACCGGCACGATCTGGGGAATGATCGACTCGCCCTGCGGATTTGAGAAGTACATCAGGGCCACGCTCTTGACGCCGAGCGTCTTGCCGGCGTACACGGCGGCCGCGGCGTTGTCGCCGACGCTCACCGACCAGAACTGGATCGAGTTCGGCGAGACGAACGGGACCGGGGTGAACGGGATGCCGCCGATGTAGGCGAGGTTGGCATGCGCGTAGATCGGGATAGAGGCGGGTGCGCCGACGTCGGCCGCGCCGAGGATCGCGAGCGGGTGCTTCGCTACGAGCTCATTGGCGCAGCGGGCGGCGCCGGCGGGGGTGCCGTCCCCGATGCAGTTGTCGATCACGATCGGATGACCGTTGATGCCGCCGAGGTAATTGTTGACGTACTGCATCGCGGCGATCGCGCCCTGGCGCGCCTCGGGGAATGTGACGGCGCCGGTCTCGTCGTTGATCATCCCGAACACGTACGGGCTGCCGGTCGCCTTCTTGGGCGTGCCGAACGAGGACGAGCTCGCGCTCGTGGTGGCTGCTGAGGTGGCGCTCGTGCTGCTACCAGACGACCCGCTGCTGGCGCTGCTGGAGCTGCTCGAACTGCTCGACCCGCAGCCAGCGGCCAGGACCGCCGAGGCGGCCACAGCGGCGGCCGTGCCGAGCCATCTGGAATGTGTCATCTATTGCTCCTAGTGGTTGTGTTGCTGGGGGACGGTCCGATCACGCGGCGGCCGCTTCCCCGAGGTAACTGGCGGCGAGCAGCTCGCGCCGCTCGCGGAGTTGGGCGGCGGCGCCTTCCAGCGCGATCCGCCCGTGTGACAGGACGTACGCGCGGTCCGAGATCTCGAGCGCGAGCGCCACGTGCTGCTCGACGAACAACACGCTGGTGCCGAGCTCGTCGGCCACCCGGCGCAGGATCGGGAGCAGGCGCTCGACGATCACCGGAGCCAGCCCCAGGCTCATCTCATCGACGAGCAGCAACCGCGGGCGGGTCACCAGCGCCCGGCCGATCGCGAGCATCTGCTGCTCGCCGCCGGACAGCAGGCCGGCCTTCCGGTACAGGCACTTCTCGAGCTCGGGCAGCATCTCGAGCAGCTCCCCCTCCCGGGGGCCGCTCCGTCCGCCCGCGAGCCGCAGGTGCTCGCGGACGGTGAGGCCGGGGAACAGCGCCCGGCCCTCGGGCACGAGCGCTAGCCCGCGCTTGGCGAGGTTGTGCGCCGGGACACCGCCGATTTCCTCGCCTGAAAGCTTTACCTGACCCGAGATCGGCCGGTTCAGGCCGGCGATCGTCTCGAGCGTCGTGGTCTTACCGGCGCCGTTCGGCCCGAGCATGGCGACGACCTCGCCGGGATGGACCTCGAGCTTGAGGTCGCGGACGACGGGAATCTGCTGGTAGCCCGCGCAGACGTCCTCGAGGACAAGCGCGTGGCCGGATCCGCTCGAGTTAGTGGCTTGCGGCGGCATGTCCCGCTCCCAAATAGGCCTCGATCACGCGCGGGTCCTCGCGGATCTCCGCGGGGGACCCGGTCGCGATCTGTGCTCCAAAGTCGAGGACCATGAGGTGGTCGCACACGCTCAGCACAAGCCCCATGTCGTGGTCGATCAGGAACACGGTCACGCCGTGCTCTTCCGGGAGCGTGCGCAGACGCCGCCCGAGCTCGAGGCTCTCGTCGGTGTCGAGCCCGGCGGCGGGCTCGTCGAGCAGAACGAGTCGCGGCTGGCGGGCCAGCGCTCGGCCGACGCCGACCAGCTTGCGCTTGCCCAGTGAGATCTCCGACGGGTAGCGGTCGACGACGTCCTCCAGGCCACACACCGAGATGGCCCAGTCGACGCCGGCCCGGTCCGGCGGCCGGTGGGGCAGGAACAGGTCCCTGAGTGCGGAGCCGACGCTTACGTGCTCGCTGGCGACGAGCAGGTTCTCGTCAACCGTGAGGTCGTCGAACAGCTCGACCGACTGGAAGGTTCGCGCGAGGCCGAGGCGGGCTCGCCGGTACGGGCGCAACCGGCTGATGTCGCGGCCGTCGAACACGATGCTTCCGGCGGCCGCCCTGGTATATCCGGTGAGCGCGTCGACCATCGAGGTCTTACCGGCGCCGTTCGGGCCGATCAGGCCGAACACAGTGCCCCGGGCGATCCGGAGGTCGACGTCGGCGACGGCCACCACGCCCCCGTAGGCGACGCGCAGGCCGTGGACGTCGAGCAGCGGTCGTGAGTCGGTCGATGTGCTCATGTCACTCCCTCGAGGGCGCTCATCTGCGCCCATCGGTGAAAACTGTACACACTTTTGCTCCTTGTGTCCAGTGTGAGATCATGCGGAAGTGTGAGCGTTCCGTTAGCGGGCTTCCGCGGGCACTCGCCGCGAACCGCTCGGCGTTCCGAACACGCGGATGTCAGGCGCCGACCGGTCCGGCGCCACGCACGGCCAACCCGGATCCTCCCCATGCACGAATCGACTCCATGCCGTCACCAGCTCGGCGGAGACGGCACCGGCGCCGGGCGCCTGACCCCCAAGCCGCTCCCCCGGTCCTCCATCTCGCCAGGTGCCGAACAGGAGCGGGACCTCGACCGTGTGGGTGGCGCCCAGCTCGGCGCCGGCGCCGGAATGATCGACGCGATACCGGTGCACGACGCTGCGCTCGCCGACCGCTCCGGCGCGAGCGGCCGCCCACCGCGCGAGCGGCTCGGCGACCATCGCGTCGGTGGCGATCTCGACCAGCAGCGACAACGGATCGCGGGGCGCACCGGCGGCCACCGCGCGCTCGCGGTACCGGTCGAGGACCGCATCCGGCTCCTCGGTTTGGCAGAGGTGCGAGACGACGCCCGGGATCCGGTCCGCCGGCGGCGACGGGCGCCAAGGCGCTCGGAAGAAGAACGTCCCCTCCTGGGCGGTGTGCCCGATCAGCACATCGACGTCCGGGCTGGCGCCGGGCACCTCGACGGGTGAGACGGGAAGGCTGCCGAGATCGACGGTGGGCAGCGCGCCACCCCGGGTGCCGCGGAACGCCGGCTGCTCGAGAACATCCTCGTGGAGGGCCACGATCCGCTCGGCGTCCAGTCCGCGCAGGCGTGGCGCGTCGAACTCGCCCGTCCCGCCGGCCGCTTCGCTCAGCGCCTCTGCCCACCGGAACGCGAGCGCGGGAGCCTGGGCGACATCGCCAAGCGGCGGTGACTGGAGGACGGCGCGGCCGAACAGCCCGGCCGCCTTCGGCGCGACGAGCAGGTCCATCGCGGACAGGGCGCCGGCCGACTGTCCCGCCAGGGTGACGCGGCCCGGGTCGCCGCCGAACGCTGCGATGTTCTCCTGCACCCACTCCAGGGCGGCGATCTGGTCGAGCAGGCCCCAGTTCGCCGCCGGTGCGTCCGGTCCGGCGGCCAGGCCGGGGTGCCCGAGCCAGCCGAGGCTCCCGAGCCGATAGTTCAAGGTCACGACCACCGCGTCGGCATCGGCCGCGAGGCGCACACCCGAGTACAGGCTGGCGGCCGCGTGCCCGATCGCGAATCCGCCACCGTGGAGCCATACAAACACGGGCCGGCGACCGCCCAGCTCCGGCGCGAACACGTTGAGGCTGAGGCACTGCTCGTCAGTCCCGGGGAGCTCGCCGTGCGTGAACGCGGCCGCCGGACGTCGGGGCTGTGGCGCGGCTGGCCCCGGGGCGGCGGCGTCGCGTACGCCGGACCATGCGTGGACCGGGCCGGGCGGAGCGAACCGCGGTGCCGTCCCGTACGGGATGCCCTGGAAGGCGATCGCCTCGCCGGCGTGCCGGCCGCTGAGCCGGCCGGCGACGATCTCCACGACCGGCATCGGATTACTGCGCCGCCGCGACCTCCGAGACGTCCGCGACCGGATCCGGATGGCCCTCCTCCCACGAGATCACCCGGTTGCGGAGCACCCCGACGCCTTCGATCTCGGCCTCGATCACGTCGCCCGGCTTGAGGTACAGAGCGGCGGCGTCGTCGCTGAAGCCGGCCACGCCGGCGACCGTGCCAGTCGAGATGATGTCGCCGGCGCTGTAGCCCATGGCCGAGTAGTGGCTGATGATCTCGGGGACCGTGACCGACATCCGGCTCATGTGGGAGCTCTGCCGTCGCTCCCCGTTGACCCGCAGCTCCATCGAGAGCGCGTGCGGGTCCGGGATCTCATCGGGCGTGACGATCCACGGGCCGATCGGGCAGAACGTGTCGATGCTCTTCGACAGGCAGAACACGCCGGACTTCATCTCCTCGCGCTGGATGTCGCGGGCCGTGATGTCGTTGAAGATCAAATAGCCGGCGATGTAGTCGGCGGCCTCCTCGGGGGAGAAGAACTTGCCCGCCTTGCCGATCACGACCGCCAGCTCGAGCTCGTAGTCGAGCTCGCTGGTCAGCGCCTCCGGGTAGATGATCGCGTCGTCGTGTCCGATGATCGCGTCCACGTTCTGGAAGAACACGATCCAGGGCAGCACCGGGTGCGACCAGTTGACGTTCTTGGATTCCTCGTGGTGCTCGCGGAAGTTGCCCGCGGTGTGGAAGAACTTCTTCGGGACGATCGGCGCCCTCAGCCGGACGTCCTCGAGCGCCAGCTCCCGGCCGGTCTCCCCCACGTCGCCGCCGAGCTCGAAGTATCGGCGCATGTCCGGGACGTCGAGTTCAAGCACCTTGCCATCGACGACCTTCCCCACCCGCCCGTCGTCGAACGTCACAAGCTTCATAGCTGCTCCTTTGCAGACACCACGGTCACTCAAGCACTCGGCGTCGCGAATTATAGACAGAAGTTGATTCTGTATGCAATTCGTGGAACTGAGTGCCGCTCCGCGAGCGGCTCAGCCCGGAGCGCGCCGGACGCGGAGCGCGCGCGAGGTCCCGAGCGCGGCCGCCCGGATCGCGGGAACCAGCCGCGCCGGGTCCGTCCCGTCGGCCTTGCTGACGATCGACAGCGCCGCCAGCACCGCGCCACCCGTGTCGAAGATCGGCGCCGCCACCGACAGGGCGTCGTCCGTGACCTGCCGATCGCTGACCGCGACGCCGTCCCGACGGATCTGCGTCAGCATCCGTCGCAGACGATCCGGATCGGTGATCGTGTGGTCGGTGAACCGCTGCAGGGGTCCAGAGAGAACCTCGAGCTGCACGGCCTCCGGCGCATGGGCCAGCAGCACCAGCCCGATCCCGGACGCGTGGAGCGGGAACCGGCCACCGACGCGCGTGAGCACGCCGACCGCCTGGCGACCCGCAATCCGCTCGATGTACAAGACCTCGTGACCCTCACGGACCCCGAGCTGGACGTTCTCGTGCGTGACCTCGTAGAGATCCTCGAGGAACGGCAGAGCGGCTTCGCGGAGCGGAACCCCCCGCGGAGCCAGCGAGGCGATCTCCCACAACCGCAGGCCGATCCGGTACGTCCCGTCGCCGTCGCGCTCAAGGGCGCCGGAGGCGCACAGCTCGCCGACCAGGCGATGCGTCGTCGTGAGCGGAAGGGCTGCCCGGCGGGCGATGTCCGAGAGCGTCAACGTGGGCCAGGCGGGGGTGAACGCATCGAGCACGGCGAAGCCGCGGGCGGTGACCGACCGGCGGTCGACTCGGTTCCGGGATCCTCCCAAGACGCGACATTCTCGCGCTTCTTCCGCTCAGCGGAAGCAACCGTTGCAGTCGGTCGTCCGCGGTCCTACGCTGAGCTTTCCTTTGGAGAGGCGATAGGGCTGAGAAAGACCGCGTGAGTTGACGTCGACGCCGTTTCGCGAGTGCCTGCAGGCGCCCGGCGCGTTTGCCATCGCGGTCGAGCTGGTGACGGCCCGCGGGGTGGTCACCACCGAGCGGAGCCGCGCGCTGGTCGAGAAGGCGCGCGCGCTGGCCGACGATCCCCGGATCGACGTGCTGTCGATCACCGACAACCCCGGCGGCAACGCGATGCTCGCGCCCGACACACTCGGCACCGACCTGGTCTCGCGGGGGCAGGAGGTCATCATCCACCTGGCCTGCAAGGACTGGAATCGGAACGCGCTCGAGAGCCGCGGCTGGAAGCTCGCCTCGGAGGGCTTCGGCAACGTCCTGTGTCTGTCCGGCGACTATCCGCTCGGCGGCTACGGCGGGACGGCCGCGCCGGTGTTCGACATCGACTCGGTCGGACTGCTGAAGATGTACAGCGACATGAACGCCGGGCTGCACATCGGGCGCACCGGCGAGCGGCTCGACCGGACGAACTTCTTCCTCGGCTGCGTGGTCACCAACCACAAGCTGCACGAGCGCGAGGTCGTCCCGCAGTACCAGAAGCTGGCCAAGAAGGTCAGGACCGGCGCGCGCTTCGTCATCAATCAGATCGGCTACAACGCGCGCAAGGACGACGAGCTGCTGCGCTACGTCGCGCACGCGGATCTCCAGGTCCGGGCCCTCGCCAACGTGTTCCTGCTGTCGCGCGGGGCCGCCCGCGCCTTCAACGCGGGCAGGATCCCGGGAGTCATCGTCACCGACGAGCTGCTCGCGCTGGCCGAGCACCATGGGGCGAGCGCCGACAAGGGCCGCTCGTTCTTCATCGACCTCGCGGCCAAGCAGCTCACGGTCGCCCGCGGGCTGGGCTTCGACGGCGCCTATCTGGGCGGCCACACCACCGCGGACACGTTCTTCGAGATCCTCGATCGCGCGCACGCCTATGCCGACGGTGACTGGCCCGAACTGTCGCGCGAGCTGCGGTTCGGGCGCGCCGGCGAGTTCTACATGTTCGAGCCCGACCGCGACACGGGGCTCTCCTCAGACGAGCTGAGCCCCGACTACCTGAAGTCAAAGCGCAAGCGCCGGACCGATCTGCGCGTCCCCCTCACGTACCGGCTCAGCCGGCGGGTCCATCAGACCGTGTTCGACCCCGACGGACCGCTGCATGATGCGGCGCGCTCGCTGTACGAGAAGATCGACGCCGCGCCGCGCCCGGTCGGTCGCGCGGCTCACGCGCTCGAGCAGGCGGCGAAGGTACCGATGTTCAAGTGCCGGGACTGCGGCGACTGCTCGCTCCCCGACATCGCGTACGTGTGTCCGGAGTCGATCTGCGCCAAGAACCAGCGCAACGGCCCCTGCGGCGGCACCCGCGACGGGCTGTGCGAGGTGTACGACACCGAGTGCATCTGGTCCCAGGCCTACGAGCGGCTCAAGGCCTACGGCGAGGAGGAGGACATGCTCGCCAACCCGGTGGTGGTCAAGGACAACGCGCTCGCCCGTACCAGCGCCTGGGCCAACACGCTCCTGGGCCGCGACCATCAAGCCAAGTCGGGTCAGTTCAGTGGATAACGCCTAATTCGAAGGGAAGAGAGACGATGGCAAGCAACCTCCAGGAAGTCCTCGACGAATCAGGAAACATCGTCGAGCGCCTGCGCAACTCGCAGATCGGCGCCTACATCTATCCGGTTGTCCCGTACGAGTTCACCAACTGGCGCCGCGAGCAGCGCGCCTGGCGCGAGACCGCGGTCCTGTTCGATCAGTCGCATCACATGGTGAACTTCTTCTTCAAGGGTCCCGACGCGCTCAAACTGGTGTCCGACACCGGCATCAACACCGTCGCGAACTTCGAGGTCAATATGGCCAAGCAGTTCGTGCCCACGACGCCGGCCGGCCACGTGATCGGCGACGGCATCCTGTTCCACCTGGCCGAGGACGAGTTCGTGTGGGTGGGTCGCAATCCGGCGGCGAACTGGCTTAGGTTCCACGCGGACACCGGCGGATACAACCTCGACTTCGAGTACGACGACCGCTCGCCGTCGCGGCCGTACGGCAAGGCGGTAACGCGCAAGGTCTGGCGCTTCCAGATCCAGGGCCCGAACGCCTGGCCGGTGATCGAGAAGCTCAACGGCGGCCCGCTCGAGCAGCTCAAGTTCTTCCGCATGGCCGAGATGAACCTCGGCGGCATGCACGTCCGGACTCTCCGTCACGGGATGGCCGGCGAGCCGGGGCTCGAGCTGTGGGGACCGTATGAGAGCTACGACGAGGTCCGCGGGACGATCCTCGAGGCGGGCAAGGAGTTCGGCATGGAGCCCTGCGGCGCGCGCGCGTACGCGTCGAACACGCTCGAGTCGGGCTGGATCCCGTCGCCGCTGCCGGCCATCTACACGGGCGAGGGGGTTCTCCGCAAGTATCGCGAGTGGCTCGGCGCCGACAGCTACGAGGCGAACAACGCCCTGGCCGGCAGCTTCGTATCGGACACCATCGAGGACTACTACCTCAACCCCTGGGAGCTCGGCTACGGCCCGTTCGTCAAGTTCGATCACGACTTCATCGGTCGCGACGCGCTCCAGCAGATCGAACCCGAGGTCCAGCGCAAGAAGTTGACGCTGGCGTGGGCTGACGAGGACGTCGTGCGGATCCTCGCCTCGCTGCTCTACACCGACGAGGAGCCCTACCAGTTCTTCGACCTCCCGATCGCCAACTACGGCTCGTCGAACTTCGACTCGGTGCTCGACGCCGACGGCAACCTGTTGGGCTACTCGATGTTCACCGGCTACAGCAACAACGAGAAGCGGGCGCTGTCGCTGGCCACGGTCGACCCGTCGGTCGAGATCGGCAGCGAGGTCACGGTGGTGTGGGGCGAGCCGAACGGCGGCTCGCGCAAGACGACCGTCGACCCGCACAGGCAGATCGAGGTCCGCGCGATCGTCAGCCCGGCGCCTTACTCCGAGCCGGCCCGCATGCAGTACGCGGAGGGCTGGAGGACCGCGGTGAGGTAGCGCGACCCCGCGCACTCAGCGCGGGACCGATTCGAGCTCGGCCAGGCGGCGCTGAAACAGGCGCCGCTCGGCGTCGTCGTGTGCAAGCGCAATCGCCCGCCCGTAGGCTTCGCGGGCTTCGCGCGTGCGCCCGAGGCGCCGGAGCATCTCGCCGCGGCTCGAGTGCAGGTAGCGGTAGTCGTCGAGTCCGGTCAGGCGGTCGGCCAGCTCGAGGCCGGCCTCCGGCCCCTCGGCCTCGCTGACCGCGACCGCTCGGTTCAGCTCCACCACCGGCGAATCGGTGAGCCGCGCGAGCTCGCCGTACAGGGCGGCGATCTGAGACCAGTCGCGCGGCTCGTCGACGTGCAGGGACGCGATCGCGGCCTGCAGGATGTAGGACCCGCCCGCCCCGTGGCCGAGCAGCGCCAGCGCGCGGTCGAGCGACGCCCGTCCGTGCTCGATCTGCTCGGTGTCCCACAGCGACCGGTCCTGATCGCCCAGCAGCACGATGTCGCCGTCGCGGAACCGGGCCCGGCGGCGGGAGTCGTGCAGCAGCATCAATGCGAGCAGCCCATGCACCTCGGCCTCGTCGGGCATCAGCTCGGCGAGCGCTCGCCCAAGCTGCAGCGCTTCGTGCGCAAGGTCGCCGCGGGTGGGCGGGGTCGAATAGCCCTCGTTGAAGATCAGGTAGACGACCGCGAGCACCGCGGCGAGCCGGTCGGGCAGCAGGTAGGCGGGGGGCACGCGGAACGGGATCCCGGCGGCCTTGATCTTGCGCTTGGCCCGCACCAGGCGCTGGGCCATCGTCGCCTCGCCGACCAGGAATGCCCGGGCGATCTGCTCGGTCGTGAGACCGCCGAGCGTCCGAAGCGTCAGCGCGACCTGCGCGTCGGTGGCGAGCGCCGGATGGCAGCAGGTGAAGACGAGCTCCAGCCGCTCATCTGCAAACACGTTCTCGTCCACTGTGTCCTCCACCGCTTCGGCTGAGGCGCCGCCGTCAGGCGCCGCCGACAAATTCAATGAGGCGCCGCCGTCAGGCGCCGCCGACAAATTCAATGAGGCGCCGCCGTCAGGCGCCGCCGACAAAGTCGAGGCCTCGAGCAGGCGGGTCTTCGCGGCGAGCACGCGGTCCCGGCGGATCCGGTCGATCGCCCGCCGGCGCGCGGTCGTGATCAGCCACACGCCGGGGCTCGACGGCGTGCCGTCGCGTACCCAAGTTTCGGCCGCGATCGCGAACGCCTCCTGCGTGGCTTCCTCGGCGAGGTCGAAATCGCCGAGGAAGCCGATCAGCGCAGCGAGCACGTACGCCCACTGCTCGCGGAAGACCCGATCCAGTGCCGCTCCCGTCAGGATTGCGTCCAGTCCTGTGTCGGGCGGATCTCGATCGCGCCGCCCAAGCTCGCCGCCGGGACCTTCGCCGCTACCTCGATCGCCGCGTCGAGGTCGTCGGCCTCGAGGGTGAAGAACCCGTCTAGCGCCTCCTTGGTCTCCACGTACGGCCCGTCGGTGGTCAGCGTCTTGCCGTCCTGCACGCGCACGGTGGTCGCCGTCTCCGGAGGGGCGAGCCCGATGCCCGGCGTGACGCCGGGCGTCTGGTTGAGCGCCTGAAAGCCGGCCTGGAGCGCATTGCGCTCCTCCTCGGTGAGGCTCTGCCAGTCTCGGGCCTTGGGGCCGAGGTTGATCAACATCATGTACTTCATCGCTTCCTCCTCGTTGGGGATGGTCGCGCTTAAAGACGAACGGGTCGACCGGAAATCGACACGACGGGCACCTGAGGTGGGTGCGGCGTCCTTAGTCCCGTTCCGCGGTGCCGCCAGCATGCATGACCTGACAATCGCCGAGCTTCGGCCGGACCGTGGCATAGGGCGCATGCCCCACATGCCAGATACGCCTCGGCCGATCAAGATCGCATCAATTGGCATCTCTTGCAGGTTCTCTCGGGGGTCGATCCGCGCTGAAACCGACACACCCCCTTTCAGATGCCCGCCGTTCAAACATGGGCTCCACGCCCGACGTGGAATGAAGCATCTACGCCACGTAGGCCAAGCAGTTGGGCGCCTCCTCGCCCACGGTTCCCGGAGTGAGCCCGGCCAGGATCTCGACCGCGCGCTCGAGCTGAGCCGGAGCGAGCGCGAACGGGAGCCTCAGGTGGCGCTCGAGCACGCCGGCGGCGGCATACCGGGGCCCGGGGGTGATCTGCAGGTCCTGCTCGCCGGCGGCGAGCGACAGGCTCGTGCTGATCGGGTCGGGCAACTCCGCCCATAGGAACATGCCGCCGGCCGGGAGGACATAGCGCCACTCTGGGAGCCTCCGGTCGAGCGCGCCGGCGAGCGCGTCCCGCCGGCGGCGGATCATGGCCCGGCGCTCGACCAGGATCTCGTCCAGGTGCCGAAGCACGTGCGTGGCGACGAGCTGCTCGAACACCGGGCCCGACATGTCGCTGGTGGCGCGGGCGGCCATCAGGCGGTGGATCAGCGCGGGGTCGCCGCGAGCCCACCCGACCCGCAGCCCTCCCCAGACCGCCTTGCTCAGCGAGCCGACCGTGATCGTGCGCTCGTCGCCGAAGCTCGCCGCCGCCGCCGGCATCTCGACGCGGTCGAGGTTGAGCTCGACGAACGTCTCGTCGATCACCACGACCGTGCCCGCGGCGCGAAGCGCGCGCAGCGCACGCCGGCGGGATGCTTCGTCGATCAGCACCCCGGTGGGATTGTGGAAGTCGGGCATCAGGTACGCGAGCGCCGGACGGCGGCTCCGCGCTGCCGCGACAAGCGCGTCCAGGTCCCACCCCTCGCTCGTGACGGGCACCGGCGTGAGGAGCGCGGCGGCGCCTCGCAACGCGTCAAGGGCGACCGGGTAGCTGGGAACCTCCACGAGCACGTGCCGGCCGCGTGGGAGCGCCGCCCTGATCGACAGATCGACCCCGTGCATCGCCCCATTCGTGACGAGGATCTGCTCGGGCCGCGTGGGCAGGCCACGGCGATCGAACCAGGCGGCGATCGCGCGGCGCAGCGGCGGCAGTCCGAGCGGGTCGTAGCCGTGATGGTCGAGCCAGCGCGGGAACTCGCGAGCCGCCTCGCCAAACAGGTCTTCGAGCACTGCCGGCGCCGGCAGCGCGGCGATCCGCATGTCGAGCCCTGGACCTCCGACGATCGCATCGGGCGCCGCCCGGTGTCCTCCCGGGAGCGTCACCCAGCTCCCCGACCCCTGCCGGCTCGCGATGTAGCCCTCACCGCGCAGCTGGTCGTACGCGGCGGTGACCGTGGCTCGGCTCACGCCGAGCGCGGTCGCGAGGGTCCTCTCGGCAGGCAGCCGGCTCTCGACCGCGACCTGTCCGTCGAGGATCAGCGACCGCAGCGCCGCGGCGAGCCGCTCACGGCTCGTGCCTTCGCGCCGCCACGGCCCGAGGAGCTCAGCGAGACGGCCGACTGGGGTCATCGTCACAAGCCACTTCTAGCAAATTGGCCTGCGAATGCATAGGCCATTATCTGCCAGACTCGCCTATCGATGATGCGGATGCGGCCACCTCGCGCGCGACGCCTGGTGCAGCTCTACCTCGGGCTGGTGTTGTTCGGAGTCAGCAGCTCAATGCTGCTGCTCGCGGGCCTCGGCGTCGATCCCTGGGACGTCTTCCACCAGGGCCTGTCGCGCCGGCTCGGGCTCGGCGTCGGGACGTGGGCGATCATCGTCGGTGTCGCGGTCCTCCTGCTGTGGATCCCGCTCCGCCAGCGGCCAGGGTTCGGCACGCTCAGCAACGTGCTGGTCGTCGGCCTGGTGATCGACCTCATGCTCGACATCGTGCCCCCGGTTCACGCTCTCCCCGCCCAGGTGGTGGTGATGGTCGGCGGCGTCGTCCTGAACGGGATCGCCACCGGCGCGTATATCGGCGCCGGCCTCGGACCCGGCCCGCGCGACGGGCTGATGACGGGCCTCGCCGCCCGCGGTCATTCGATCCGGATCGTCCGGACCTCGATCGAGCTCACGGTCCTCTGCACGGGCTGGCTGCTCGGCGGCACCGTCGGGGTCGGCACGGTCGTGTACGCGCTCGGGATCGGGCCGATCGCGCACGTCACGATCCCGCGGCTGCGTATCCCACTCGGCGATCCAATGCCTGCAGGCAGCGGTGAGCCGGCGCTGTTCAGCGCCGGCGACACGGCCACCTGAGCATCCCGAATAATTCGCAACTCGCGTCGAGGGGCGACTTGTCCCCAGTGTCAGGAATCTAACCATGACCGTGTGACCCGCAACTCTCGCGGACGCCCCCTGTTACGTGTTGCACCGAACACGCACGAAAGGAGGCAGCATGCGCAAAATGCGCGTCGCCGCGGCAGTCGTGTTGCTCAGCTGTGGCCTGCTCGCGCTCGCGATCACCTCAGCGAGCAGTCCGGCGCCGGCTTCGGCCGCCGCGTCCCCGCCGTCCGCCACGTCGGGACCGCCGTCGAGCGTCGGCGAGTCGAGCGCCACGGTCAACGGGACGGTGAACCCGAACGGGCAATCGACCACCTACTACTTCCGGTACGGCACGACCACCTCGTACGGGCTTCAGACCACTCCCGCGGGCGCCGGTTCGGGCACCGGCATGGTCGCGGTCCACGCTGCGCTCGACGGGCTGAGCCCGAACACCACGTACCACTACCAGCTCGTGGCCACGAGCTCTGCCGGTCCCACCAACGGCGCCGATGAGACGCTGACCACCACGTCGACAACGGCGAGCCAGGCGGTCGTGCTCGGTCACGAGGGGTTCGTCTCCCCCGGCTGGGTCGTGGGCGCCGAGCTCGGCTGCTTCCACGGCACGACCACGTGCACAGGCCTGCTAACGATGTCCCACGACGGGACGGTCATCGCGCAGCGTAACTACTCACTACCGCCCGACAGCGGTGGCTTCCAGAACATGGAGCTGAACTCGACCGGCCAGAAGGCGCTCGGGTCCAACGGCGTGTTCAATCTCATTCCGGTCACCGTGACGGCCACCCAGACGGGCGGTCAGACCGTGTCCTGGGTGATTCACCTGGCCCGCTGGGTGTGGCACTGATTCCGGGGGCATGAGCGCCATGTGGGCGTGCTGGGGCCGTCATCGCCGGCACGCCCACTCCCCCCGGGCCGCGATCAACTCCACACTCGGGCCTCCGCGCGCGGTGAATGCGGATTCCGACACGTATACGGGTCACAACCGCACTCGGCCCCGGGGGCCGGCGAGTGTGGAGTGATTCCATCCCGGCCTCGGCGTGCGTCGCCTCAGTCGGTGTGGAAGATCTCCTCGAGCCGCAGTAACCCCGTGTCGGGGCGCGAGCCCTCGGGGAGCTCGAAGAACGGCGCCATCTCCGCCTGCCACCGCGCGTTGACGCCGGTCTCCTCCATGCCCCGCTGCGCCGCCGCGAAGTCATCGCACTCGAGGTAGCCGATCAGGAGCCCGTCGCCGCGCAGGAACAGCGAGTAGTTGCGCCAGCCGGTCGCGCGCAGCGCCTCCAGCATCGCCGGCCAGACCTCGCGGTGGCGCACCTTGTACTCCTTGAGCCGGTCGGGCCGGACCGACAGCTGGAAGCAGACCCGTTCGCTCACACCCGGTTCACTTCGACCCCGGCCGCCTCCAGCACGCGGACGCCGGCCGCGGGAGGATCGGCCAGGTAGGCGATCCCGACGGCCGACGCCGGAACGATCACGTTCAGTCCGCGCTCGTCGAACTTGTGGGCGTCGGCGACCAGAGACACGGTCCGCGCGCGCCCGATCATCGCGCGCTTGACCTCGGCCTCGAGCGGGTCGGGATCCGTGAGGAAGCCCTCGCGCTCGATTCCCTTCACCGAGAAGACGATGCGGTCCGCGAAGAAGCTCTCGATCGCGCGCACGGTCTGCGCGCCCACGAATGACCTGGTCAGCTTGCGGTAGCTGCCGCCGAGGCCGATCAGGTCGACCTGCGGCGCGTCGGCGCTGCCGACGTATGCCATCACCGGCACCGAGTTGGTCAGGAGCGTCATGTGCAACCCGGCGTCGAGGATCTCCCTGACCACGTAGTACGCCGAGCTCGAGGAATCGATGAACACGGTCTCGTTCGCCTCGAGCGTCGCGACGACGGCCTTCGCGATCCGTACCTTGGCCTCGACGTCCTGCTCGAGCCGGCTCTGGAACGAGTCTTCGTGGGCCGCCAGCTCGGGGAGGACCGCGCCACCGTGCGTGCGGCGCGCATATCCCGCCTCCGCCAACAGCGCGAGGTCGCGCCGCGCGGTCATCGGCGAAACCTGGAACTCCTCCTCGACGGCGGCGACGCTGACGCTTCCCTGCTCGCGCAGCAGCTCGAGGATCATCCGCCGCCGCTCCGCCGGCACCGCCGGACGCTTACCGTTGCCCCCGGCTCTCATGGGCGTAGGTTCGCACAAGAACGACCATTACCGCTAGCGAGGGTAGGCGGCGCTGACGCCACCGTCGACGTTGAGCAGATTTCCCGTGCTCTTGCCCGAGCGGACCGGGGAGGCGAAGTGCAAGACCGCCTGTGCGATGTCCTCGGGCAGGATGTGCACCCCGAGTACGGTGCGGTTTCGGTAATGCTCCTCGAGGTCCTCGGGCGCGATGCCGTACGCAGCGGCACGCTCCTCGCGCCAGCTCGAGTCCCAGATGCGCGAGCCGTGCAGTACAGCGTCGGGGTTGACGGTGTTCACCCGAATGCCGGCCGAGCCTCCCTCCTCGGCCAGGCAGCGCGCGAGGTGCAGCTCGGCGGCCTTCGCGCTCGAGTAGGCGGCGGCGTTCTGGCCCGCGACGAGCGCGTTCTTGGAGGCGACGAACACGACCGATCCGCCGGCGCCCTGCTCCCGCAGGACTCGGAATGCCTCGCGCGCGACCAGGAAGTAGCCGGTGCCGAGGATCGACTGGTTGCGGTTCCACTCGGCCAATGTCGTTTCCTCGATCGGGGCGCTCGAGGCGATCCCGGCGTTGGATACGACGATGTCGACGCCGCCGAACGCACCCACCGCCGCGTCGAAGGCGGCTCGCACATCGTCCTCGGACGTCACGTCGCCCCCGACGGCGATCCCGCGGTCTCCGAGGTTCTCGACCGCATCTACGGCGCCGTCGCCGTCGATGTCGAACGCGACCACACACGCGCCGGCGTCCGACAGCGCGTCGACGATCGCCCGCCCGATACCGCCGGCGGCCCCGGTGACGAGCGCGACCTTGCCCTGAAGCTCGCCCGGCGGTGGCACCAGCGACAGCTTGTACAGCTCGAGCGGCCAGTATTCGACGGCGAAGCTCTCGGCCTCGTCGAGCGAGACGAACTTCGTCACCGCGCCGGCGCCGGCCATCACCTCGATCGCCCGGTGATACAGGTCTCGCGACAGACCGGCGGCCCGGACCGTGGTCCCCGCCGCCACCAGCCCGATGTTCTCGATCAGGACTACTCGCGAATCGGGATCCCCGGAGACGGTGTCGGCGTCCCGATGGCGTTCCACGTATGCCGCGTCCTCCTCGCGGTACGCGGCGGCACCGGCGACGACGCGGTCGGCGAGCGTCTCGAGGGAGTCGGTCGCGGGGTCATAGGGCACCCACAGCGGCACCCGCTTGGTGTGGACCAGGTGATCCGGGCAGGCAGCGCCGACCGAGGTGACCTGCGGACCCGCGGCCGAATCGACCAGCTCGAGCGCGGCCGGCGACAGGTCGGCGATCAGGATCTTGGGGTGCTCAGTCGAGACCGCGCCGCGCAACGCCGGCAGCACCTCCCGCAACGTCGCGGACCGGGCGTCGGCGTCGAGCCCGCGCGACCGCGAGCTCGGGCCTCCGAATCGCGGCAGGCCGTGGGCCTTGCGGTTTGCGAGCTCGGCAGCCCGGTTGCACGCCCAGACGGTCCGCTCGTACGCCTCCTGTGCGGTGTCGCCCCAGGTCACCAGGCCGTGCTTGGCGAGCACTACCAGCCGCACGCCCGGATCTGAGCGGACGGCCTCCCCCACCTGCTTGGCCAGCGTGAACCCAGGACGGATGTACGGCACCCAGGCGGCCTGGTCCCCGAAGCACTCGGCGATCAGCTCGGCGCCGCCGTCGGCGCACGCGAGCACGTTGGTCGCGTCGGGATGGGTGTGGTGAACATGGTCAGCCGGGATGAACGCGTGCAGCAGCGTCTCGATCGATGACCGCGGCGCGGCGGGATCGAGCTGGCACCGCGCCAGGTAGGCGACCATCTCCTCGTCGCTCATCCCCTCGCGCTCGAACAGCGGCAGGATCTCGGCGAGCCGCAGCGGCGTGAAATCCGACGCCGACATCGTCGCCAGGTCGCTGCCCGAGCCCTTGACCCACATCGCCCGGACCTCGCGGCCGGCGTGGTCGACGGCTGTGCCCTTGGCCGACGTGTTCCCGCCACCGTAGTTGGCCAGAGCCCGGTTGGACCCGAGCAGGTGCGAGGCGAATAGCACCTCCTCGAGCGCGTCGTCGGCCGGCCGGCGGTCGCTCGGCCAGCGATCCTCGACGGACGCCACCATCTGGGTGATCACGCTCATCGGCCGGCCCTCCCGGAGATCGCGGACTCGCCCGAGCTCGACCGCGTGGCGGCCGCTCTCTCTGCGTAGCCCAGCGCCCGCAGCTCAGCCACCGGATCGGCCGCGGCGCCGTTCCTCGCGCGCACGGCCGCGCACAGCGGCCGGACGTCGGTGTTGTAGGCGTCGAGCAGGATCTCGTGGCCGGCGAGCACGTCGCCGGCCTCCTGCGCCGCCGCGAGCGCCTCGCGATCGACGAGCAGCGCCTTGGCGTACGCCTCCTGAAGGTTCACAACGCTCAAGACCATCGCCTCCACCTTGGGCTCGATGTTGTGCGACTGGTCGATCGTCAGCCGGGGGAGCTCCCGGCCCGCGCTCACCAGCTCACAGAAGATCAGGAACAGCTCGAACGGGTTGACCGAGCCGACGATCAGATCGTCGTCGGCGTACTTGCGGTTGTTGAAGTGAAAGCCGCCCAGGCGCTCCTCGTGGGCGAGTAGCGCGACGATCTGCTCGACGTTGACGCCCTGTGCGTGATGACCGAGGTCGACGAGCACCCGCGCCCGCGGTCCGAGTCGCCGGCAGAGCAGCACCGCCGAGCCCCAGTCCGCGATGTCGGTCGCATAAAACGCCGGCTCGAACAGCTTGTACTCGACGAGCAGCTCGTGGTCTTCGGGAAGGCTCGCGTACAGCCGGCTGAGCCCCTCCTCGAGCCGGCGGCGGCGGGCGCGGAGGTCATCCTGTCCGGCGTAGTTGGTCCCGTCCGCCAGCCACAGCGATTGGGTGTCGCCGCCGAGCGCGACCGCGATCTCCACGCAGGCCAGCAGGTGGTCGATCGCCTTGCTCCGGATCCCGCCGTCGGGGTTGGTGAGCGATCCGAGGCGGTAGTCGGGGTCCTCGAACAGGTTCGGGTTGATCGCGCCCACCCGGAGGCCGAGCCGGCTCAGGTGATCGCGGAGCGCGCCGTAGTCCTCGACCTCGTCCCACGGGAAGTGAAGTGCCACCGCCGGCGCGGCACCGGTCAGCCGGTGCACCTCGGCCGCGTCCTCGATCTTCTCGAATACGTCCCGCGGCCGACCCGGCTGGGGGAACACGCCGAATCGCGTGCCCGAGTCCCCATATCCCCACGACGGCGTCTCGACGGCGAAGGTCGCGAGCTCGCGTTCGATCTGCCTCACGTCGCGGCCCTTGTCGCTGAGCCGGCTGGTCAGGGATTCGTACTCAGGGGTCGGATCTGTCACATGGTCTCCTTGCTACGCCGCGACGCTGGCCGGTCGCCGGGCATCCAGGCCGGTCACCGACAGGAAGCGGGAATACGTCTCCTCGTTCGCGGCCCGCCCGGTGCTGGGCTCGTACCGCTCCACCTGCACCGATCGACTCACCAGCTCGCGCATCTCGGCGAGCGAGGACAGATCGCCGCACGCGCGCGACTGTACGAGCACGTTGCCGAGGGCGGTCGCCTCCTCCGGTCCCGCCAGCACCGGCAGCCCGAGGACGTCGGCGGTCAGCTGGCACAGCAGCGTATTTCGAACCCCGCCGCCGACAACGTGGACGACCTCGACCCGCCGGCCGCTCACCAGTTGCAGCTGCTCGAGCACGAGCCGGTACTTGCAGGCGAGCGACATTAGGATCGACCGGATCACCGCTCCGGGCCCCGCGGGCTCCTGCTGACCGGCGGCGGTGCACGCCGAGGCGATCATCGTCGGCATGTCGCCGCCGCGCAGCAGCGACGGCCGATCCGGGTCGAACAGTGGGACGTCCGCCGGCGCTTCGCGCGCCGCTCGGTGGAGCTCGTCGTAGTCGAGATCGCGCCCGGCGTCCCTCCACGCGCGCCGGCATTCCTGGACAAGCCACAGTCCCATGACGTTTCGGAGCAGCCGCACGGTGTCGTCGAAGCCACGTTCGTTGGTCAGGTTGAACCCGGCCGCCTCGCCGCTGAGGATCGGCTCCGGGACCTCGAGTCCGAGCAGCGACCACGTGCCCGACGACAGCACCGCCTCGGGCGGTCCTTCGAGCGGCGTCCCGACAAACGCCGACGCGGTGTCGTGGGAGGCGACCGCGTGCACCGGGGTCCCGCGCTGATCCCCGTGCCTCTGGAGCACCGATCCAAGCTGTCGCCCGGGAAGGAGGACCTCGCCGGTGAACGGCCGCTCCGGAATTCCGAGCCGCGCGATCAGGTCGATCGCCCAGCTGCGGCCGGTCGCTTCGAGCAGTCCGGTGGTGGACGCATTCGTCGCCTCGTTGGCGAGCTCGCCGGTCAGCCACAGGTTGATCAGGTCGGGCACCAGCGCGATCGCCTCGCTCGCCGCCGCGGCAGCGCTCCCACGCTCGGACATCAACTGAAAGACGGTGTTGATCGGCATCGTCTGGATGCCTGTCCGGGCGTACAGCTCTTCCCGCGGCACGAGCTCGTGCGCGCGCGCCAAGACCTCGTCGGTCACACGCTCGTCGCGGTAGTGGAACGGCAGCCCGAGCATCCGGTGGTCGCCGTCTAGGAGCGCGTAGTCGACCCCCCACGAGTCGACGCCGATGCCGTCGAGGCGGCCGGCCGCGCCGGCCCGGGCGCGGGCGAGCCCCTCGAGCGTGTCCGAGAAAAGCTGCGGTAGGTTCCAGTGGCGGCCGTCGGGGAGCCACAGCGGCCGGTTGGCGAAGCGGTGCACGACCTCGACCACTACGGAGGTGCCGTCGAGGCGGCCTGTCACCACGCGACCGGATTCGGCTCCGAGGTCGACGGCAGCGAACACGCGCGCGCTAGCCACTGACGCCCGCCTCGCTGCTCCCGCCCGGTCGCGCCAGCGCCTCGCCCCGGAGCCGTCTTCGGCCGGCCAGCTCGCGGACCCTTTGTACGAACGACGGGACGTTCGGGATCAGCACGCTGAGGATCAGCAAGCCGCCCGACACCACCTGGAAGTCGTTCTCGTTGAACGAGCTCGTCAGGAGCAGCGCGCTCCGGAGCCCTGCGTACACGAAGGCCGCGAGCGCGACACCGAGGATGGTGCCCGTGCCGCCGAAGATCGAGACGCCGCCGAGCAGGACGATCGTGATGACCTGAAGCTCGAAGCCGATCCCGATGTTCTCGCCGGCCGAGGACAGCTCGAACGCGTACAGCATCCCGACCGCGGCGCAGACGAAGCCCGACAGCACGAACAGCCCCAGCTTGATCCGCCTGACCCGGATCCCGGCATGGAACGCGGCCTCCTGGTTGTTCCCGATCGCGTACAGCGATCGCCCGAGCGGAGTCATCCGGAGCACCACACCGAAGCCGATCGCGAGCACGACGAAGATCGCGACCGACCACGACAGCCACTGGATCCCGAGGAATCCCGAGACTCCGAGGTTGCTGAACGGGGTCGGGAAGTTCGAGACCGTGTTCGGTCCGAGCACGACGTTCGCGAGCCCGCGATAGAGGGTGAGCGTCCCAATCGTGACCGCCAGCGACGGCAGCCCGACCCGCGTGATCAGCAGGCCGTTGATCACGCCCGCGACGGCCCCGGCAGCGAGCACCACCACGAAGATCAGCGCCATCGGCCAGTGGTGCATCCATAGGTACCCGAGCAGCTCCGCGGAGAGCGCCAGGATCGACGCCACCGACAGGTCGATCTCGCCGGTGATGATGATCAGCGTCATCGGCAGGGCCATGATCGCCAGGTCGCCGATGTTGGTGCAGAGCGTGAATATGTTGTAGCTGCTCAGGAACTGCGAGGAGATCTGAGTCCCGAGCACCGCGACCACGACGAGTGCCACCGCGAGCGCCGTATCCCATCGCAGCAGGAACCCGAGCCGGCGCATCCCGGTGGGTTCCCCGGACGCGCGCTCCGTGACCGCGCCGGTTGCGGCAGGCTGCGCGCGCTCGATCGTTCCGGGACGCTCAGGCTCCAAGGTGGACCCTTCGCTTTCGCAGCGCCGCCGACAGGCGCAACTGGATCATACGATCGAGCGTGATCGCCACGAGCAGCAGGAAGCCCGCGATCGCCTCGGTCCAGATCGAGGCGACCCCGAGCACGTTCAGCGCCGAGCTGATCGTTTGGAGCAGGAGCGCGCCGAGCGCGGCGCCGACCACGCTTCCGCTGCCGCCGAAGATCGCCACCCCGCCGACCACGACCGCGGCGATCACCTGTAGCTCGAGCCCGGTGGCGGCGGTCGCGTCGATCGTGTTGTACTGCGTCGCCCACACGACCCCGCCGAGGCCGGCGATCGCCCCGCTGAGCACGAACGCCGCGAACACGCGCTTGGCGATGGGGATCCCGGCGAGCCGCGCCGCCGCCGGATCGGACCCGATCGCGTACAGATCGCGCCCGGACCTGAACGAGCGCAGGTAGTAGGCCGCGACTGCCACCACGACCGCGACCGCCAGCGCGAGGTCGGGGATGCCGAGGATCGTCGCGTGGAAGATGTTGATGAACGACTGCGGCAGCGCGTTGGCCACGACCTGCCCGCTGCCCACGATGATCGTGTCGACGCCGCGGATGATGTACAGCATCGCGAGCGTCACCACGAGGCTTGGAACGCGGCCGATCGCGGTGATCACCCCGGTCGTGATCCCGCAGACCAGGCCGATCCCGAGCCCCACCAGGAAAACGACCGGAATCGGGATGCCGTGATGCTGCTGGAACATGTTCGCGGACACGTACGCGGACAGGCCGACGACCGACCCGACGGACAGATCGACGTTGCGGGTGAGGACCACGAGCGTCTCCCCCACGGCGACGAGCGCGTACAGGCTCGTCTCGCTGAGGATGAAGCGGATGTTGCCGGCGCCCAAAAACCGGGGTTCCAGCGCGGTCGTAATCAAGACAAACAGCGCCAGCACCCCGACGATCCCGAATGTCCGGACACGGAGCACGAGGTCGACGAGCCTGCGTGGGTTGGCGGGCGCGAGCGTCGGACTGGACTGCGTTGTCGCGCTCACAGCGAGGTCCCCGCGGGCTTGCCGTTCGCCGACCGCTGGCCGGTGGCCGCGGCGACGATCGCCTCCTCGGTCGCCTCGTCGTGCGTCAGCTCGGCGGCCAGCCGCCCCTCGTGCATGACGAGGATTCGGTCCGCAACCGAGAGCACCTCGGGCAGCTCGGATGAGATCACCAGCACCGCGACCCCGTCGCGCGCGAGCGACGCGATCAGGCGGTGCACCTCGGCCTTGGTCCCGATGTCGATCCCGCGGGTCGGCTCATCGACGATCAGCAGTGCGGGCTTGCGGCTGATCCATTTGGCCAGCACCACCTTCTGCTGGTTGCCGCCCGACAGGAACGTGACCGGACTCGTGATCCGGCGGTACTTCACCTGCAGTCGCTGGGCCCAGTCGGCGGCGAACGAACGCTCGGTCCGGCCGGACAGCAGCCCGGCGCGCGTGAGGCGCCGCAGCGACGCGAGCGCGATGTTGCGGGCGATCGAGAGCTCCATGACGAGCCCTTGCTGGCGGCGGTCCTCGGGCACGAACCCGATGCCGGCGGTCATCGCGGCCGTGGGCGAGCCGCGCCTGAGCGCCCGCCCGGAGACCTTCACCGACCCGGCGTCGTAGCGATCGATCCCGAAGATCGCCCGGGCCACCTCGCTGCGCCCCGCTCCGACCAGTCCGGCCAGCGCGACGACCTCGCCCGCCCGCACCTCGAAGGAGACGTCGAGGAACACCCCCTCTCGGGTCAGACGATCGACCTCGAGGACACGATCCCCGACCTGGTGGGCCTCGTGCGCGTCGACGAGCACGTCGCGACCCACCATCGCGCGCACGAGGTCGCCTGGGCTCAGCCCTTCGATGCCCTGCGAGA
Organism: uncultured Solirubrobacterales bacterium; assembly: GCA_963796575.1. Lineage (GTDB taxonomy): Bacteria > Actinomycetota > Thermoleophilia > Solirubrobacterales > Solirubrobacteraceae > Palsa-465. The sequence goes on along the minus strand of CAWCMG010000008.1, from coordinate 105,936 downwards.
ACACCAGGCGTCCGTCGCGCAGGACCGTCACTCGCTGGCAGATCTCGAACACTTCGCCGAGGCGATGGGATATGAACAGGACGGCGGTGCCGTGAGCGCGCAGCGTGGCGACCACGTTGAACAGTCGCTTCACTTCCACCGGCGACAGCGCCGCGGTCGGCTCGTCCATGATCACCACCTTCGCCTCGTGCGAGAGCGCCTTGGCGATCTCGACCAGTTGCTGCTCGGCGATCGAGATGCCGCGCGCGATCCGTTCGGGGTCGAGCCGCACGCCGAGACGCTCGAAGATCTCGTTGAGCGTCGTCTCCATCGCGCGGCGGTCGATCCGCCGGCCGCGCCCGAGCGGCTGGCGCCCGATGAACACGTTCTCCGCCACCGACAGATCCGGGAACAGCGTCGGCTCCTGGTAGATCACCGCAATGCCGAGATCGCGGGCCTCCGCCGGGCCGGCGAGGACGACCTGCCGGCCCCCGATCCGCAGCGCGCCCGCATCGGGCTGATGCACGCCCCCGAGGATCTTCACGAGCGTCGACTTGCCGGCGCCGTTCTCGCCGACGAGGGCGTGCGCCTCGCCGGCGCGCAACTCGAGCGAGACGTCCTCTAGGGCGTGCACCCCCGCGAACGCCTTGGTGGCGTGATCCAGTTCGAGCACGCGACCCGAGTTGCTGTTGGCGTCCGGTGACATCGTCAGCTCACGGCGCTGAAGCGCGGGTCGCCGGCAACGCTGCCGGCGACCCGAGGCTCCGTGTAACTGGTGAGTGGATTGTCAGAAATTGAACTGATCGATGTTCGATTTGTCGAACACCGTTGGCGGCCCAAGGATGATCGTGTTGTCGGGACCAACCGTGTAGCTGCCGAGCTTGCCGGCGGTGAAGCTCTGGCCCTGCGCGCCGGTGATCTTCTTCGACGCGACGTTGACAGCAGCATACGCGGCGAGGTAGCCCAGCTTCGACGGATCCCAGAGCTCGAACGCCTGGATCGTGCCGTCGTCGACGAACTTCTTCAGCGACAGCGGGGTGCCGAGACCTGTGAGCTTGACCTTCCCGCGGTACTGCGAGGTGTCGAGCACGGCGGCCGCGGCTGCGATCCCGACCGTGGTCGGGGAGATGATCCCGGCCAGGTGCGGATACTTCTGCAGCAGTCCCTGCGTTACCTGTGTCGCGGTCGTGGGATCGTCGTTTCCGTAGACGGTCGAGACCAGGTGCATGTTCGGGTACTTCTTGAGCTCCTGCTTCATGTAACCGATCCATGCGTTCTGGTTCGTCGCCGAAGCGGCCGCTGATACGACCGCGATGTCACCCTTGTCGCCGACCTGCTTCGCGAGCAGGTCGACTTCGCTGGTCCCGATCGCGGCCGTCGACGCCTGGTTGGTGAACAGCTGCCGGCAGGTGGGCGCGTCGGAGTCGTACGTGACCACGGTGACTCCGCGGGCCATCGCCGACTTGAGCGTGGGACACAGGGCCGTCGGGTCGGTCGCGGAGACGATCAGGACGTTTGCGCCCTTCGCGATCGCGGCCTGAATCGCGGGAAGCTGCGACGCCGAGGTGGCCGCCGACCCGCTCGTCTCGGTCCCGGTCTCGCCGAGCGTCTGGAGCGCGGCCAGAGCGCCGCCGGTCTTCACGCTGTCGGCGACCGTGAAGTAGTTGTTCCCGAGGTTCTTCGGGATCACGAACACCTTCAGGCCGGTCTTGAGCCCGCCCGAGCCCGAGCTCGAGCTCGCCGCGGTCGTCGAGCTCGAGGCAGCCGGCGCGCTGCTGCTCGACGACGAGGAGCTGCTACTGCTGCTGGAAGACCCGCATGCGGCGACCGCGACTACCGCGGCCGCCAACGCCGCCGCCAGTCCGAACGACCGACCGATCCGCCGCGCCGGCAAAGGACGCTTCCCGACCTCTTGCATATGACGACTCCTGTGCTCGTCTTTGCAGGACACTGAGAACCGTCAGCTCCCCGGTGCTCGAGAGTCTTGGTCGACGATCGCCGGACGAAGGATCGCGCCGCGCGGCGACGCCCGCTGTTCACGCGATCACGCGTGCGCGTATCTGGTTGATCCCCTCGCAGGACGCTCGTAACGAAAACCAGCACCCGTCGCTCCCTCAGAGCAAAACGATCAGACTCGATCAAATCAGATCAGAAACGCACTTGTCAATAGACGGTAGCGTTACGGTTGTGTGAGGGGCAGCGCTAAGGCCCACGCTGCGCCGGCTCGTCCAATCCGCGGCCCGCGCTGTTTCGAACTGTTGCGGCTGGGCGATGCGGGTCGGACGCGAGGGCCGCGGATCGGACGCGGCCGCCTCCGCTTTGGCGATCGGAGGCCGGGCGCTCGGACCGCGCGCTGGTCCGTCCGCCTGCGCTTCTGCCGCCCTAGCCTCGCCTCACAGCTGTGGGCCGGCGTGATTGCCGGGCGGCGAACCTGGTTAACGCGGCAAACTTGGCATCCCACGGGGCCCCCCCGCCACATAAGCATGAGGACCGTGCTTATGTGGCCCTTGACGCCGGCGCCGGGATGGATTTGCTGCGTTGTACATGGCCGCGCGCACCCCCACCCCCTACGCCACCCCGGATGCCCCGCAGGTCCTCAGTCGCGCCAGCGCTGCCACCGCCGGCGGAATCCGACGAGCGCCAGCGCCAGCAACGGCAGCGCCGTGCCCGACACGACGGCGATGTCGCGGACCCGGGCCTTGTGCGCCGGTGTGGTGTTCTTGGCGGGGGGCTTCTTGGCCGGAGTCGCCACCGTGAGCTGCACCTTGGCCACGTTAAAGCCGTATTTGCCCGAGCAGTCGAGGCCCTTGGCGCATCCGTCGAAGTTCGCGGCCCATTTGAGCCACAGCTGGCGGCCGTTCGCGCTGATCCACTGCGACGGGAAGCCGGCGCCGTAGCCGTTGGACGGGCCGATGTCGCGGGAGCCGGCGACGAACGAGAACGGTCCCCACGGCGTCGGCGACTCGGCGATCACGAGCTCGGCGCCACCCTTCCAGACCCCCGGCGGCGCCAACTTGTAGGAGTAGGTGAACGTCAGCAGGTAACGGTGGAGGCCGGCGTCGTAGGCCATCTCCGGGTACGTGATGTGCGAGGACCAGTTGAGGACCGGGACCGCCGCGGCCACCGAGCTCGACCACTGCGGCACGCCGGCCGCCGAGCCCGTGTACCACTGCCACTTCGCGGGGTCGGTGACGTTGGCGACGCCGGCGGGCACCCGCCCGAGCAGCAGCCGCGAGGCGTTGAACTCCCGCTCGGTGCCGACCGCGTACATGTACCCGTCCGGATACGCCCCGCCCGGGCCGCCGCCGTCGACGAACGTGAGGTTGCCCAGCGGCGCCGGGAACGAGTTCTTGGGGAAGCGCCAGGTCTTGCCGTGGTTGGTGGAGTAAGCGATCCCGACGAGCCCGGTGAACGGGCCGTTGGCCGACCAGTTCCAGTCGCGTTGCTGGGTGGCGTAGAAGACTCCGCCGGCCTCGGCGAAGCCGATGCTGTAGTACGGGCCGAGCGGACCGTCGTCGTTGTCGATCTGGTTGCCGATCTGCGCCCACGTTTGCGGCGGCGGCGAGGTCGGATCGCCGACGTGCTTGAACCGCAGGTTCGGAGGAGAACCGGTGATCTTCGCGAACGACTGCCGCCACAGGCCGCCGGCCACGGGGACGTCGGTCCCGCCGTCGTCCATCAGCACGTACGTGCTGCCGTCGTCGCTCCAGACCGTGGGCAGGATGTCGCCCCATTGGTTCGAGGGCGGGTCGTACCGCCCGGTCAGCCACCGCGCACCCGTGATGTACCGACTCGGCGGCAGCGGCGTGACGTTCGCGCGCGACAGCGGCCGACCCGGCGGCACTGCCGCTGGTGTACGGCTACGCGTCTGCGCTCCCGCCGACGCCAACGGAGTGAGAGTGAGGGCTACGACGCTCGCGGCCAGCGCGAGCGTCCTTCTACAAGACCAGATCGAGACGACGATACAAACCGAATGTAGGTTCGGGATAAACGCTGAAGGTCAGCGCCGACGCGCCCGCAGCTGGCGGTTCTTCAGCCGGTTGCCGCAGACGGCCATGTTGCACCAGTTGCCCTGCTGGTTGCGCGAACGGTCGTAGAACACCCACGCGCAGTCGGGGTTCGCGCACATCTTCAGCCGCGACCAGGTCCCCTCTACCTGGGCGCCGCGGATGATCAGCAGGAGCCCGAACAGGGCGTCGCCGAGAGTCTCGCCGCACACGTCCTCGAGCCCGAGCACGCCACCGTCCCCGACCGTGAGCCGCGCCGTGTGCTCCGCGGCGAGCTTCCGCAGCGCCTCGAGGTCCGCTGCCTCCTGCTTAGGATCGTCGCCGTCGGACTCGAGCAGGCTCCGCAGGCAATCACGCACCTCGCGTGCGAGCTCGAGATCGGCATCGGTCAGGTCGCTGCCCCGACCGAGCAGACCAGCCTCGACCAACCAGTCCCGCGCCGGCGCCGGCTCGGACAGGAGGTCGACGTCGTCCTCGACGTCGACGGTGTTGAGAAACGCCTGGACCCGCAGCAGCGGCATCGGAGCCGGCTTCGACTCGCTCCCCGGATACCACGAAGGCAGATCGCTCATGTTTCGATTCTAGCCCGCGTGACCATCAAAATCACTTGACAGGTCACCGTGACCGGCGTAGTATTCACGCTGGTCATGAGAACAAACGGTTATGCACATACAAAGCCGGAAGAACATGGGACGACGGTCCTGGTCGCGGACGGACTCGCGGAGGGTTTGGTGCACGCGGAGCGGCCGAGCTTGTGGGCCCGGCTGACCGCGCGCTGGCACCACAGGAGGCTCGACCGCGCGCTGGCCGGCGGCGTGCCGCCCGAGGCGAGCACAGCCCTTGCGCTGCGCGCGCAGGACCTCACCGAGCTCGAGCGCCGCCAGTCGATCGCCGGCGCGATCCGCCAGGTCATTCGGGAGGCCCGCGAGGGCGCGCCCATCGCCCCCGGGCGGATCAGGCCCGACCGGAGACGGGTGGCCGCCGCCAGCGAGGAGCTGGGCGCTCTCGCCGAAACGCTGGCCGAGCCGGGGCCGGTGGCGGCCAGCGGCGTGGCGCAGGCGTGGATCCTGCTCACCGATGGCACCGGGCCTCTGTACAACCCGTACAGCCGCACGAGCCTTTGCACGGGCGCCGCCCGCGCCGTCAGGGAACTGCGGCCCTGGCCCGTGTGACCGGGCCGCTGTCCCTCAAGCGTCCAGCGATCTGATCAGGCGACGGGCGCCGCCTCATGGTGGGCGAGCAGCTCTCCGAGGTTGGCTTCCTCGTCCACCACTTCAACCGCCTTACGCACGTACTCGGTGGGCATCGCGACACGGGCGGCCCAGTAGTAGATCACGAGGCTGAACACGGCAACCACGCCGAGGTCGACCCAGAACGGGATGTCCTGCTTGGCCAGGAGCGCGATCCCGAATGGCCAACCTGAGCTCGGTTTGCTCGTCGGGAACTGACCGAGGTAGGAGATGATTCCAAGTCCGATCAGCCAGGGCGGGATCCACGATGCCGCCCTCCAGTGCAGCGCCAGCTTCCGCCCGGGAGGCGCGATGGCCTGGTAGACGAAGAACACGACGAACCCGGCGATGATGAATATGTAGAGCCAGAAGATCGTGTTCCAGCCGGCCCAGTAGACGATGAAGTTCGCGCACACGAACGACAGCGGGGCTAAGAAACCGGCCGCCGGCAATCTGTATGGACGTGGTCGGTCGGGGTCGCTTCGTCGGAGCGCGGCGAGCGAGGGCGGCGCCATCGCGTACATCAGCACGGTCGCCGCGGTGACCAGGCCAACCATGCCCGCCCAGCTCGGGAACGGCAGGAAGACCAGCATCCCGATCACCCAGCAGAAGATCAGCGACTTGAATGGGACGCCGCGCTTGTCGACCTGGCCGAGCGCCGGCGGGACGTAGCCGTTGCGGGACAGACTGTAGGACAGACGCGACGAGGTGCCCGCGTAGACCAGGCCCGTGCCTGCCGGGGATATGACCGCGTCGATGTAGAGGATCGTCGCGAGCCATCCCACGCCGGCGGTTGTCGCGAGCGAGGCGTAGGGACCGAACGAGCCCTGACCCGGGATCGGGTTCGTCCAGCTATGTTCGATGTCCTTGGGGTTGAGCGCGCCGATGAACGCGACCTCCAGCAGCAGGTAGATCGCCGTGCCGATGAGCATCGAGATGATCACGGCGCGGTGAATGTCGTGCTGGGGGTCTTTCGATTCGCCGCCGACTTGGATCGCTTGTTCAAAACCCTCGAGGGCGAACACCACCCCCAAGGGGAGGGCGGCGAAGATGCCCTTGGCGCCGAACGGGGCGAAGCCGCCAGCGCTATTGGCGGAGAAGTTACTGCCGTTGAAGGTCACGATCAGCAGCACGATGATCGTGAGCGTCGGCACCGCGAGCTTCCAGATCATCGCGATGTTGTTCGACTCGGCCAGCCACCGGACACCCATGATGTTGATGTACGTGAAAACCGCCATGCAGACCCCGGCGACCGCGATCCCCGATCCGGTCAGCGTGCCATTGCTGTGCACAAAACCCGGGTGCAGTGAAGTCGACTCCAGATACGTGAGCGCCGCCTCGACCTCGATCGGGGCGATGGTGACCGCCTGGATCCAGGCCATCCATCCACCGGTGAAGCCGCCCAGCGCGCCGAAGCCGAGGAACGGAAAGCGCGCCGTGCCACCGGACAACGGGTAGGTCGAGCCCAACTCGGCGTGCACGAGCGCGAGAACACCGAGGATCGCTCCGGCGAGGACCCAGGACAGGAGCGAGGCCGGACCCGCTGATTCGGCGGCCCCTAGCGCCCCGAGCAGCCAGCCCGAGCCGATGATCGATCCAAGCGAGATCATCGTCAGCCCGCGCAGTCCGACGTCCCGCTTCAGCTCCCCCCCGAAAACGTCAGTTGGGAGGACTTCTACCTCTTCGGGAACGCTCGCCATCTCTCCTCCTTCCCTCTGCTCCGGCCGCAATCCTCACGGCGCATTACCGGCTAACGCGGCGGGAACCTACCGCCGGAGGCGGTCGGATACAAGAGGGCGGCGTTAGGTCAGCTTTGCGGCGAATCCGCGCGCCGTGCCGGCGGGAGGCTGGGGGTGTTGTTGGAGTTGTCCGTTGCGCCGCTGGCGAGGTCGCCGACCAGGATGCCGTCGCGAATCTGGGCCATCAGGTCGCCGACGGCGCTCGGCGAGTGCGGCAGCAGGATCGTGTTCGTCTTCGCGCTCTCGCCGAGGGCGCGGATCATGTCCGTGTACTGGGTGAGCGCGACGAGCGCCATCGCCTCGCGCATGTCGAGTCCGTGCTGGGCGATGATCTCGAGCGACTCGTGCAACCCCTCGGCGATCGCCTTGCGCTCGGCGGCCACGCCCTCGCCCTGAAGGCGCATCGTCTCTCGCTCGCCCTCGGCCTTCTTGACCGCCAGCGTCTTCTGCGCGTCGCCCTGCGCCGCGGCCGCGATCTGGTTGCGCTGCGACGCATTGATGTTGTTCATCGCGTCCTTGACCCGCTGGTCAGGCTCGATGTTCGTGATCAGCGCCTTGACGATCTCATAGCCGTAGTCGGCCATCTGCCGGTGCAGCGTGTCCTGGATGTGCATCGCGATCGTGTCCGCGTCGGCATACGCCTCGTCGAGGTCCATGCTCGGGATGTGCGAGCGGACGACATCGAACGCATAAGACTGGATCTGCAACTCGGGATTGTCGAGCTTGTAGTAAGCGTCCTGGACCTGTTGCTGGTCGGGGCCGACCTTGTACTGGACGGCGAGCTTGACTCGGACGAACACGTTGTCCTTGGTCTTCGTCTCGATCTCCGAGTTCAGCTGCTCGACCTGGAGGCTCATGCGCCCCGCGACTCGCTCGACAAACGGCGTCTTGGTCTGAAGCCCCGGACCCGCGACCCGCACGAACTTCCCGAAGCGCTCGAGTATCGCTCGCTCCTGCTGCTCGACGGTGAAGAAAAACAACGGCATCTTGCCCCCCCTTTCCAGGGTCGGGATCTCATGCGCTGGCCGATCCATCCGGCGCGTTGATTTGGCGATATCTAGTGTAGGCCGCGTCCAGTGCCTCGAAGATGCACCAAGGTGTCGTTGTGCGACACCAGCGAACCGGTGTGATCGAGGAGTACCTTGATCCCATATATGAGCGAAGAATCGAGCCCGGTGGAGTTCGTCGGCCGCGAGCCTGACGAGCGGCTGCTGTCCAACGATCTCGAGAAGCTCCCAGAAGCCGTCGGCCGGCCCGAGACGATCGTCCCGAGCCGGGCTCGCGGCCGGATCGTGGGCACCGGCGCCACGCTCACGGCGGCGTCGCTCGTGATCGGTGCCCTGCTCGTGCTGCTCGGATTGATCGATGCCGTGTCCAGCGGCTTCGACGGGATCAGCATCGCGATCGTTGTGGTCGGCGCGATTCTCGTCGTCACCCACTGGGGCTGGGTCCACGTCGCCGAGATCACGGCCAACTCGATCGAGGGCCGGAGCAACGCCGAGGTCGAGGACCGGCGCCGGCATTGGTTGGCGACGATCCAGCCGTACACGCGCTTCGAGGTCTACACGCGCGTCGAGGACGACGGCGCGATCACGATCTACCGGATCGCGCACCGGCCAGTCGCAAGCGGCGAGCGGCGCTTCACGTTCGACCGTGAGACCGAGTACCAGGAGGTCCACTCCGCCGACGAGCCCGCCGCCGCGGTCACCGAGCGGGCCGAGCTCCTCCGCCGGCAAGCCGCTCAGGACACCGAGCGCGAGCGCGAGCGGTACCAGATCGCCGCGGACGCCTACGAGTCCGCGCTGATCGACGACGCCGACGATCAACAGCGGCGGCTCGCGCAGCGCGCCGCGTCGGAGGCGCTGTCGCAGCAGATCAACTCGAACCTCCGCGACCCGCCACTGGTCGACTAACGCGTCGCGATGAGCATCACCACAGAGGCGGTTCCGTTCGGCGGCCGGACTGCATGGGCGAGAAACCTCGCTGCGCCCGTGCGCAGCTTCTTGAGCACCGAGGCGGGCGGGGCGTTCGTCATGCTCGGCGCCGCGATCGCCGCCCTGGTGTGGGCGAACTCGCCGTGGTGGCACACGTACCAGTCGGTGTGGACGACCGAGCTTTCGATCCACGTGGGGACCACGGGCATCGCGGCCGATCTCCGGACATGGGTCAACGAGGGGCTCATGACGCTGTTCTTCCTGGTGGTGGGCCTGGAGGCCAAGCGCCAGCTCGACCTCGGAGAGCTCCGCGAACGGAGCCGGCTCGCGATCCCCGTGTTCGGGGCAATCGGAGGCGTCACGGTGCCGATCCTGATCTACCTGGCGTTCAACGCCGGCCGGGCGGGCGGGCATGGATGGGGCGCGGCGATGTCGAGCGACACGGCGTTCGCGCTCGCGGCGGTGGCGCTGGTGACACCCCGGACCGCGACCCGCATCCGGGTGTTCCTGCTCACGCTGGCCGTGGCCGACGACCTAGCCGCTCTCGTGGTGATCGCGACCGTGTACACCACCCACGTCTCGGTGCTGGCGCTGGGCATCGCGATCGCGTTGTTCGCGGCGCTGGTGGCGCTGCGCTATGCACCGTTCGGGCGTGCCGCGATCTCGGTCGGCCTGGCGATCGGGATCTGGGTCGCGATGTTCAAGTCCGGCATCGACCCGGTGATCTCCGGCCTGGCGATCGGTCTCGGCACGAGCGCCTACCCGCCGTCGCGCGACGACCTCGAGCGGGCGACCGCGCTGACTCGCGAGTTTCGCGAGCAACCGACCCCGGAGCTCGCGCGGTCGGCGCAACAGAGCCTGCAATCGGCGATCTCGCCCAACGAACGGCTTCAGTACGACCTGCACCCATGGACGAGCTACGTGATCGTGCCGCTGTTCGCGCTCGCCAACGCGGGGATCCACATCACTTCGAAACTGATGAGCGACGCGATCTCCTCGCCGATCACGTGGGGGATCCTGCTCGGGTACGTCGTCGGCAAGCCGATCGGGGTGTTCACCGGCTCGTGGATCGCATCTCGACCCGCGTTCCACGGTCCCCGCTCGCCGATCAGCGAACCGGTGCTGCTCACGGCGGGTGCCTGCGCCGGCATCGGCTTCACGGTCTCGCTGCTCGTCTCGAGCCTCGCCTTCACCGGCACCGAACTCGATGAGGCGAAGCTCGGCGCGCTCTGCACGGTGTTGGTGGCGCCGGCGGTGGCTTGGGCCTTGACCCGCCTGATCAGGAAGCTCCCCGAAGGGCTTCGCGCGCGCCAAGTCGCCCGGACCGCCGAGGACATCCTCGACCTGACGGCCGACGTCGATCCCGACTATGACCACATCCGCGGCCCCGATGACGCCCCGGTGACGCTGGTGGAGTACGGGGACTTCGAATGTCCCTACTGCGGCATGGCCGAGAGCACGATCCGCGAGCTCCTGGCATCGCACGGCGATGATGTCCGATACGTGTGGCGCCACCTGCCGCTGAACGACGTCCACCTCAGCGCTCAGCTCGCCGCGGAGGCATCCGAAGCCGCCGCGGCCCAGGGCAAGTTCTGGGAGATGTACGACATCCTGCTTGGCCATCAGGGGGAGTTCACACCACGCGATCTCACCGGGTACGCCACTCAGCTCGGCCTCGACGTGGACCGCTTCAAGGACGAGCTGCGCCGCCGCGAATACGCCCGGCGCGTGAGCGAGGACGTCGCCAGCGCCGACGAGAGCGGAGTGTCGGGCACTCCGACCTTCTTCATCAACGGCCGGCGCCATTACGGCGTGTACGACATCGACACGCTGACGGAGGCGGTGGGAGCAGCCAAGAGGAGGGCGCGACAGCTCTCCTTGATCACCGAGCCAGAGCTCGAGGAAAGCCCCCACTGAGTCCGTCCCATCGGGCACCGCGCTCGTCGATCGCGCCGGCACGCGCTCGCCCATCTCGCCGCACCCTCCTCTCATACAGATAGTTGTGGGGACAACTACCTGCTATGCTCGTACCCATGGAACTTGGACTCGCCACCTTCGCCGACCTCTCGTCGGGGGTCACCCCGGAGCAGCGGATGCGCGACCTCCTCGAGGAGGCGGAGCTCGCCGATCAGCTCGGCCTCGACGTGTTCGCGATCGGTGAGCACCACCGCGCCGACTTTCTCGTCTCCTCGCCGGCGGTTCCGCTGGCGGCGATCGCGGCGCGCACCAGCCGGATCCGCCTCTCAAGTGCGGTGACGGTGCTGAGCTCGGACGACCCGGTTCGCGTATTCCAGCAGTTCGCCGAACTCGACCTCATCTCGGGTGGCCGGGCCGAGATCATGGCCGGGCGCGGATCGTTCATCGAGTCGTTCCCGTTGTTCGGCTACGAGCTCGACGACTACGACGAGCTGTTCGCGGAGAAGCTCGACCTGCTGCTGAAGATCCGCGAGTCGGCTCACGTGAGTTGGTCGGGACACCACCGCGCGCCTCTGAACGACGCGGTCGTCTGGCCGCGCCCCGTGCAGGATCCGTTGCCGGTGTGGGTCGCGGTCGGCGGAACGCCGCAGTCCGTGGTCCGCGCCGGCGCGCTCGGCCTCCCTCTCACGCTCGCGATCATCGGGGGCCAGCCGGAGCGGTTCGTTCCGCTCGTCGAGCTCTACGGACAGGCCTACACCGCCGCCGGCCACGATCCAGCTGACGCGAAGGTCGCGATCAACACGCACGCGTTCGTGGGCGCCACCGAGGCCGAGGCCAACGGCGCGTTCGCCGCCTCGTACCTGGCGATGATGAACAAGATCGGCCGCGAGCGCGGCTGGCCGCCGTCGGGGCGCCCCGAGTACGACGCGCTCAGGTCCCCTCGCGGCGCGCTGGCCGTGGGCTCACCCGAGCAGGTGGCCGAGAAGATCCTGTTCGAGCACGATCTGTTCGCAAATCAGCGGTACGTCGGGCAGATGAGCGTCGGCGCGGTCGCGCACAAGGACGTGATGCGCTCGATCGAGCTGTTCGGAACCAAGGTCGCGCCCGTGGTACGCGCCGAGGTCGAGCGGCGCGAGTCCGGCCGGCGCGCGGCCTGAGCTAATCCGGGCTCCGGCGCGCAAGGGCCCGAACCACCATGACCAGCACCCTCGCGGGCTGGTGGACTACGTGGTCGCGCGTCGGCCGCAGTACGTCGAAGCCCGCGTCCCGGTAGACGAGATCCTTTTCGCGGTCGTTCTGAAAGCCAACCGGACCGCCGTGGAACGTGTAGCTGTCCAGCTCCACAATCAGTCGCTGCTCGCGCCACATGAAGTCCGGTACGTACCGCCCGAGCGGCTGGTTGACCTGCGGGGGAGGCAGACGGGCGTCGCGGATCAGCTTCCGGAACGCCCGCTCGGCCCGAGAGCGCGTGATCGTCGTCGCGTCCTCGTCGCCGAGGACCTCCGCCAGCCTCGCCACGCCGCGGCGTCCGCGGTTACGGCGCAACACCGCCTCGAGTTCGCGCGGCGTGAAGAGGCGGAGCCCATGACCCTCGTTCACGACCTCCGCGACCTCGTCGACGGAGGCGGTGGCAGCTACCTCGAGGATCGTACGTGCCGGCGAGCCAATCCACAGGCCGTCGTGGCGCCGTCGTTCGGACCGGTCGATCGACTGGAGCCGGTGTACCCGCAGCCCCGCGCGCGACTTGCAGCAGCGTCCCACGACAGAGACCTCGACCTCGGCCGGCCGTGTTTTCAGCAGCCCCCAAACAAAGGCTGCCGAGCGATGGCTGAGGAACGTGCGTTCACCGCACGCCAGCAACGCCGCGAGCTCGAGCGCGAGCGGCGGGAGCTCGCCGCAGCCCACCGAGTAGACGCCACGAAAGATCACGTGGAGGCGTCCCGTCGCAAGTCGGTACGCCACGGCGTCGTCGCTCAACCCGCACGCCACCAGCTGCTCGGTGGTAACGAGCGTCTTCTGACGGGCGGCGATCCGCGACGCCGCCAGGTCTCCCCCGCGCCGGATTCCGGTCAACGGCTCACTCGCGCGCTCGTGCCCGCCGAGTGAGACGTTGTCAGCACCAGAGCCGGGTGGACCGGCATTCACCGCGGAGGATGGGGCGAGTGAAGAGTTATCCGGCATCGGCTCGGAGGGCACGATGGGAGTGTCCGCCCGCCACCGCCCGCCCCGGCGGCAAAGACACAGTGTTGTTGCAGAGGTGGCGCGTCTACGATGCACCGCGTAATGCGCGTGGCGCTGTTCTCCACCTGCCTGGTCGACGCGCTGTTCCCCGACGCCGGCAAGGCGACCGTCCACCTGCTCGAACGACTCGGGCAGCCGGTCGAGTTCCCGCTCGAGCAGACCTGCTGCGGGCAGATGCACGCCAACAGCGGCTACTTCGAACCGGGCCTGATACGGAGATACGCCGATGTCTTCGAGGGATACGACGCCGTCGTCGTCCCGTCGGGCTCGTGCGCCGGCGCGGTCCGCCACCAGCACAACATGATCGCCCACGCCACCGGCGACGAGGCCCTGGCGAAGCGGGCGCGAGCCGTCGCCGCCAACACCTATGAGCTGTCGGAGTTCCTGATCGACGTACTGCACACCGACGACGTCGGCGCGTACTTTCCGCATCGCGTCACGTATCACCCGACCTGTCACTCGGTCCGGATGCTCGGGGTCGGCGACCGACCGCTGCGGCTGCTCAGGAACGTCCGCGGGATCGAGCTCGTCGAGCTGCCTCGCCAAGAGGAGTGCTGCGGGTTCGGCGGGACGTTCTCGATCAAGAACCCCGACGTTTCGGCCGCGATGCTCGCTGACAAGATGGAGGCGGTGATCGAGAGCGGCGCCGAGGTGCTGTGTGCCGGCGACCGCTCATGCCTCATGCACATCGGCGGCGGCCTGCACCGGATCCGCGCCGGCGTCCGGACGCTCCACCTCGCCGAGATCCTCGCCAGTACAGACGAGGCGGCACACCGGTGAGCAGCGGCGAGCTCATCTGGAGCGAGGAGGGGTGGGCGGGCGCCGATTTTCCGCAGAACGCGAAGCAGGCGGTGAACGACTCGCAGCTACGCCGCAACGTCCGCAAGGCCACAGGCACGATCAGGGAGCGGCGCGCCGGCCTGGTCGCGGAGACCCCCGACTGGCAGCAGCTTCGGCGCGCCGGCGCCGCGATCAAGGACGAAGTCCTCCACCACCTCGACGGATACCTCGAGCAGTACGAACGAAACGCCATCGCGCGCGGCGCCCACGTTCACTGGGCCCGGGACGCGGAGGAAGCAGCGCGAACGGTCACCGACCTCGTCCAAGCCACCGGCCACACCGAGGTGATCAAGGTCAAATCGATGGCCACGCAGGAGATAGGGCTCGTCAAGACGCTCGAGCAGGCGGGGATCGCCGCCCACGAAACCGATCTCGCCGAGATGATCCTCCAGCTCTCGAACGACAGGCCGAGCCACATCGTGGTGCCGGCGCTCCACCGCAACCGCGCCGAGATCCGCCGGATCTTTCTCGACGGCATGGATGACGCCCCGAAAGACCTCTCCGACGACCCGCACGCGCTCGCCGAAGCCGCCCGCCTGCACCTGAGACGACTGTTCCTGCGCACGAAGGTGGCGGTCAGCGGCGCGAACTTCGCGATCGCCGAGACCGGTGGACTGCTCGTTGCCGAATCGGAAGGCAACGGCCGCATGTGCCTGACGCTCCCCGACACGCTGATCTCGGTGGTCGGGATCGAGAAGCTGCTCCCTACCTGGCAGGACCTCGAGGTGTTCCTCCAGCTGCTGCCGCGGTCCTCAACCGGCGAACGGATGAACCCGTACAACTCGGTGTGGTCGGGCGTGACACCCGGCGACGGACCACAATCAGTCCACATCGTGCTGCTCGACAACGGGCGGACGAAAGCGCTCGCGGACGAGATCGGGCGTCAGGCGCTCCGCTGCATCCGCTGCGCCGCCTGCCTCAACGTCTGTCCCGTGTACGAGCGGACCGGCGGCCACGCATACGGCGCGACCTACCCGGGGCCGATCGGCGCGATCCTCACGCCGCTGCTGGTCGGGGTCGAGCACGCCCCCCAGCTTCCGTTCGCGTCCTCGCTGTGCGGCGCCTGCTACGAGGTCTGCCCGGTTGAGATCGACATCCCGACGGTGCTCGTCAAGCTCCGCCATGACGCCGTGCAGGCCGACCGCCATCGGCTGCAGGACGCAACCTTCACGGCGGCAGCCCAGGCGATGAGCGGGCGCCGGCGCTGGACGCTCGCGCTCAAGCTCGCGCCGCTGATGCGCCTCGTCAGGCAGGGCGCGCCGCCGCCGCTGTCGGGCTGGACCCGGACCAGAGACCTTCCCGACCCGCCGCCAGAGTCGTTCCGCGAATGGTGGACCAAGCACAGATGAGCGCCCGCGACGAAGTCCTCGCCCGCGTCCGCTCCGCGATCGCCTCCGCCCCACGAGACGGGCGCGACATCCCCCGCGAGTACCGAGCAACCACCCAAGATGGCCTCGACGCGTTCCTCGAGCGGCTCGCGCACTACGACGCCCGCGCCATACAAACGACCCCGGGCGACCTCGACGCGACCGTCCGGACCACGCTCGAACAGCGCCAGGCCCGCAACGTCATCGCGCCCGATGGCGTCCCGAGTGGCTGGCTGACCACCGTAAATCCCTTAATAGACGATCCCCCGCTCAACAACGACGCCCTCGACGGGTCCGATGGCGTGGTCACGACATGCGCGCTGGCGATCGCTCAGACCGGGACGATCGTCCTCGACGGCGGCCCCGGCATGGGCCGGCGCGCGCTCACGCTCCTCCCTGACTACCACCTGTGCGTCGTGCGGGCCGAGCAGCTCGTCGGCTCGGTCCCCGAGGCGCTGGCCAAGCTCGATCCGACCCGCCCACTGACGTTCATCTCGGGGCCGTCGGCCACGGTCGACATCGAGATGGTCCGCGTCAAGGGCGTTCACGGACCGCGGACGCTCGATGTGATCCTCGTGGCGGCGCGCGAATAGACTCGCGGCCGTGCGTACCCAGGTAGGCATTGTCGGGGCCGGTCCCGCCGGGCTCACGCTCGCGATGCTGCTCGACCGCGAGGGGATCGAGTGCGTCGTGCTCGAGGCGCGCACGCGGGAGTACGTCGAGAAGCGAGTGCGGGCCGGGCTGCTCGAGCAGAACACCGTCGACCTGCTGCGCGGCCTCGGCGTCGCCGACCGCCTCGACCGCGAGGGCATCGAGCACTCGGGCGTCTACCTGCGACACAACGGTCACAACCACCACATCGACATGGCCGCGCTCACCGGCAGGCACATCACGATCTACGGCCAGCAGGAGGTCGTGAAGGATCTCATCACCGCCCTGCTCGACCGCGGCGGAGACGTGCGCTTCGAGGTCTCCGACGTCGAGCTCCACGACATCGAGTCCGACCGGCCCAGGATCACGTTCACGCACGACGGCGGCGAGGACGAGCTCGCGTGCGACGCGATCGCCGGCTGCGATGGCTTCCACGGCGTGTCGCGCCCGACGATCGCCGAGCACCTGAGCGAGTACGAGTACGTGTACGAGTTCGGATGGCTGGGGATCCTCGCCGACGCCGCTCCCGCCACCGACGAGCTCATCTACGCGTGGCACGAGCACGGGTTCGCGCTCCACTCGATGCGCTCGCCCCACATCAGCCGCCTGTACCTGCAGGTCCCGGTGGAGGAGGACATCGAGACCTGGCCCGATGACCGGATCTGGGAGGAGCTCCGCACCCGGCTCGGAGACGTCAACGTCGGCACGGTGTTCGAGAAGGGCATCACGCCGATGCGCTCGTTCGTGGCCCAGCCGATGCAGCACGGTCGCCTGTTCCTCGCCGGCGACTCGGCCCATATCGTCCCCCCCACCGGGGCCAAGGGGCTCAACCTCGCGGTCAACGACGTCCGGCTGCTCGCGCCGGGACTCGTGCAGCTGGTTCGCGAGGGCCGGACCGACCTCCTCGACGGCTACTCGACCGCCGCCCTGCGCCGGGTGTGGCGCGCCCAGGACTTCTCGAACTACATGACGCAGATGCTGCACGACCTCGGCGGGGGACCGTTCGAGCGCCTGCTCCAGCTCGGGCGCCTGGAGTACATCGAGCGCTCCGAGGCCGCCGCTCGGAGCCTGGCCGAGAACTACGTGGGCCTCCCGGCCGAGCCGGAGTTCTGATGAAGATCGCCTACGAGCGCGGATTGCACGAACTCGGCGACGGCCTCTACGCCTACCTCCAGCCCGACGGCACGTGGGGTTGGAGCAACGCCGGCCTCGTCACCGCCGGAGGCACCTCGCTGCTCGTCGACACGCTGTTCGACCTGAACCTCACGCGCGACATGCTCGATGCGATGCAGCCGGTCACCGACCGCAACCCGATCGCGCAGGCGTTCAACACACACGGCAACGGCGACCATTGGTTCGGCAACGCGCTGCTCCCCGATGGAATCCCGATCGTGGCCACCGCGGGCGCGATCGAGGATATGCGCGCGGCTCCCGCCGCCCTCGTGAACGTGCTGTTCAACGAGCTCGACCTGGGGCCGGAGTTCGACGCGTTCGCGGCGCGAGCGATGCGCAAGTTCGACTTCGCATCGGTCACCGAGCGGCTGCCGACCGAGTCGTTCGAGGGCCGGCACGAGCTCCGGGTCGGCGATCGAGACATCCATCTGATCCAGCTCGGGCCCGCGCACACCCGCGGGGACGCGATCGCCCACGTGCCCGATGCGAGCGTCGTGTTCACCGGCGACATCCTGTTCATCGAGGGCACCCCGATCATGTGGGCCGGCCCCGTGGCGAACTGGCTCGCGGCGTGCGACCGCATCATCGAGCTGGGCGCCCGCGTGATCATCCCCGGTCACGGTCCGGTGACCGACGAGTCCGGCGTCCGCGACGTCCAGCGCTACCTGACGTACGTCCGCGACGAGGCGACGGCGCGGTTCGAGGCGGGCATGGACGAGACGGCGGCCGCCGACGACATCGACATCAGCGACTTTCGCGACTGGGGCGACCCCGAGCGGATCGCGACCAACGTCGCCACGATCTACCGCGAGCTCGATCCCTCGCTGCCCCCGCTCACGCCTCCTGAGCTGTTCGTGCGAATGGCCCAGTGGAGCGCACGCCACTAGTCTCGGTCTGAGCGATGCGACTGATCACGCTCGAGGAGCACTACCGGGCACCGGTGCTGAAGTCCGTCGGCAGCCTTCCGGATCCTCCGCCGGACAGCCCGCTGGCGGGGATCCAGGCCAAGCTAGACGACCTCGGCGACCAGCGGCTCGCGGACATGGATGCGGGCGGGATCGACGTCCAGGTGCTGTCACACGGGGCTCCGGGCACCGAGCAACTGGCGCCCGAGCAGGCGATCCCGCTCGCGCGGGAGGCCAACGACTACCTCGCCCGGTCGATTGCGGCGCACCCGGACAGGCTCGCCGCGTTCGCGACGCTCCCGACCGCCGTTCCGGAGGCCGCGGCGGACGAGCTCGAGCGAGCGGTCAACGAGCTGGGCTTCAAGGGCGCGCTGATCAACGGCCACGTGCGCTGCCAGTTCCTCGACGACCGGAGGTTCTGGCCGATCTTCGAGCGGGCGCAGCGCCTCGAGGTTCCGATCTACCTTCACCCGACCGTGCCGCCGGCCGCGGTTCGGGAGGCCTACTACGGGGGGTTGCCGCCCGTGGTCGGCCAGACCCTGTCGATGGCCGGGTGGGGTTGGCACGTCGACACCGGCCTGCATGCGCTCCGCCTGATCGCCGGCGGGGTGCTCGACGAGTACCCGGGGCTCCAGATCATCGTCGGCCACATGGGCGAGGCGCTGCCGTTCTTCCTGGCCCGCTCGTCGCGCGTCCTGCGCCAGCAGGCCGGCGTGTCCCGGCCGCTCGAGGAGTACATGGCCGCGAACTTCCACTTCACGACCAGCGGGATGTTCACCTACCCGCCTTTGACCTGCCTCCTTGAGGTGATCGGCGCCGACCGCGTGATGTTCTCGGTCGACTACCCGTACAGCAGCAATTCGGAAGGCCGCGACTTCGTCATGGGGGCGCCGATCGACGAGGCCGACCGCGAGAAGCTCGCGTTCGGAAACGCCGAGCGGCTCCTCGGCCTAGGATCATCACCGCGGTAGCAACGACGCCAGGAGGTTGACTGATGGCGACAGAGGCCGTAGCGGCCAGCAACAGGACGATCGCGCGAGCGGCCGCGCTCGCGGCGGAGCGTCGCGGCGACCGGGTCGCGGTCCGGTATCGAGGGGGCGAAGAGTGGCGTGAGCTGACCTTCGCCGAGGTCGCGGAGATCGTCGACGAGATCGCGCTCGGGCTGGTGAGCCTCGGGGTGGAGCGCGGCGACCGGGTGGCGCTGCTCGCGAACACGCGGCCGGAGTGGACGTTCGCGAGCCTCGCGATCTCGCGCGCCGGCGCCGTGGTCGTGCCGATCTACCCGACGAACTCGCCCGAGGAGTGCGAGTGGGTCGCCGGCAACTCGGATTCCCGGATCGTGATCTGCGAGGACGCGGGACAGGTGGCGAAGATCGAGCAGGTCAGGGGAGGCCTCGAGCACCTCGAGCAGGTGCTCGTGATCGACCCCGGCGAGGGTGCCGACGATGCGTCGATCGAGCGCCTGCGCGAGCGGAGCCGCGGCGGTGACCGCGCCGAGCTCGACCGGCGCTGCGAGGCGGTCGCGCCCGGCGACCCTTACACGATCATCTACACGTCCGGCACCACCGGCCCCCCCAAGGGCGTCGTGCTCAGCCACGGGAACTGTGCCTCGGTCGGGGTGATGTGCCAGGAGATCGGGTTCGTTACCGAGCAGGACACGAGCTACCTGTACCTGCCGCTCGCGCACGTGTTCGCGCTGACCGTGCAGCTCGCGTCGTTCGACGTCGGCACCGGGATCGTCTACTGGGGCGGCGACACCACGCAGATCATTCCCGAGCTCACGCAGGTCACGCCGACGTACTTCCCGTCGGTCCCGCGAATCTTCGAGAAGATCTACGCGCTCGCGCTGTCGATGGCCGAGGACGAGGAGCAGCTGCGGGAGGCGGTGGCGCTCGGTGTGAACGTCCGTGAGATGCGCCGGCGAGGCGAGGACGTGCCCGTCGAGATGAGCGCCGCGTACGACCGAACCGAGGGAGCCCTGTACGGACGGGTCCGGTCGCTGTTCGGCGGCAAGCTCGAGAAGGCGGTGTCGGGCGCCGCCCCGATCGCCACCGAGATTCTCGAGTTCTTTTACGCGTGCGGGGTGCCGGTGCTGGAGGGCTGGGGCATGACCGAGACGACCGCGCTCGGAACCGTCAACACGCTCGACAACCTCAGGTTCGGCACAGTTGGGCGACCGCTCCCCGGAGTCGAGCTCAAGATCGCCGACGACGGCGAGATCCTGATCAAGGGCCCAAACGTGTTCCGCGAGTACTGGCGAAACCCGGAGGCGACCCGCGAGGCGTTCACCGACGACGGCTGGCTTCGCACGGGCGATCTCGGATCCATCGACGAGGACGGCTTCTTGTCGATCACCGGCCGTAAGAAGGACATCATCATCACCGCCGGCGGCAAGAACCTGACTCCGGCGAACCTCGAGAACGACCTCAAGCAGTCGCGCTGGATCTCACAGGCCGTGATGCACGGCGACCGCCGCCCCTACCCGGTGGCGCTGATCACGCTCGATCCCGAGGAGATCGCCCCGTGGGCTCGCGAGCGTGACCTGCCCGAGGACATGGCGGAGCTGATCGAGCGCGAAGAAATTCGCGAGCTGATCCAGGGCGTGCTCGACCGCGCCAACGCCAAGTACGCGCAGGTCGAGCAGATCAAGAAGTTCGCGCTGCTCCCCCACGACCTCACGCAAGAGGGGGGCGAGCTCACCCCCACGCTCAAGCTGAAGCGCAACGTCGTCAGCGAACGGTACGCGGACGTGTTCGAGGCGCTCTATGGCTGAGCGGTTCGCGGACATCGGCGGGGCGATCAGGCTGTGCTACGAGACCTTCGGCGGCGAGGACGACCCGCCCATGCTGCTGATCATGGGGCTCGGGATGCAGATGATCGGGTGGCCTGAGGAGTTCTGCGAGCAGCTCGCGGGCCGGGGCTTCTACGTGGTTCGCTTCGACAACCGCGACGTCGGGCGTTCCACGCGGATCCACGGCCGCCCGCCAACCCCGGGAGAGTTGTTGCGCCGCCGGATCGACCCCGTCCTCTACACCATCTCGGATATGGCGGCCGACGCGGCCGGCCTGCTCGGTGAGCTCGGCCTCGCGCCGGCGCACCTCGTCGGCGCGTCGATGGGCGGGATGATCGCCCAGACGGTTGCCGCTCGGCATCCCGACACGGTCCGCTCGCTGGTATCGATCATGTCGATGACCGGCAGCCGCTGGCACGGCCAGCCGGCGTTCCGGATCTACCCCTATCTGCTGCGCCCCGCGCCCACCGAGCGCGAGGCGTACATCGAGCGCACGGCGCGGATGTTCGAGAGGATCGGCTCGACGGGGTTGCCTCAGGACCGCGACCGGGTCCGCGAGATGCTGCGCGGGTCGTACGACCGTGGACACGACCCCGCCGGCATCGGCAGGCAGCTCGGCGCGATCATCGCCTCCGGCGATCGGACCGCCGATCTGCGCACGATCAGGGCCCCGACGCTCGTGATCCACGGCTCGAAGGACCCGATGGTGAGCCCGTCGGGCGGCAAGGCGACCGCGCGCGCGATCAACGGTGCCCGGCTCATGATGATTGAGGGCATGGGTCACGATCTTCCGGAGGCGGCCTGGTCGCAGATCATCCCTGCGATCGCCGACCACGCCCACGCCGCCGACCGTGCTCGAGCCGACCCGGCGGACGCCGGCGCCCCGCTCAGGGCGCCTTGACACCGCCCTCGCGCGCACAGCTGCGCGACGGCTCCGCGGTGGTGATCCGTCCGCTCTCGCCCGACGATCGCGAGCTTCTCCGTTCCGGGTTCGAGCGGCTGTCCGAGCGGTCGCGGTACCTGCGCTTCCAGACGCCCTTGACCGAGCTCAGCGACGAGCAGCTCTCACACCTGACCGCGGTCGACCATCACGACCACGAAGCGCTGGTGGCGCTCGCGCCGGACTCGGACGACGCGATCGGCGTGGCCCGCTTCGTGCGTGTCAGCGACAACGTCGCCGAGTGCGCGATCGTCGTCGCCGACGACTGGCAGAACCGTGGCCTGGGCGGGGCATTGCTCGAACGTCTGGTGCAGCGCGCGCACGAGGAGGGAGTCGAGCGGTTCACCGCGCTCGTGCTCGCCGAGAACACCGACGCGTTGAGGCTGCTCGAACGCCTCGGGGACACCGTCCGGCATTCGGAGGGCTCGCAGCTCGAGCTGGAGGTAGAGCTGCCGGAGCGGCCCGAGTCGAGCGCCTCGCTGCGGCTCATCCTCGCCGGAGCTGCCCGCGGCCTGCTGGTCCCGGCAATCAGCATGTGGCGCCAGGTCGCCGACTTCGCGCATCACCAGAGGCGAGCGGACGCCGTCGTCCAGCCTGCGAACGTGATCGTCGCCCATGCCTACGGCGCCGGCGGCGGCACGGACGCGCCGGCGCTGACCGTGGCCGCCGCGCTGGCGGCCGCCCGTCATGCCCACGTACACCTGGTCGACAGCTATTGGCCCGTGCTGTCCAACCGCGACGAGGTCGACCGGCGCCTGTCCGCCGCCGCGGACGAGCTGCGCCGGCAAGGCATCGACGTCACCGCCCACGTGCTCGGCGGCGACACCGTCGACGCGGTGATCGACGTCGCCCAGGAGACCGACGCCGCGCTGATCGTGATCGACCCGCGCGCCGCCGGCGCGGTCACGCCGTGGCGCGCCTACTCGCTGCCCGCACGCGTGTGCGCACGAGCGCCGTGCGACGTGCTGATCGCGCGGGACGCCGCTTAACGAGGGCGGGCCCGCGCGATTCTGAGTCGCCCGGGCCCACTCTTGGAAATCAGTCTGCGGTCGCTTACGCCGCTTCGCTCAGGCCTTCGAGCTCGGCGGTCGCGGCCAGACGCCGGAGGCCCTGCTCCTCGAGCTGACGGGCCCGCTCGGCGGTGATTCCGAGCTCCGATCCCGCCTGCCTGAGGGTCCGCGGCTCCTCGCCGGCGAGACCGAACCGCAGGCGGATGACGCTTGCCTCGGCTGCCGGCAGTCGCTCGACGGCCTCGTTGACGCGCTGGTCGCGCTCAAGGTCGGCCACTTCCTGCATCGGCTCCGGTCGATCGCTCGCGAGCAGATCACCGAGCGCCGTCTCGCCGTCTTCGCTGACCGGCTGATCGAGGCTGGTCATCGCGCGGCTGAGCTCGCGGAGCTCGATCACCTCGTCGAGTTCGAGACCGGCAACGGTCGCGATCTCCTCGTCGGTCGGCTCACGCCCGAGCTTGGTGTTCAGGTCGCTCTCGATCTTGCGCACCTTGACCTGGCGCTGCGAGACGTGTACCGGCACCCGGATCGTCCGGCCGTGGTTCTGCAGTCCGCGCTGAATCGCCTGCCGGATCCACAGCGTGCCGTACGTCGAGAACTTGAAGCCGCGCCGCCAGTCGAACTTCTCGACCGCGCGGATCAGCCCGAGCATGCCCTCCTGAACCAGGTCCTCCATCGGCAGACCGTGACCCTGATAGCGCCGCGCCTGCGATACGACCAGCCGGAGGTTCGCGTTGATCATCCGCTCCTTGGCCGCGAGGTCGCCGCGCTCGATCCTCTTGGCGAGCTCGATCTCCTCGGCAGCGGTCAGCAGCGGGTGTACGCGGGCCTTGCGCATGAACAGCTCGAGCGAGTCGAGCGAGCCCGCGCCGCGATCGGTGTCCGCCGTCCGCAGCTCGGCCCCGGTCTCGGCCTGAGCGCCGCCATGCGCGCCGCGACGCTTGTCTTGGCGTCGATTGGCCGCGGTGGCCCTGCGCTTCGGGGTGCCTGACCGAAGGCGTCTGGTGGTTTCGTGGTTGCCGGACCGGGGGGAAGTCCGGCGATCTACTTCAAAATTGTCCAATTCGTTCCCTTTGTCATCCATAGTTCGATGCCGATCGAATTATAGCATTGTTCGACGTTCATCGAACCATTCTTATCCAACACTTCAGAGGCCGTTTTCCGGGCGTTATGCCCTTTTTCTGCGGCTAAACGTCGGGCTCTCGAGGGCGCCGAACCGTGATCCGGACGGCGCCACCAGAGCCCTGAACGTGAAGACGCCGGCCGGTCCATCGTTCTTCTACCCGAAGAAGCGTTCTTCTTGATTACTTCGTTTCGGCCCAAATGTCACACCCCTTCAGACCCTTTTGGTGCGGAAACGATTCGGAGGGCGACGCGGCCACCCGGCGGCCGAGGATCTGACCGCGCTCGCGCTGCTGCTCGAACGGGCCGAGAACGCGTTCGTCGAGGGGGAGGCACGAGGTGCTGAGGATCGCCACTCAATCGGCTCATCGAGCCTCCGGGCCGGCAACGATGAGGCGCGGGCGCCCCGCTCATCGGATATTCGAGGGCGTCTGTCCGGCCGGCGATCCGGCGTGGGACCGGCCTGAACGCGGTCTGAACGCCCTCGAGAGCGGACCAGGTCGTCAAACCCGTAGTTCCCCGTATTCCCGCTGGAGAACTACGGCTAACGCTTTCGGGCGACTACGACGATAAGGAGGCATGTTCTCGAACAGCGAGGCGCTCTCCCGGGCCAGCCACGAGTTGCGGACCCCCCTGAACGCGATTCTCGGCTTCGGGCAGCTCCTCGAGTTGGATGAGCTCAACGAGTCACAGCGCCACAGCGTCGAGCAGATCATGGCCGGCGGCCGTCACCTGCTCGCGCTGATCGAGGATCTGCTCGACCTCTCGCGCCTCGACGCCTCCGGGCTCGAGTTGCGGCCAGTCGACGTGGGTGCTCAGATCGCCGAAGCGGTCTCTCTGTGCGCGCCGCTCTCGACCGACAGATCGCTGACCCTCACGGTCGACTCCAGCGACGAGCCCAAGTGGGCGCTAGCCGACCCCCGCCGGCTCAAGCAGGTGCTGCTCAACCTGGTCTCGAACGCGGTCAAGTACAACCGGCCGGGCGGCTCGATCACGATCCACGCCGAGCGGGACGGTGACGACGGCGTGCGGGTCGACGTGATCGATTCGGGCACAGGCATGAGCTACCGCCAGCTCACCCGTCTGTTCCAGCCGTTCGAGCGACTCGATGCGGCGGCGCGGGGCATCGACGGCAACGGGCTCGGCCTGGCCGTCTCGAAGGCGCTCGTCGAGGCGATGCACGGCACGATCGACGTCGCGTCGAATCCGGGCGCCGGATCCGTGTTCAGCGTGCGCCTGCCCGCCACCGTGGCGCTCTCGAGCGTCGTGGTCACGAGCGAAGCGCTCCCCCGGGCCGCCTGAACCGCCCCGCCTGCTCGCCCGCGCCCTCGCGCCCCCAACCCGGCCTGCTCGCCCGCGTCCCCGCGCCACCCCCCTGACGGCCGCGTGTCAGCGCCCGGGCAAGTGGTAGATGTCGAGTGTCCCGCTGGTGGAGTGGTCGTTGGCGTTCCCTACCGGCAGGATGACCCGGCCGCCGACCACGATCGGGCTGTTCCAGTGGCCGCTGCCCGCCGGCAGCGACACGAGCCGGCGTCCGGTCGTGGGCACGTAGACGTCGAGCGAACCGCCGGGGTCGTACACGTAGAGCAGTCCGCCGGCGATCACGGGGCTGGTGCCGCCGTTCCCGGATCGCCATGCCACCGACAGCCGCGGCCGGGCGCCGCTCCCGCCGAGCGTGTACGCCCACGTGCCCGACCCGTCGCCCACGAACACCCAGATCCGGCCGTTGTGGCTCCACACCGCCGGCGCGGTGAACACCTGGTCACCGCCCGGCGCGGAGAGCTCCTGAATCTGACCGCCCAAGCGCGGACCGCCACCACCCGTCGTCCCGTCGAGACGATCGAGATCGAGCAGGTCGAGCACGCCGGCCTTGCCGCCCTGGACCGCGAGACGGTGACCCTGGAACTCCGGCAGGACCGCCGGCGAGGTGCTGCCGAGGTCGAGGTCGTCCGAGTTCAGCCGCGCCTGATCGGCGGGCGTCCAGTTGTGGAGCAGGCTGCTTCCATCCGGGCTGAGCTCGAGCACGCTGTCGCCCCAGTAGGTCGAGCCGTTGAACGGCGCGTTCCCGGTGGCGACGAGCATCCGCCCGGTGTCGGGCTCGATCACCGCGCCCGCGCGTCCCCAGATCGCGGAGTCGCTGGCCGGGCACGACTTCGGCGGATCGATCAGCCCGTGGCGGTTCGAGCACAGCGAATTCCACACCGCGGTGATCCGGCCGCTCGCGAGACTGATTGTGACCACATGGCCCTGGTACGGCGGGATGTCGCCGATGTAACCCCCCGTGGTGACGATCAACGAACCTCCGCTGATGTTCAGCGCCGAGGCGATCTTTTCGTGCGTGGCGTCGAACGTCACGCTTACGGGCCATCCGCCGGTGCGGATCTCGCGGCCCGTGGCCAGCGCCAGCTTGTGGATGCGCCCGTCCGGCGTGGCCGCGTAGATGAAGCGGCGATCGGGATCCGCGATCGGAGTGGCGGTCGTGAACTGCGAGCTGCCCAGGTAGGAATGGATGTCGGCGGGCGTGAACTCCCACAGTCGCCTGCCGCTGCCCGGATCGAGCGCGAGCGTGTGTCCGTAGGTGGTCGTCACCACGATCACGTCGCGCTTGCGCCCGCGCACGGTCACGCCCGCGAGCTCGATCGCGGACGAGTCGACCGTTCCGGGCAGCCTGACCGTCCGCAGACGCAGGTGCTTGACGTTGCCCGCGGTGATGCCCGTCGCCGCCGGCCCGACCCCGTCGCGCTGAGCGTCGTAGTCGAAGCGAAGCCAGTCCGACTCCGGAACCTCGGCCCGCGCGGCCGAGGCGCTCGAGTATTCAGACGAGGAATCCGCGCCGGGGCCGACGATAGCCGGGCCGCTGCCGCCGCATCCGGCCACGACCGACGCGCAACAGGCGAGCGCGCCGAGAAGGCTCGTGATCGATCTCACGGCTGCCCCGTCTGCGGGAGCAGGTTGTCGACCGCCGACCCGGCCGCCTGAGCCGTCTGGGTCGCGACCGGGCCGACCGGCGCCGGCAGCTGCTGGGTCACGGACGTGACGACGTTGACCACAGTGTCGACGGGCGTCGGTTGGGGAGGCGGAGGACCCGTTTGCGGTTGCGGCAACGGCGCTGACGAACCCGAGCCCGGCGAAGAACCTGCAGGCGACCCGTCGGAGCCTGACCCGCCGGAACCTGACCCGCCGGAACCTGACGAGCCGGTCCCCTCGGTCACCGGGCGTACCGTGCCGCCGGTCCCGCCGATCGCGCCACCAGCGGCGCCGGTGCCGCGGCTCGCGGACGGCACCGTGGGCACCGCCGGAGCCTGGTGGACGACCTCACGCCGAGGCCCGGCTACCGGCGTCACCGCGGGGATTACCGGCAGCGAGGCACTGGTGAATCCACGCACACCGCGGCCCGAGACGAAGTGCCCGCCACCGGGCGCTCCGATCCCCGGGAGCGACGGTCCAGCGAACAGCTGCCCGAGCACGCCGATCGACCCGAACCCTCCACCGAGCGCAAGCACGAGAAGGGCGGCCAGCATCGCGGACGGGACGATCAAGGCGGCACTCGAGGCGCCGGACAGCTGGCGCCTCCACGCCCTGGCAAGGCTCATGGACCGCATGGTACCCCGGCACTTCGCACCACAAGCCGTCCACGAGCCCACCACAAGCCAACCGCAACGTGCCTGGATGCCCGACCCCGCAGGTACGATCACCCCGGGGGTGCCCGCAGCCCCAACACCGATCGAATGCAGCGCCTTTCCATCGCCCGCTCGCTGCGCTTGGCGCTCGTCGCGCTGACGCTTGCCCTTGCCGTCATCGCCGCGCTCGGCGTCGCCAGCCTCTACAGCTCGCGCCAGACGTACGAGAACAAGCTCGAGCAGACCTCGTCGCTCGCCACCGCCGCGGCCAACCTCGCCGGCGCCGGGATCGCCGAGGAGGAGGTGCTGCGCGACGTCCGGGGAGCCGGAGCCGCCGCCGCCCGCAGCCAGGTCGCCGCCGCGTACCAGTCCGAGGCGCAAACCGCAACGAACCTCGCCCAGGGCGATCCGACAAGCGAACGACTCGTCAAAGCCCAGGTCGCCGCCGAGAACCAGGCACGCCGCCTGGCCTTAAGCCGCCAGCTTCCCGCCGCCACCGCGGTCAACGGCCCGCTCGCCCAGGCCCGCACCCTGGCCACACAGCTACAGGCCCGACAAGTAACCCGCGAGGCGCAAGCCCGCAGACAGGCCCGCTCGGACTCCCGTCGCGCCCTGCTTTTGATCGTGGTCGCCGGCGTGCTCGCGCTCGCCGGCGCGCTCGCGCTGATCACCGTGCTGGTCCGCTCGATGCGCGAGCCCCTCGACGAGTTGGTCCAGGCGACCCACAGCCTCGCGGAAGGCCACCTCGAGCAGCGCGTGAACCCGTCGGGACCGCGCGAGCTCCAGGATCTGGCCGGCGCCTTCAACCAGATGGGCGAAGACCTCGCCACCGCCCAGCGCCGGATCGAGGAGGAACGGGCCCGCCTGGCAACGACGATCGAGAGCCTCGGCGACGCGCTGATCGTCACCGAGCCCGGCTCGAGCACGATCGCGGCCGTCAACCCGCGCGCTGCCGAGCTGGTCCCCGAGCTCACCGTCGGCACCGACATCAACAGCGAGGACAGCCCGCTGCCCCCCGAGCAATCCGCGCTGCTGCACGAGATGCTGATCGAGCACAGAGGGCGCTCGCTGGCCGTCACCGCCGCCAACCTCGGGCCCCACAACGAAGGCATCGTCTGGACGGTGCGGGACATGAGCGAGCGCGCCCGGCTCGAGCGAGCCAAGAGCGAGTTCGTCGCGACCGCGTCGCACGAGCTGCGCTCCCCGTTGACCTCGATCAAGGGGTTCGTCGAGTTGCTGCAGCGCTCGCCCGAGAACATGTCCGAGCGCCAGCGCGAGTTCGTCGACATCATCCTCAAGTCGACCGACCGGCTCGTCGAGCTGGTCAACGACCTGCTCGACGTGGCCCGGATCGAAGCCGACCACGTCGAGATCAACCGGCGCCCGATCGATGTGGGCGACGTCGTGCACGACGTCGTGGAGCTGATGCAGCCGCGCGTCCTCGAGAAGCACCAGCACCTCAGCTCGCACGTCGCACCCATGCTGCCACCCGCGCTCGCCGATCCCGGGCGGCTGCGGCAGATCGTCGCCAATCTGGTGACCAACGCCCACCTGTACACCCCTGAGGGGGGCAAGATCCACGTCGGCGTCGAGCCCGACCGGGCCTGGGTCCAGATCGTCGTCGCGGACTCCGGCGTCGGGATGACCGACGAGGAGGTTTCGCGAGTGTTCGATCGGTTTTACCGCGCCGGCAACCGGAGCGGCTCGAATCCGGGAACCGGCCTGGGGCTGTCGATCGTCAAGTCGCTCGTGGACCTCCACTTCGGGCAGGTCGCCGTCGAAAGCGAGCCCGGCATCGGCAGCACGTTCAAGGTGCGGCTTCCCGCAGCCGTGCCCGGGCTCGACTCGGCCGGTGCGCTCGAGTCGATCCGCGGTCGCAGCGTGCTCGTGGTCGACGACGAGCAAGAGATCGCCGAGCTCATCTCCAGCCAGCTCGCCGTCCTCGACGTCCGCACCACGATCGCGCTGAGCGGCGAAGACGCTCTCGCACGCCTGCACGAGGACCACTTCGACGCGGTCACGCTCGACATCCTGATGCCGGGAATGGACGGCTTCGAGGTGCTGCGGCAGATCCGCGGCGACAGCGAGCTGGCGACGACGCCGATCGTGTTCGTGTCGGTGTTCTCCGGCCGCCAGGAGCTCGCCGGCGAGTGGGTCGTGAGCAAGCCGATCGACGCCGACGAGCTGCGGGCGGTGCTCGGCGCTGCGGTCAGCGCGGGCCGCTCGCGCGTGCTGGTCGTCGGCCGCGAGGAGCTTCAGACGACGCTCGAGCCGGCGCTCGACGACCTGGGCATCGAATTTCAATGGGAGGTGACCGGCGTGGCGGCGGCGCGCGTGTGCCGGGAGCGGCGCTTCGAGGTCGCGCTCGTCGACGTCGGGATCCGCAACCCGCAGATGGTCATCCAGGCACTCGACCTCCGGGGTCGACGCGTCCGGCGGGCGGTGATCCTGGTCTCCGACGGCGAGACGCCCACGCCACCCGGCGTCGGCAGGCTCGGGATGGAGGTCGTCCCGGCCGAGTACGCCGCCTCGGCGGTGCTTGCCGCGCTCCGCGGGGAGCGGTAGTTTTTCCCACGCGGGGTAGGCTTATTCGCCAGGACGGGTCTGCTTGATGCTGCACGGTTTGAGATAGGTACGCTGATTTCGATGGCTGTTCAGAGCGAGGTAGGGCTAATCGACGAGCTCGTGCGTTTGCGTGCCGAGCTCAGGCGCCGTGAACGCGAGGCCGCCGACAAGGAGCTTCAGCTCCAGCGCTACGCCGCCGACCTGCGCGAGACGTTCAAGCAGGAGCGCGCGCGAGCCCAGGAGCTCCGCCGCTCGTACATGGCGACCGTGCGCGCCCTTTCGAACGCAGTCGAGGCCCGCGACGCCTACACCGGCAAGCACGCAGAGCGCGTCGCCGCCTACGGGCTCGTGATTGCGCGCAAGTTCGCACCCGAGCTCGAGATCACGCCCGAGCTCGAGTTCGGCTACCTCCTCCACGACGTCGGCAAGGTCGCGATCCCGGACGCGATCCTGTACAAGCCGAGCTCGCTCGACGACGACGAGCGCGCGCTGATGTCGCGCCATCCCGTGATCGGGGCCGAGATCGTCCAGGGCATCGAGTTCCTGACCGAGGCGGCCGAGGTCGTGCGCTCGCACCACGAGCGCTGGGACGGCACCGGCTATCCGGACGGCCTCGCGGGCGAGGAGATCCCGCTGGCCGCGCGCGTGTTCTCGGTCGCCGACGTGCTCGACGCGCTCACCACCGACCGTCCGTACCGACCGGCATGCTCGCTCCGCCACGCGCGCGCGATGATCAACGCCGAGAGCGGAACGCAGTTCGACCACCGGGTCGTGGACGCCTTCAATTCGATCGACGACGAGGTGTTCGAGCGGATCGCGGCCGAGATTCGATGACCTCGGGCTCCCCGGCCCCGTCCGGACACGGAGTGCTGATCGTCGATGACGACCAATTCATCCGCAAGCTGATCGCGACCACGCTCGAGGACGTCGCGGAATTCGACCTCCACGAGGCGGCCGACGGGGTCGAGGCGATCGAGATCGCGCGGCGCGTGCGTCCCACGCTCGTGTTCCTCGATGTCGACATGCCGCGCCTGAACGGGATCGAGACGTGCCGTCAGCTGCGAGCCGACGACGAGTCGGGCGAAGTAACGATCGTGATGCTGACCGCGGCCTCGGGCGACAGCGTCGAGTCGGACGCCGAGCAGGCCGGCGCCGACCTGTTCCTCACCAAGCCGTTCAGCCCGCTCGAACTGCTGCGCCTCGTCGACCAGCTGGGCGAGCGCGGCGGTCGCTGAGCAGTCACGGCTGCAACACTCCCGAGCATGACTCGTCGCGCCTGGGTAGCGTTCGCGGCGTCCTCGCTGATCTGGGGCGTGCCGTACCTGTTCATCAAGATCGCGGTCGACCACGGCGTCACGCCGCCGGTGCTCGCGTGGGGACGGGTCACGCTCGGCGCGCTCGTGCTGATCGCGCTGGCCGGGCGCGCCGGCACGCTCGCGAGCGTGCGCAGGTACTGGCGCTGGCTGCTCGCGTTCGCCGTCGCGGAGATCGTGATTCCGTTCCCGATGCTCGCGATCGGCGAGGAGCGGGTCCCCTCGTCGCTGGCGGCGATCATGGTCGCAACGGTCCCGCTGATCGGCGCGCTTCTGGCGATCCGCTTCGACCACTCCGAGCGGCCCACGCCGGTTCGCGCAGTCGGCCTCGCGATCGGCTTCGGCGGCGTGATCGCGCTGGTCGGGATCGACGTCGCCGGCCACCGCGGCGAGCTCGTCGGGATCGGGGCGATCATGATCACCGCGACCGGCTACGCGATCGGGCCGATGCTGCTCAAGCACCGCCTGTCCGGGCTCGACCCTCGCGCGGCGATGGGCGCGAGCCTCGCGATCGCATCGTTGATCCTGCTTCCGTGGGCCGCGCTCGACCTGCCCCGCGCGACCCCATCCGCCGGCGGGATCGGCTCGGTGATCGTGCTCGGGCTCCTCTGCACCGCGGCCGGCTTCGTCGTGTACGCGATCCTGATCGGCGAGGCGGGCACGAGCCGCGCCACCGTGATCACGTACGTCAACCCGGTCGTGGCGGTCACGCTCGGGGTGCTACTGCTCGGCGAGCACCCGGGGGCCGGCGCGGTCGCGGGGCTGCTGCTGATCCTCGCCGGCGGGTGGCTCGCCACCGATGGCCGCCTCCCGCCCGGGCTCGCACGGGTGGTCGCCCGCCGCTACCCCAGGAAGTCTACACTCGACGCGCCGCGCTCCTCGAGCGCCAACTTGTCGGCGCTATAGCCGCCACATGTCGACACTCGGCGCGCGCGGATTGCCGAGTGCGCGGTTATTGGGCCTCGCTTCGCGAGGCGTCCGTGGGGCCGTTCCGCCAAGGGAATTCGGCTCGACGCCCTACGTTCCGCTGACGTGCCTCAGCCGAATTCCCCGCGTCCATGCCCGGCGGCGGGGGTCGCGAACCGCCCGCGCGGCACGGACGCCGCGCGGAATGGCCCCACGGATGCCGGCCGAAGGCCGGCCCCAACACCCCTCAGGAGATCTTGATCAGGATGATCGTGTTCACGACGAACGCGATCGCGAACCCGACCGTCCACCGGTTCAGGTTGCGCTCGACGAGCGAACCGCCGCCGAACGGGCCCGCGCCGGTCCCCACGCCGAACGCGCCCGACAGCCCTGCGTCCTTGCCCGAGTGCATCAGGATCAGGAACACGAGGACGACGCAAAGAAAGACCTGGACGACGCCGAGGACGGTGCTCATTGCTCGTCGATGGTAGCGCGGTCGATGTCGTGCATGATCGCGATCGCCTCGCCCCGCAGGGTCCGGTCCAGCTCGTCGTAATCGGCGTCCGACAGCTTGCCCGTGCGGTGGTCGAGGTCGGCGTCGCGCAGCTCGCGGTACTTGGCCTCACGCGCGGCCTCGAGCTCGGCGAGGCTGCCGGCGTGGGCTTGATCCGCCCCGGCGTCGTCGCTTCGGCCCGCCAGCGCCCGCCGCACCGGCGCGGTCACGAACGCGACCACCGCCAGGAGGATCGCGAAGATGACCAGATACTCGACGACCTGCACGCGCGGCTCGCTCTCAGACCGGCTCGCGGACCGGAACCGGTGGCGGCGCCGTCGGTCGCGCCGGAGACGCAACCCGCTCGCGCCGGCGCGCGAACGACGGCACCGGCCACAGCGCGATCAGCCCGCCCACGCCGATGATCAGCGCGCCGAGCCAGATCCAGCTCACGAGCGGGGCCACGATCAGCAGGAACTCGGTCGGCCACGGATGGGTGACGAACCGCCGCGCGATCTCCGTCACCGCCAGATCGCGCTCGGCCCACAGCCCGTTCATCGCGGACTGCGCCTGGCCGGGCGGCAGCTTCGCCGCCTTGGTCATCACCTGAGGCGCGTACGCGGCGAACACGTTGTTTCCCTTGTTGATCAGCGGCGCCAGCGGCGTCGGCTGGGCGTTGATCACGGTCCAGATGTTCCGGCGCAGGTTCTGATCCAGCCCGACCTCGCTGTCGGCGTTCGAGGTGTCGAAGAACTTGCCGATGAGGCCGTCCGCCGGGTTCTGCGAGGGATAGAAGTTGCGAACAGTCGTGACGGTCGTGACGTGCTTGCCGCCCTTGGTGACGTCGAGCACGGCGCCAAACCCGATCTTCTGCGAGGAGACGGTCTCGACGGGGCGGACGTACCGGATCGTGTAGCCGTCGACGTGCGCCTTCTGCCCAGGGGACAGGATCACGTCGTCCGAGTGCTGGAACGACGAGGACGCCGCGACGCCGACCAGCAGCACGGCCAGCCCGGCGTGGACTGTGTAGCCGCCGTAACGCCGGCGGTTGCGGCGGATGAGCTGCACCAGCGCGAGCGGCACCGGGTCGTGGGTCATCGCGCGGCGCGCTGCGACGCCACGCCACAGCTCCTGCACCACAGACGTCAGCACGAACCCGGCGAGCGCGAACATGATCAGCGCGAACGGCCGCGAGCTCGGACCGCCCGGCCAGAACAGCAGCACGAACAATGTCACGAGGCCCGCCGTGACCGGCAGCGCGAAGTTCCGGCGCAGGTTCGCGACGGTCACCCGCCGCCACGCGATGATCGGGCCGATTCCCGACAGCAGCACGAGGATCAGCGCCAAGGGCACGATGAACGGTTGGAACGCCGGCGGCCCGACCGACACCTTGGTCCCGGTCAGCGCCTCCGAGATCAATGGGAAGAACGTGACCCAGAAGATCACGAACACCATCCCGACCAGCACCAGGTTCTGGAACAGGAACACCGCCTCGCGCGACAGCAGCGACTCGAGTCGCGCGTCCGACCGGAGCTGCTCGCGTCGCCACACGATCAGCCCGATCGAGCCCATCACCATCACGGCGAGCAGGATCACGAACGGGACGCCGAGCGTCGAGGCCCCGAATGCGTGGATCGAGTCGAGAATCCCCGAGCGCACGAGGAACGTCCCGAGGATCGACAGCGTGCCGGCACCCAGGACCAGGGAGACGTTCCACACCTTCAGCATCCCCCGCTTCTCCTGGATCATGATCGAGTGGATGAACGCGGTGATGAGCAGCCACGGCATCAACGCGGCGTTCTCGACCGGATCCCAGGCCCAGTACCCACCCCAGCCCAGCTCGGTGTAGGACCACAGGGCCCCGAGCAGGATCCCGATCCCGAGGAACAGCCAGGCCGCGAGCGCGAACCGGCGGGTGAGCGAGATCCACTCGGCGCCGAGCCTTCCCGTGATCAGCGCGCCGACCGCGAACGCGAACGGGATGGTCAGCAGCGTGTACCCCGAGTACAGCATCGGCGGGTGGATCATCATCGTCGGGTGAAGCAGCAGCGGGTCGAGGCCGGCGCCCTCGGCGGGCGGGTTCGCGCTCGTCGTAAACGGGTTCGCCCAGAACGCCGCGAGCGACGTGAAGAACGCGGCGAAGCCGAGCAGCACCGCGGTCGCGTACGGCGTGATCTCCCGGGCCCGCTTGCGGACCAGGAACAGGATCAGGCTCGACCACAGCGACAGCAGGAACACCCAAAGCAGCAGCGAGCCCTCCTGCGAGGACCAGGCCGCCGCGAGCTTGTAGAACGCCGGCGTCGTCGTCGATGAATGGTTCGCGACGACGTTGAACGAGAAGTCGTTGCGCCAGAACGCGTCCTCCAGGATCGCGAACGCGATCGTCGCCAGCGCCGCGAGCGCGTACACCGACCGGCGGCCGGCGTCGACCCACTCGCGGCGGCCAGTGCGGGCGCCGTGGATCGACGCACCGATGCCGAACCCGGCGGTCCCGAGCGCCATAATCAGCAGCGCGCGGCCGATCAGCGCCATCTCAGAGCCTCATTCCAGTCCGGCACCATCGCTAAGACGCGGCCGCCGCCTGGTACTTCGACGGGCACTTGGTCGTGAGCGAGTTCCCCTGGCCGACGTAGGTGGTGCCCGCGCTCCCCTTCTCCACCGCGACCATCACGGCCCGGCCGGGCGCGAACGGATCGGGGACGATCCCGTTGTAGCGGACGGGAACCGACACGGGCAGCTTGGGGTCGCGGATCCGGAACATGAGCGTGGTGCCGTCGCGCTGCACTGAGCCGTTCAGCACCGTGCCGGCGAGCTCGTACGTCTGCCCGGGCTTGCCCCGAGCCAGCAGCTGAGAGGCCGTGAACTCCTTGTTTCCCGCGGTGAAGCTCACATAGACGAGCGCCGACGCGAGCAGCACGGCGGCGGTCAGGGCAACGGTTAGGCGGATGGCGCGCTTGCGGCTGGGATCCATGCCTCGCGTGATTCTCCCACACCCCGGCCGTGGATCCCCCCGCCGCTAACGGCCAGGGGGTGCCTGCCGATTAACGTCGTATTAGAGGGCTGCCACCCTCGCGTTAATCGAGAAACGAATCCCATCCAAAGGCGTTATTAGCTGAAGATGTTGGTCAAACCGAAAGCAACGGAAAGCACAATGAGGTGGCGCCGGCGGGGGCGCGGCAGCCACGAGGCAGCGGCGCGTTCGAGCGCTCCCGGGCCGCAAAGCGACGTCGCCTCACACGAACGACGGCACGGCGGCCCTTCCGAGGACCGGGCGCTTTACACGTGCGAATGCGGCTACGCATTCGAAGCGCTCGTCACGACCTCGGTCGGCTGCCCCCACTGCACCCGTACGCAGGCCTGGTAGGAGTACGCCGGTCGCAGACGCCCGCGCGCGCCGCCGCGCGCGGGTGATCCGACCCCGGAAGCGCTCGCGTGAACAGAACGCGAGCCGGCCTAGATCGCACCGCCCTAGGCGCTTTCGAGGCCGGCTCGCGACTCTGAACCGGTCCCATAGTTCGCCCCCGAGACCCCGAACGTATGGCTGGTTCGATGGTTCCAGAGGGTTTCGGCGTAGTCAAATACGTTCATCCAGGCCTGCTATAACGGCTGCTTATGTCAGAGGCGTCGCGGATGCTCGAGTGAGGTAACTGAGCGAGCTCGACCTCAGACAGCTGCGCTACTTCGTGACGGTGGTGCAGGAGGGTCAGATGACCCGCGCGGCCCGGCGCCTCCAGCTGGCGCAGCCGGCGCTCTCGCAGGCGATCGCGCGACTCGAATCGCAGGTCGGCGTGAGGCTGCTCGAGCGCAACCCCCGCGGGGTGACCGTTACCCCGGCGGGCGAGGCCTTCATGGAGAAGGCGCAGGCGACGCTCGCCGCCGTCGACGAGGTCAGCGCCACCGCGCGCTCGTGGGCGCGAAAGCAGGAGGGCCGGCTCCACGCCGGCTTCATGGCCATGACCCCGCCGATGATGGCCGGCGACCTTGTCTCGCGGTTCATGGCCAGGCACCCCGACATCACGATCGAGTGGCGCCAGCTGGGGTACCCCACGCTCGACGCTCGCGCGTGGCTGAGCAACTCCGACGCGGCGCTGATCTGGTTCGCGCCGAGCGCGCCCGGCCTGGCCAGCCAGGAGATCCGAACCAGCCCGCTGGTCGTCGCCATGGCCGAGAGCCATCCGCTCGCGGGACGCCCGGAGCTGACGGTCGCCGACGTGCTCGACGAGACGTTCCCCGGGATCGTCGACTGGTGCGACCCGGTGTGGCTCGGCTACTGGGGCCTCGACTCGTACCGGGGAGCGCCGGCCCGCCGTACCGACGACGGCGCCGTCACGCCCGAGGAGGTCGCGTCGATCGTCGCCTCGGGTCGGGCGATCACGACCGTCCCCGCGCTCGTCGCGGTCCCGTTCGCGCACCTGGGGATCAGGGCGATCCCGCTCGTCGACGCCGACCCCGCGGTGCTGACGCTGGTCTGGCCGCAGGGAGCGGCCGTCCCACTGGTGGCCGAGCTGGCCGAGATGGCTCGCCAGATGTCCGAACAGGGCGCGAAGACAGCCGCTGAATCGCCGCCGCGCCGCTGATACGAGGACGACGACTCTCGGGCCAGAGAAACTTCGCGATCGTCCGTTGATCCTCCGAGTGGAGGCTTCCGTGCGGGTGAGCCGCTCGCGCGCTCGGGCAGCCGGGTGGGGACGCCGGGATGTGGGTGCGCGCTCCGTCGATGGACGATTACGCGAACAACATAGACATCGACATCGTCGAGTACGACGAGCTGGTCGTCGTCGTCGTCGCCGTCGAAGGCGAGGTCGACCTGTACGGCGCCTGCTCGACGTCACCGGCGTGCGCCGCTACCTCTCGTTCTTGCGCGTCCCGGCACCGGCACACAACGCCGGCACGCCGACGACGCGTCTGCGTCTCACGGGACCCTGAGGGCCTCGCCCCTCACAGCTCATCGAGAGCGTCGTTCAGCGTTGCGCTGGGGCGCATCGCCGCCGCCACCTTCTCGATGTCCGGTCGGTAGTACCCGTCGATGTCCACCGGCGAGCCCTGAACTGCATTCAGCTCCTCGACGATCTTCGCCTCGTTCTCGGCGAGTTGCTCGGCCAGCGGCCGGAACCTCGCCGCCAGGTCGGCGTCGTCACTCTGCTCGGCGAGCTCCCTGGCCCAGTACAAGGCCAGGTAGAAGTGGGTGCCGCGGTTGTCGAGCCCACCGACATCGCGCGACGGCGAGCGATCCTCATCGAGCAGATGGCCGATCGCGCGGTCCAGCGTGTCGGCCAGCAACTTCGCGCGACCGTTGTGGTCCTGCTCGGCGAGCAGCTCGAACGATGGCCCGAGCGCAAGAAACTCGCCGAGCGAGTCCCAGCGGAGATGGTTCTCCTGGAGGAACTGCTGAACGTGCTTGGGCGCCGATCCACCAGCGCCCGTCTCGAACAAGCCTCCGCCCTTCATCAGCGGCACGATCGACAGCATTTTGGCGCTCGTGCCGAGCTCCAGGATCGGGAACAGGTCGGTCAGGTAGTCGCGGAGCACGTTGCCCGTGACCGAGATCGTGTCCTCGCCGTTGCGGACCCGCTCGAGCGTGAACCTCGCCGCCCCGGCGACGTCGAGGATCTCGATCTGCACCCCCTCGGTGTCGAGCTGCTCGAGCGCCGGGCGGACCTTGCGCAGTACCTCGGCGTCGTGTGCCCGCGTCTCGTCGAGCCAGACCACCGCGGGGGTGTTCGTCTCCCTCGCGCGCGCGACAGCGAGGCGCACCCAGTCCTGGATCGGAGCGTCCTTGGTCTGGCACATACGCCAGATGTCTCCAATGGAAACCGCGTGTTCCAACAGCGTTTCGCCGTCGTCGTTTCGTACGACCCGCACGGACCCGGTTTCCACGATCTCGAATGTCTTGTCGTGCGACCCGTACTCCTCGGCCGCCTGTGCCATCAGCCCGATGTTGGGCGTGCTCCCCATCTTCGCGGGGTCGAACGCGCCGTTCCGGCGGCAGTCCTCGACCGTCTCGGCGTACAGCTCGGCATAGGAGTGATCCGGGATCACGAACTTCGTGTCCTGCTGCTCCCCCTGCGGATTCCACATCTGGCCCGAAGAGCGGATCGCCGCCGGCATCGACGCGTCGATGATCACGTCGCTGGGGACGTGCAGGTTCGTGATTCCGCGGGCGGAATCGACCATCGCGAGCGGCGGCCCGTTCTCGTAGGTCGCGTCGATCGCCTGCTCGATCGCCGCGCGCTGCTCGTCGGGGAGGACCTCGATCGCCTTCAGCATCGCGCCCAGCCCGTCGTTGGGGTTGACGCCCGCGGATTTCAGCGCCTCGCCGTGCTCGGCGAACACGTCGGCGAAATACGCCCGCAGCACGTGCCCGAAGATGATCGGGTCCGACACCCGCATCATCGTCGTCTTCAGGTGCACGGAGAACAGAACCTCTCGTTCCTTCGCATCGGCAAGCTGCTCGGCCAGGAAATCCTCGAGCGCCGCGCGGCGCATCACGGCGGCGTCGATCACCTCGCCGGCCTTGACCGGCGTCTCGTCCTTGAGCACGGTCACGTTGCCGTCGGGATCGAGGTGCTCGATGCGGACGGTGCCGTCTTCGTCGACGGTGACGGATCGCTCGGTGGAGCGGAAGTCGTCGTTGCTCATGGTCGACACGTGCGAGCGGGAATCCGGGGACCAGGCGCCCATCGACTGGGGGTGCTGGCGAGCATGCTCCTTGACCGAGGCGGGCGCCCGGCGGTCCGAGTTGCCCTGCCGCAGAACCGGGTTGACCGCGCTCCCCTTGACCTTGTCGTAGCGCTTGCGCACCTCGCGCTGGTCGTCGTCGGCGGGCTCCTCCGGGTAATCGGGGATCGCATACCCCTTGCCCTGGAGCTCGTCGATCGCCGCCTTGAGTTGGGGCACTGACGCGCTGATGTTGGGCAGCTTGATGATGTTGGCGTCAGGGTGCTCGGCTAGCTCGCCGAGCTCGCCGAGCGCATCGGCGACCCGCTGCTGCTCGTCGAGCACGTCGGGAAACTGGGCCAGGATCCGGCCGGCGAGAGAGATGTCGCGGACCTCGACCTCGACGTCGGCCGCGGACGCGAACGCACGCACGATCGGCAGCAGCGACACGGTGGCAAGCGCCGGCGCTTCGTCGGTGAGCGTGTAGACGATCTTCACGGAGTTCGGCAGGGTACCGGTGGTGCCGGGCTACCCGTCGAGCGCGCGTGCCAGATCGGCCCATAGGTCCTCGACGTCCTCGAGGCCGACGCTCAGGCGGAGCAGGCCGGGCGGGACGCGCTCGGGCTCCCATCGTGCCCGCGCCTCGAGCGTTGAGGCCACCCCACCGAGACTCGTGGCGTTCTCGATCAGCTGGAGCCCGCGCTCAACGCGCGCGGCGGTGTGCTCGTCGGCGACGTCAAAAGACAGCAGCGGCCCGAATGCATCGACGTACTGCGCCGCGATCGGATCGC
Source organism: uncultured Solirubrobacterales bacterium (assembly GCA_963796575.1). Lineage (GTDB taxonomy): Bacteria > Actinomycetota > Thermoleophilia > Solirubrobacterales > Solirubrobacteraceae > Palsa-465. Next base: position 65,746 of record CAWCMG010000008.1, on the reverse strand, counting down.
CGAGCCCGGGGTACCGCACCCGCTCGACCGCGGGATGGCCGGACAGCCGGCGCGCCAGCTCGAGCGCGGTGGCGGACTGACGCTCCACCCGGAGCGCGAGCGTCTTCATCCCGCGCAGCATCAGCCACGCCGGGTCGGGTGCCGCGACGATCCCCGAGGTCGTGCGAAACGAATGCAGGCGCGCGTGGTCCTCGGCGCGCGCGCAGACGACCACGCCGAGCAGCGCGTCGTGATGGCCGGCCAGGATCTTGGTCGCGCTGTGAAGCACGAAGTCGGCCCCGTGCTCGAGCGGACGGAGCAGCATCGGGCTGAGCACGGTGTTGTCGACGACGACCACCGCCCCGGCCGCCTGCGCCTGGCCGATCGCCACGTCGAGATCGGGAAACGTCATCATCGGGTTCGCGCACGGCTCAAACCAGACGAGGTCGGCGACCGGCGGCTCGCCCGTCTGGTCGAACTCCTCGACCTCGAGCCCCCACCCGGACAGTTCGACCATCAGCGCAACCGTGCCGTAATAGCCGCCTGCGGCGACCGCGACGGTCGCCCCGGGTTTGAGCATCGCGAGCAGGAGCGCCGTCGTGGCGCCGGTGCCCGAGGAGAACAGGAGCGCGTGGCCGCCGTCGAGCTCGCCGAGGACGCGCTCGGCCTCCGCCCCGACCGGATGGGCCGTTCGCTGGTAGAAGAACGGGCCCGGGATGGCGTCGACGTACGGATGGATCGTGGCGCGATCGAGCCCGGGCGTGCCGCCGCGGACGAGCTCAGTCTCCCGGTTCACGCGGCGGCCAGTCTCGGAAGCTCGATCGCCGGACAGCGGTTCATCACGACGAGCAGGCCGGCGTCGAGCGCGCGCTGCGCGGCCGCCTCGTCGATCACCCCGAGCTGCATCCACACGGCCTGGGCGCCGATCGCGATCGCCTCGTCGACGTGGACGCCGGCGCGGTCGGCACGTCGGAAGATGTCCACGACCTCGACGCCCTCGCTTTTCGGGATCTCGGAGAGGGTCGAGTAGCAGCGCTCGCCGAGGACCTCGTCCGCGTTCGGATTGACCGGGATCACCCGGAACCCGCGGCTCTGGAGCAGGTGGGCAATGCGATGCGAGTCCCGTCGCGGATCCGGGGAGCAACCGACCACCGCCATGTCCGCGTCCGGGTCAGCACGTTGTGGATCGTCTCGGGGCTGGAATGAACCGCCACGCGCCCAGTATGCCGTCAGGTGCGCGCCGGTCGGCCTGCGAGGACATTTCGACCGATATCACAGTTTGCGCCTCGTAACGTTCCATCTCTATGACCGCGGTCGCCCCTGCCATCTCGCGCCCATCTCGGGAGCGCGCACTCGTGATCGCCGCGGTCGCCGTGATGGTGTGCGTGTGGGCGTCGGCGTTCGTAGCGATCCGGTTCGCTGACCGCGAGCTGTCGCCGGGCGCGCTCGCGCTCGGGCGGCTGCTGGTGGGGAGCACCGCCCTCGGGGTCCTCGTCCTGGTGCGCCGGGAACCGCTGCCCGGCCGCCGCGAGCTGACGGGCATCGTGGTCTGCGGCGTGCTCTGGTTCGGGCTCTACAACGTCGCGCTGAACGCCGCTGAGAAGCGCGTCGACGCCGGAACGGCGGCGATGCTCGTGAACGTCGGGCCGATCCTGATCGCGATCCTCGCGGGCGTGATCCTGCAGGAGGGGTTCCCGCCCCGGCTGCTCGCGGGCTGCCTCGTCTCGTTCGCCGGCGCCGTCGTGATCGGCGTGGCGACCTCTCGCCACGGGCTGCACGAGAGCCTGGGTGCGGTTCTGTGCCTGGTGGCGGCGGTCGCCTACGCTGGCGGCGTGGTGGCGCAGAAGCCCGTGCTCCGCCACGCATCGCCGCTGTCGGTCACGTGGCTCGCGTGCACGATCGGCGCGATCAGCTGCCTGCCGTACGCCGGCTCGCTCGTGCACGGGATCGGCCACGCCGGCGGCTCGACGATCGCCTGGATGATCTACCTCGGCGTCGCCCCGACCGCCGCCGGATTCGTCCTCTGGGCGTACGCGCTGGCCCGCACCACGGCGGGCCGGATGGGCTCGACCACGTATCTCGTCCCGCCGCTCGCGCTGCTGTTCGGGTGGGCGTTCCTCGCCGAGGTCCCCCCCGCGCTCGTCTTTCCCGGCGGCGCCCTGTGCCTCGCCGGCGTCGCGCTGGCCCGCACGCGCGGCCGCCGCGCGCGCTCCAATAGCTCCTAAAAATCGCGCGTAGCAGCCCCTCTGCCGCGCCGCTAGGCGGTAAACCCGAACGCTTTATCCGAGCAAACTACGGATAAGAGCTTCGTATGTCTGGACGATGACACTGGACAGACAACCGCTGTCCACGGATGCGAAGCGATTAGTAATGACCGACCGGTCAGCGGGGCAAATCGGAGACCCAGGAGGTCACTACTAATGATGCGCAACAAGAAGCGCGCGCTCATCGCCATTCTGGCGATCGGCGTTCTTGCCGCGGGTGGCGCGGCCTTCACGACCGCCATCGCGTCATTCCCCGCCAACGGGACCAACACCGCGGCGTTCGGTGGAACGTCGATCACAGGCGCGCCGGCCGCCGGCGTCAGCTACACGCTGAGCGCGGACGGCCAGTACGTCACTTCCGCCGACGTGTACTTCACCGGCGACGAGTCGGCGAATAACGTCGACGCAGGGTTCGGGACGACCGCGACCAACGGTCAGCTCATCGCCTGCGTCTCGTCGAGCTCGCAGGTCGGGAGCGGCACGTACTCGGCGGATTACGACTCGCATTGCGATTTCGCCGGCTCGACCACGTTCGGCCCTCACGGCGTCCCCGTCACCTCGGCGAACTACTTCGACGCGTCGGTCACCGACAAGACCGGCAACGTCAGCGGAGTGACGGTCAACCCGTAACACCCGCCATCGGCTGAGCGGGAGGGGGAGAGTGCGGGGCAGCGCGCCCGGCTCTCCCCCACCGCGTTCTGCGGACAGCGACATGAACGGCGACCGTGAAGCGAATTCGACTGCGTTCCGGCCTCATCACCGTCGCGCTGATCGCCGCCGGCGCGGTGGCGTGGTGGTATCTGGCTCCCACGCGGATCGGCGGCTCGACCACGTACGTGGCGACGCACGGGATCAGCATGGAGCCCCGGTTTCACACCGGCGACCTGGCGATCGTTCGTCCGGCGGCGGCCTACACGGTCGGCGATGTCGTCGCGTACCGCAGCAACCTGCTGCACACGGTGGTGCTGCATCGGATCGTCGCCCGTCGCGGGAGCCTCTATGTCTTCAAGGGCGACAACAACGACTTCATCGACCCCCGCGCGGTCCCGCGCGCGGACCTGATCGGCAAGCTGTGGCTGCATATTCCACATGGCGGCGTGATGCTGGCCACGCTGCATACGCCGATCGGGGCCGCTGCTCTGATCGGAGTCCTCGGCTTCGCCCTGCTGTTCGGGGCCGGCGGAAAGGCCCGGCGGCGGCGTAAGCGTCGCCGCAAGCAGACAAATGGATCTGCGCAGTCAGGATTCTTCATCGTGAACAACGCTCGAGATAACGGCGGCGCGCGCTCCTTCAACTACGGAGCGCTCCTCACCACGTCGGCCATTGCCGCCGTGGTTTTCGTCGTCCTCGCACTGGTGGCCTTCACCCGCCCGACCGGCAAGCCCACGACGGTGACGACGCCCTACACGCAACAGGTGACCTTCGGGTACAGTGCCCACGCGCCCGCCGGCCCGGTCTACCCCACCGGCGCCATCCACACGGGCGACCCGATCTTCCTGTCGCTTGTGCATCAGGTCGGCGTCCACGTCAACTACACCTTCGCGACCGCCGCGGCGCACGATGTTGCGGGCACCGAGGCCATCCACCTTCGCCTCACCGCCCAGAGCGGATGGAGCCGCACGATCGTGCTCACGCCGCCCACGCGGTTCACCGGCGACCACACCAGCACCGTGGTTACCCTGGACATCCCGCAGATCGAGTCTCTGCTCGCGAAGGTCGGGGCCCTCACGGGCATGCCGAGTAACGTCGGCTACACACTCGCGGTCCTTCCTGCAGTGCACGTCACCGGCACGGTGGGGGGCCACCCGCTCAACATGAGGTTCGCCCCGTCGATGAGCTTCGAGCTCGGCCCTCAGCAGCTGGTGTCAAACGGTGCTTCGGACACCTCGGGAAGCTCGTCGGGCGACGGCGCCTCCGGCTCGGGCGGGTCGTCGGGCAGCCTCACTCCGAGCCAGAACGGGGCCGTGGGGACGCCCGCCACCGCCCCGGCCACGATCACTGTGCTCGGGGTCTCGCCAACGATCAGCCTGCTGCGCTGGATCGCGGTGCTCGGCCTCCTCCTGTCCGGACCGCTTGCCGCGTACGCGTTCCTGCGCAAGCGCGGTGAGCCGTTCGAGGAGAGCGTGCAGATTCAGGCGCATTACGGACACCTGATCGTGCCGATCGTCGCCGGCGAGGACCTCGGCTGGCCCCCGGTCGACGTGCCGAACATCAAGGCGCTCGTGCGTCTGGCCGAGAGTGGCCAGCGGTTGATCCTGCACAACCGGTCGGGCGATGTCGACACGTACATGGTCAACGACGAGGGGACGGTCTACCGCTACCAGGTGAAGGCCTCGAAGATCGTCTGGGGCGAGTGGACCGACGACCGGGTGGCGGTAGAGGTCGCCGCTAGCGGGCCGCAGGCCGGCACGGACGTGGCACCCGGCGCCGCGAACGCGGCGTAGCTCCCGCGGGCGCCGGCGCGATCAAATCCGCTCCGGCGTCACCCGGTAGAGGACGACGCTGTCCGGCGGGACCATGGCGCTGATCTCGCCCGTCGTCCGCTCGGTGGTCCCCGCCCACAGATCGCGCACCGTGTAGTGCGCGGCCGACCGTAGCCCGGCCTTGCTGGCGGTGATGGCGATCTGCAACGGCGCCGTTCCGCGGTTGAGCAATGCCACGGCGGCCTGCTCGCCGCTGAGCGGCTTGCTCCACACCTGCCCGGATCCCTGCTGCTGGACGACCGTCCCCTGGATCCCGAGCGGATCCTGGTCGACCGCGATCACCTGGCGGTTCTCGAGCATCTTGATCGTCTCGGGCGACAGCGCGCGGGGATCGCTCCCGAGGATCAGCGGCGCCGCGACGATCGCCCACATCGAGAACTGCGCCTGCGCCTCGGAGCTGGTCATGCCGAGCTCGGGCCCGAGGTAGTCGGGATCGTTCCAGTGCCCCGGCCCGGCCGCGGTCGGGTGGGCGGCGTCGTGATCGAGGTTCCGCAGCACGTTGACGAACTGGATGTCGTGTGTGAAGCCGACGTCGGTGTCGGTGCGCCAGCTCTGCGCGATCCGGGGCGCCCACCGGTAGCTGGCGTACGCCGAGTTGGCGTAGGTGGGGAGCGTGCCGTCGATCTGTCCCGGCACCCAGAAGTTGCATACGTTCAGGAGCATCTCCTGGTGGTTCGAGTTGTTCGCGATCGCCTTCGCGAAACGCTTGTACGCGAGCTCCGGCACGAGCCCGGCCTCGCCGGCGCCACAGAAGTCGACCTTGACCGCGTCGAACCCCCAGGCGGCGAAGCGGTCGGCGTCCTGCTGATAGTGACCAAGCGATCCAACGCCCTGCCCGTGACATCCGCTCTTTCCCGCGTCCGTGTAGATCCCCGCCAGCAGCCCGTGGCGGTGTAGCCAGTCGGTCAGCCAGCGCAAGCCGTGCGGCCACTGGTGTGGATCGACCACGAGCTCACCGTGGCGGTCGCGCTTGCCGCTGGCCCAGCCGAAGTCGAGCCACACGATCCTGTAGCCGGACCGGGCCAGACCACGGCGCAGGAGTGACTTGGCCACGGAAACGATCGTCTTCTGATCGAAGATCCCCCCGACCCCGTAATAAGTGTTCCAGCCCATGTACGGAACAGCCGCCAGCAGCGGGCGGGACCTCCCCGTGGGCGCGCCGCCCCCGCTCGAGGAAGGGCGCGCGGCGCTGGCCGACCCGCCGGCCGCGGACATCCCCAGCGTCACGCACACGACGATCGAGGCGGATATGACCATCGGGCGGCGACGCGGCACGATCGCGCCTCAGAGGTGGTCGAGCAACCAGCGATCGACGACCGAATAGCTGTCCGGAGCTGCGGGCACCCATCGCGACTGTACCGCCGGTTCCGCGACCGAGCCCTGCAAGTCGGCACAGCACCGCGCACTGCCCAGCGCGCCCCCGATCCGACCCCGGGTAGGTTCTCACTCGCCCCGCCCACGGCGATGAATGCCGGTTCACCCGGCTCTGGTACGGGTTTCGGCACACTCGGCGCCGCCAAATCGCCGAGTGTCCCTTTACCCGGGCGCCCGACAGGCGACAGACGACGGGCGACCGGCGCACCGACCTTCCGCCGGTACGCCGGCCGCCAGTCTCGGAGCGGATGCCCCGGCGGGCTAGCCTGCGGCTTCGTCCAGCGCGAGATGCCCCGGCGGGCTAGCCTGCGGCTTCGTCCAGCGCGAGCGTGACGAGCCGCTGCGAAGGATCGGACTCCGGAAAGGCGAGAGTTCGGTCGCCGGTACTCCTCGGCCGTCAGCGGGCTCGACAGGACGAAGTCTGCGGTCGCGCGGTTGCACGCCGTCGGGACGTTGCAGACCACCGCGATCCGGAGCAGGGCCTTCACGTCGACGTCGTGCGGCTGCGGCTCCAGCGGATCCCAGAAGAAGATCAGGAAGTCGATCCTCCCCTCGGCGATCGCGGCGCCAACCTGCTGATCGCCGCCGCGCGGGCCGCTGAGGAACCGGTTGACTTCGAGATCGAGCTCACTCGCCAGCAGTGCGCCGGTCGTCCCGGTCGCGTGGAGCTCGTGTGCGGCCAAAGTGTCGCGATTGAACCTGGCCCATTCGAGCATTTCCGTTTTGCAGTTGTCGTGCGCGATCAGCGCGATGCGCTTCCGGCGCGGCATCAATTTCACGATCTCACCCATGGGGCATGACCTCGCAGGTAGATTCCGATTCGGATCACGATCCAGTCGATCGGCTCCGGCGAACCCCGCAACCCGAGCCGACACTGCCGACCAGCATCCACATCGACGCTAGCACGTGACCCATCGTGAGCAGGACGCGGAGCGTGTTTGTGTGCGCGCACTCACACGCACGAAAAGACCGGGCCGCCCCCAACGGCGGCCCGGTCTGATCAGCTCGGCTGAAGCGGGGATCAGCCGCGGTGCTCCCAAGCCGGGGTGGCGAGCAGTCCGTCCGTGTTGCCGTCGGCGTCGGTGTAGAAGCCGACGAGCTGGCCCTGGTCGTTGACGCCGTTGATCGTCGTGGCGCCGACGCCGTTCGGGTCATCGACGGTCTGGAACCCGTGCTGCGGGGTCCAGGTGAAGCCGTGCATCATGGCGTCGTTGCCGCTGCCCACCTGGTAGACACCGACGACCTCGTCGTTGTCGTTGATGCCGAGCGCCTGAGTCATGCTCGAACCGGGCACGTTCAGGATCGTCACACGGCCGTTGCGGCGGAGCAAGAAACCGACGACCTGGCCGTTCGACGAGTCACCCGTGGAGTCCGTCCCGAACCCGGCGACGTCGCCATGGTTGTTGATCCCCGCGGCCGTTGGGTTGGTCACGCCGGACGGCGTGATCTCATTGAACTGGTTACGCCGGATGTTGAACGAGTACGCGTGAGTGTTGCCGCCGGCATCGTTGTAGAACCCGACGGCGATGTCATGGTCGTTGACACCCAGCAGCTGGTCAACCGGAGGAGACGCCGGACTGTCGGTGGGGAAGTCGCCATCGACGAAATACCCGTGGACGGCCACGAACGCACGGTTGTCGTTCATGTTGTTCGCGGTGTTCATCGTCGACCAGAAGCCGACCGTCACCCCGCTGTCGTTCAGGCCGGTGACCTGCGTCTGCGTCGACTCGGGCCAGTTCTGGCTGTGATAGTTCGCTTGACCATACGGCGCGGTCAGCAGGTAGCCCTTGTTTGGGTGTCCCATCGCCCCCGAGCCGAAGTACCCCGCGATCACGCCATGCTGATTGATGCCGAGCAGCTGGTTGAACGTCAGATCAGCTTGGTTGTCGAGCGTAGTGAAGCGGTACTGACCGGAGTGATCGTTATGCGGTTTGGCGATGGCGGGGGCCGCCACCGCGCCAGCGCCGATCACCGGGGTCGCGGCCACGAGTGCCACTCGCGCCCACTTCGCCGTGCGGCGCCTGCGGCTTGCCTTGGACGCGCCCGCAGACGAGCGAGCGTGGTTATTCGCATGCTTGTGCATGAGTGCTCCTTATTCGAGACGTGACAGAGGTGACACCAGGCGGCGGAAGAACCTATGACCTACTTCTCCCGGCCCCCACGAGGTGCCGACATCTCGATAAGACGCAGGTGTCTGCGAGCGCATTCCATCCCCGTCTGTGAAAAATGTCTTACGCGACCGGCGGGCGATCTTGGGCCTCGAAGACCCGGCGGAGGCGGCTGCGAAAAGTCGCGTGCGCGATGGAATAAGGATCCCGCCGCTTGCGTCTTTTGTGGTGTGGGGTGCGCCCGATTTGCACCTCCGCCGGTCGTCTTCCGGCCTCCTATGATCAGAACCAGCGATGCGACCCGAGCAGTCACCCGAAGAGCAGGAAGCCCAGGCGATCACCCGGCTCGTCGACGGGCCGCAAGCCGACGTCGGGACGGCGCCGGACCGCGACTGGGCAGCCCGGCCCGAGGTTCGACGGCAGGTCGAGTCCCAGCGGCGCGTCGCGCACGAGCTCCGCAGCGGCGGCCCGGCGGTTCCCGACCGGCTCGTCCGCTCGGTCCAGGACAAGGTGCGGGACCGCTATGGCGCAGACGCGGACCGGGCGAAGCGCCGGCGACTCACCTCCGGGCCGTCATGGCGGCCGGCAGTCGCGGTCGCGGGGGTCGCGGCGATCTGCGCCGCGGTCGTGATCGGGGTCGTCGGGATCGGCGGCGGCAGCAGCGGCCCGACCATTCCGGCGGCCGCCGGGCTTGCGTTCGCGCCCTCGACCGGAGCTGCACCCGCCGCTCGGAACGCCAAGCTCCTCGACGTCTCCTACGGGGGCGTCACGTACCCGAACTACGCGAAGTTCTCCGTCCCGGCCACGGGTACCCGGACCGACCGCATCGGCGGCCGCCCTGCTCTGACCGTGTTCTATCGCCTCCCGAACGGCACGCGCCTCAGCTACACCGTGTTCTCCGGCAAGGCGGTCCCGCTGCCGCGCGACGCCCGCATGGTGACGTTCGAGGGCGTTCCCCTCCGGGAGTTCTCGACGTCATCCGGATTGTCGGTGGTCACGCTAGTTCGCTTCGGACGGACGTGCGTCCTTGCCGCGCCGGTCAAGCCGGACGTCGTGCTGGGGCTCGCCGCAGCCCCGGTGCTCGCACAGGCGCACGCATAGCCCGGTCAGCCAGCCGTTTCGAGGCGAGCGGCGATCTGCCCACGGCCCCGGTGAAGGCGGCTCATGATCGTCCCCTCTTTCGTTCCGAGCGCGCGCGCCGCCTCGCGGTAGGAGAGGCCGAGCACGTCGACCGCGACCAGCGCCTCGCGCAGCGGCTGGGTCAGCTCCTGCAGCGCCTCGTACACGGCGGCGCCCTCGATCGACTGCGCGATCGGATCGTTCGGCGCCTCCACGTCCTCGATAGCCTCGCCGGCGGGCGCGGTCGCAACTTCCCGCTTGGCCCGCCCAGAGCTGATCCAGGTGTTGCGGAGCACGCGGAGCAGGTAGACGACGTCCTGATCGCGGCGCAGGAAGCGGGGGCGGCGGAGCACCCGCTCGAACGTGTCCTGGACGAGGTCCTCGGCATCCTGACGCGATCCACACAGCCCGTACGCCGCGCGATACAGCCGCGCGATGTGCGTGCCGAGCGATTCGGGATCGAGTTGGCGGGTGCCACCCTCCACGGCACCGACCAGTCTCACAAATCCGGGGGCGTCGCAGCGAGCGACCTCAAGAGGCCGGATGGCCCGCCGAATCGTCGGTGGGGCGGCGCGGGTTGCTCGCCGTGCCATCAGCGCTCCGGGGGTTGCCGCCTGTGGTCAGCAACACCGCTACCTGTGAGGTAATTGCGTAGCCGCGGGACCCGCGCTACGTTCGGCGCGTGGCCGTCGACACCGCATCGACCCTCGCGAGCACGGCGCGCGCGCCGATCGGCGAGCTGCTCCGCACGTGGCGCCGGCGGCGGAGCTTGAGCCAGCTCGAACTCGCGCTCGAGGCCGACGTGTCCTCCCGACACGTGAGCTTCCTCGAGACCGGCCGGGCCCGGCCGAGCCGGGAGATGGTCCTGCGCCTGGCCGAGCACCTGGAGATCCCCCTCCGGGAGCGCAACGGACTGCTGCTGGCCGCCGGCTACGCGCCGCAGTACGTCGAGCGATCGCTCGACGAGCCCGAGATGGCCCCGATTCATCAGGCGCTGGATCGGTTCCTGCGCGCCCACGAGCCGTACCCGGCGGTGATTCTCGACCGGCACTACAACATCGTTTCGGCCAACGACGCGACTTCGGTCCTGACCGCCGGCGTTGCTCCGGAGCTCGTCGCCCCGCCGGCGAACGCGCTCCGCGCGACGCTCCACCCGGACGGAATGGCTCCACGGATACTCAACCTGCCCGAATGGAGCGGCCACCTCCTGCACCGGCTGCGGCGACAGGCCGCACTCACGGGCGACCCCGAGCTCGCGCAGCTCTACCACGAGCTGTCGAGCTACCCAGGCGTCACGCTCGAGCCGCCGCACGACGAGCGCGCCGGCGACGAGATCGTGTTACCGCTGCGCGTCAACGCCGGCGAGCGTGAGCTCGCTTTCTTCAGCACGGTCTCAACCTTCGGCACCGCCGTTGAGATCACGCTCGCCGAGCTGATGATCGAGGCCTTCTACCCCGCGAATGCCGCCACCGCGGCCCATCTCCTGCAGGGCATCGCCGGTCCCTGACCCCCGCTACGCGGCCGGCTCGAGGAAGCCGGTCACGTCCCGCAGGCGCCCATCCTCCGCCGTCGTCGCGAAGTCCACGCCGACGGCAATCGGCTCGCCGGCCGGCGAACCGAGCGACCACATGAACCGGACGCGATCGTGGTGAACGTCCGGGCCGGTCACCAGCTCGAACCGATGGCCGGGGTACTGCGACTGCGCGGCGCCGATCATGTTGCTGATCTCCTCGGCGCCGCTGCCGGCCATGATCGGGTCGAGATAGCTGGCGTCGTCGGTCAGCGTCGCCGAGACGAGCTCCCGCCGCCGCCGCGGATCGGTTTCGTTCCACATCTCGATGTAGGTGCGAACGACCGTCGCAGGATCTGCCATGTGCTTCTCCTTTTCGTGATTGCCAACGGCAGCAGGCTCCCACGCACCCGCAGCGCTGTCGATTACCTGCCACGTAGTCCCGGAGCCGCCGCCACCCGCGTAAGCTGAATTTGAAGTGGCAACGCGCGCAGATCTCCAGGACAGTCCGAGCACCGAGGCTCGGCAGGCCGCGATGCCGGACGATCTGCATCCCCGGCATCTCGCGCTCCGGGTCCTCGAGGTGGCCGCGATCATCGCGGTCGTCGCGATCGCGATCACCGCGCTGCCTGGGCTGGGCGAGCTCAAAGACCGGTTGTCCAACGCGGACCCGGTTTGGATCGTGGCGTCGGCGGTCGCCGAGGTCGGCTCATGCGTCGGCTACCTGCTCGTGTTCCGCGCGACGTTCTGCTCGCGGATGTCGTGGGGGCTGAGCTACGACATCGCGATGGCCGAGCAGGCGGCCAACTCGCTGCTCCCCGCGGGAGGCGCGGGTGGTCTCGCGCTCGGCGTGTGGGCGCTCCGCGAGGCGGGGATGCCCACCGCCCACATCGCCCGCCGGACCGTCGCGTTCTTCGTAATCACCAGCGCCGCGAACTTCTTCGCGCTGATCGTGGTCGGGATCGGCGTGTTTCTCGGCATCATCGCGGGGAAGGGAGGGTTCGTTCTCACGCTCGTGCCGGCGCTGATCACGGCCTTCGGGGCGCTCCTCGCCGGGCTCAGCCCTCGGCTCTTTCGCGCGCTCGGCAACCGGGGCTCGGAAGCCGACCGCGCGACGTTCGGCGGGCGCGTACGCCTGACGCTGCGAGCGTGGCTCCACGCGGCCGCCGACGGCGTAGACAACGCAATTCTGCTGCTGCGCTCCCACAGCGCCGGCGCGATCGTCGGCTCGTTCTCCTACATGGCCTTCGACATCGCGGCGCTGGGGTTCGGATTCGCCGCCGTCGGCCACGTCCCCTCGTTCGGCACGCTCGTGCTCGGGTACCTGATCGGCCAGATCGGCAACCTCGTGCCGCTCCCGGGCGGGATCGGCGGCACCGAGGGCGCGCTGGTCGGGGTGTTCGCGCTGTACGGGGTGAACGTCTCCGATGCGGCCGCCGCGGTGCTGATCTACCGCTTCTTCCAGCTGGTGATACCGGCAGTCCTCGGAGCGCCCGCGTACGTATTGCTGCGCCGCAGGTTGATGCGCGAGGACAAGCCGGCTTCGGTGTGTGCGCCCATCGCCACCGAGATCGTCAAGCTGCCCGCGCGCAGCTGACGCCCAGGCCTGCGACGTGAGCAAGTCGACGGTTCCGAACGCGCTCGTGTGGGCGACCGACATCGACGTGATGGGCATCGACCGCGTCCTCGAGCGCCGGGACGGGTATCTCGTCGTCCGGTCGCCGAGCCACCCGGAGTTCTACTGGGGCAACCTTCTCCTGTTCGACGAGCCGCCGGCGGCCGGGGACGGGCCGCGGTGGGAGCGGTGGTTCGACGCCGAGTTCCAGCGCGAACCGCGCGTCGAGCACCGCACGTTCTCCTGGGACCGGATCGACGGTGCGCTCGGCTGCGCACGCGAGGAGTTCGTCTCGCGGGGCTACGAGCTCGAGCAGACCGTCGGCCTGGTTGCAACCGCGGACGTCGTCCGGTCCCACCCTCGTGAGAATTGCGACGTCGCCGTGGGTGCACTCGACCTCGATGCCGACGACGATCTGTGGGATCAGGTCGTGGAGCTGCAGGTTGCCGCGCGCGATGAGCACTTCGACGAGCAAATGCACCGGGACTTCTGCCGACAGCGCATGGCGGACAGGCGCGCGTTGTTCCGTGCCGGGCGTGGCGCCTGGTACGTGGCACTCGACCCGGGCGAGCGCCACGTCGTCGGCAGCTGCGGCATCGTGGTCACCGGCGGCCGCGGGCGCTTCCAGTCCGTGGACACCGCGGCCGCGCACCGCCGAAAGGGGATCTGCTCGCGGCTCGTCGTCGAGGCCGCGGACTCCGCCGCCGAGATCTACGGCGCGCGCCGCTTTGTGATCGCCGCCGACCCGGGCTATCACGCGCTCGGTCTGTACGAATCGCTCGGGTTCAGGCGCACCGAACGCGTCGCCGGCGTGTGCCGGCTGCCGGACGGATCCGCCACGCCGGCCGGCGACGCCTGAACGAGGGCATCCGCGACCCGGTCGATACAGCGCACGCGGTTACGATCTCCGATCACGATGTCGCTGGGGGAGCTGGTGTCATGTCCGGTCGAGCCAGAGTTCGATCCGCTCGCGCCGGAGTTCCTCGCCGACCCGTTCGCGGTGATGCGCTCGTTGCCGCTCGCGGACCGGCCGCTGTTCTACGCCCCCGCGATCGACTACTACGTGGTCACGCGCTACCGCGACATCGAGTCGATCTTGTCTGACCACGACGACTACTCGGCGGCCGCCGCGCAGCTGCCGCTGGTCGAGCTCGACGCGCGGACGCGCCAGATCCTGCTCGACGGCGGTCACCGGCCTCAACCCTCGATGGTCAGTCTCGACGAGCCCGAGCATGCGCGGCCGTTCGATCTCGTCTCGACACTCACGTTTCCCCTGCCGGCGACGGTGGTGTTCAGCTTCATCGGCGTACCGGAGTCCGACTACCCCCGGCTCAAGCAATGGTCCGGGTACCGCGCGAAGCTCGCGTGGGGGCGTCCGGCCGCCGACGAGCAGGTCGAGCACGCGCTCAACATGACCGCATATCGGCGGTACCTGCGGGAGCTGGTTGCTGCCAAGGCTGCCGATCGCGGCGACGACTTCACCAGCGCGCTGCTCGCGATCCACGACGAGCAGCCCGATCAGCTCACGCACGAGGAGATCGCTTCGATCCTGTTTTCGCTGAGCTTCGCCGGTCACGAGACCACGAACTACCTGATCGGGAACGCGCTCCGGCGGCTGCTCGAGGTTCCGCCCCGGTGGGAGGAGATCGTCGCCGATCCGGCCTTGATCCCAGGCGCGATCGAGGAGACGCTCCGCTACGACCCGTCGGTGCCCGTGTGGCGCCGCCTCACCAAGCGCCCCGTGACGATCGCCGGGTTCGATGTCCCCGAGCGGGCGAAGCTGTTCCTGTGGCTGGCGGCCGCGGGCCGCGACCCGACCGTGTTCCCGGATCCGGACCGGTTCGACATGCGCCGCGACAACGCCAGGCACCATCTGGCGTTCGGCAAGGGCATCCACTTCTGCATCGGCTCGGCGCTCGGCAAGCTCGAAGCCCGGCTCGCGCTCGACGCGCTCACCACGCGGTTCCCGGATCTCCATCTCGTCCCCGGTCGGGAGCTGACGTTTCACCCCAACATCAGCTTCCGGGGTCCCCAGACGTTGTGGGCGACCGCCGGCAGGCGGCTAACCTTTAGTTAGCAGCGGATCTCTACCGTGGACCTCTTCAGAAAGGCTGGAATTGGGCAAGGTCTGGGTGCTCGACACCGAAACCAAAGGCACCGGCGCGAACATGGTGCCGCTCGAGCGAGTGCTCAGACAACCGGCGTCGGAGGCCGAACCGGTGCGCGTGCTACGTCAGCCCAAGCCGCCCGCCCCGAAGCCGCCCGAACCGAAGGGCCCGAGACGGTTCAAGGTGGTCGACGTCATGAGTCGAGAGGTCCTGGCCGACGGCGCGGACACACGCACGACGGTCAAGCTGCTCGAGGATGTCCGCAGCATCGTCGACGTGACGATCTGGGTGTGGCAACCGGAGGCCGAGCGCTGGCGGATGCTGTCTCTCGACGAGGCTCGGTCCCTGTGGGAGTACCGAGGCCGCATCGATGAGGTCGCCCGCGCGGGTTGAGCTCAGGTCGCCGACGCCGGCCGATCGCGACGAGTTCCTTGGCGCGATGCGCGCGAGCCGCAAGCTCCACCGGCCCTGGCTTCAGTCACCGATCACCCGCGAGGCATACGACCGGTTACTCGTCCGCGTGCAGGACGAGCGCTACGACCCGCTGCTCGTGTGCCTTCGCGCCGGCGGCGCGATCATCGGGTACATCAACGTCAGCGAGATCGTCCGCGGCAACTTCCAGAGCGCGTACCTCGGCTATGGAGCGGTTGCCGCGTATGCCGGTCACGGCTACATGAGCGAGGGGCTCGAGCTGGTGCTGGACCGGGCGTTCACGGATCTGCGTCTCCATCGCCTCGAGGCCAACATCCAGCCGGGCAATGCCGCATCGATCGCGCTCGTCGAGAGAGCCGGTTTCGTGCGGGAGGGCTTCGCCGAGCGCTACCTGAAGATCGGCGGGCGGTGGCGTGACCACGAGCACTGGGCGATCCGGGCCGAGCAGTGGCGCGGGCGCAACCGCCGTGAGACCCGGTAGCGATTCACGCTCGCGGGCCGAGGATCAGCTCGACTACCTCGCCGGCCCTGTGCGGTTGGAGCGGATCCCCGCTCATCAGCCGCCGGTAGAAGATGACGCCGAGCAGCGCGATGGTCGCGAGCTCGGGATCGAGCCCCTCGCGGAACTCGCCTTGCTCGATCCCGCGCGCGATCACGTCGATCAGCTCCTGGCGTCGCTCGGCCGAATAGCCGTGGTGGAACTCGCGTACGCGCCGGTCCCGCTCGGCGCCTTCGATCAGCGCCGGGATGCAGCGGGACCACGTCGAATCCAGGACCACCTCGGCGACGTGGCCGATGAGCATCTCCACGGACTCGCGTGCCGAGCGGTCCGAGAGGTCCGGAGCCATCTGCTCGTGGAACGTCTCGAACGCGTCGGCGATCAGCGCCAGCTTGTCCGGCCAGTGCCGGTAGATCGTCGACTTGCCCACGCCGGCTCGCGCCGCCACCGACTCGATCGTGACCCCGCCGTAGCCCACCTCGGCAAGCTCGTCGACGGCGGCTCCGAGAATCACCATGCGGGACCGCTCCACCCTCGGGTCGATCCGGTCATCCCTCCGCGCGCTCATCGAAGAAGCCCCTTGTAGAACGTTGACGTATCGCTACGAAACGCGTACGTTTCACATTCAAGCACCAGCGACGGAGGAGCACCGATATGCCGCGAGTCAGCGTCCGCTACATCGTCGACGACGTGGATGCAGCGATCGACTTCTACTGCAGCCGGCTCGGGTTCGACGAGGTCATGCACCCGGCGCCGACGTTCGCGATGCTCTCCCACGGCGACCTCCGGCTCGTTCTGAGCGCCCCCGGCGGCGGCCCCGGTGGCGGCCAGGCCATGCCCGACGGGACGCTGCCCACGCCCGGCGGATGGAACCGCTTTCAGCTCGAGGTCGCCGACATCGAGTCGACCGTCGCCGACCTGCGCGGGCACGGGGCGCGCTTCCGCAACGAGATCGTCGCCGGCGTCGGCGGCAAGCAGGTCCTGGTCGAGGACCCGAGCGGCAACCCGGTCGAGCTGTTCGAGCCGACTATCGCCGAGGCCCGTCTCTCACCCTCTGGCTGAGCAGCCCCGTTCCCGACCGCCCGACCTTCGATCCGAGCCTGCGGCGGAGCGAAAGCAGGGCTTAGGCGTCGGCCGGCGCGATCGTGCCGCTCGCGTCAGACCAAGCTGCGATACAGCTCGGACGTCTGCCCGGCGATCATCGGCCAGGAGAACTGCTCGATCGCGCGCCGGCGACCGGCACGGCCCATCGTGGCAGCCCGGCCGGGGTCAGCGATCAGCGCGTTGACGCGCTTGGCGAAGTCGCCGGCGAAGCGATCGGGGTCGCGCGGGGCGCCTGTGCCATCGTCGCCGGGGTCGATCGGCACCAGCAGTCCCGTGTCGCCGTCGTCGACCACCTCGACGATCCCCCCGGTCGCGGTCGCCACGACCGCGGCCTCGCAGGCCATCGCTTCGAGGTTGACGATCCCCAGCGGCTCGTAGATCGACGGGCAGGCGAACACGGTCGCGTGGCTGAGCAGCTGGATCACGTCGACCTTGGGGAGCATCTGCTCGAGCCACACCACGCCGTCGCGCTCCGCTCGCAGCTCGGTGACGCGGCGCTCCACCTCGGCGCCCAGCTCCGGCGTGTCCGCCGATCCGGCGCACAGCACCAGCTGCGCTGCGGGGTCGAAGGCGCGGGCTGCGCGCAGCAGATACTCGACGCCCTTCTGGCGCGTGATCCGGCCGACGAACACCACCGATGGCCGCTCAGCGTCAACCCCGAAGCGGTCGAGCACGTCCGTGTGCGCGTCCGGCGCGTACTGCTCGGTGTCGATGCCGTTGTAGATCACGCGCACGCGCTCGGGATCGATCGCCGGATAGACGTTCAGGATGTCGTCGCGGGTGCCCCGCGACACGGCGATCACGGCGTCGGCCGCCTCGAGCGCGGTCTTCTCCGCCCAGCTCGAGATCGCGTAGCCGCCGGCGAGCTGCTCGGCCTTCCAGGGGCGTAACGGCTCGAGGCTGTGAACCGTGGCCACGTGCGGGATCCCGTGCACGAGCTTGGACAGATGCCCGCCGAGGTTGGCGTACCACGTGTGGCTGTGGACCAGGTCGGCGTCCCCGGTGCGAGCCGCCATCGTCAGGTCGATCGACAGCGCCCGGAGCGCCGCGAGCGAAGGATCGTCGCCGCCGAGCGCTTCCCAGGGGTAGTGGCGCACGTCGCCGGCGCCCCAGGCGTGCACGGTCACCTCCTCGAGCCGCGAAAGCTCGCGCGCGAGATATTCGACGTGCACTCCCGCACCGCCGTACACATCGGGCGGGTACTCGCGGGTGAGCAGCGCCACTCTCAATCGACGACCTCGCCCTTGGGGATTACGACGATCCCGCCGGCCGACACCTTGAAGCGCTCGCGATCGGCGTCCGGGTCGACCCCGATGGCGGCGCCCGCCGCGATCCGCACGTCCTTGTCGACGATCGCCCGCCGCACCACCGCGCATCGCCCGACGTCGACGCCATGCATCAGGACCGCATCCTCGACCTCGGCGTACGAATGCAGCTGGACGCCGGGCGACAGGACCGAGCGGCGCGCGACACCGCCCGAGATCACAACTCCGGCGCACACCATCGAGTCCAGCGCATGCCCGCGACGGCGGTCGTCGTCGAAGACGAACTTGGCCGGAGGCATCGGATCGGGCCACGTGTGGATCGGCCACTCGTGGTTGTAGAGGTTGAAGGTCGGGGACACCGAGACCAGGTCCATATGCGCGTCGTAGTAGGCATCGAGCGTCCCCACGTCACGCCAGTAGCCGCGGTCGGTACCGGTGGCGCCGGGGACCTCGTTGGTCGCGAAGTCGTACACGCGGGCCTCGCCGCGCTGCACCAGCAGCGGGATCAGGTTGCCGCCGATGTCGTGCGCGGATGTCTCGTCCTCGGCGTCGGTGGTGACGACGTCGATCAGCGCCTCGGTGCTGAACACGTAGTTGCCCATCGACGCATACACCCGGTCGGGCGCATCGCGAAGCGGCTTGGCATCGGTCGGCTTCTCCCGGAAGGCGTCGATCCGACGCCCGTCGGGTGCGGTCTCGATCACCCCGAACTGATCGGCCTGGCTGAGCGGAGCGCGGATCGCCGCGACCGTGACCCCGGCCCCGCTGTGGATGTGTTCCTCGACCATCTGGCGCGGGTCCATGCGGTAGATGTGATCGGCGCCGAACACGATGATGTGATCGGGCCGCTCATCGCGGATCAGGTTGAAGTTCTGGTAGATCGCGTCGGCCGAGCCCACGAACCAGCGCGGTCCGCGACGCATCTGCGCCGGCACCGGGGCCACGTAGTTGCCGAGCAGAGGCGAGAGCCTCCAGGTCAGCGACACGTGGCGGTCGAGCGAATGGCTCTTGTATTGGGTCAGCACCACGATCCGGCGGTACTCCGCGTTGACGAGGTTCGAAAGCGCGAAATCGATCAGCCGGTAGACGCCGCCGAACGGCACCGCGGGCTTCGCGCGGTCGGCGGTCAGCGGCGCCAGCCGCTTCCCCTCCCCGCCCGCCAACACGATCGAGAACACCTGCATGCGTCAGCCCCCTAGCGCGGCGTCGACCACGCCTTGCGCCTCCTCGAGGATCCGCTCGAGGTGGTCGGTGCCTTTGAAGCTCTCGGCGTAGAGCTTGTACACGTCCTCGGTGCCCGACGGGCGTGCCGCGAACCAGCCGCTGTCGGTCACGGCCTTCACCCCGCCGAGCGGGGCTCCCGACGGCGCCGCGGTGAGCACCTGCGTGATCGGCTCGCCCGCGAGCTCGGTCGCGGTCACGCTCTCGGGCGAGAGGCTGCCGAGCACCCGCTTCTGCTCGGGCGTCGCGGGGGCGTCGACGCGGCGGTATACGGGCGCGCCGTAGCGATCGGTCAGCTCGGCGTACAGCCGCGCGGGGTCCTTCCCCGTCCGTGCGGTCATCTCCGCCGCCAGCAGGCACATGATCAACCCGTCCTTGTCGGTGCTCCAGGCATGGCCGTTGCGGCGCAGGAAGCTCGCGCCGGCGCTTTCCTCGCCACCGAATGCCAGCGTCCCGTCGATCAGACCGCCGACGAACCACTTGAAGCCGACCGGCACCTCCTCGAGCCTGCGCCCGAGCCCCGCCACCACCCGGTCGATGATCGAGCTCGAGACCATCGTCTTGCCCACGCCGGCGCCCTCGGGCCAGTCGAGGCGGACGCCGCCGAGCAGGTAAGCGATCGCGGCCGCGAGGTATTGGTTCGGGTTCAACAGGCCCGCGTGGGTGACGATCCCGTGACGGTCCGCGTCGGGGTCGTTCGCGAACGCGACGTCGAACCGGTCCTTGATCGCGATCAGATTCGCCATCGCGTCGGGCGAGGAGCAATCCATGCGGATCTTCCCGTCGTGATCGAGCGGCATGAACGAGAACGTCGGATCGACGCGGTCGTTGACGACCTCGAGGTCGAGCCGGTGGCGATCCGCGATCGCCTCCCAGTAGGCGACGCTCGCGCCACCCAGCGGATCGACGCCGAGCCGGATGCCGGAGCCTGCGATCTCGTCCACGTCGACCACCGCCGACAGCTCGCCCACGTAGGCGGAGCGGTAGTCGTGCCGCCGTGCTCGGTCGATCGCCTCGTTGAACGGGATCCGCTGCACCCCGTTCAGCCCTGCCCGCAGCAGCTCGTTCGCGGCGTCCTGGATCTGGCGCGTGACGTCGGTGTCGGCCGGCCCGCCGTGCGGCGGGTTGTACTTGAACCCGCCGTCCTCGGGCGGGTTGTGGGACGGCGTGATCACGACGCCGTCGGCGCGGGCGCCGCCGCGCGCATTGTGGGTGAGGATCGCGTGCGAGACCGCCGGTGTCGGCGTGTATCCGTCTTCGGAATCGACGGCGACCTCCACGCCGTGGGCCACCAGCACCTCGACCGCGGTGCGGAACGCCGGCTGTGAGAGCGCGTGCGTGTCGCGGCCCAGAAACAGCGGCCCGTCGATGCCCTGCACCTTGCGATAGCGGGCGATCGCCTCGCTGATCGCGACGATGTGCGATTCGGTGAACGTGCCCGTGAGCGAGGTGCCCCGGTGACCCGAGGTGCCGAAGGCCACCGCCTGGGCGGGATTGGATGGGTCCGGGTGCTCGTCGTAATAGGCCCCGATCAGCCGGTCGACGTCCACGAGCATGTCCGGAGTCGGCCGGCGGCCGGCCGGCGCTGCGGTGGGTTCAGTCATTGCGCGGGGAGTTTGCCAATCCCGGGCCCTCACGGTATGGCTCGTCCGTGATTCCCGGACACGTGCCGGCCGTCCCGCGGCCCGGATACGGCTCCTACTCGACGTCGAGGGGCTCGAGCAGTCGGTGCGGACCGCGCAGCGCGACCGCGACCGGATCGTCGCGGTACGCCCGTCGCCCCGGGCGGGGCTCGGTGATGATGTCGTCGACGGCGGGGGTGATCCCGCACGCCGGACAGTCCGCCGCATCGTCGAGCTCGGTGCCGCAGGCAGCGTGCCTGAACAGACGGCTGTTCGCGAAGTTGTGGTGGTCGGACCAGACGACGAGCGCGTGCAGCACCGGCCACAGGTCGCGGCCCGCGGGCGTGAGCTCGTACAGCCAGCGTCCGGCGTGATCCGGATCGGCCCGGCGCTCGAGGATCCCGTGCTCGACCAGCCCGGTGAGGCGGTCGGACAGCACCGCCTTCGGTACGTCCAGGTGGGCATGGAAGTCGCTGAACCGCCGGACGCCGTACAGAGCGTCGCGCACGATCAGCAGCGTCCACCGCTCGCCGATCACCTCCAGCGCGCGGGCGATCGCGCAGTCCTGACGTTCGTAATCCTTCCCAAGCATGGGAGCAATTCTAGCGCACTTCGGTTCAATCATCGAACTCAATCTGCTAGCCTCCGTCTCCGGCGGTTCAATCAATGAACTCATGAGGAGGCTCCATGAGCAACGCAGCCATCGCACCCATCCCGAAAGCACGGACTGCAGCGGCCGCAGAGACACGGACGCTCGCAGTCGCCGCCTGGGGCACGCTGCTCGTCTTGGCGGTGTTCAGCGCAGTCGTGACCACGGTCGGCGACAGCGTCCAATCGTTGAATGGCGACGTCTCAAGCCAGACATGGGCGCTCAGCGGGATGAGCCTTGGCCTCGCCGTCGCCCTGCTCACAGTCGGAGCCCTCGCCGACGCGTTCGGCCGCCGGCGGGTCCTCGTGCTGTCGAGCTCGCTGCTCGCGGTCACGAGCGCGCTCGGCGCGGTCGCCCCGAGCATGACCGTGCTGATTGCCGCCAGGATCCTCCAGGGCATCGCGGGCGCCGGCATCCTCGCCGCCGCCCTTGGTGCGATCGGGCACGCCTTTCCCACCGGGCACCGCCGGGCGCTCGCCACGAGCATCTGGGGAGCCGCCGTGGGCGCCGGCATCGCGATCGGTCCGCTCGCGGGCGGCGCGCTGGCGGCGTCAATCGGGTGGCGCAGCAGCTATTGGCTCGAGGCGATCGCGGCCGCGGCACTGATCCCCGCGGCGGCCGGGGTCGAGGAGTCGCGCGCCGGGACCCGACGCTCGCTCGATCTCTCTGGCGCCGCCGCCCTCGCCGTCGCGATGGCGGGTCTGACCGCCGGGTTGATCGAGGGCCGGCAGAACTGGTCCTCAGCCCGGGCGATCGTTCCGCTCGCGGCCGGCGTGGTGTTCCTGGCCGCGTTCGTGGCGATCGAGTTGCGCAAGCGCGAGCCGATCCTCGAGTTCGGCCGGTTCTCGAACCCGCTGTTCCGGGCATCGCTGATCGGCGCGCTGTTCACCGGCCTCGCCGTGATCGGCCTGATGAGCTTCACCCCGCTGCTCCTCCAGCGCGGCCTGCACGTCAACGTGATAGCGAGCGCCGCGGTCCTCGCGGCGTGGTCCGGTACGAGCATGGCGGTGGCACTCGCGACACGCCGGCTCCTTGGACGCGTGAGCGCCGCCTCGGTCGTCGTGCTCGGATTCGCGATCTCCGCCGCCGGGGAATTCGCGCTCGGGGGCCTCGGCGTCGGCACGTCCTGGACCAGGGTGCTCCCGGGCCTCGTGATCCTCGGGATCGGCAGCGGGCTGGTCAACGCCTCGCTCGGCCGGCTCGCGCTCGAGTCGGTGCCTCGAGAGCGGGCGGGGATGGGCAGCGGCGCCAACAACACGGCCCGGTACCTCGGCGGTGCCGCGGGCGTAGCGCTCGTCGTCGCGCTCGCGACCGGCACCGGGGGGGCCGGCGCGTCGGAGCTGCTGGCGGGCTGGAACACGGCAGTGGTCGTTTGCGGCGCGCTGTGCGTGGTGGCGGCAGTGATCACCGCCGCGTGCGGCCCGGCCCTAGACGCCCACAACTTCTGTTGCATTCTCGCGCCGAGGCGATAGGGTCTCGCGCGGCCTCTCAGAGACAAGGGAGGTCGAGTCACCGGTTATACGCGGCAACGCGGGAGGGGCTCCGTACTCGGACGGAGCGACTCACGCGCCATTGGGGTGGTGTCGCGCCGATTTCCGAAAGGACCGCCCTATGAAGCGTTGTCGCGCTTTCACCTTCACGGCCGCGACCGTCTTTGCGCTCGCGACCGTCCTCCTTTCCGCTCCGACCGCTTTCGGCGCCACTCCCGACGCCGGCAAGCTAGGCCTGTACGGGTCGTTGTGCTCCAGCGCCGTGTCAACGTGTCACGATCCTCACGGGGGGATCAACGGCCAGTACGTCGGGCACGACGAGCCGTCGGTCGGATTCAAATCTGACGTTCCGGGGTCAGGCAACGACATCACATACCTGGTAACGCTGCCTAGGGATCCCGCCATACAACCAAACGCCAGCGGCGCCGGCGGCACAACCTGGGGGTTTGAGCTCCACCCCACATTCTGGTTCGGACTGACGTTGTGTGACACCGAGTCCGCGCCGGAATACACGAAGACTTGCAAGCCGGACTCTGACTCGAACAACCTCGTCGGCACGAATCCGAGCGCGGCGAACTACATCGGCAAGCATCCTGGCAACGCGTTCATGGAGCTGCAGTTCTACGGGCCGGGCTACGTGCCGCAGTTCGAGGGGTTCGGCTGTACCGCCACGCAGTACTGCGCAGCGATGACGATCGACAGCCGCACACTCGATCAGAACCACGGCGTCGCCGGGACGATGGGAACCGAGAACACCGCCGCGTGCAACGACTACGTCCTCGGCGGCGGCGAGCCCATCAACTGGGCCTACATCACCCGCAATGGCCGCTCCCAGGCGCCCGCCAACCCGCTGTTCACGGGTACTACCACGGATCCGAACTTCGCCGCGGTCAACCCGAACCTGTCCGAGGATCTGCTGATGAACCCGGGCGATCTGATCCTGATCCATATGCATGACACTCCGGCGGGGCTCCAGATCAACCTCGTCGATCTGACCACCAGGCAGAGCGGCTCGATGACCGCGTCGATCGCCAACGGGTTCGGCCACATCCTGTACACCCCGAACTCGAGCACGTGTCGGGAGGCTCCGTCCGCGTTCCATCCCGAGTACTCGACGGCCGAGCCGCGCGGGAACACTTGGAGCGCGGGCATCGGCAACGTGTCGATGTCCGATGAGCTCGGGCATTTCGAGAACTGCCTACAGATCGATGCCAACCTGAATTGCACGGTGCCCGGCGCCCAGGACGCGAGCGGACTGGACGAGGACGACGGCAACAATTTCTGCGTCCCCGGCGGCGACTCGACGCTGGTCATGATCGATGGGTGCTTCAGCGCCGACGAGGACTTCGACAGCCAGTCGTACAACCTTGACTGGCCGGGCACCAATCCCAACGCGTTTATCGACCGGAAGCTCCACCCGACGCCGGTGATGTTCACCAGCCCGGTCACGGGTCTCGGAAGAAACTACTCGACGATCGCGTTCGAAACCGACCTTCCAGTGATCGAGCAGGAGGGAGCGCAGGACAACCCGCCTTTCTGCGACCTCAACACCGGTGCCAACTGCACGAACCCGCCCGACGGCGCCCCGTTCTATCCGTTCTACACGACCGCGATCCACAACGGGACCTGTACGTGGCAGGAAGGCGGGAACTACATTCGGGGCACGATCAACCACTTCGGCGGTAGCTCGACGGCCGAGTTCAGGTCGCTGACCAGAGTCGTGTTCCCGAGCCCGGGATTCGTCACCACCGATCCGATCCAGCTTTATACGAGCGGCGATCAGGTCAACCCCTGTCCCGTCGCGCCTGCGCTCGGCAGGTAGCTGGACCAAGGCCCGGGCGCACGGACGCGCCCGGGACATGTGATTGGGAACATTGGCGCTGTGTCCGTAGCGCCAATGTCCCCGGCTCCCGACCTCGTCTACGCGGTCGTAGAACCCTCCGGCGCCTGCTCGCCGCAGCTGCGCGAGCAGCTCCTTGAGATGTGGGTGGACGTGACCAACGCCGGCGGCGCCGTCGGTTTTACCGCGCCCGCCGACGCCTCCTCGGTCGCGACCACGCTCGACGCGGCGCTCGACCGGGTCGCCGCGGGAAGGGATCTGCTGGGCATCCTGCGCCAGGACGGCACCGCGGTCGGCATGGCCTTCCTCGTCGAACCGGGGTCGGCGCTCCGGCGGCACTGGCGCACGATCCTGCGCCTCATGGTCCGGCCGGAGCATCAGGGCCGCGGCGCCGGCCGGCTCCTGCTCGAGGGATTGCACCGGTCCGCCGTGGGCCTCGGGCTCGAGCAGCTGATGCTGACCACGCGTGGCGGAACCGGAGTCGAAGGGTTCTACGAGCGGTTCGGCTACAGCATCGTGGGCCGCCACCCCGGCGCGATCCGGCTCGCGCCCGGCGACGATCGCGACGAGATCATCCTGATCTACCGGCTGTGACCGAGTCGGCAAGCCGCGCCGTCGAGCTCCGGCTGCCGTGTCGGGCGCCGTGCGACGTGGCCGGCCTCGTGCGGTTCTTCGCCGCCCGGGCGGTCCCCGGCGTGGAAGCCGTGAGCGACGACGTCTACTACCGGAGCCTCCGCCTGGAGCACGGGAGCGGCGTCGTCGCGCTCCGCCCCGGCGACGGTCACCACGTGGACGCTGAGCTCTGGCTGACCGCACAAGACGATCTCGACGCGGCGGTGACGGCCTGCCGGCGGCTGCTCGACCTCGAGACCGACCCGGCGCCGATCGTCGACGCGCTCGGCAGCGACGAGCTGATCGGGGCGATCGTGCGGGCGGCTCCCGGACGCCGGGTGCCCGGGGTCGTCGAGCCGAACGAGCTCGCAATCAGGGCCGTGCTCGGGCAGCAGGTGTCGTTGGCCGGCGCGGCCACGCTCGCTGCGCGGCTCGTGAAGGCCTACGGCGAGCCGCTCGAGCACCCCGTCGGAGCGGTGACGCATCTGTTTCCGTCGGCCGCTGCACTCGCGCGTGCCGACCCGGACCAGCTGGCGATGCCCTGGTCGCGCCGGCGCGCGCTGATCGGCCTCGCGACCGCGGTCGCCGACGGTGACGTCGTCCTCGACACGGGTGTCATGGCGCACGACGAGATCGAACGGCTTCTGCTCGCGCTCCCGGGAATCGGGCCGTGGACGGTCGCGTACATCAGGATGCGCGCGCTGCGCGACGCCGACGCGTTCATGCCCACCGATCTCGGCGTCCGCCACGGTCTCGAGCGGCTCGGCCGCGACGGCAGCCCTGCCGGCGCGAGTGCGGTTGCCGAGGGCTGGCGCCCATACCGCGCCTACGCGACCCAGCACGTGTGGGCCCAACTCGCATCGCCGTCTCACACTTCCTGAACGGCCATCGTTCTAGGCCCGCGATGACAACAATGAATCAGACACCACCCCGCCTCTACACCTACATGCCGAGCCCGATCGGCCGGCTGTTGCTGTGCGGAGACGATGAGCGACTGACCGGCCTCTACACACCCCCGGCCTCGGAGGACTCTGACCTCGTGCGGGGCCGGCGCCGTTCGGATGCGGCGTTCGCGCCGGTCCGCGAGCAGCTCGAGGCGTATTTCGACGGCGAGCGAGTCGCGTTCGACGTTCCGATGACCTTCGACGGCGCTCCGGGGTTCTTCGCCGGCGTGTGGCGGCAGCTGCTAGAGATCCCGTTCGGCACGACCGTCAGCTACGGCGAGCTCGCCAGGCGACTCGGCCGGCCGACGGCCGCGCGCGCGGTCGGCATGGCGAACGGCCGCAACCCGATCTCGATCATCGTCCCGTGCCACCGTGTGATCGGCTCGGGAGGCGATCTCACCGGCTACGCGGGTGGGCTCGAGCGCAAGCGTTACCTGCTCCGCCACGAGGCCGAGGTGCTGCGCCGCTCACCATACGAGCCGCGCGCGCCGCGCCAGCACGTCCTCGAGGGCGCCGCTCCGGGTCACGATCTCGAGTAGCCCGGCGCGCATCGCGGCCAGTCCGCCGGCCCCGAGCGCTTGCTCGAGCTCGCGCTCGAGTTCGTTGCTCGAGGACAACGCGGTCGCCCGGACCCGTCGGCCCTTCGCGGTCAGTCGCAGGTGCCGGCTGCGTCGGTCGGAGGCGACGGCCACTCGCTCGACGAACCCGGCGCGCTCGGCCTCGTCGGCGAGCGCGCTGGCCGACTGCTTGGTCACGTCGAGCATCTCGGCCAGGCGCGTGATCGTCGGCTGCTCGGCGGCCACGGCGCGGATCACGAACCCGAATGACGGCCGCATGCCTTCGATCCGTCGCCTGTCCATAGCGTCTCCGAGCCGCTCGGTGAGCGCGCGGTAGGCGGCGGCGAGCAGGATCGCCAGGTCGGGCGCCTCTCCCCCGTGACCGGACTGCGCGTTCACCGAGCCCCGGCCCGACCGCACCGCGTGTTCACCGAGCCCACGGGATCGGGAACGGCTCCCCGTCGCCGATCCGCGCGCGACCGCCGGCGGCCATGCAGCAGATCGCGGTGAACCGCTCCGGGCCGTCGTTGCTGACCGCGAACCACGTCTTCGGTGGCACGCAGATCGCGTCGCCCGCCGTGAGCTGATGGCACCGCTCTTCGAAGTCGAACCGCGCCTTGCCGCCGAGCACAATGAACACCTCAACGTGCGTCAGCTCGTGCCTCGGGCTGGCGGCGCCGGGATCGAGCGCGACCTTCCATGCGCTCACGGACTCCGAGCCACGCGTCGGCGATGCGTACCCGACGACCTGCGTCCCGTCCTGCCCGAACCGAGGCGCCTCCGCGCCGCGGATCACCGTCTCGATCATGGCCTCGACTTCCCTTCGATTTCGTGGTTTTCGATCCGCCAGCATATAGTCAGCTACTCCTGACTGTCAAGTAATCCTGACTACTCTGGGGCGCGCGAATACGCGATGTCTACGATCCGAGTCGTGGTCGTCGACCAGGTCCAGCAGACCGCCGCCTGGTTCGCCGGATTCGCCGAGACTGAGGCCGCCGGCCGCTCGCCCCTGTACGCCGAGTTCGCAGCCGGGGTGGCCGCCGACCGCGAGCTGCTCGCGACGCTGTGCGAACTGCCCATGCCCAAACGCCAGCCGAATCTGCTGCTGGCTGCCGTCCGCCACGTATGCGGCCTTCCGGACGGGTGGCCCGGGTTCCGGAGGTGCTACTTCGAGCGCCGCGAGGAGATCACCGCGGTCATCCTCGAGCGCCGGGTTCAGACCAACGAGCCGGCGCGCTGTGCCCCGCTGCTGCCGGTGCTGGCCCGGCTTCCGCAGCCGCTCGCGATGCTCGAGGTCGGGGCGGCAGCGGGACTGTGCCTGCTCGCCGACCGCTACGGCTACGACTACGGCAACCGGACGATCCCGCCGGCGGACGGATCGGCAGCGGCCCCGACCTTCTCGTGCCGAGCCGGCGAACGGACGCCGCTGCCGAGCCGGCCGCTCGAGGTCGTGTGGCGAGCCGGGCTCGATCTGAACCCGATCGACATCGGCGACCCCGATGCGGTGGCATGGCTCGAGACGCTCGTGTGGCCGGGCGAGGGCCGCCGGTTGGAGCTGCTCAAGGCCGCGCTCGACGTCGCCCGCGCCGAACCGCCACGCGTCGTGCGGGGCGATCTCCGAGGAGATCTGCTCGGACTCGCCGTGCAGGCGCCCGGCGACGCGACGCTCGTCGTCTTCCACACCGCGGTTCTCGCCTACGTGCCGGACCCCGCGGAGCGTCACGCGTTCGGCGACCAGGTGGCGTCGATCGGGGCTCGCTGGGTGTCCCAAGAGGGTCGCGACGTGCTCGCGCCCCCCGGTTCTGCCGCCACCCAGCCCTGGCCTTCCAACCGGTACGTCATCGCCGTCGACCGCACCCCGACCGCCCATAGCGAGGTGCATGGTGCCTGGGTGCGGTGGCTGTAGCGGTCAGGCCGGGACTTCGACCTCGCGCTGGACGCGCAGCAGCTCCGGGATCGCCTCCCGCGGCTTGTTCTGCATCCCGCATTCGGTCGCCACGCCGAACCCGCGGACATGGCGCGCGGCGGCGGCCACGCGGCGCCGCGCGCCGGCGAGCCCGTCCTGGTGATGAACGAGGCCGAGGTACAGTACGGTGTCCGCCGGGAGCGCCAGGCGCTCGAGCGCCTCGAAGTAAACGTCGTCGTCCCGGTCGATCGGGACGGGCATGTGCAGGAACGCGACGGGCCGGGCGACGCGCGCGAAGATCCCGGTCGCGAGCATCACGAGGTTGCCCGTGTCCTTGGGCTGGACGAAGTGCTGCCCGGCTCCCTCGGGACCGAGCGGGGCGTCGCCGTAGCAGAGGTGAAATCCGAGCGTGACGTCGTCGGGAACCATCGCCGCCATCCGCCCCACCTGGTCGAGCAGGCCCTCCGCGTCGTAGATCGAGTCGATCACGCCTTCGATGACCGCGAGCTCCATCGCGACGTCCCACTGGATCGCCAGCTCGTCTCGCGGCACCGCCGCGACGATCTTCGCCACCTCGCCCGCGAGCTGACGTTCGAACTCGTCAACCAACCGCGGCTGGTCCTCGAGCGAGATGAAGTTGCCGAACACCGCGACCTGAGTCGGGATCGCGACCTGGAACTCGACGTCGGCGCCGATCACCCCGTCCTCCTTGAGCCGGCGGAATGTTGGGTACGCCTCGACGGCGGTCGTCCCGAATCCGAGGTCGAACACGACGTCGTCAGGGTCGACGCCGTCGCGCAGCCTGAATGCCGGCGCGTTGACGTAGCGGTTCGGCACCGGCGGCCCGGGCTCGAGCGACGGGTTCGCGGCGAGCCGCGGGATCTGGTGGAAGATCCAGCCCTTGCGCGGGCCCGTCTCACCGTCGGGGATCCGGCGCACCGACGGGCCGCCGTGCTCGGCCACCGTCCGGAACACGTCGTCGGCGGTGTCGAGGTTCATGCTCCCGACCCAGATGGGCTTCCGCCATCGTCGGGTGGATTCTACACAGAAGCGAAATCTGTATGCAGATTGACCGACTCGGTCAACGTTGGCTCTCTCCTCTAGCGAGGATCCTGCGGCTTCGCGGCACCCCTGGCAAGGCATCCTCGTCGCGCCGAACTACACGGTCGGCGACACCGCCGTGTACTGGAGCGGCATCGGTTCGTTTTGTCGTGAAGTCAACCGGTCTGGCGCGGGACGCAAGCGGAACGGTCCGCGGCCGCCCCTCGCGTTCACAGGTCCCGGCGCTCGAACCCGACCGTGGCCAGTGCCGAAAGGATCGCGAGGTAGAGGACCGCCCAGATGTCGAACGGAACGCTGTTTGGATGCGATGCACCAAACGGGCCCAAATTGACCAGAACCCGGGTGAGACCGGTCTGGTTCGAGCCGAGCGCGTGGAGCGCCGCCTGATAGAGGCCCTCGAACGGGAGCGCCAGCGTTATGTCGTGGGCGATCGTCAGCACGGTGTGCGCGTTCAGCGCCGCTCCGATCGCCGCGAGCAGGCCTGACACCAAGCCGGCGCCGTAGAGCATGAACATCGCGATCCCGTTCGCGGTGGACGACAGGAACACGGAGCCGAGCAACGACATCGCGACCAGGATCGTGACCGCGCCGGCGAGCGCCACCCCGGGACCGATGACGTAGTCGGGCCAGCTACCACCGGCCTGATGAACGATCAACACCACCAGCGCATACAGGACGACCACGTACGCGACGCACACCGCGACGGCTCCGACGAACCGGCCGAGCAGGAACTCCCGGCGTCCGAGAGGGCGGACGACGAGCGGCTGCAGCAGGCCTCGTTCCGCGTCGCCGCGTACCGCACCGAGGGTCAGGAACACCGCGAGGACGGTCGCCAGAAACAGCGACGCGAACACGCCGAGGCCGTTCATCGTGACCGCGGTGATCGCGTGAGGGCTGAACGAACCACCGCCTCCGAACGGTGTCTGCGCGTTGAACGCCTCGACGGTCGCGAGCGTGAACAGGGCGAGGAACAGCAGCGTCAGCACGAGCACGACGACGAAAACGCGACGTCGGACGCTTTCCTGGAGCACATGACGCGCGATGATCAGCGTCGGTGTCAACGTGGATCGACCGCCTCGAGGTAGGCGTCCTCGAGCGTGGAGCGAATGACCGTCACCTCGTAGATGTCGACCCCGGCGGAGACGAGCTCGGAAACGATCTTCGGCACGTCCTCCCGGCGCGCGTCCGGGAAGCGCCTCGTGCCATTCCCGGTCTGGACCTCGACGCCGCCGGCGTGCGTGAGCTCCTCGGGTCGCCCGTCCGCCACGACCTTGCCGCCCGCGAGGATCACGACCCGGTCGCATACCCGCTCGACCTCGCCCAGCAGGTGCGAGTTGAGCAGTACGGCGATGCCGCGATCGCGCAGCTCGAGTAGCAGCGTTCGGATCGCCCGACGGCCCGCGGGGTCCAACGCGCTGGTCGGCTCGTCGAGCAACAGCAACTTCGGCTCGCCGACGAGCGCCTGCGCGATGCCAAGTCGCTGCTGCATCCCCTTGGACATCCCCTCGACCAGCCGGCGCGCGACATCGCTCAGGCCGACGAGCTCGAGCAGCTCGCGCCGCTCGGTCTCTCCGCCCGCGGATCCCGCCAGTTGCTGGTGAAGCGCGAGTACCTCCGACGCGGTCGACCAACCCGGGAATCGGAACAGCTCCGCAAGGTAGCCGAGTTGCCGGCGTGCCTCTCTGCTTCCCGCCGGAGTCCCGTACACGGTGACCGTGCCACTCGTCGGCCGCACCAGCCCGCACGCGATCTTCACCAGCGTCGACTTGCCGGCGCCGTTCGCGCCCACCAGCCCGACGAGCTCGCCGCTCGCCACCGACACCCCGACCTGGTCGAGCGCCACGACGGATCCGTAGCGCTTGACCACCCCTGACGCCAGCAACGCCGCCGACTCGCTTATCGCCCTGGTTGTCCGTGCCTCGTCCCCGGCTGCCGCGCTGACGTCGATCCGTGCTTCCACGCCCGGAAAGGCTAGGCGGCGACGGTCACGCTGTCGTCACACCGGCGAGGCATCTTTACGTCCCGACGCGAGCGACTCGAACGGGGGCGTCAGGCTAGTCGTGCTGGATCGCCTCGAGTCCTCCGCGCAGGAACTCGAGCACCTCATCCAGGATCGCCATGCTCTGCTCGTGGGTGACCGGCTCGCCGCCTGACTCCGCCTGGAAGAAACGGTCGCTGACGGATTCGAACGCCGCCGTCATCGAGGCCGCGATCAGGAGCGCGCGAATGTCGTCTGGGTCGGTTCCGAGGTCCCGTGCGATCGATTCGGCCAGCATCGGCTCGAGCTGGACGTGGCGCGCGCGCATCTTCATCTGCAGCGCCGGGTTGGCCATGATGACCTTCTTGCGGAGCTTGTCGTCTTCGTCGGGCGACTTCATGCACCGCACGAACTCACGGAGCGCGTCAACGGTCGTCGTGCCGGCCGGCCGCTCGTCGAGCATTCGCCTCAATTCGTTCAGATAGCCGCTCTCCTCGGAGAACAGGATGTCCTCCTTGCTCTCGAAGTAGGCGAAGATCGTCCGGGGCGCGACGTCCGCCGCCTCGGCGATCTCGGCGAGCGTGGTCTCGTCGTAGCCGCGCTCGGCGAACAGCCGCAACGCGGCGCGGGCGATCGCGTCGCGGGTCTGCTGCTTCTTGCGCTCGCGCAGGCCGGGCTTCGTAGGAGGCGTTTCGAGAGAGCTCATCGACCTCGAGGTTACCAGCAAACCTTCACAAATGGAAATTTTGCAATGAGTGTTGACTTTTCGCTGCAGCCCATATATAAATGCATCGCCTGCAAAATTGCTACCCATGAAGCTGGAGCAGATATGGTCAACATCGCTCGCTGGACAATGCGACACCGACGCACGGTCGTGGTCGCCTGGATCGTCGCCGCGATTGGGATCTTCGCGGTCTCGAACTCGGTCGGAAAGAAGACGGCCAGCAGCTTCACGCTCCCGGGCACGAACTCGCAGCAGGCCGTCGATCTGCTGCAGAGCCACTTTCCCGCCCAGGCGGGGGATGCCGACCAGATCGTCTTCCACGCGAAGACCGGCACGCTCACGGACTCGGCTGATCGCGCGGCGATCGCGGCGGCCCTGAAGCGCGTCGCCGCTCTCCCCCACGTCACGAGCGTGCTCAGCCCGTTCGCTCCGGACCAGAACGCGATCTCCCGTGACGGGACGATCGCGTTCGCCACGGTGAACTTCGACGAGCGAGCCGACGCGCTCCCGAAGGCGGCGGTCGACAAGGTCATCACGACCGCCGAGTCGACCCGCTCGGCGACGCTCGACGTCGAGCTCGGCGGCCAGGCGATCGAGCAGGCGCAACAGGCGTCACTCGGATTCGCGACGCTCGTCGGGATCTTGGCCGCAATCGTGATCTTGCTGATCAGCTTTGGGTCGTTCAGCGCGATGGGCCTTCCGATCGCGACCGCGCTGCTCGGCCTGGGGGCCGGGATCGGGGTGATCAACCTCGCCAGCCACGTGATCGACATGCCGAGCTTCGCCACCGAGCTGGCACTGATGATCGGGCTCGGCGTTGGCGTCGACTACGCGCTGTTCATCGTCACGCGCTTCCGCGAGAACTACCGGACGAACGGCGGCGACGTGGAGCGGGCCGTCGAGGCGGCGCTCAACACCTCCGGCCGCGCCGTGCTGTTTGCCGGCGCCACCGTCGTGATTGCGCTGCTTGGGATGTTCGCGCTCGGCGTGAGCCTGCTCAACGGCGCCGCGGTAGCCGCGGCGATGGGCGTGGTGCTCGTACTCGCGGCGTCGCTCACCCTCCTGCCCGCGTTCCTCAGCCTGATCGGGCGGCGCGTCGGCGAGGCGGGAACACGTCAGGCGGCGCGCGATGCGGACGGGGCGAGGCCGGGGTTCTGGCTCCGGTGGGTGCAGCGGGTGCAGCGGCGCCCCGCCGTTACCGCGATCGCCGCAACCGCGATCATGCTGGCCCTTGCCGCGCCCGCGCTCGGGCTCCGACTCGCCTCCAGCGACGCCGGCAACGACCCGGCCAACCAGACGACCCGCCAGGCGTACGACCTCCTCGCCAGGGGCTTCGGCCCGGGCTTTAACGGCCCGCTCCAGCTGGCGGTGGCGCTCCCGCAGGCGAACGACTCCGCCGCGCTCGACGAGCTGACCGGCGCGTTGCGCCAGACGCCCGGCATCGTGTCCGTCGCACCGCCGCGGCTCAACGCCACCGGGACGACGGCCGCGGTCGTGGCCTATCCGATGACGTCACCGCAGAGCGCCCAAACCTCCAGCCTGGTTGCGCAGCTCCGTAACGATGTGATCCCGCCGATCGAGCGCAGCACCGGAGCCCGAGTGTACGTGGGTGGCGCCACTGCGGCGCAGGTCGACTTCTCGCACGTGCTGGCGAGCAAGCTGCCGTTGTTCATCGGGGTCGTGGTCGCATTGGCGGCGCTGCTGCTCCTAGTGGTGTTCCGGTCGCTGGTGATCCCCGTCCAGGCCGCGCTGATGAACCTGCTCTCGATCGGAGCCTCGCTCGGGATCATCCAGGCGGTATTCGAACGAGGCTGGCTCGGCGGCCTGCTCGGCATCCAGCCCGGACCGATCGACGCGTTCATCCCCGTGCTCACGTTCGCGATCGTGTTCGGCTTGTCGATGGATTACGAGGTCTTCCTCGTCTCACGCGTACACGAGGAATGGCAGGCTCGACGTGACGCGAGCGCGGCCGTCCGCGAAGGCCTTGCCCACACCGGCAGGGTGATCACGGCCGCCGCCGCGGTCATGGTCGCGGTCTTCGGCGCATTTGCCATCAGCGGTGACCGGGTGCTCGAGATGTTCGGGCTGGCGATGGCGAGCGCCGTTTTGCTCGATGCGCTCGTAGTCAGGATGCTGCTAGTGCCCGCCGTCCTCCAGATCCTCGGCCGGACCACCTGGGCGCTGCCGCGCTGGCTCGACCGGCGGCTCCCCAGAGTCGCGATCGACGCCGAGCCGACTCCGAAGCCGCGTCCGTCGCTCGAGCCGGCCTTCGAGGCGGGGTCGTGACCGACCAGCGGACCCTCGACCGGCTGGTCGCTCAGCTGCGCCGGCAGGTCGCGGAGCTGCGGCGCCTCGAGGGCGAGGGCGCTGCACCGGAGGACATCGCGGAGCGCAAGCGCGTGATCCTGCGCCTCCAGGAGCGCCTCGCGTACGTCGTCCGCGACCTCCTCGGCGTCCAGCGGACCTCGCCTACGTGATCGCGCCGGCCGACCGGATCGCCGCCAGCCGGCGCGCTTCCGCAGAGCCCAGAAAGCCCGCTACACGCAAGGCGTACCATTGATTACTCAAGCAAGTCAGGCGGAAGAAATGAAACCAGTCACGAAAGCCCCGAAAAACGAAACGACCTTCTCCAGGGGGACGCAGTCATGAGCGCCCTGCGAATGATGCTGAGGCCGATCCGCTATGGCTGGTCGGTCCAGCTGAGCGACGGCCGCGAGCTCGCCCGGTTCCTCGGGCCCGCCGCCAAGTGGCGCGCGATGCGCTACCTGCGGCGTGCTGCCGAGGCGCTCAAGAACAGCGGCGCCCGGCCGGGCGCCGCCACCGGCACGCTCTGAGAGCGCGACCCGACGGGGCTCCCTCCGCGGGAGCTCAGTCGGGGCGTGCCGTCGGGTCGACACGGTCGAGGATCGCGGTCACGGTGGGCACCAGCACGTCGGCGATCTCCGAGGGCGTGTGACCGGCCGGGGTGAGTCGCCCGGTCTCGTCGGTGATCGTCTGAAACGCCCACACCAGCCCGATCGCATGGGCCTTGGCGACCGGGAGGGGTGGGCCGTCCGGGCCGGCGGCAAGGACCGCCACGATCGCGTCAGCGTGCCGGTCGGTCATCTCGAGCGCAAGTCGCCGGACGGCAGGACTTCGGATCGAGAGATAGCCGAGCCCGCCGCGCACCTGCTCGCCCTCCATCTCGCGCAGCTCGTCGACCATGGCGAGCACCGCCTCGCGAATCGCCTCGGCGGGTGAGACGCCCGGCGGCCGATCCCGGACGAGGGCCGTGATGCGATCGCCCAGCTCCCGATCGCGATCGAGCACGAGTCCCTGCTTGGTCGGGAAGTGGATGTAGACCGTCTGCTCGGAGACCTCGGCGGCGGCGGCCACGTCGAGCACGGAGACCTGCTCGTAGCCTCGTTCGGCGAAACAGCGAGGGCGGCTCGCCATCGTGGCGCTGAACGGCGCCCCCCCAGAACAAGCCTGTCGGCTTTCGCTACCACGGCCGGCTCGGCACGATCGACGTCACCGGTTTCGACATCGAGCGCTCAGCCAAGTTCCGCAACGTCGCCATCCGTCCGCAGGTGGCGTTGACCGTCGACGACGTTCCCGACCCTACCGCCGGAGCCGCCGGAGTCCGCTTCATGGAGATCCGCGGCATCGCGGAGCA
This sequence comes from uncultured Solirubrobacterales bacterium, assembly GCA_963796575.1. GTDB lineage: Bacteria > Actinomycetota > Thermoleophilia > Solirubrobacterales > Solirubrobacteraceae > Palsa-465. Next base: position 29,626 of record CAWCMG010000008.1, on the reverse strand, counting down.
GGTCGAGCTCGAGACCCCGCCGTTCGAGGGCACGAGCCGGTGGATCATCCGCATCCACCCACGGCGGGTCATCAGCTGGAACGTCGGCGCGCCCGGAATGCACCACGCCGACGTGGCCGGTGGCCGATCGCCTGCACGCGATCCACCAGCGGCTTCATGCATCGGCCGATCGCGGTGACTCGCGCTACGAGATCGTGCGCGTGTTGACGCCGGCGCCGGACGTCGTGGTCGCCCAAGTCCGTCGCACCGCTCTCGATGAGCACGGCGAAGCGATCCCATCGCTCGAAGGGGAGGCACGCTTCTCCGAGATGGCGCTGTACGTGCTCGTGCACCGCGACGGCGGCTGGTGGCTGGCCGCAGGCCAGAACACGATCGTGATCGCGGACAGCCCCCACGCGGCGGCACCACCGAAGTAGCAGAACGACGGCGCTGGTCCATCGGTCCCGCGCCTTTCGTCGCATCTGATGAGCGACTCGGATGCGAACATGCTCAAATGGCACGCCGCCTGATCTCGACCGGCTCGAAGTGGGAGCAGGAGGTCGGCTACTCCCGTGTCGTCGTCGACGGTGAGTGGGCGTTCGTCTCCGGCACGACCGGATTCGATTACGCCACGATGACGATCTCGCCGGATGTCGGCGAGCAGGCCCGTCAGGCGCTCGAGAACATCGCCTCTGCGTTGCGGGAGGCGGGATTCTCGCTGGCGGATGTGGTGCGCACGGTTTACATCCTCCCGCGCGCGGAGGACTTCCCAGACTGCTGGCCGATCCTGCGCGAATACTTCGGCGAGATCCGGCCGGCGAGCACTGCGTTGATCGCCGGCCTCGTCGATCCCCGGATGCGCATCGAGATCGAGGTCACGGCGCGGCGAGGCGGATGACCCGGGTGCACATTCGGGCCCGCGTGGCCGGCGGCAAGTTCCCGGCGTCCGGCGTCGTTGGTCCGACATAGGGAACGAACGGGACAGACTTGTCGGCTACTGCTCGCGAGTCGTGAGCGGGTTGGTCGCGTCCGGGGTCGTGGCGGCGACGCTGCACGCGGACGTCGCCGCGCTGGCGATCGTTGGAGCGGTGGCGCTCGTGGTGCTCGGAATGACGGGCATCGTGTTGCGCGACGGCGATCTCTGAGCGCGCGCTTTCCCGTCGGTCACCGCTCTCCCGTCAACGATACAAGCGTCGGCGTGAGAAGATCGGCGCGTCGTGTTGGCCGACCAACCCGCCGGGCGAGAGGACGAAAATGGACCTTGAAGAGACTCTGGAAAAGATCGTTGAGCTGGCGCGCGAGGAGCTTCACATTGTCCGCAAGCGCTCCGAGGAGAAAACACCGGCCCACGACCACGGCAAGGACTATCACGCGGCCCAGGCGGCCGCCGACCGCCTCGACCACTACGCCCACCAGCTGTACCGGCTCCACGACGCCGAGTATCACGATGGCTGGAGGCACCACAGCGCCGGGGACCGCAACTGACGCCTGGCCGGCGCCGGCCACGGCCTTGGCGCAGCTCAGGGCGAGCGTTCTCGGTACTGCCACCCCACTCGCTGGACCCTCGCCCGGTTTTGCAGCAGCGCGAGTCCGGCTGCCTTCTGCTCGCCGTTGCTGAGACCAAACGCGAGCCCGTCAGGCTCGAGCCGCGCCTCTGGATACTGGGCCTGGACCCTCGGACGGGTGTCGGCGGGCACGTACACCACCAGTTCCTCTGTTCGCTCGTCGATCCGTGCGATCGTGTCGGCGCCGACCTTCACCTCAGTCTCGCCCGGAGATCGCTCGATCGAGATGTCGGCGGGCTGGTCGCGTCGGAGCGCATCGAGCAGTGAGTCAACGTTCCGGCTCATGCTGCTCGTGCTCTGCCGAGGGGGTCGGCTCGATGCGGGAGCTCACCGTGTCCACGGTGGACAGTTCCTGCGCTCCGGCGTCGAGGGCGGTCACTCTTGCGCAGTTCGATCAAGGTGAGGCCGTAGTGGCGGAGGATCAGACGCTCCAGATGCGCCAGAGCGCCGCGGGCGCTCGAGCGACTGTGTTCGGCTGAGGAGAGCATAGGCCACTCCGATCGGTTGACGAGCGATGGGCTACGAAGATTTCATCGCGTTGACTTTACACGGTGAATTGCTTTTGTCAAACTGATCGGGTGCCCCCCTCTCAACAGCCTGCGGCGAATCGTCCGGCGTCTCGGCCGCGCCGGCCGCGGACCGGACGACGTCCCGGGGACAGCGGCTCTCGCCAGGCGATCATCGACGCCGCGCGCGACGCATTCGTCGCGCATGGCTACGCCGGGGCGTCGATGCGCGGAATCGCGCGCGCCGCCGGCGTCGACGCGTCGTTGATCGTCCACTTCTTTGGCTGCAAAGCGGGGCTGTTCGGAGCCGTTGTGCAGTTCCCCTACGACCCCGGGGAAGCCCTCGACACGATCCTCGCCGGCGGCATCGACGAGGTAGGCCATCGCCTGGCCGAGCACTTCGTCGACCATTGGGAGGACCCCGAACAGCGAGATCCAATCCTCTCCCTGATGCAGGTTGCGTTCACGGACCCGACCGCCGCCGCCCTCGTGCGCGAGTTCATCACCGTGCGCGTGTTGGTCCCCCTTATGGAGCACATCGACGCCGACCGTCCCGAGCTTCGCGCTGGGCTGCTCGCGTCGCAGATCGGTGGCTTCGGCATCGGACGCTACGTGCTCTCGTATGGCGGCCTGACCAAGACCCCGATCGAAGAAGTTGTCTCCGCGTTCGGGTGGACTCTCCAGATGACCTGCACCGGACCGCTGCCTCCGAACGGGGCCTGAGGTTCACGCGCACGCCCCGTTGCTTGGCTCGCGGCCACGACCCTCCACCCGACGTGGGATGAGTTTCGAGCGCCCCGTCCCGTGCCTCGCGCGATCAGTTCGTCTAAGAACTCCGTCACTTTCGAAATTCAATCCGACGAAATTCCGCACGAACGGCCGTAGAGGGTGTGCCAAAACCGCCGCGAGTCGTGCACACCGGCGATTCGCCTGATTAGGGTTACCCCCGCACGGATGCACAGCGCGTGTATTTGCCCCTAAGACACGCGTGGGAGGGTCCGCGACCAGGTGATTGGCCCACGGTCGCGGACCCTCCCCCCCAGACCTGCGTGGAGCAAGCGGGTACGCACCAGCCTAGACGAACGCCACACCCGCGTCCGTGAAGACAGGTTGCGGTGGCTCCGGCGAGTGCGCCGAGTCGATGCTCTCGGCGGTTCGGTCTAGACCGTAGGCGGGCGCGAACCGAGAAGGTCCCAGCGGTTGCCGGCGACGTCGAGGAACACGGCGACGCGACCGTAGGGCTCCTCCCGCGGCTCGCCCACGAACTCGACGCCGGCCTCGCACATTCGGTCGTACGACCTCTCGAATTCTTCGACGCGCAGGAACAGCCCGACGCGACCGGCGAACTGGTCGCCGACCGCTCGCCGCTGACGTTCGCCGTCGGCGCGCGCCAGCAGCAGCCCGGTCGTGGCGCCGGGCGGCCGCACCACGACCCAGCGCTTTGGACGTCCGTCGCGACTGGTCAGCGCCGGCGAGTCCTCGACCAGCTCGAAGCCGAGAACGTCGACGAAGAATCCGATGGCTTCGTCGTAGTCATCGACTATGAGAGCGATGCTCTCGATGTACATCCGCGCGAGACAATCACCACGGCCGGACGCATCAGAATGGGGTCAGCCCGTGCGACCCAGGCAGTCCCGGCTCAACCTTGTCGCGTTTACGACGATCTCTTGGGGGAACACGCTGATCGCTGATGGTTGCCACCCCGCACGCACTCGCCGGCGCCTTTGCGTCCCGCTTCGCCCGCAGTCCCCGCGGGGCGGTGGCCGCCGGCGTGATCAGCCACCTGGCCCTCGACCGCATCCCCCACACCGACTACCGGCTGGGCAACCGCAAGGCGCTGGTCGCCGACTTCGCCGGCGCGACCGTCGTGACCGCGGTGCTGGCCCGCCGCCACCGCCTCGCGGCGTCGGGCGCGTTCGGCGGCGTCCTTCCCGACCTCGCGATGGTGGCCGAGCTTCGCACCGGACTCCGGGTCACGCTGCCGCTGCACCACGCCAACCACACCTCGATCGAGCCCCCGGTCGTGATCGGCATCCTCACGCAGGTCATCACCGCCGCGGTGCTGATCGCCGGCCTTCACCGGCGATAGCCGTTCGTCACATCGCCCCGCGTGGTCGCCACGGTCGAATTTTGGTCGACGGTGGGACGTCGGCGATCGACACGATCCGTGTGTGCATGACGCCGGTCGCTTAGCATCGGTTCCGTGCTGGAGACGCCGGGAATGGAGACGGAGCAGCAGGGCGGCCAGGATCAACGACGCCGTCCCGCGATCGTGGCCGTTGACGACGAGCCGGCGGTGCTCGCCGCGGTCTCCCGCGACCTGAGGCGTGGCTTCGGCGAGCGCTACCGGATCATGCGCGCCGGTTCGGGCGCCGACGCGCTCGACCTGCTGAAGCAGATTCGCGCGCGCGGCGAGCAGGTGGCGCTGCTGGTGGCCGACCAACGGATGCCCGGGCTGTCCGGTACCGACTACCTCGTCAGGGCTCGCGAACTGGTTCCGGAGGCCAAGCGCGTGCTGTTGACGGCGTACGCGGATACCGAGGCGGCGATCCAGGCGATCAACGAGGTGTCGCTCGACTACTACCTGCTCAAGCCGTGGGACCCGCCGGAGGAGCAGCTGTTTCCCGTCGTCGAAGACCTGCTGACCACCTGGGAGGCGGGGGCGGCGCTCGAGTCCGGCGGGGTGCGAGTGATCGGGCATCGCTTCTCCAAGCAATCGCACGACCTACGCGACTTCCTGGCCCGTAACCGGGTGCCGGCGCGCTGGCTCGACGTGGAGCGCGACAGCGAGGCGCGCGAGCTGCTCGCTGTCGCCGGTGTCGAGGCCGATCGGCTCCCGGTGGCTCTGCTCGAGGACGGGTCCGTGCTCGAGCGTCCGACGATGCTCGAGCTCGCGGGGCGGCTCGGGATCTCCGCGCAGCCGATCGGGGATCACTATGACCTGGTGATCGTCGGCGGGGGTCCGGCCGGGCTCGCCGCGGCGGTATACGGCGCCTCCGAGGGCCTCCGGACGGTGATGGTCGAGCGCGAGGCGCCTGGCGGCCAGGCCGGCCAGTCGAGCCGGATCGAGAACTATCTGGGCTTCCCGGCCGGCCTGAGTGGGTCGGACCTCGCCCGGCGGGCGACCGATCAGGCGCGGCGGCTCGGCGCCGAGCTCGTCACCGTGCAGGAGGCGGTCGCGCTACGCGTCGAGGGATCGGGTCGTCTGGTCGAGCTGACCGGCGGCGGCGTCCTCAGCGCCAATACGGTGCTGGTTGCTTCGGGCGTCTCCTATCGCCAGCTCGACGCGCCCGGGTTTACCGAGCTGACCGGCGCGGGGATCTACTACGGTGCGGCGCTCAGCGAAGCGCGCGCCTGCTCCGACCAGCACGTGTTCGTGATCGGCGGCGCGAACTCGGCCGGGCAGGCCGCGGTGTACTTCAGCGGCTACGCGGGGCGAGTCACGATGCTCATCCGCGCCGACTCGCTGACGAAGTCGATGTCGCAGTACCTGATCGAGCAGATCGCCGCGATCCCGAACATCGAGGTCCGAACGCGGTCTCAGGCGGTTGCGGCCGAGGGCGAGGACGGCCACCTGCGCGCGCTTCGGATCCGGGGCGCCGACGGGAGCGAAACCGTCGAGGACGCGGACGCCTGCTTCGTGTTCATCGGTGCGGCTCCCCGGACCGACTGGCTCGAGGGCGTGGTCGCCCGGGACGCGCGGGGATTCATCCTCGCCGGTCCCGACGTCCGCACCCACGGCTGGCCGCTGCCCCGTGACCCCTACGCGCTCGAGACGAGCGTGCCCGGCGTGTTCGTGGCCGGGGACGTTCGCATGCGCTCGATCAAGCGAGTGGCGAGCGCCGTCGGCGAGGGCTCGATGGCCGTCTCGCTTATCCACGAGTACCTCGCGAGCGCATGAGCGAGCCCGAGCGGCCCACGCTCGAGGAGCTGCGCACGATCGACTTGTTCGACGAGCTCGACGACGAGCAGCTCGCCCGCTGGCGCGACGCGGCGGAGATTCGCGAAATACCGGCAGACGCGCTCGTGGCTGACTCGGGACAGACCGCGGAGTTCACGCTGTTGCTTCGCGGGGTCGTCCAGGGCCTGATCACCGAGGCGGGCCGGGTCGAACCGATCCTTCGCCAGACGGCACCCACCTGGATGGGCGCGATCACCGTGCTCACCGAGACCGGCTACGCCGGCGAGATGCGCGCGGTGACCGACGTCCGGATCGCGGTGGTCGCGGCGGAGGACTTCACCCAGCTGGTGCTCACTCAGCGTCCGGTCTTCCGTCGGGTGATGCGGGCGGTTCGTCCGGTGGCCACGCGGATCGCCGCCCGCGAGCAGAATCGCGAGCGCCTGGCGGCGCTCGGGACGATGGCAGCCGGGCTCGCCCACGAGCTCAACAATCCGGCCACCGCGGCGCGCCGTGCGGCCGCCGACCTGGCCGACGCGCTCGACGTGCTCGCCTCGACGATCGGGCTGTTCGTCGAATCGGGCATCGAGCGGTCGCAGGCCGAGGAGCTGGTGGCGATGCAGCGCGATGCGATGGAGCGCGCAAGCGCCCGGGACGCCCTGTCCGCGCTCGATGCGGCCGACGCCGAGGATGATCTGCTCGAGTCGCTCGAGCGCCTGGGCGTGCGCGAGCCCTGGCGGTTGAGCGAGCCGCTCGTCGCCGCAGGTATCGACGGGGCCTGGCTCGATCGCCTCGCGGAGAGCGCCGGGGCGGGCACGAGCGCCGCCGTCGAGTGGATCGCCGCGTCGCTGACCGCCAGCGGGCTCGCCGCCGAGATCGCCGAGTCGACCGAGCGGATGAGCACGCTCGTCAAAGCGATCAAGGCGTACGCGTTCATGGACCGCGGCGAACTGGTCGAGACCGACGTGCACGAAGGACTCGAGACGACGCTGATCGTCCTCGGCCACAAGCTCAAACACACCTCGATCGAGGTCCGGCGCAGGTACGACCGCTCGCTTCCCAAGATCACCCTGCGAGGCTCGGAGCTGAACCAGGTCTGGACCAACCTCCTGGCCAACGCGATCGAGGCGCTCGGCGACGCGGGCGTGATCGAGATTGTCACCGAACGCGACGGCGCTTGTGCGCGAGTCGACATCGCCGACGACGGCCCCGGGATCCCGGACAACATCCGCGGTCACGTCTTCGACCCGTTCTTCACCACCAAGAATGTCGGCGAGGGCACCGGGCTCGGCCTCGACACCGCGCGCCGGATCGTGAACGAGCGGCTCAACGGGTCGATCGACTTCGAGTCGAGGCCCGGGCGGACCGTGTTCCATGTCTGGCTGCCGCTGGACGGGGCTGGTCAGCCGATCTCGACGAGCGCTGACACCGGCAAGTCCTGATCCCAGCTGCGGATCGTGTGGGCCATGAGAGCCGTCTCACCCGTTTCGGATCATGCGCGGTAAACATCGCCGAACTTGGCTTCTTTGAGAAGACGGGACCTCATCGACAGAGCATCAGCGGAAGCTTTTCGTGTTCAGGGTCCGGCTCGATCGTGGACGAGGTGATTAGGAGGGATTGCCGATGACGATGCTCGCGCCTGCTCATGAGTACCGGTTCGAGGGTGGGTTCCCTACGCCCCAGACTGTGCGGCGCGCGTATGACGACGCCGATTTGGTGCGTGCGATCACGGCGTACCGGTTCTTCTTCCCGTCGGTGTCGGCGTTCATGATCTATCGGGGGAACATCGAGGCGGGGATGGTCGCGAATCGGGTCTCTGCGGTCGTGGAGAACGCGGTCGGCTTGCGTGCTTCACGCCGAACTCGGACACGCCGTATGGCGGTTTGATGCTCGATGTGTCGGACGGTCCGATGGTGATCGTGTTGATGACGACGGCGAAGGTCTACCCGCTGCATCCGCCGGAGGGCTCGACGGAGACGGGCTGGGCTGATCTCTCGCACGAGTTTGACTTCTCGCCGTTCCCGTTGGAGCACGATCTCGGTTACTGGGAGGTTCTGCACGACCTGATCGAAAGTGAGCCGCCGTACGAGAGTTATCGCAACGAGGACGGCGAGCTGGCAGCCCTCGGAATCGCCAAGGGGCGGTCGTTCGATCCCGACGAGCGGATGAGAGACATCCTCGTCCGAGCCGCCAGATCGCAAACGCGCAGATGCGCGTGCAGTCGTTCGCTGACCGACGGTCCGACCGGGCGGTTTGGGAGGGCACGCACTGGGAGTGAGCAGTGCTGCGTCCCGAGGACGGCACGTTCGACGCTCAGAGCTATGTCGATCTCGACGCGCGCGAGAAATGGTTCTTCCAGGCACAGATCGAGTCGCCGGCGATGTTCGCCCGCTCCCCGGGTGCGGGCTCGCTCTACTGGTCCTGCGCGCGTGATGGCGGCGGCGCATATCTGGACGGCGGTCACTCCTATCGGCTCAGTGTCCCGTTGCCGGTGCCGGACAAGCTGTTCTGGTCAGTCACCGTGTATGACGCCGAGACCGCGCGGAGATCGTCACCGACGAGAACTTGGCTGCGCTCCGCTCCTTGGTCGAACTGCCCGCAGACAAGCTCGGGGACGCGGACAGCGTCGACCTCTACTTCGGGCAGAAGCTAGTGGGGGTCGTTTACCGCCTCTCGCAGCTCGATGCGCAGCCCGTGGTACGGCGAGCTGTCGATGTTCTCGACCGAGTGCGGTCCCTCGGCGTCCATCCAGATGGCCTTCGGGCCGGGCTGCGGCGTGTCACCAGCCGGCGATTCGAATGTTTGGATGCCGTGTTCGTAGTAGCGGATACGTGCGGGCTTGTCGACGATCATCACGCTCGGCCAGCGATGCGTGTGCTCTGGTTCGCGAGCTCCGGGCTCGATCACGACCTCGAGCACACGAACGCGATCGTTCTGCAATAGCAACCGGTGCGAGTCAGGAGCCGCGATCAATGCGTCAAGCTCGAGCGGCCACGGCCACTCGCTGGCTGAAGGCCGGGCGTCCATTCAGCTCGTATTGAAGCGGTCGAGCGTTTCGGCCCAGCTCGGCTGCCGATCAGACGCTGTGAATTCCCACTGCACGAGTTTGGTCGGCCCTCCCACGCCAAGCCGCCCGCCCGCGAATACTGGACCGCGTCACCGAGCGTCACATCGACGCCGCCCGGGTGGCGGATAGGCCTCCCCTCCCCGAGGGACGCTGGCTGTGCCGGGGACCGGCCCGGCCTAGCACGGCCCTCCGTTGCGGGCGCCGCCCGCCGTCAAGCGCTGGCCTGTCGCTTACGATGGGCCTTCGAACACGTGCGTGGGCGAGGCGTGGAGGTCTAGGGCAATGGATGGGACGATTGGGATTGTGCTGTCGGGCGGCGGCGCGCGCGGCGCGTATGAGTTCGGAGCGCTAGAAGTGCTGGCGTCGGCTCTGGACGAGCCAGCGCGCATCGTTGTCGGCACGAGCGCCGGGGGACTCGGTGCGGCATACCTGGCCGCGAACGCGCACGAGGGGCTTGAGGCGGCCGCACGCTCTGGCGGGGATGCGTGGCTTGAGGTCGAGATTGGGGACGTCATCGGCCCCCTGTGCTCACCGCGCGAACTCGCTCGTGTGCTGCTGTACTGGCTTGAGCTGCTGGGCATCGGCGTGCCCGGCCCACCGAGCCTGCTGGACACCAGCCCACAGCCGGAGACCATCGCGGCACTGATTGATTTCGAGCGGCTAGCCGGCAATGTCGACGATGGCACGTTAGCCGCGGTCGCCGTCGTCGCCACCGCCTACGCCACGGCGAGAAGCGTGGTCTTCCACTACGGCGGCGAGTCACCGGCTGGCGATGACCAGCGCGGCATCGACTATGTCGCGACCCGGCTTGCAGTCGAGCATGTTCAGGCCTCCAGCGCCATCCAGTCGCTGTTCCCGGCCGTACGCGTAGTAGACGGCTGGTATGGCGACGGTGGCGTGCGGCTCAACACGCCGCTGAAGCCCGCCCTCAAGCTAGACGCCGGTCGGCTCGTCGTGATCGGGCTGAACTCGGTTGCCGGGCCGCCGCTTGAGTACGACGACCGTCGCCCGGACGTGTTCGACGGCGCCTCAGCCGTTGCCCAGGCCCTTCTCGCCGACCAACTCGCGCACGACGTCGACACATTGGCAACCATCAACGACGACGTGAAGCAGAGCGGCAACCCGATCAAGCACCAGCTCGTTCCGTACATCTTCGTCGCGCCGACGGACCGGCTTGCAATCGGCCGCTTGGCGATGGAGGCCTACAACCGCTATTACGCCGGCGCGCGTGGGCTGCGCCGCAACCGCCAGATGGCGCTGCTGGGCCGGCTGCTGGACGCCGGACGTAATCCCGTCCGCGGTGACCTACTCAGCTACCTGTTCTTCGCTCCCGAATTTATCCGCCCGCTGATCGAGCTGGGCCGGCACGACGCTCAGGTATGGCTCGGGCAACAGGGTCGTGGGGACCCCTGGCGCACGGCGCACCCCTGGCGCGCCACCGCTGAAGCGAGCTCGGCACCCGACCGCTGACGCCCACGGCCTCTGCGAGCGGAGAGCGAGCGTGCCGCACACGCTGGCCGGACGCGCGATGGCTGACGACCGCATGAACCTGAGCGTCTCGCTGGCCGCGGAGCGGGACGCTGGCTCGAGATCCCAAGGATGGCTGACGAGACATGAATCCAGGACGGCGTCCGCCCCGGGTGGACCGCGAGTTCGAGCTTGGAATGACTGGATGCGACTCGGTTGAAGGGACGCCGGAGCGTGGGCCGAGGACTTGAGCCCGGGTCAGGCCCGGGCGGCGACGCGCCAGATGCGCTTGCGGGGCACGTTGGCGCGTGCGTGCGTGATCTCGAGATGGTCGAGCATGACCACCCGCCAGCCGGTGAGGAGATCGTCCAGGTATGTCTGCGAGAAGAAGCGGACCGTCTGACCGGCCTCCTCCAGCACATAGTCGGGCTCCAGCTCGCGTACGACGGGCCGCGACAGCTCCCGGAGTGGGCGGTCGTCGTGCGCGTTGACGTGGAAGAGGAACAGCCCGCCCTCGCGGAGCACCCGCCGGACGTCTGCGAAGACCGCGCGCGTCACAGCGTCGGTGAACATGTGCAGGGCCACGTTTGCCATCACCGCGTCGAGGCTGGCCTCAGGGAACGGGAGCCCCGCGGCCAGGTCCACCACCCGAACGTCCACGAGGTCACCGTACTTCTGCCGAGCCGCCGCCACTGCCTCGGTGGATAGATCGGTGGCGACGACCTGGAACCCTTCACGCGCCAGCCGCGCCGCGTCGTTCCCCGTCCCGCACCCGAGCTCGAGGACTTCCCTGGCACCGGCCGCCCGGAGCAGGGGGAGGAACGGGTCGGTCCAGCGACCAGCCAAGTCCAGGTCGGAGCCCCGGTCGCCGAGGTCCCGGTAATACTCGTCCCAGTACGTCTTCTGTGCGCGGCGGTGTTGGTTCAGTTGCCTGAAGGAGTGGGAGGGAGCGGGTGCCCGTGTGCGTAAATGTGGACGGGGAGGGCTCCGGGCGGGCGCTTTTCCTTGACCGCGCGGTCGGCATAGCGGGTGTAGATCGCACGTATGTCGTGCATCATCGCGGCGAGTTCTGCGGCGGTTAGGTACGAGACGCTGTCGGCCATGAACGCGGCGCGCCGCCACTTCACCGGATAGGTCAGGCGTCGCGACCACCATTCGCGCACTTGGTCGTAGGTGCGGTCCATGAAGGTTCGTTCGAGCGCCTCGCCGGCGGCGGCCACGTCGGGGTCCGTCATGCTGGTCTCGAAGCTCCGGGAATCGCTGGTGAGCCGCCAGGGGCGGCTGCGTCCGCGACCGTCGCCCGTTTCCTCAACGAAGCCATATTTGGCAAGGGTCTGGAGGTGCCATGACATGTTCCCGGGGCTCTCGCCGAGCAGCTCCGCCGCCCGGGTCGCAGTGATCTCTCCGTCGCGGCGCATCGCCTCCAGGAGCGCCACGCGCAACGGGTGCGCGAGCGCGCGCATGGCTCGCGCGTCGGTGATCACTTGGGGGGACGGCCGCCAGTCGGCTGGCGACTCGTTGGCGGCCGTGGGCAGCGCGGTGCTTGCGGACGATACTTGCGCACGGCGATCGCGCTTGGGTACGGCCCTCCCACTGGGTCGCTGAGGGGTGCTCATGCCGACCGACTCCGACGGTTGAGCATTATCGCTGCCCACCCGTCACAGGACGGTCCGTCCCCCCGCGAGGCATGGCCAGCCGCAGACCCATATCGATCAGGAGCCACCCGGCTCCGAGCCTGGCGGCGGCGATGACGTTGGGGCGGCGCTGCTGGGGTCGGGGGTGGGCAGTTGCCCCGGCGCTTTGCTGAAGCTGAGCGACACGATCTCTGACCAGCGCTCCGGCGAGAGCGGGGTTGTGATACACGACACCCTCCTTTTACAAGAGTCCTTGTGACAAGATTAGTTGTCACAATGACTCTTGTCAACCCGAGAGCATGCGGTCGCCGTGGTCCAACTCGAGCAGGCGCTACCGCGAACCGCGCGACCCCCCCCTCTGCGATCGGTTCGGAGGTAACCGGGTTGACCCAGACTCTATGGGCGTGTTGTCATAGGCGTTGGTGAGGTCATCGATCTGTGGTCGCGCGAGGAGCATGTGGAGTAGCGGCGTATTCATGCTCTCGGGGTTCGCGGGTTGGAGCTTCTGGCCGTGGTGGGGCTGGCTCGGATGCGAGTTGTCGGGCGGCGTGCTTGCGTCCGCGGTGAAGTCGGGTTGTGATGGTCGACTCCCGCGTCCCGAGCGACCGTGCGGCTTCGCGGTAGGACATTCCGAACAGGTCCACGGCAATGACCGCGTCTCGGTAGCGAGGCGGCGCGCTCGCGACCGCCCTCATGATCTCCCGGGCATCGATGCGGCTCTCGTCAGCGGGTGGCACGTCGTCTTCAAAGAGCTCCCGTGGTGTGGGCCGGCTTGCCGCGCGCCGGTAAGCGCTGGCGTAGGTGTTGCGTAGCGCGCGCATCAGGTAACCGATCTCGTTGTCGTCGCGTAGCAGTCGGGGACGCTTGAGCACGTTGACGAACGTCTCCTGCACGAGATCCTCGGCGTCGTGCCGTGATCCGCACATCGCCCACGCCGCCCGATACAGATGGTCGATGTGGTCGCCGAGGGCGTCCGGCTCGAGTGGCCGGTTGGACGGCTTGGCGTGCGCCGCGCCCGAGGCGGCATCTTCCACACGCCGCAGGGCCGCCGGCCCCTTTGCGGCGATAGGTTCCTGCGGCGCGTGAAGCGCCACCTCGGGCGAGGTCGTGCTCATGTCTGTCAGGACGCCGTCGGCGGGATGTTCTGGTTCAGCCGGAACACGTTCGTCGGGTCGTACTGGTTCTTGAGTGCGACGAGCCGGGCGTAGGTGTCCTCGCCGTATGACGTCCGTGCTTCGTCGGGGTCACCGAGGAAGTTGACGTACGCACGTCCGGTCGAGGCGGGGGCTGCGGCGGCAATCACCCCGCGCGCCCACTCGCGGTGCGCCGGACCGGCTTCCGCATCGTGCCAGCCGGTGACCGCATTGAGGACGAACGGCATCGAGCGCTCGGCGAACGCTGTCGCCCCCTCTCCGACGCGGGCGACCGCGCCGCCCATTTGATGCAAGTGAATCTCGCACTGCGGGCCGGGCGCGGCCAGATGGAACTGGCACAGCCGGTCGATCAGGTCGTCATCGAGCCGTGCGAGGTTGGTCGCCTTGAAGTAGGCATGGATTCCCTTCGGCCAGAGCGGGTCGATCAGGGTCTGGATCACGTGATATGGCATCGGCCCGAGCAGGTCGGCGATCGGCTCCGCCACCCCACGGAAACCTCCCAGCAGTCCATCGCCGGCGTCCACCGGGCCCGCCGACGCGGCGATCAGTGCCGCGACCTTCTTGCCGTGCCATTCCTCAGGGATCACCGGCAGCGGCGGGGCCGTAGTCAGGTTGACCAGCGCGGTCACATCGTCGGGAGCGCCAGGGGCCCACTCACGGAATGTGCGCAGCAGATCGTGGGCAGCGTCGGCCGGGTAAAAGACCGGTCCGGCGTAGATCGTTGGGCCGAGGGGATACAGGTTGAGCTCGAACCGGGTGACGATGCCGAAGTTGCCGCCTCCGCCGCGGAGCCCCCAGAGCAATTCGGCGTTCTCGGCGTCATTTGCGTGGACGAGCCGGCCGTCCGCGGTGACCACGTCCACGGCGACGAGGTTGTCGCAGGCGAGGCCGAATTTCCGCATCGTCCACCCGATGCCGCCCCCGAGCGTGAACCCGGCGACGCCGGTGGTCGAGATCAGGCCGCCTGTGGTTGCGAGGCCGTGGGCCTGTGTCTCGTGATCGACATCGGACCAAACCGCGCCGCCGCCGACGCTCGCTCGCATCGCGGAGAGGTCGACGCGGACATCGGTCATTGGCGAGAGGTCAATCACGATCCCATCGTCGACGGTCGAGAAGCCGGCCACGCTGTGGGCGCCTCCGCGGACGGCGATGGCCAGGCCGGTGCTGCGTGCGAAGCCGACTGCCGCCATCACGTCGGCGGCGCCCGTGCAACGGACGACTAATGCCGGCCTATGCCCGTCGTGCGCGCCGTTCCAGATCGCGCACGCCTCCTCGTAACCGTCGTCTCCAGGGGTGACGATCTCCCCTTTCACAGCGGCGCGGAGCTCTTGAATGGTTGCTTCCCCAAGCACTGGGGCAATGGTGTGACTCATGTTCCGCCTTCCTTTGTTGAGGTGCGGGGAGTTCTAGAGGGCGCGACTTTGCGCGCACTTAGAGCGCGCTTAGCGCGGATTCAGCTTCGGTTTGCAATGCCGCCAGGCGCTCCTCGGCGTCCATGACGCCCGCGGCGTCGTCCCGTGCCGCGTAACGCGCGGCCGCCTCCGAAAGCAATGCGGCCGCTCGCGCTGTGTCACCGCGGAGTATTGCCACCTCGGCGAGCCCGGCGAGGGTGTTGGCGATCCATCGATCCCGTTGGGTGACCTCCAGGACCGATCGCGCTTCCTGCAGCGCCGCCTCGGCGTCGTCAGCACTTCCCCGCGCGAAGGCGAGGTCGGCCGTTCGCCAGAGAGTGCTTGCGAGAGCCCATCGATCTCCCGCCCGCCGGAATATGTCCCGCGCATCTCTCAGGTGTCGGTCCGCGCTGCGGTAGTCGCCTGCAGTCGTGTCGATGAATCCGAGCCCGGCGAGTGCAAGCCCGACACCGCGCCGATCGCCTTGGGACCGGCGGAGCTCCAGGGCATCGTCCAGCGCCGCGCGCGCGCCGGGAACGTCGCCCTCGGCGAGCTCCAGGTATGCGCGACGCACGAGCACGGCCGCCTTGCCGGCCTCGTCGCCCGAAGCCGCGAACCGGGCTGCGCTTTCGTCGAGCAGCTCACGCGCCCGGACGAACTCGCCCTGGGCGCGCGCGATACCGGCCTGATTTGCGAGCGCGTATCCAGCCGCAGCGCAGCAGGAGATTTGGAGCAGCGGCTGCAGCGAGTCCTGGAAGACGACGCGCAGTCCCGGTCCGGGTCCGCGTCCAGCCTGGTTCGCGCGGATCTCGACGATGTTCGCGGGAGACGGGATCAGCTCGGGTGAATCGCCGAGCTCGCCGAAGAGCTCGATGCTGCGAGCCACCTGCTCCTCGGCTCGGGCCAGGTCGCCGCGAAGACAGTGCACGATCCCGAGCGAGTGAATACAGAGCGCCTCGGCGGCGGCGAAGCCCTCATTTCGCGCCAGGTCGAGCGCGCGCTCGAACCAAGACCTCGCGATGTCGGCGGCGTCATTCGCCAGGCCGAGCTCGCCGAGAAACTGCAGCGCGCGCCATTGCACGCGCGCGTCGCCGATCTCAGACGCCAGCTCGCGGCTCTCCTCCATCCGCGCCCGCGCGGGCGCGACAGCGCCGCTGCGAAAGTCGATCGCCGCCGCCGCCAGAAGCGCCTCAGCCCGCCCCGAAGTGCGCTCCGGGGCCGCCGCCAGCGCCTGGCCGAACCGCTTCCGGGCCTCGTCGAGGTCGATCCGGCGCAGCCAGAACGGTTCGAGCACAACACAGAAGCGCAACGCGTCGCGCGGCGCGATTTCCAGAAGCGTGTTCAGGGCGACGCGGAGGTTCGCCACATCGCGGTCGAGCAGGGGCGAACCGTGCTGCGCCTCGGCGTGCGCGAGCGCCCACCGCGCATGTCGGCCCGTGAGCCCTTCCGTCTCGCCGGTCTCGTCGAGCCGCTGACGCGCGTACAGGCGAACGGTCTCCAGCAAGCGATACCGGCGCTCGCGCGAGGAACCCGCGTCCGCGACGACAAGGGACTTCTCCACGAGTCGAGCCAGCACGTCAGCGGTTGCCAGAGAGTCGAGCTCGCGGTCGGAGCACACGCTCTCCACCGCCTCGAGGTCGAAGCCGCCGGCAAATATCCCCAGCCGTCGAAACAGCGTGCGCTCGTCTGGCTCGAGCAGGTCATGGCTCCATTGGAGCGTGGCCGCGAGCGTGTGCTGCCGAGTCGGTGACACGTGGCTATCGCTGCGCAGCACTCGGAAGCGATCGTCGAGCCGCTCGGCGAGCGTGGCGGGACCCAGTGCTGCGAGGCGGCCCGCGGCTAACTCCAGCGCCAGCGGCAAACCGTCGAGTCGTAGACAGATCCGCGCGAGGTCGGCTGCGTTGTCCTCGTCGAGCACGAAGCCGGGCGCGGCGGCGGCCGCGCGCTCCAGGAGCAAGCGCACCGACTCGTAGCGGACGAGCGCGCTCGCCTCGGTTGCCCGCTCGGGATCGGGGATGTCAAGTGACGGAACGCGAAACACGACCTCGCCAGGAACTCGCAGCGGCACGCGGCTCGTTGTGAGAATCGTGAGCCGTGACGCCGACCGAAGGAGCGTGTCGGCGAGCGCCGCGGTCGCCGCCAGCAGATGCTCGCAGTTGTCCATGAGCAGCAGAAACGAACGTGGCGCGAGGAACTCGACCAAGGCGTCGGTGACGTTCTGGCCCGACATGGCCCGGAGGTCGAGCGCAGCCGCCACAGCGCCGGCGACGAGCGCCGCGTCGTTGACGTCGGCGAGGACGGCAAAGGCCGCGCCGTCGGGGTAGGTATTCACACAAGCGCGGGCCAGCTCGAGCGCCAGCCTCGTCTTGCCCGAGCCCCCAGTCCCGCTCAGCGTGAGCAGGCGCGTGCCACGAAGCAGCGCCTTCAGCTCAGCGAGCTCTCGCTCCCGCCCGATGAACGAGCTCGCGTCGACGGGGAGCGACGGCTGCCGGTCGGCGCCCTCAGAATCGAGTGCGGCAAGCTCGTCCGCCAGCTGCTCGGCCAGTTCGGCGAGCTCGTCACGCCGCTCGGACGCCCAATCGTCGTAACGATTCTCCGGCAGCAGCTCGCCGCCGTAGAGAGACAACGCGGCGCGGTACGCGCCAGGCGTCCGACCCTGACGGGCCTCGGCGGCTGCGAGCGTCAAACGATTGACGTCGACGTCCGCCGTGAGGACCAGCACTTCATCCCGGACCTCGATCGACTCTGCATCAAGCGCGCGCCGCGCAACGTAGACCGCCTGGTTCAGATTGTTCGCAGCGGCCCCCCGGCCGCGGTCACCCCAGAGCAAATCCATCACCTGCTCGCGATGGAGGCGGTGGCTGGGCGCCAACGCGAGCAGCTTCACGAGTTCACGGGCCTTCTTCAGTCGCCACGCCGACTCCGCCACCGGCGTGCCGTCGACAGCCGCCGAGAAGCCGCCCAGCAGGGTCAGGCTGACGTTGCCCACAGCCCGAGCATGACCGACCCGCCACGGTTTGTAAAGCTCCTACCTAACGGACGGGGTCAGCCGGGAAAGATGACCGACCTCAACGGCGCCTCCGTGGTCGCCATCGCCCTCGTGCGGTCCGGCGCAGTCTCAGACGCGATCGCGATCGCCGGCGTGGCGCGTTGTTGCGCGCGGATGCGGGCGTGACCGGGTGGGGCCGTTCTGCCAGTGGAACCAGAAACGAGGTCTCGGGCCAGAGGACCGACGCTAGGAGGCGGCGTTCGGGTTGTTGGACCGCCCGGCAGCCGGCGGTCGCGCCGGTCTTGTGGATTGACCGACGCCCGAGCCTGCACGGTTGAGTCCGGGTCTCTCGATCGCGGGAGGCCGTGCAGCACCGAGTGAGCGATGGACGCACAAACTCATCGCTACATCATGGGCGCGCGGCTCCTAGGTCCACGGGCCTGGGGGCCGCCCCCGCGCGAGATGGGGTGCCAACCCCATTTCAACCGGGACGGCGACCGGCGAGTGTGGAACGCGATCGTCGGATTGGACCTCCGACGCCTTTCGTCTCGAAGGGCGAACAAGGCCCCACCGATACCCGTCGCCTGATTCGGCCGACAGAGAGGTTCTGCAATGCAAACCAACCCATCCCATTATCCGCTGAGAGTCACGGGCGAGCTGTCGCCGCGGCTCAACCGATGGCTTTGGCTGGTCAAGTGGGTGCTGGCGATCCCGCACTTCATCGTGCTCTTCTTTCTCTGGATCGCGTTCCTTGTCGTGAGCGTGATCGCGTTCTTCTCGATCCTCTTCACCGGCCGCTATCCGGTCGGTCTGTTCGAGTTCAATGTCGGCGTGCTGCGCTGGTCCTGGCGCGTCGGCTTCTACTCCTACAGCGCGCTCGGCACCGACCGCTATCCACCGTTCACGCTCAAGGACGTGAGCGACTACCCGGCTCGGCTCGAGGTCAAGTACCCCGATTCCCTCTCTCGAGGGCTTGTGCTCGTGAAGTGGTGGCTGCTCGCGCTGCCGCATTACCTGGTCGTCGCGGTGTTCATCGGTGGCGCCTGGACCGCCTCGACGGGGGCCAGCACCGAGTGGATATGGAGCTCCGGCGGCCTTGTCGGCCTGCTGGTCTTATTCGCCGGCATCATGCTGCTGTTCACCGGTCGCTACCCGAGGTCTCTCTACGACTTCGTGCTCGGCATGAACCGCTGGGTCTTCCGCGTCGCCGCATACGCCGGACTGATGACCGACGTCTACCCACCATTCCGGCTCGACATGGGGGGAAACGAACCGCCGACCGGCACCGCACCAGACACCGCGCCGCCAGCGTCAGCGCCGGCGACCTCATGACCCCTCCGAACCACTAACCGCGGCCAGGTCGAGGGGCCAGATTTTCCGCCGGCGTCGATCCGGACGACGCAACACAGAAGAGAGTCGACGTAGGCTCAACCGTCCTACCTCGGAGCTCGACGGGCAAGAGCGATCTTTGGCGAGTTGCGCAGTTTCCACACGAAGCGGGTGCGCACCGCAGACCGCGGGCTACGCGCTGCGCAAGAGGAGCAGGTGCCGTGCGCCGACGCGCTGGCGCTACCGATATGCTCAATCTCGGTAGCGCCAGGCGCGACGAGGCGCCAAGCCGTTTCCGCTCTGGGGACTAGCGGCCCTCTCGTATCTGCAGCCGGTTGCCATCGGGGTCCTGGAACTGCGCGACGTAGCCCCAGGGGAACTCGAGCACATCAGACACGAACTCGACGCCACGCGACTTCAGCTCCTCGACCGTCCTCCGGCAATCGTCGGTCTCGATCGTGATCGACGCCGGGGGGCGTCCCATCGCCGGCTGGGCCTGGCCAGGTGTCCCCGGCCAGAGAACCAGCTGGAAGTCGTCGCCCTCGACCCCGACGGTCAGAAACCGCGGCCCGTCGGGTGTTGGGTTCTCAACGCGCTTCTCCAGGCCAAGGACGTTCGTGTAGAAGTCCAGCGCCTTGTCCTGGTCGCTGACGAGCACGCTCGTGTAGAAGACCTTCTCCAGCATTGCTATTCCTCCGGTAGTCGTGGTCACTACTCCCATGACAACCGGCGAGCAGTAAACGTGACACCCGACGGTGCGTGGAATCGACGAGCTCGACCTCGGGAGCACCGCCTCGTCGCGGACCAGCGCAGCCGCTCGACTCCGTTGAGGTCGCGGTGGACGCTGCCGGCACGACAGGCGAAAGCGCGGGCACCCGACTCCATAGCGGAGTGTCCGGTCGTCTCCGCCGGCTCGGGATCGAATTACAGCGCGTGCAGCAGGTATACGAGCGCCGCCACGGCCGGAATCGCCATGAGCACGAGGACGGACGTCACGGTAGCCACGACCACGATCCCGGCACGCCGGGTCCATCGTGTCAGCCGGGTCCGCGCGACCAGCACGCCGGCGGAGAGGCGGGAATCGAAGAGCGCGCGATGGTGGGAGACGATGGCCGCTGCGACCCGCTGCTCCCAGCCAACAGTCATCCGCACTCCCGCCGCGCGCGGATCCTGTACCACGGCAGCTGCCGGCTCCGCCGGCGCCAGTACTCGAGCGATTCGACTCCGTCTTTCAGATCTGGAGGCGCAAGCAGCCGCCCCAACAGCTCCTCGTCTGTGGATGCCAGGCGGCTCATCGTCCTCTATGCCTCACGTTCGCAACCAATGCATCGAACATAGGTCGCATCGTCGCCCGCGTAATCGGTAGACCCAGGCCGAGCGGATACGTAGTTACTGCCGTCGGCTCTCCCCGACCGTCGCTCTCGCTGCCGCTCGTCGATCACACCGTAACGGCGCATGTTCGGCCGCCGTTTCCGTCAGGAGCGTCGGGCCGGAGCTCGCGACGGGGGTGTCGGAGGGGATGCTTACCGCGGCGGCTCGTATGGCTGAGCCGCCGCGATTAGGAACGGGCGGCGCGCAACGGCCGAAACGCCACTATCGGCGGTCGTCCCGTCGATCACCTCGGTCATCGCGACGGTCCTCGCGCCGATCGCCTCGACGGCGAACGCCTCGTGTCACGACCGCGGCGGTACCTGCCACGGCTGCGGTGCGCGCAACCGGTCGGCCTCCGAGAACACCGCGTCTGCCAACTCGACCTCTTCCAAGCATCTCAGACTCCTTCCTTCGTGGTCTCTTCTTCTGCTTCTAGCGCGGCCGCGAGTGCCTGGATCGGGATCCGGCCGCTGGCGACGAGCTGGCCGCCGGATCGCCGGACGGCGGAACCGAACGGTGCGGCCCACGCGTTCTCCCAGATCAGCACGGCCGCAACGCTACCCGGCTCCAGCGCGGCCCCGATCGATTCGACGTCCTCCTCGGCCAGCAGCATCGCGAGCTCGGTCTCGAGCGCGCGCAGCTCGTCGAGCTCGCCGTCGCCGAAATCGTGAGACTCGAAACCCTCGACCGAGCCATCGAGGTTCTTCCGAAGGAACAGCAGATCGAGCAGGCGAACAGCGCCGCTTTCGATCAGGCCCCGTAGCTCGGCTGCCATTTCACCTGAGAAATTCGCCTTATCAGCTGGGAACTCGACCACCACGTAGTCGACTGGTCCGAGTTCGTCGATGTTTTCGTCGTTCATCGCGCTTGCCTCCAGTTTGATCGTGATTGTTAGCATCCTGATCCGATGTGTACTTAGGCGCCGACGCCTTGCGCGACCGCGTTGAGACTCGTGTGCTGGTGCAGCGCGTGCTCGTCTCCGTGAATCGCCGGCTTGAGGTCGAATATGACCCGCTTGACGGTTCCGGTGAACGCGTACGGGGCCCTTGCCTCGTAGTCCAGGTCGACGACGAGGCCGTTGTCGCGGCTGATGTCCATGCCCGCGTAGGAGGAGAACGCGACGGGGACGGTCCGTGGCATCGTGCCTTCGCCGATCTGTTTATCGCCCGCCCACAGGGTCACGTTGCCGCCGGTGCCGGGCTTGTTCTCGTCGGCCTCGAACAGCATCTTCACGGTCACCTGACCGCTTGGGATCGGCTCGTCTGAGATCTGCTTGTAGGTCTCCACGCCCAGGAACGAGTAAGTGTGGTGGAGCTTTCGCTGCTCGTCGAGCCACAGCGCGAACCCGCCGATGAAGTCGGCGTTGGCGACGATCACCCCCTCAGCGCCTTCGTCGGGGATCTCGAGCTCCGCCTCGATTGCGTAGGAGCGACCCATGATCCGGGGGACCGTTCCGCGCTGGACGTTCTGGACGTCGCCGTCGAACGCAAACCGCGTGATCGTTGGCAGCGGCGGCAGGATGCCGAAGAAGATCGACATGGCTCCCATCAGCGGCAGCACGCGGTTGCGCTCTGCCTCCTGCCAGAACAGCTCCTTGAGCTCCGCGAGCTTGTCCGCATGCTCGGCCGCGACGTCGTGCGCCTGGGAGAAGTCGTCCGGGAGGTAGTACAGCTCCCACTTGTCCTTCTCGGGGTCATAGGCCCCGGGGGCGAACCGCTTCATCGTGTCGGGCGAGAAGTCCCAGGGGATCCGGTCGAGCTTCGCGCACGCCCACCAGCCGTCCTTGTAGATCGCGCGTGAACCGGCGAACTCGAAGTACTGAACCGTGTGCTGCTCCTGCGCCTTGGCGTCGTCGAGCGTGTACAGGAAGCTGGTGCCGTCCATCGGCTCCTGCTCGATCCCCTCGACTTGCGTGGGCTCGGGAATCCCGGCCGCCTCGAGCACGGTGGGCGCGATGTCGATGCAGTGCGTGAACTGCGTGCGCATGTCGGTGTCGGGCTTGAGCCGGTCGGGCCACGCGACGACCATCGGGTTGCGCGTCCCTCCGAGGTGGCTGGCCATCTGCTTGCCCCACTGGAACGGGGTGTTGCCGGCGTGCGCCCACGCGGCGGCGACGTGCGGGGCGGTGTGCTCCCCGCCGATCGCGTCGATCCCGCCGTACTGCTCGTCGATTAGTTTGAGCTGCTGCTCGGGCTCGAGCACGACGCCGTTGAGGAACGTCATCTCGTTGAACGAGCCCGTGACCGTCCCCTCCATGCTGGCGCCGTTGTCGCCCCAGACGTAGAAGATCAGCGTGTTCTCGAGGTCGCCCATCTCCTCGATCGCGTCCAACAGCCGGCCGACGTTCCAGTCGGCGTTCTCCTGGAAGCCGGCGTACACCTCCATCTGCCGCGTGTACAGCTGCTTCTCGGTATCTGAGAGCGAGTCCCAGGCGGGGAACAGATCCGGCCGCTCCGTCAGCTCCGTGTCCTGCGGGATGATCCCGAGCTTCTTCTGGCGCTCGAACGTCTGCTCGCGGTACTTGTCCCAGCCGTCGTCGAACTTGCCCTTGTACTTGTCTGCCCACTCCTTTGCCACGTGGTGCGGCGCGTGCGCACAGCCAGTCGAGTAGTACATGAACCACGGCTTCTGCGCATCCTGGGCCCGGACGGCGTGCAGCCACTCGATCGATTTGTCGGTCAGATCGTCGGGGAAGTAGTAAGGCTTTCCGTCCTTGCCCGGCTGCACCCCGAGCGTCGTGTTGTCCTCGGTGATGATCGGGTCGTACTGGCCGGCGGCACCGCTGAGGAACCCGTACCAGTGATCGAATCCCCACGACTGCGGCCAGTGGTCGAACGGACCCGCTGCTCCCTGAACGTTGTCCGGGGTCAAGTGCCACTTTCCAAACCCACCAGTGACGTAGCCGTTCTCGCTCAGGATCCGCGGCAGCCCGGTGCAACTCCTCGGGCGCGCCGCGGTGTACCCCGGGAACGGCCCCGGATACTCAGCGATCGACCCGAACCCCACCCGATGATGGTTACGGCCAGTCAAAAGCGCCGCCCGCGTCGGCGAGCACAGCGCGGTCACGTGAAACCGGTTATACGTCACTCCAGACCCCTGGACGCGCGTTAGGTTCGGCGTCCTGATCCCGCCGCCGAAAGTGTCCGGCTGCCCGAAACCCGCATCGTCAATCAGGCAGATCAGGACATTCGGGGCGTTATCAGGCGCCTTCGGACCCGGAACGATCGTCCAGTCCGCGACCGACTGATCCATCGTGCGCCCGATCGTCCCCCCGAACTTCCGGTCGGGAATCGGCAGCACTGTGCGGTCGGGGCTGAACTTCCCCATCGCCTCCGCGAGCGAATCCTTCAACGCCGCCACCCCCGACTTGTCGGTTTGGACCACCGACTTGAGCAGCGCGCCGGAGACCGCCTGCTCGACCCCGAGCCGCTGGCCCTCGTCGAACACCGCAATGATCCCCGCCGAGCCCGGCGGCAGGTTCTCACCGATCTTGTCGTGGATCTCGTTCTCGACGCGATGATCCACGAACTTGCCGATCACCCCGCCCGCGACCGCGCCGACCGCGACCGACGCGAGCAGTGGCGGCGCAAACAGACCGACCGCCAGACCGACCCCGCCGCCCCAGCCCGCGCCCTTCCGACCGAGATGATCGCCAGTCTGCCGGACCGAGACATTGCCGTCCTGGTCGTGAGTGACCAGGATCACGCCCTCGATCTCGATGTCCTTCTCTTTCACGCGAGCGACGAGTGACTCGAAGTCATTCGTTGCGGTCCCTATGTCCTGGTAGCCGGCGACGAGAACGTCGGTCGGTGTGTCAGCCATCGGTCTTTCTCCTATCGCTGCGCGGTCAGAGGCCCGTTTGAGCGGTGATCCTTCCGGATTTGACCGCGGCCGCGAGTTGTTGGAAGTCGCGTTCGTTTTGCTCGGCGTAGGCGTTTGAGAACTCCAGGATTGCGCGGTCGAAGCTGTCGCTGTTTCCGAGATAGGCGGCGATCGCGATCCGGTCGCCACTGCGGGCGTGCGCACGAGCGAGCGTCCAGCCGCACAGCCCGCCGTAGGTGGCCATGGCCTCCGGGACCATCTGCTCGATCTCCGCGGAGCCTTTCCAGTCCTTGAGTTGTCGACCGTAGAAGTCACGAGGTTGGTTGTCGAGCCCGGACTCGACATGCAGCCAGCCGAGGAAGATGTCGCTGGTGGCCTGCATCAGCCGCTGTCCGACCACGACACGCTCCCCGTGATTCTTGAACTTGCTTGGGCCGAGGAACTCTTCCAGCACCGACGCCTCGGCCTCCTTCATCTGCAGGAACAGCGGGTCCTGGCCGTCGCGGCCGAGCATCAGTGCGATCCATGCGCGCGTGCCGACGCTGCCGACCCCGACGACCTTGCGCGCGAAGTCGGCCAGCTCGAACTGCTCGAGCAATACCCGCCGGTCGAACTCGAGCGTCTGGCGGTACCCGCGCAGGAGCTGATGCAGCGCCTCGAACATCTCGTCGCGCTCCTGCCCGGGTGCGAGCTGTTCGATCGGCACGATCAGCGGCGATTGGTCAACGATCCGGACATGGCCGTTGACCGATTCCGTCAGCTTGGAGAACGCTGTCAGGCTGTCTTTGGTGCGGGCCTTCGCGAGGTTCTTCTCGGTCTGCTTGACCACCTTCTGTTTGAATTGCGGGGCGAGTTCCTTGATCATCCCTTCGATGTCCAGGTGGGAGTACCAGACGTCGAGGTTCTTCATTCCCGCGAAGTCGGCCATCGCGGTGCGGTAGCGCCCGACGGTGTTGAGCACGATCCGGTCCTGGTCTTTGGTGCGATAGCCGTTGTCGCGGGCGGCGATCAGCATGCTCACAGCAAGGCGCTTGACGTCCCACTCCCACGGACCGGGGAGCGTCTCGTCGAAATCGTTGACGTCGAACACCAGCCGCCGCTCGGGCGACGCGAACACGCCGAAGTTCGACAGGTGCGCGTCCCCGCAGCACTGCACCGTCAGCCCCGACCGCGGCGTCGAGGCAAGGTCGTGGGCCATGATCATCGCTGCGCCGCGATAGAAAGTGAACGGCGAGACCAGCATTCGGCCGTACCGGATCGGCACCAACTCCGGCACCCGCGTCCGCGCCTGGCGCTCGAGCAACTCGACCGGATCAGCGCGCTCCGGCGCGGGCTCGAACGTCGCATGACTGGAACGCGGGATCTCCGCCCGGGCCGCCTTACCCCGCGCGACCCGCTGCGCCGCCGACAGGTGCGGCACCGGTGGCGTCGCCCTTCGGCGGGAAGCCGCGCTCGGGTGGGACCCGCCGGCGGGGCGGGTCTTGGAAGTGGTCGTCGTCATAAGCGCTCCTGTGTCTGAGATGTTGCTTGCGGGGCGGGGCGCCTACGCTCTGGCGGCGGCAGCCGGTGTGGGGGCGATTAGGGCGCCGATGATCCAGAGGAACGGGAGGAAGAACCCGATCCAGAACATCCAGTAGTGCCCTTTGCGGAACGTCGCCAGACCCAGGAAGATCCAGCACATCACGTATACGATGCCCAGCAGAATCCAGAGAAAGGTCATGTGTTCACGGTCCCTTCGACGTCGTGCGGGGATCGGGGTCGATGGCCCCGGCTCGTTGTACATATGGCTGCGCGCCAGGCTCGGCGTTCTCGGTCTCCATTGGGGTGAGGCTGTGCAAGGTGAGTCCGAGGCTGGCGATTCGTTCGAGCAGCCCTTGGAGATGCGATTGGTCGATGATCGGCCCGGTGATGTCGGTCTCGCCGTCATGGGCGCGGATCGTCATCCCGTCGAACGCGGAGGCGTAGCGTGGTCCCAGTTCTCCGGCGACGACGAGGCGGTAGCGAGACGGTGACATTCAATTCTCAGCATGCCTCAGGGTGGCGGCGGTTTGGGCCGTCGGGGCAGAGGATCACCCGGGTGATTCAGTGGGGCTCGAGCAGGCCGAGTGCTTCCGCGCTCGCGATGGCGTCCGCGCGCGATGTTGCGCCCAGCTTGCGGTACAGCTCGCGGGTGTGGGTCTTGACGGTGTTCAGCGAGATGTAGAGCTTCGCGCCGATCTCGCGTCGGGAGAGACCGGTCGCGAGGCTCTGGAGCACGGCGAGCTCGGCCGCACTGGGCTCCTCGACGACGCGACGGGTTCCCGCGTTCGCCCTGGCGGTGGCGAGGTCGTGTTCGACGGTGGCCGCGATCACGGGTAGGCGCCCTGGGTCGGGAAACTCGGCGATCGCCCTTTGTGCGCGCTCGAGATCGCGGGCTGCGCGCTCCAGCCGCGATCGCGCGACGCGGACATGGGCGAGCACGAGCAGGGCATGAGCATGACCGACGGTGGGCTGCGGCGAGCGTCGCAGTTGCTCGCCGCGGAGCGCCTCGCGCTCGGCGTCATCGAGGCGCCCCGTGGCTGCGCACGCTAGAGCAAGCCCGAGATGCGCTATCGACAGCCTCCAGGAGTCCGTCTGGAACCGCGCGCGCGCGTAGCTGATCGCCTGACGAGCCCACGCCTCGGCGCTCTCGGTTCGCCCCTGCTCGGCATCGACCAAGGCGAGCAACCCGAGGCTCCCGATATAGCCGTCGGGGCGGTCGGGCGCGTCATGTCGCTCGGCGGCCTCCAGAGCGACCCGCCGGGTCTCGTCGAGATCGCCCGCGAAGAACTTCGCGTGGGCGAGGGTCGCGAGGGCGCCGACCGTAAGGACGTCGGCGCCCACGCGGGCGGCCGCGACGGCGCGACGGGCGTGCTCGACGGCCGCTCCGACGTCACCGCCTTCGATCGCAATCGCGCGGGTGAGTTCCACGATCGTCTCGAGGTACGGCGACCACAACTGCGGCCGCTCTCGCCCGCCACGCTGTGCAACCGCGAGCAGTCGTTCAACGTCGACCGCCGGGCGGGCGAGCAGCGTCGCGGCTAACGCCGCGGCTGCTGGCAGCGAAGGGTGCTCGAGCAGAAGCTCGGAGGGAAGCCACCGCACCCAGTGGACAAACTGCGTGAGCCGCCCGCCCCAGACGAACTCGCGGTGGTGCTCGACGAGCAGCGCGACCACCGTCTCGGCATCCGCCGCGGCAGCGGCGTATTCGATCGCGTCCTCGACCAACCCGTTCGCTCGACACCAGTCCGCCGCGCGCCGACGGAGCTCGGGCGCGGCCTCGCGCCCGAGCTCGAGCTGCAGAAGCTCGCCAAACAGGTGGTGATAGCGGTACCACTCCGCGTGGGCGTCCAGGGCGACCAGGAACATGTTCGAGCGCCAGAGCTCTTCGAGCACCGTGGCCGAGTCCTCGCGGTCGAGGACCGCGTCGCACAGATCGGGCGTGAACCGTCCCAGCACCGAGGTGCGCAGCAGAAAGTCTCTGGTCTGCGGTGCGAGCGTGGTCAGCACCTCATCGGTCAGGTAGTCCGCGACGTGCCGAGCGCTGCCGACGAACGACCGGACCCCACGATCGGGATCCTCGAGGTCACGAAGCCAAAGCGCCGCCAAATACAGTCCGGCGGGCCATCCCTCCGTACGCTCGACGAGCAACTCGACGCTCTCGCCTGACAACTCGATCCCCTCGCGCACGAGCAGCTCGCGCGTGTCCTCGACGGTGAACGCCAGCTCGCGCGCGCGGATCTCGGTCAGCGCCCCTCGCGCCCGCAGGCGCGCGAGACTGATCGGGGGGTCGGACCGCGTCGACGCGAGCACGCGCACATTAGGCGGCAACCGTTCGAACGCGTGCGCGATCGAACGGAGCGAACGCGCGCTCCCGACCGTGTGGAGGTCGTCGAGCACGATCGCTACCGGGCGCTCGTATCGGACCAGACCGTTCATCAGCTCGTCGACGGCCGTCTCGATCGGCGCTCCCCGAACGCCAAGGCTAGCCAGCGCCCTGTCGCCGAGGCCGTGACCGAGCCGCTCGACGGCCGTTGCAAGGTGCGTCCACAACCGTGCGGGATCATCGTCGGCCACATCGAGCGTCATCCAAATAACGGCCTCGGGACGCTCGGCACACCAGGAGCGCAGCAGCGTCGTCTTGCCGTAGCCGACTGCCGCGTCGAGCACCGTCAGGGTGGTCCCGGGGTCGCGATCGAGCAGCTCAAGCAGGCGTGTCCGGCGCAGCATCCCGGCATGAACCCGAGGCAGCAACAGCTTCGGCTCGATCACCCCGAAATGACCGGCACCCGGCGGTGCCGTCTGAGAACGCACTCCTGTTGACCCCGATCCGTTCCCCGGGGTGAGAATCAATCACCCGGGTGAACATCGCTTGCAGCTTGCCACACGCGCAGCAACCAGCGTCATGATGTCCCGGTCAATGAGCACGAGCATCCGTGGAAATCCGCACATCCGCGAGGTGGAGCTGGACGGCTGGCGAACGGCGAGATCGACCGCTGGCCCGACAGATGGCCGAGCGGTTGCCGTAGATGCCCAGACCGCAACAATCGCTGATGCGCGTCAACGGCGTGACCAAGGCGGGCGGGTCGCGCGGCCCGAGCGGGCAGCCCGCGAGGGCCTTATCGAGGCGCTGACGGGGCTAAGCGGTCGATGCCTCGCGCTCGAGACCCGAAACCGCGAACTCGCGGCCGAGATCAAACAGCTACGTGCGGAGCGCCGACAGCTGCGGTCACGCTCGGCCGACCCACGCAACTCGCAGCCGGTGCGGGCGTCGCTCCCCCTCCAAGCGCGTACGTTCCTCGCCGGCGAGGACGAGCGCCGGCGCCTGGAGCGCGACCTGCACGACGGAGTCCAGAACGAGCTCGTCGCGCTGATCGTCAAACTCACGCTGGCCAAGCAGGATCTCGACACCTCGCCCGCGCGCGCCGGCACGCTATCGGAGCTGGTTGCTCATGCCGAGGCGGCGCTCCACTCCGTGCGCGACATCGCCCACGGGATCTACCCCTCGCCGCTCGCCGCGTTCGGCGTACTCGAAGCGCTGCGCGCGCAGGCAATGCGGACATCACTGGACATACGCTTGGAAGGGACCGCGCCCCGCAGCACCGAGCAAGCCGAAGTCGCCGTCTACTTTTCCTGCCTGGAGGCCATCCAGAACGTCGCAAAACACGCAGGCCGAGATGCCCGCGTGACGCTCCGATTCCAGCACCGGCACGCCACGCTCGTTGCGCGCATCGCCGACGACGGCGACGGGTTTGACCCCACTCACACCGCGAACGGCGACGGCCTCGGAAACATCCTCGATCGCATCCAAACACTTGGCGGCACGGTCGGGCTCACCTCGAAGCCCGGACGTGGAACCGTTCTGACTATCTCGCTGCGATGGCCACCGCGACAGCGTTAGCCCGCCCCGCGACATCTGAGAATTCCGCAGCCGCG